>NZ_QCWA01000008.1:0-273015 GCF_003058245.1 Pseudomonas sp. GV047 | reverse complement strand
ACCGCGTCCGTGAGGGTGCTGTTTACTCGGCCCCTGCCCGCGGCCCATTACCGGCTTGGGCCAATCCCTTTGCGCAACGCCCTACAAGTGCTGGCTGGCCCCGCCTGGCAACTTACGACCGACGAAGTCAGCCGTTCGGTCTGCTTCGAACAGCAGAAAACGGAGGCCGGTGTCGCGCTGATCGCAACCGTCTGGCCCCATCAATTGGAGGCGCGGCCATGAAAGCCTCAACGTTTCAAACCCTTATTGTCGGCTTACTTTGCCTGGCGGTCGCCGGTCTCTGCGGTGGTTTGTATAACCAATATCAGCGCGTGGCCGAACTACAGAGCACGAACACCCAACGCCTACAAACTCTGGACACCCTGCAACATGATTCAAGCGCCCTCAAGGACGCCCAGGAGAAACTGCAGTACGCGCTGAAAGACCTGAAGCAGATGGTCGATACTGGTGAGCAACAGGCCAATACCCTCGATCCGATGTTGGATCAGTGGGCGCAAGAGATACAGGAACTGCGCGATGGTCTCGCAGCCCGCGCCACCCAGGCAGACCTGACAGCGCTGCGCGCACGCCTTGAGCACGTCGAGCAGCAGCTTCTGGACCTCAAGACCCAGCCATCACCCCCATCGCCGAGTTTATCCGCGACCAAGCCGAAAAAAACGGCTCGCCCAAAACCCGCCCCGCTCTCGCCACCGTTCTCGGTGTTGGGTGTCGAGTCCCGCGGGGGTGAGCGCTTTCTGGCGATTGCCCCTCCTGACAGTCGCTCGCTCATGGATGTCCGGCTGCTGCATAGCGGCGAGCAGCTCGGCGCCTGGCACCTAAAAGTACTGGAGCCGAACTCAGCCATCTTCGCGGTGACCGCTCAGCCAGATCAGACCGTGCACCTCCCTTGAGAAGTGATCATGAACAGAGCGCTACTGCCCACCGTTGTCTGTCTCGCTTCGTTACTGGCCATGGGCGCTGCGATGGGCGACCCCATCACGGCACAGTCACGGACCCAGGACACGCAGTCTGCTCCGCTGGGGCGCTCTGACTCTGAACAGGCGGCGAACTGGGGTCTGACGGAGCAGGAGTGGACGCGCTTCGAACAGATCCAAGCCGGCCCGCGCGGTTTCTGGAGCCCGAACCTCGATCCGTTGACCGCACTCGGGGTCGAGGCCCAGACCGACCAAGAGCGCCAGCGCTATGCCGAATTACAGGTAACGCTGGAAGCCAAACGCGCCGAGCGCGAGTTGGCTTACCAAAACGCTTACACCGCGGCCTGGGCCAAGCTGTTTCCCGGGCTACTACCGATCCAGGGCATGGCATCTACGTCCCCTACCAGCTCTTCGGCCATGCCGCGTCCGGCTTTGTTTGTGGAGGACCACTGCCCTGCATGCACCGCTGAAGCACAACGTTTGCAAAACAGTGACACGGCGTTCGATATCTACCTGGTGGGCAGCCAAGGCGAGGATGAACGCGTCCGTCGCTGGGCTCGGCAAGCGGACATCGATCCAGCCAAGGTTCAACGCCGGCAGATCACCCTGAACCATGACCGTGGTCGCTGGTTCAGCCTAGGGGCCTCGGGGCCATTGCCTGCCACATTTCAACAGGTGAATGGACAATGGCAACGCCTCGACTGAGTGGTCTTGCGCTGATGCTGACGGTGCTCGCCGTCCAGGCTGACGAACTTCCGCCTCCTGCCTATCAATTGGCGGCGCATGACGCCAACATCCCTTCTACGGTGCTGTTCGCGATTGCCCTGCAGGAGAGTGGACTCCGCGTCCGTGATCGACTGCTGCCCTGGCCGTGGACCCTGAACATCGCCGGTAGTCCTTACCGCTTCGCCACTCGCCAGGCTGCATGTCACGCCTTGCTTCAGGCGCTCGCCCGACATGACCCCAAGCGGGTCGACGTCGGTCTTGGACAAACTAACCTGGGTTACCACGGGCAACGTTTTTCCAGTCCCTGCGAAGCCCTCGATCCCTACCGAAATCTCGCCGTGACCGCTGCACTGTTGCAGAAACATCACGCCGCCACCGGTGATTGGGTGTCAGCGGCCGGACGCTATCACCGCCCGGCAGGCGGAACGCCAGCCGCGCGTTACCGCGCCGGCTTTTCCCGACAACTCGAACGACTGCAGGTTTCCTTCAAACAGGGCACACCACCATGAAGCGAATATCCCTTATCTGCTATGTCATCCTGCTCTTGGCTTCTTTCGCCCAGCCGGAACTGAGCGTAGCTGGGGATCGGCCTAGCGACTTCAACCGACCCCATTTTCAGGTTGCCAGGCCGCCAATCAACAACAAGATCCGGCCTGATCGGGCCATGCATGCGGACCTGTCCACCTTTGCCGATGAAACCTGGATACTGCCCGTCCGCAGCTCTCACTTGAGCCCCGGCCAAATCACGTCTCGCGCCCTGAACATGCCGGGCTTGCGGCCATTTTTTCTGGTCGGTGACGATCCCCAGTCGCTGGCTTGGTTGCGTCAACGTGCGACTGAACTGCAGGAAATGGGCGCGGCAGGCCTCGCCGTCGAAGTGGCCGATACTGAAGCCCTGGCCCGGATTCGAGCAGCCGCTACGGGCATCACCATCCTGCCGGTCAACGGTAACGACATCGCCACCCGCCTGCAGATTGAGCACTACCCCGTCTTGATCACCGCTACCTCATTGGAACAGTGAGTCAGGTCATGGCCGAGCATGCGATGGAATCCAAGCTCCGGCCAGCGGTGGAGCTGTACACGGTAGCGATCTGCGTCGCTGCCGCAGTGTTGTGCGTGTACTCGCCCTGGGCTGTGGCCCTGTCACCGGAGATCGGTCTGGTTGCGGCGCTGGCCTATACCCTGTTCGGCCTTATCCGGCTGCGACAAGCCTGGGAGGTGCTGCGTTATCGACGCAATATCCGTCGGCTGCCCCGCTACGAGCTGACCAGTCGGCAGATTCCGGTCAGCCGCAAGCGTCTGTTCATGGGCCGCGGCTTTCGCTGGACCCGTCTGCACACTCAGCGCCTGGTCGAGGCCCAGGATCCGGCGGTCGCCCACTATGTCGACCAACCGATCTGTTACCGTCTGGCACGTGGACTCGAACGGCGCCTGGAGCACGCACCGTTTCCACTCTCGACATTGGCCCGTGTCATCGCCTGGGACAGTGCCTTCAATCCGTTGCGCCCTTTGCCCCCGGTAGGTGGCTCGCCGCTGTTGCATGGGGTCGAGCCCAAAGAAACGGAGGTCAGTCTGCCACTGGGCGAACGGGTCGGACACACCCTGGTGTTGGGCACTACTCGCGTCGGCAAGACGCGACTCGCCGAGGTGTACATCACCCAGGACATTCACCGCGTCGAACATGAGGTGGTCATCGTTTTCGATCCGAAGGGCGATGCCGATTTGCTCAAGCGGATGTACGTCGAAGCCAAGCGCGCCGGTCGGGAAAAGGAATTCTATGTGTTCCACCTAGGCTGGCCAGAGATCTCCGCGCGTTACAACGCCGTAGGACGTTTCGGGCGTATTTCGGAAGTGGCGTCGCGCATCGCCGGGCAGCTCAGCGGTGAAGGCAACTCGGCGGCCTTCCGTGAGTTCGCCTGGCGTTTCGTCAACATCATCGCCCGCGCTCTGATCGAGTTGGGCCGGCGTCCGGACTACCTGCAGATCCAGCGACATGTGGTCAACATCGACGCCCTGTTCATCGAGTACGCCCAGCAGTTTTTCGCCAAGACCGACCCGAAGGCGTGGGAAGTAATCGTCCAGCTCGAAGGCAAGCTCACCGAGAAGAACATTCCCCGGCATATGGTAGGACGCGAAAAGCGGGTGGTGGCCATCGAACAATATTTGGCGGCAAAACGGGTATTTGATCCGGTGCTGGACGGACTGCGTTCGGCGGTGCGCTACGACCGTACTTACTTCGACAAAATCGTTGCCTCGCTACTGCCGCTGCTGGAGAAACTCACCACCGGCAAGACCGCGCAGTTACTGGCCCCCAACTACACCGATTTAGATGACCCGCGGCCAATTTTCGACTGGATGCAGATTATCCGGAAACGCGGCATCGTTTATGTCGGCCTGGATGCGCTGACCGACGCCGAGGTGGCGGCCGCGGTGGGCAACTCCATGTTCGCCGACCTGGTCTCGGTCGCCGGACATATCTACAAACACGGTATCGACCATGGCCTGCCCCAATCAGACAGAAGTGCCAGCAAGCTTCCCATCAACCTGCACGCCGATGAGTTCAACGAGTTGATGGGTGATGAGTTCATCCCACTGATCAATAAGGGTGGCGGCGCCGGCATCCAGGTGACCGCCTACACCCAGACTCTCAGCGATATCGAAGCTCGCATTGGCAATCGCGCCAAGGCCGGGCAGGTCATCGGCAACTTCAATACCCTGCAGATGCTGCGGGTGCGTGAAACCGCCACTGCGGAGCTGCTCACCCAGCAGTTGCCCAAGGTCAATGTGCTGAGCAAAACCCTGGTGTCGGGCGCCACCGACACCTCCGATCCTGAGGCCAATACGGACTTCACCTCGTCCTCACAGGACCGCGTCAGCAGCACCAGTGTGCCGCTGATCGAGCCTGCGCACATCGTCAGTTTGCCCAAGGGGCAAATGTTCTCCTTCCAGGCCGGTGGTCAGCTCTGGAAAGTCCGCATGCCCTTACCAAAGCCCTCGAAGGACGACGCCATGCCCCAGGATCTGCAGGAACTCGCCCAGCGAATGCGCGCGACCTACAACAAGCAGGCGGGCCAATGGTGGACTACCAGTGGGGGCGGCCCAACCACAAACTTCGATTGGGATCAGGTGGGGTAGTCCGCACCCGCGGCAGGTTTCGATTCGACAGAAAAAGATCCAGAATGCGTCGTGTCGACGCCAACACTGCAACGCGCAACGGAGTGAAAGATGGCGACCTCCATACAGAATACACCGCCACAGCCGATCCAACACCCAGGACTGATTGTCTCAACGATCACCCTGGTGTTACGTATCATTGGTTTGCTGATTGCCTCGCTGCTGTTCTCGATCCTGATGGAGTTCGCAGGTTTGCTACTATTCTGGGGCGATCAAGGCTGGCGACACAGCCAGGCCATGCTAACCAGTGAGTTAGGTTGGCTCAGCGAACACTTCAAATCCTCATTACTCATTCAACAACCCAGGCAAACGATTGTCCAGGCGCTGGATTTTCTCAATCAGTGGTTGTTGGTCAACACTGGTTTTGCTGGTTTTGCCCAGCAAGCGCGTGTGTCGAGCAATGACAACAGTTTCTGGGGCTGGATCAACTCGCTCTACGTGAGCATCGAGGATTTTGTGTTGGCAGCGGTGTATGTCAGCTTCACCTTCGTCGTGCGCCTGACCATTCTGGTTTTGTCGACACCCTTGTTTCTGATGGCCGTGCTAACGGGTTTGATCGATGGTTTGATGCGCCGCGATCTACGGAAATTTGGAGCAGGACGAGAGAGCAGCTTTGTCTATCACCGCGCTAAACGAGCAGTGATACCCCTGTTGTTTGTACCCTGGGGCATCTACCTGTCCCTGCCTTTTTCAGTCAATCCAATGGCCATTTTTTTGCCCTGTTCAGCAATGGCGTTGATAACAACGGTTATCACAGCAACGACGTTCAAAAAATACATCTAATGTTCTGAGTCAGATAAATCGTTCTCTTTAGCTCAATCCATGCTCAGCTCACCATTAACAGAAACAAAGAGACTAAATAAACGCGCTGAGTTTTCCCCACCCACCTTAGCTAAAAACCAATGATCCTCGCACTATTGTAAGTGCTCGCCTATCTGACCAATTGACTGCAACAATGCTATTAATTTTTATCAATCAATTTGGAAGCTTATTTTGTAGATAACCAGGGTGCCCACGCACCTATTACCTAGACCAAAGTAATTAGCTTGGATTTTTTGGCATTTTAGAATCATCATCTTGACCACGAGCATGAATTAATGCCATAGTTTTCTAAAAGTGCGATACAGTTATTGGCACAGAATCGTCTACTCAATTGAAGGCTTTTTGAGTATTAGTAACCATTTGAGTGAGGTCATGGAGGTACCGTGAGGAATCAGAGCCGAAAAATTGAAATCTATCTTAAAGACGGATTCTTTGTTGATGTCATCAAGGCGCGAGATATAGGGACTGTTTTAAGGGCTCTTGAAGGACGTACGAAACCTTCAGAGGTCAAATTCGAAATAGGAGGCGAGCTCTTGAAGGGGGAGTATTTAGAAGTTACTTCCTTTGCAATCGTGCCTCTGGATGAAAGGCGTCAACAATTTTTCAATGAGGGTCAAATTCTTTTGCTTCACAAAGGAATTAATCTTTTTTGATTTTTCGTTAGTGCTTTTCACCCTCCATAAATCCTTGCAAAGGCCTCTGAAGCTAAAGCGCACGTGCCGTTCGGCTTTTATATAAATAAACACAAAGCATTCAATATTAACCGCCCGGAGTAATTATGCCTATTTTCAAATACTACAGACCTAATGCTTACTTTGAAAAAGCCGTTCGCTATAACGAGATCTACTTTGCTGCCAATCATGAACTGAACGACCCCAATGATCTCAAGGCATCATATTATTTTGAGGATGACCCAGAACTTTGGAAATATCTTCTCTCGTCTAAACCAATTAGTCCCGCATGGAATATTCTTCTTCATCTGTCATGCAACGATGAAGAACTGATACTAAGACTGAATGAAATTTTTAAAGACGTGAAGATTGACTCTTTGACTGGATCGGTACGCGAAGCGGTTAAAATTAAGGAGGTTGAGTTACTAGACTTGTTTGAGCGTTCAATTATCGAGCACTCAGCGCCTCCTGACTCCGGCGTAGCAGAAAGCGCATCGAAAAAAGACCGCGCCAGATTGTGTATTCTTATATTGACTGAACTTATAGCTCGGGCAATCAATCATCAATTCTATAGTGTTTCGTTCTCAAAAAACGCCCTCGATTCGATGATGTGGGCTCATTACGCTGATGGATTCAAAGGTTGCGTGGTGATATATGGCGGCCTAGACGGGCCTGAAATCAAACTTCGACACCATCTTATGTCCGATACATATGAGGTTTACCCGCTGCGCGAAGTTAAATATATTGACTCGGACAAGCTAATACCAATTCTAGAATGCGCAACTAAAGGCAAAGCCAAGGTGGAGGAAGCCTTTCTTCAGAAGAACTCATTCTGGAAGTATGAAGGCGAACTGAGAATGTTTACTACCCAAGAGGGAGAAACTCATTATATGGCCGCGAGCGATATTAAGCTTAAAAGTCCTAGACAAAGAATCATGCATCACGGCACGAACTTCATCACAGGGATTATTTTCGGGCCACGAATCGAAGAATCTTATCAGCGCTACATTGAAGCGACTATCGCCGGCAATAGGGAATACGCTGACGAGAAACTCGGATTTTTCTCATTCAACACCGTATTAGAACCACATGGTAAGGTGAAGGTAAGCGCTGCGACCAAGATCATTGATCGAAATCTTGGCAGGAGAGTTTACCAAGGAGAAGAAATGCAGAAGTTGTTGGCTGATCTCCGTATAACTTAACGCGAGTGTGGTGTTTCAGAAGCGCAACTGAAAAATCACTTGCCCAGTGCTCATACTGCATGAGCGACTGAGGCGAGGATGTCATCGATCCTCTTATGCCACCTGAATAGCTTTTCTGCTTGTAAGTTTTCAGGTAATGCTCAATCGATATTTCTAGATTTTTGAAGCCAATGTGCACTTGTCGCTTGATACATCTCGCTCAGCGTTGAGAAAAAAACGCTCGACCAAACTCAACCAAGAGGCAGAGGTCGGTGTGAAGTCAATGTTGTAGCGTGGAGGTGGCCCCAGAATGCAGCGATTTACATTTCCCGTTTCGTGAAACCCAGTGCAATGCGCGCAAGCATTTAGTGCGCGCAGGCCCCTAACTCAATATAACCACCGCCCCTCCATTTATAAAAGACTACTTCACCGAAACTTACGTCCGAAAAACAATAGAAATGAGCGTTACGCAGCATCACCCTCTTTCCAAGATTCGACCCAATGGGCCATTAATTGCCGAAAACCCGTTGATAACACCATCCAAGACAAAGTCGAGCGCCCGTCCGTATCCTTGATGCATACTCGCAGTATCAAAACCTTGAGCCTGCATTTTATTGAGACTCTCTCCCACCGAATCATGGGCATCCGCAATGCGGAGGTCGTTAGCAACGAAGAGCATAGCAATCCCCGTATTTCTAGCATTCCAGCCTTCTGGGTCCTCATCGCACTTGAATGCATCCGATGCCTCTCCCTGCGCGTCCAAGCGCTCTACGATATTCAGCAAGACCTCCAAGAGTTTCAAGCTTGCAAGATTGGCGATCTTTGCTTTGGGAACCCCGGCAACCTGAAGGACTTGCCTAAGAAAACCATTGGGTAGCTTCTGCCAAATCTCATGAATGGATTTACACCTCGCCAAGAAAGCCTGCTGGGTCATGTCTAACGGTGAGACTTGAGCTAGTTTTGCAAGTTGCGGATAGTGCAGCCAGCCATTGTTCTCTACCTCTTCGCGCGAGAAGCCGACTAACTCGACAGGCGACTTCTGAATGCCCAGGATAGCACCCAACCGGGATAGGCTTTCCCCCAGAGACAGCAACTGGACTAGGAGTCGGTCAGTCTTGGAAACGATGTGTTCTTCGGTGTGGTCGAACTGAGCCACCCTGACAGGATCTAGCGAATAGGTTTGTGCGTGCAATATTTCACGATCTGGCTTGCCTTTATACAACTCCCTCACTGACACCCTGATCAAGTTCCGGCCGACTCTACGGCAGTCCGTGAAATGCCATTGGCCTAAATATGACGGACTGCAATACCAGTGACCATATAGGTTGACCGGAGTGCTGTCATAAAAGCTGCTCTGCTCATAGCGCTCGAGAAAACAGTCGTCGAGATAAACGCTTGTACCATCTACCATCCCATTGGCGATTTGACGCGTGACAGCAACGAGTACGCCCGGCCAATTTAGCCCTTCTGCAGTCTGCCCTGGGCAGAGCACGCATGAAACCGATTCGACCGTTGCCCAAACTTGCAACAGCAAATCGCCACCGTCTTCCCGAAGATCAACATCGAACCAATCCTCTGGCTCGCCAAAGGTAATAGACTTTTCCCCATGCATCATGGCGCGTAATTGTGGAGAGTCTTGTAGCAGAGACTGATAATAGAACTGCCGAACACCACGTGCTCCTCGTAGCCACAGGTACTTTCTCAGGTATTCGTTAGACATGAACCAACGGATATTTCGGGATGCCTTGTAATGATACTGACCCGAGACCTCGCCCTCAGCAACTGCAAACTCCGGCAGCCCCAAATCGTCGTAAATCATTTTCTGCTGTTCATTACCAATGCAACGCGGGGTGAGACCCAGCGCCATCCAAACCTTCTCAGCGAGGCTGTATGTGTAGAAGGAACTATTACTCCAGGAGGCGACAATGTAGTCATATCCACACACATCAGGTTTGAAATCCCGCTGGCTGCCTTTTTCACGCACGTCTGGAACACCGTAAGCTACAACCCCTTGGTCGCTATGGAGAAGAGGTTGCGCTCCCTCTCCAGTGTCAGGAACGACCGCCATCAACATGTGTACCGTCTCGCTGTTCGGCCCGTAATCGGTTTCCGTGAAACTGCTCACTTCTACCTTCAGCATCGGATCCGTGCCAACAGGCTCTAGAAGATCGCGCAACCGCTGCGGCAGTAATTCGGCTGGAATTGGAAACGTTCCTACGTAATCAAACATCATCCCTTCTCCTTGATTGTCGCAAACAGCCTATCAGCCCACTCCATGAAAAAGCGACTGATCACGCCTCAGGTTTCTTACGGAACAATTCGATCTTTGACTTGATTCTGCTCCCAGCTCCATATGGGACAGCATCATGCCGACTACCGTCTTTCGCTGCTTACTACTCTCGCTGGCTATCGTTCACAGCAGCAGCTATGCCGCCTCGGCTCATGAGCAGGATCAACTCAGCCTTTTCCAGCGGCAACTCGACACCATCGAACGCCTTGCAACGCAAGCTGAGGCAGTCAGCAGACCTGAGTCCAAAGAGCGTTATCGCTTCGACTATCCCCGTCTGATTCAGGACCTCCAACGCATTCGTCAAGGCGTTCAGGGCTATCTATCCCCATCTCGCGCTCAACCCCGAGATCCCAGTGAACTGGTTGGTGATTACCGCCTTGACACTGCGCCTGGGGAACCCTCGCCATGAGCATGACTGACACTCAGATCGCTGCCTTCCATAACGCCTCCGGCTTTTCTGCGCAAAGCAGTTCGACGCTGTGGCTGTCATTGGTTGTCGTCTTGGCTCTGCTTTGGTGTGCCTGGGTGATGTGGACGGCTTACCGGGGTTGGGCAGCCGGCAGTGTGCGATTTGGAGCCTTCGGTGGCAGCGCCGCGCGCGTGCTGCTCACCTTGCTGATTTTGATGTTCTTCACCCTGTCCTAACACCGGAGATCACCATCATGCTCAAGTACCTTGTCCCCCTAAAAAATAACCTACGTGATCGCGCCAGTCAGCGCCTGATCGGTCTGTTGTTGGTGCTCGGTCCAAGCCTGGCTTTTGCCGAACTTCCCACCATGGAAGCCCCTTCGCGTGGCGAAGGTTCCGGGTTGATCGAGACGATCAAAAACTACGCCTACGACGGCGGCATCCTGCTCGGTCTGCTGATCGCCCTGCTCGCTTTTTTAGGGGTGGCCTGGCATTCGCTGACGGTGTATGCAGATGTGCAGAACCAGCGCAAGACTTGGAAAGACCTCGGCGCCGTAGTCGGCATTGGAGCCCTGCTGGTGGTGATCATCATCTGGTTCCTTACCAAGGCCGCCGCGATTCTGTGAGGTCGACATGAACGACACTATCGAACGCCTTGCCGACGGCACCTTGGTCTTTCTGCCGGAGCGACTCAATCATGATCCCGCCGTATTGCGTGGTTTGACCAATGATGAGATGTGGGTAGCGCTCGGCACCGGCGCCGTCATTGGCCTGCTGCTGGGCGTTCCTCTGGCGATCGCCACCGCCTCCATTGCCGTGGCGCCAACCAGCATGATCGCAGGCATGGCGGTGGTGCTATTTGCCGGTGGCACGCTACTGCGTCGGGCCAAACGGGCTCGCCCCGAGACCTGGCTGTACCGCAAACTCGAATGGATACTCGCCAGCCGTTGGCGCCTGGGGCGCGGCAGTTTGATTCTCCACTCTGGCGCCTGGACGGTTCGCCGTTCGTGTCGACTGCGCCCTGCCCTGTCCCGGTGGCAACCATGAGTCGATTTCGGAACAAGGTGGACGCCCAACAGGCCCATATCTTCAGCCTGCGTCTGGCGGTAATGATCCTTGCCCTGGCCTGTGCCGGGCTCTGGTACGGCTGGCGCTCGGCACCGACCGATCTGACCGTGCATGTACCACCGGATCTGCGCTCGGGCAGCACGCGCAAGTGGTGGGATATCCCCTCAGAGAATGTGTATGCCTTTGCCCTGTACATCTTTGGTCAGCTCAACCGCTGGCCCTCAGATGGAGAGCAGGACTATCGCCGCGCCATCTATAGCTTGCAGTCCTACCTGACACCCGCCTGCAAGGCCTTCCTCGATGGCGACTACGAGTACCGCAAGGCCGCCGGCGAACTGCGCCAGCGGGTGCGTGGCGTCTACGAAATTCTGGGCCGAGGCTACAGCGAAGATCCGGAACTCAGGGTCAAGCAACTCGATCGCGACAGCTGGCTGGTCAAGCTCGACCTCAACGCCGATGAGTATTACGCCGCAGAACCGGTGAAACGGGTGGTGGTGCGTTATCCATTACGCGTGGTGCGTTTTGATCTGGACCCCGAACGCAATAAGTGGGGGCTGGCACTGGATTGTTATCAGGGCACTCCGCAAAAAATCTCCCTGCCTGGAGTTGAGCCATGAAGCGGATTTCTACCCTGGGACTCACCGTCGCACTGATGCTATGGGGAGCTGCAGCGCAGGCCGTCGAGCTGATGCACTGGGAACGCCTCCCCCTCGCGGTCCCACTGGTGATCAATCAAGAGCGGGTGGTCTTTGTCGATGAGGATGTTCGAGTCGGCGTGCCCTCAACCCTGACCGGCAAGCTGCGCGTGCAATCAACCGGCGGCACGCTATACCTGCGCGCGTCGGAAGCCATTGCACCGTCCCGACTGCAACTGCAATCGGTCGCGACGGGCGAGATCATCCTCCTGGACATCGCGGCCACGCCTGGCGATCAACCGTTGGAGCCCGTGCGTATTCTCAAGAATGCTCTGGTGCAAGCTACCGAGACTGAATCGAGCACCGCCCCTGTTCCAGAACGCACGCCGATCCCGGTCGCGTTGACGCGCTACGCCGCACAGAGCCTGTACGCGCCGTTGCGCACCGTGGAGTCCCTGCCCGGTGTACGCCGCGTCCCGCTCAAGCTGCGCACCGAACTGCCAAACCTGCTGCCGACCGAAAACGTGGCCAGCACACCCATCGCCGCCTGGCGACTCGGTGATTATTGGGTGACGGCGGTGAAGTTGCGCAATCGTGGTTCAGCGACGGTGCCACTCGATCCGCGTCGGCTTCAGGCCATTCTGTTCGCAGCGGCCTTCCAGCATGCTTTTCTCGGGCCGGTCGGCAGTGCAGAAGACACCACGATCGCCTACCTCGTCACTCGCGGTGCCGGCCTCGAACACGCCATGCTGCTCCCGCCCGTTGCGCGAGGTGCTGACGATGAAAGCTAACGCCTTGCTCAAATGGTTGGTACCGGCTGCGCTACTGGCCGTAGTGTTGATCATCCTGAAACCCTGGGTCGTGGGTGGCAGCACGCCCTCTCCAGAGCACCCGGTTGATCAGGGCAACCTTCAGTTATCCGTCGAGCAAGCCAAGTCGCTCGGCATTGCGGGTGATACCCCACGCGACACGGTCGCCACCCTGGTCGGCCAGGTGAAAGCCATGCGCAGCGACATGCTCGGTTTGAAGAAACACAACGATTCGCTGCAGACGGAAAACAACCGCCTGCGCGAGCGAGAAAACAGTGTTGATTCGCGCATCCAGACCGCGCTTGGCAGCGTGACTCAACAGGTCGATGAAGGTCGCCGACAAGCCAATGAGGTTCGGCTCAAAGCGGAACAAGACAGTCGCCAGGCTCGCGGTCTGCTGACGCAATTGCAGGAACAGTTGTCGGGGCTAACCGGCAAAGGCAAGGATATGCCGATCGGATTGGGGCTTGAGCCGGGCGACGGTGCTCAGTTCGAAGGGCAGTATTCTGCCAATGATGCACTGCAGTGGATTGAGCCCTCAGATGCTCCGCCCACCGACGCCCGAAGCAAAACCAAGACATCCCCCGCACTGAGTCTGCCTACCGCCTTCAACTCACTGGAGGGCTTGAAAGATAACGCGATTGATCGCAGCCAGAAACAGCTACGTGCAGTCACCCAGGGTGAGCGTGACCTGACACGATCCGCTGATCGTACCGAAGGCGCGAAGCCGGTCTACACCATTCCCGAAAACGCGACATTGATGGGCTCGGTCGCCATGACCGCGCTGATCGGCCGAGTCCCAGTGGACGGCACCGTGAATGATCCCTATCCCTTCAAGGTGCTGGTCGGTCCGGAGAACCTGACTGCCAACGGCATCGACCTGCCGGACGTCGCAGGAGCCGTGATGAGCGGCACAGCCTCCGGTGACTGGACCCTGTCTTGCGTGCGCGGACAGGTCGAGTCGATCACCTTTGTATTCATAGACGGCACCATCCGCACGGTGCCTCAGCCGAAGGCGGTGGCCAGCCGCAATGCCTCCACCACCCAGAGCTCAAACACCGACAAGATCCGTGGTGGACTCGGTTACCTGTCCGATCCGTATGGCATTCCTTGCATCGCTGGCGAGCGCCGCTCGAACGCCCAGCAATACCTCGGCAGCCAGAGCCTGATCACGGCGGCCGGCGCGGGTGTCGCCGCCTTGCTCGGGGATGAGCAGAACAACAGCAGTGTGATCAGTTCGGGCGGCAGTACCCTCGGTGTCACCAGCAACAGTGGCAATAGCGCACTGAATTCAATTCTCAGTGGTGGGGTCAGCGATATTCGCGAGTGGGTCAACAAGCTGTATGGCGAGGCGTTTGCTGCTGTGTACGTGCCACCTGCCGCCCAAGTCGCCCTGCACCTCGACCATGAGATCACCATTGACTACGAGCCCAAGGGCCGGAGCGTTCGCCATGAGAAAGACCATGTTTCGCTGCCTGACCTGGATTAGCGTGCTCTGCTGGATCCTGACGGGGTGTTCCACCGAAAAGGAGACGCTTCTGCCCCATGGCGAGCAAACCATGCTGGACATCTGGAACGGTGCCGGTTCGCAAGGCACTCAGCAGCAACTGCTGGATGCTCGGAAGCAGTTGCGCCGCCCGCTGGCCCAGGCAGATTTCTCCGTGGCTCTCCAGGAACCGTACACGCGCACCGCGGCGAACGAGATCCACAATTTGTTCCCTCGCCTGCCCAATCCCGATCTGGTGCTGTACGTGTATCCGCATCTGAGTGGTACCGAGCAGGCACCGGTCCCGGGTTACTCGACCGTCTTTCCGTTCTACCAACAGGTGCAGTACGCATTGCCGGGTGAACGTCAGGAAGACTTGTAGTGCGTACCGGCGATTCGGGCAAGCGCACTCCCGCGTGGAAAGCCTGGCGCAGCCCATTGCGCCCTCGCGCCACCTTGGCCGATGAAGCCGCACTGTACGCGCGCAACCCCAGCTTCACCGATCACCTGCCGTGGGTCGAGTACCTCGACACCGAGCAGTGTTTTCTGCTCGATGACAATCGCTCGGTGGGTGCGGTGTTCGAGATACTGCCCATCGGCACTGAAGGGCGCGAACCCGATTGGCTGATGGCGGCCCGCGATGCCCTTGAGGATGCCCTGCAGGATAGCTTTGACGAGCTGGATCAAGCGCCTTGGGTGGCGCAGTTTTTCTGCCAGGACGACAACGACTTCACTCCCTATCTGACCCGGCTCACGGGCTATATTCAGGACCGCGCGCGAGGCACGGTTTTCACCGACACGTACTTGGAACTTACTCGCCGACACCTGAAGGCCATCGCCAAGCCAGGAGGACTGTTCGAGGACAAGGCAGTCACGCGCCTGCCGTGGCGCGGTAACAACCGGCGGGTGCGCCTGGTTGTCTATCGCTGGCTGGAGTCTGGCGCTGAGGAAACGGGACTCACCCCGGTGCAATCCCTGCAACAGACTTGCGAGCGTATCGCGGCTTCGTTGCAGGCGTGCGGAGTGCAATCGATACGAGTCGATGGCCCAGGTCTGTATGCCTGGTTATTGCCCTGGTTCAATCCGGCCCCCAAACTTAGCGATGAAGAGCCTGAGGACTTCTACCGCCACGTGGCCTATCCGGAGTCGGGCGACGATGAGTCGCTGGAACTGCCCTTCGATCATGACTTCGCCGAGCGGCTGTTCTTCAACGAACCGCGTTCGAATGTGCAGCGCGGACTCTGGTTTTTCGACGATCAGCCCCATCGGGTGATGGTGGTGGACAAGCTGCGGCGCGCACCGTCGATTGGCCAACTCACTGGCGAAATCCGCAAGGGCGACGCGGTGAATGCCCTGTTCGACCAGTTACCCGAAGGGACGGTGATGAGTCTGACCTTGGTGGTCAAACCCCAAGATGTGCTCGAGGATCATTTGAACCGCCTGGCGCGCAAAGCCATCGGTGAAAACCTGGCCTCGACCCAGACCCGTCAGGATGTCGAAGAAGCCCGCGCGATCATCGGCCGCCAGCACAAGCTGTACCGCGGCACCCTGGCGTTCTACCTGCACGGTCGCGACGAACAGCAATTGCACCAGCGCTCGGTCAGCCTGGTCAACGCGCTGTTGGGCGCGGGGCTGCAACCAGTACGTGAAGGCGATGAGGTCGCCGCCTGCAACAGCTACCTGCGTTGGTTGCCAATGACCTATAACCCATCTCGCGACACACGCAATTGGTATACCCGCCTGATGTTTGCCCAGCACCTGGCGAATCTGGTTCCGGTGTGGGGCCGCAACACCGGTACCGGCCACCCGGGCATCACCTTGTTCAATCGTGGTGGCTCGCCCTTGAGTTTTGATCCGTTGTCACGTCTAGACCGGGCCATGAACGGCCATCTACTGTTGTTCGGTCCCACCGGCGCCGGCAAGTCGGCCACCCTGGTCACCCTGCTGATGCAGGTCATGGCGGTGTACCGCCCTCGCCTGTTTATCGTCGAGGCCGGTAACTCATTCGGCTTGCAGGGCGACTACTTCGCGACACAGGGTCTGTCGGTCAACAAGGTCCAATTGAAACCTGGCGCCTCGGTCAGTCTTGCGCCGTTCGCCGATGCTTGGCGCCTGGTCGAGCAGCCGGATCAGGTGGCAAATCTGTCGATCGATGAGTGGGACGATGAGGTGGTAACCAGTCGCGAAGACCAGCGCGATGTTCTCGGCGAACTGGAAATCACCGCTCGGCTGATGATCACCGGTGGCGAGGCCAAGGAAGAGGCGCGCCTGAGCCGAGCCGATCGCAGCTTGATCCGCGAATGCATTCTTGATGCGGCACAAATCTGCGTCGCCACCAACCGCCAGGTACTGACCCGCAACGTGCGCGACGCCTTGCTGCGCGTCGCCGCTGACCCGCACTTGCCGGAGAAGCGTCGTGAGCGTGCCCAGGAAATGGGCGAGTCCATCGACCTGTTTTGCCAGGGTTTCGAGGGCGAACTATTTGATCGCGAGGGCACGCCTTGGCCCGAGAGCGATGTGACCATTGTCGATCTGGCCACTTACGCTCGCGAAGGTTACGAAGCCCAGATGTCCATCAGCTACATCAGCCTGATGAACACCGTGAACAACCTCGCCGAGCGCGATCAGTATTTGGGGCGCACGATCATCATGGTCACCGACGAGGGCCATATCATCACCAAAAATCCGCTGCTGGCGCCATTCGTGGTCAAGGGCACGAAGATGTGGCGCAAGCTCGGTGCCTGGTTCTGGATGGCGACGCAAAACCTTGCCGACTTTCCCACTGCTGCGCAGACCATGCTCAACATGATCGAATGGTGGATTTGTTTGAACATGCCGCCCGCGGAGATCGAGGAAATCGCACGCTTCAAGAAGCTCACGCCGGCGCAAAAGACCTTATTGCTCTCCGCCAGTAAGGAGCCGGGTAAGTACACTGAGGGAGTCGTGCTGTCGAAGAAGCTCGAAACGCTGTTTCGGGCTGTACCGCCTAGTCTTTATCTCGCCCTAGCCATGACGGAGCCCGAGGAAAAAGCCGAGCGCTGGACACTGATGCAGGAGAACAGCTGTTCAGAGTTGGAGGCGGCTCACCGCGTAGCTGAACGGATCGATAGAGCGCGAGAAATAGAACCCACATAGGGGAATTTATTCAAGCATCGCGCTCTAAAACGAGCGACAGGTTATTGTGATGCGCCTCGAAGCCGCTGCTGAATCCTCAACAAGAATCCGGCTTCAAAAGCATCTTGGCAGTCGCCGACAGGAAATGTCTTGCGGGTTTGCGCCAGCGCCCACCACAGTGGAGTCTCGCCGGGCGTATCCAGCCAAGCCTGGGCGCATTGCACGCCACGTTCGATCATCGGGGAAAATTCGCTGCCCCAAGGCGTCAGAAGACTTGGGCAACCATCCGCCGCCGGAATTGAAATGTAGTTTTCGTCCATAAACACCCTAGATGTCTGATTTATTGTTAGACGTGGAATCCAAACTCGAAAAGCTTAACGACACCAAATGAACGCTCGATAACAGGCCTGAACACCAAATGGCCTAGCTGAATGCCAATGTAGACTATATCCCGTGGATTGAGAGTCCCTCAAGGCGCAATTTGCGCGCATGACTCAAGACTACGAACAGCTTCGTCTGCATCTGTCGGAAAACATCCGCTGGATGCGGCGCCTGAAAAACCTGACCCAAGAGCAACTGGCGCTCATGGCCGAGGTGGATCGCACCTACGTCAGTCAAATCGAACGATGCACGGGCAATCCGTCGCTGTTGGTCCTGTGCAAACTCGCCAATATTCTCGAAATCACTACAGATCAGTTGCTTACGGAACCCGATCTCCTGCGCAACGCCCTTCACGTCAAATAATAGTCTCACGTCTCACAAAGTCGACACACCCACCTTCATTTTTTCTACTGACAGTCTTCCGCCCGAAACCGAACCTGACCTGGCCATTTACCTTATTGAGCCTGGATCATGCCTGCTGTCTGCTCGTCAATCACGCCCCCAAAGCTTCGGCCCTTGGCGCTGAGCATCCTGCTGGCGTGCGGCCCAAGCATGGCGCTGGATACCGGCAGCATCACCTCCTCTGTGCTTTCGCCAAATTGCCTCGCATACAGGGTCGTCGGTATTTGTTTCTGGCTGCTCTGCACGCCCTTCGGATGCAAGGTCAAAACCTCGACCAAGGTTCGTCATTTCATTCCGGAACTGGTGGTCTCGAGCTACGCCACCACCGGTAACAACCCCTGGACCGAGATGGCTGCCCTCTCTGCTCCCATCAGCGGCGCGGAGGGTGGCGGCAACCTGATCACGCCGAACACCCGCCGCGACAACCTGCCCCGCTTCAAGAACGTCGATGGCATTGGCCACCCCGGTGGCTGGATCGCCACGCAACTGGCTTCGCAATCCGGCTACGCCTGCGCCAGCGGCGCGACTGCGTTCATGCCCTACTACCTGAGCACCCTGGACTCACTGGCCTGGCGCCATGGCATACCGGAAAGTGCCTACCCCGAATCGCTCATGCCGGGGATACGTGAAATTGGTCGTCAGGCCTCGGGAAATATGTGGGGCAACGTTTATCCCCGGCAGGGCTTTCTAGTGCAATCCGATGACTTCAAAGCCGCCGCAGTCATGGCGCAACGGGCCGGCGATGTGATGACCCGCAACTGGCAGCCGCATGCGTACTTACCACTCACGCCCGCCAAACGCGACGGCTACTGGCCACCTGGCCCGATCGTTGAAAACGACGTTTCGACCCACACATGGCAATTGCTCTACCCCCAAGTTCAGTCCACGTGCGCCATCTTCCCAAGCGATCCGGTAGAGAGCGCGGATGGTGGCTACGCCTGGTCGCTGTGGCGTCCCTATAGCTGCTGCAAACGTGAGGGGCAGACCTTTCTGTTCAGCATCGACTTTGAAGGAGGTGCTTCGTGAGTCGGCTTCTCGCACGACCATGCTTGGGCGCGATGAGCCTGTTGTTCTTTGGACTGCTTGTCATGGCCATGCATGCCCACGCCGCCGAAGGCGATTACCGTCTGGGCACTCAGGGCGAAGTGCTCGACGACCGAGTGATGTACACCATCGGTGGCGGCTCGGCAGTGGGCTCACCGAGCTCGCTCTACCGACCCAGTGGTATCGGTGTCGGCGGATCCTGGCGAGCAAACATGATGTGCGGAAACATGAGTCTCACTAATACCCTGCAAAACCAGCTGAACGGCGTCACCGAAGGTTTCCAGCAGATCATGGGCAGCATCGTGCAGAACGCGACCCAAGCGGTGATGTCGCTGCCGGCATTGATCATCCAGCGCGCCAACCCCGGCCTCTATGAGTTACTCAGTAATGGGGTGATGCAGGGGCGTATCGACTTCGACCGCTCCAAGCTGACCTGCCAGGCCATGGCCGAGAAAATGGCCGACAAGGTCGGTCAGGCCGGCTGGGGCGCGCTGGCCAAGAACCAAGAGATGCAGGGTAATCTGGAACAAACCGGCGGTGATGCGGTGGCGGCGGTGAGAAACACCGAGGTCCGGAACGGCAACAATGGGCTGTCCTGGGTCGGCGGTTCGAAGGCGGGTGGTGAGGGGCAGACACCCATTCGGGTGACCGCCGACGTGGTGCGTGCGGGTTATAACCTACTGCATAACCGGTCGGTGGATGACAGTGCCTCGATCAGTAGCAGCGATTGCCTGGGTGGGGCTATTTGCCAGACATGGACCTCGCCTCAAGAGGAATCCGAATGGGCCGTTCGCGTGCTGGGGGAGAGCGAAGTCGCGACCTGCGATAGCTGCGAAACCCTAAGGGTGACCGCGGGCAGCGGATTGACGCCACTGATCCAGGAGGCCTACAGCGAACGCCTCAAGGCCCTGCAAGGGTTGCTATCCGGCTCTCTGCCGCCTACTTCAGACAATCTGGCGAAAGCCTCGAGCCCAATGCTGCCGGTGACCCGTGGCGTGATCGAAGCCTTGCGCGACGATCCCGATCAGGATCTGCTGGCGCGACGCCTGGCCAGCGAGACGGCCCTGTCCAGCGTACTCGATAAGGCGCTCCTACTACTGCGCACCCTGCTGGCAGGCAGTCACGAACCGAACATCGCCTCCGCCGAGCCGGCACAGGTCGCCTTGACGAAAAACATCGACACACTGGAGCGAGAAATTCGCCTGCTGCAAACCGAGCTGCAGGTCCGGCAGATGCTCGCCACCAATACCGCCAGCCTGGTGCTCGATCGACATGCGGGTGGTGCCGATGCTTCGCGTACCGTCGAGCAAGGCGACCCTGAGCCGGGCCGACTCAATGAAGCTGACGCTAGGCCAAGTGAGCCATGAAACGCTCACTGCTACTCACTCTGCTTTCAGGTCTGGGGATTGCCGCGATGATGATCCTGACCGCCGCACTGGTCGCCTGGATCGGCCGCACTGCGTTGGTAAGTTTCGAGGCCTGGCAGCAGGCATTCGAATCCGTACGACCCTATCTGCGGGGGTGGCGTACCCTGCTCTACGGCGTCCTCTTTGCGCTCTGGTGGGATCTGCTTCAGCGCTACCGACATCGACCCAAGGACCGACTGCGCGTGAAACGCATCGGGACATTAGGGCTCATGCTCTTTACCTGCGTCGAGCTCACCCGACTTTGAGGTCACCCCCATGATCATGAGCACCAACAGCTACCTGGAGTTTTACCTCTCCCTGCTGGCCTGGGTCATCAACAACGGCCTCTGGAGTGTCCTGTCCGACACCGGGCTGTTCGCCGCGCCCTTTGGTGCAATCATCTTGCAAGAATGGTTGTCGGCCCGTCAGCAAGGCGCGGACGAAGGTAACAAGGGGCTGCTCTCGGTGCCACGGATAGAGAACCGTTTGTGGCTGGCCTACATCGTCGTCTTGTTCGGTTGCGCGCCTGTGTTTCCGTTGAGCCTCTCATCAATGGCGTTCGATGATGCGGCGAGCCAGCGCTGCGGTGTGAGTGTGGCCAAACCGACGGAAACCGCCTGGGGGACGACCTTCAATACCATCGGCGAACGCTCCGCGAACGTGCCGATCTGGTGGTTTCTGGTGCATGCCTTGAGCAAAGGTGTGACCGCGGCGACCACCGCCTCCATCCCCTGTACACCGGATATCCGGCAGATGCGCATGGAGATCGACAGCTCGCGCATCGATAGTCAGGTCCTGCTGCAGGAAGTCGCCGACTTCACCCGCGACTGCTATGGCTATTCCCGTTCTCGGCTATTCACCAACCGTCCGCAGTTGGACAAGGCACAAAGTCATGACGCAGCGTGGATTGGTTCAAGCTATTTTCTCGACACCCCCGGCTACTACGACACGGATCGTTCACGCACACCGCGAGTCAGCTGGCCGTATGACGAACGCCGCGATGTCTCCTTGCCGCAGCTAGAGAACGGCGCGGGCTACCCCACCTGCAAGCAATGGTGGAGCGACAGCGGTGTTGGATTGCGCGAGCGGTTGATCCAGCAGATTGATCCCTCGCTGCTGACTCAACTGAAAGGTTGGTTGACTGGCCGTTCGAGCAACGAGATCGAGGATGCCACCCTGCGCGAACTGGTCAGTCCGCGCCAGCAATCGATGTCCATGTCGCCCGGACAGGTGTACCAGGATTATGGCTCCAGTGCCCGAGGAGGCTCGATCAATCAGGGGCTCAATAACCTGGCCACCAATACCGGGCTGGCACTGGGTTCCTTCAGCAACTTCCCGGCGATGAATGCGCTACGTGCCGCTCTGCCGATGGTGCAGGCCTTCCTCATCATGGGCGTCATCATCAGCTTGCCGCTGATTCTGCTGGTCAGTACCTACCAGCTGAAGACCGTCATGACGGTGACGTTCGCGCTGTTCACGCTGCACATGTTGAGTTTTTGGTGGGAGTTGGCCCGATGGGTCGACTCCAGCATGCTCGATACCCTGTACAACCAGGTTTCGGCTTCCAATCAGGTGCTGTTGTCGCTGCCCACATCCGGTTTCATGGATGGAACCGTCACGGCACAGGTGATCGAGTATGTGATGGGGGCGATGTTCATCGTGCTGCCGATGCTGTTTCTAGGTGCCATGAGTTGGGCCGGATATAGCGTAGGTTCAGGCGTAGAAGGAATGCTCAGCAGGGGAACCCACGCAGCACAGACAGCGAGTTCTAACGGAACCTCTCAGTTGATGAGCGGTGCAAGAATTGTTTCGGGTAAATCGAGCTCAAAATAACCAAGAGGCTACTTCAGAGAACCCCATTTATCGTACCGCTCAGGCCAAGACGTTCTATGCGTTGGATCATCGAGATCGTTTATACCTGGAGTGTCTGAATCTTGAATTTGGATAGCGGCTAATACGACGATTGTGCACATCAGCACAAACAACCAGAAGCTAACAAAAAGAAATGCTCCAAGCAGAGCAAACTTGGCAGTTAGAAAGCTCCCGCGAACAAGTAATTTACCTGCAGGTATACCTGCCGTTTCCGCACGCTCAACCACGCGGGATTCAATCGCTTTCAACTTACGGTAACCACTCTTCACCAACAGACCACAGCCATACGCCCAGCGGTGGGCACGTGATCTCTGAACAGGCTGCTGAGTCGGCATGGTCTCGCCCTCTTCTGAGCGCTTTCATGGTTGAGACAAGAGTAACAGCCTACTACTGAAAACGGCCCGGGCCTGACCGCTTATCAGTTTTTCTGGCCGAAAAATCTTCATTAGAAGCCAGAAGACAAGACCCGTGAAATAGCGTCTCTACAGTCATTGACTCATACAAATCGTCCGGTTAATTACAAGGTACGGATCGCTGTTATCAACAGCACTTTCCCAGGTAGCCAGAACCTTCAAGGCTACATCACTTCGGTGATGGTTCCCCCCAAGTGCGATTAGCGTTCGGTGGCTCGCACGGTGACCGTTTCTACGGTGATGAACGCCTACTGCTCTTCTGAGCGCTTTTCGAGCTTTGCTCGTGAGGTAAGCCCTCTTGATTTTCTTCAGCCCACTGCGGGGAAATCTTTCCCCCGCACGGGACAGGTTTCTTCGCGTTTCAACGGAGACATACCATGCCCAACTCACTTACACCGCAAACACTGAACACCCTTCGGTTGCCCATCGTGTTCACCCCTGGCGCGTGGCAACGCGCAGTACTGCTCGAGCAATCCGATCACGCTGAGAAGCTGCAGGTCGATCGGTTGAGCCACGTACTGCGCGCAGCCTTCGAAGCCCATCTGGCCTATCCAAACAAGCCCTACGTGCTGTTCGAGATAATCCACATTGAACCAACCGATCACTTATACCACGATCCGTTGCTGCAATTGAGTCTGAGCCTACTCCAAGAACCGGGTCAGCCTGGCGCCTTGCTGATAGCGCTTGCAGGAGAACACCAGCGCTAATCGCAATGGGCGGCGCCCACCTCCACATTCGAACGGCATGCAAGACCTGCATCAATCCGGTAAATCACCCAACCGGGGAACCCTCCCCGACGGGCACGGCGTTCCTCCGTTTTTCTCTCGAGGAAAATGCCATGCGAGATATCTACCAAGACGTGACAGACAAGATCGTTAAAGCTTTGAACCAAGGCGTTACCCCCTGGATCAAACCCTGGTCCTCAAGTGGCTCAGTTGACGTCAGTCGTCATCAACCCTTCCCCATCAATGCCATCACGCATCGTCCCTATTCGGGTATCAATTTACCTTTGCTGTGGGCCGAGGCCAGGTTGCAGGGTTTCACTCAAGATCGTTGGCTGACCTTCAATCAAGCCAAAAAAGCGGGTGGGCACATCCGTAAGGGTGAGCACAGCACCCTGGCGGTGCTCTACAAGCCGATGGAGCGCGAGGAACAGACCGAGTCAGGCCAACCCGTACTTGATGAACATGGTCAGCCCAAGGTCGCTCACTTCGGTATTCTCAGGACGCATTTTCTGTTCAACATCGAGCAAACGGAAGGGCTCGAAATGCTCAATGACACCCTGCTCGAGACGGAGCCGAGTGATCCCTTCCAGCCCAACAGCACCGCGGAAAATCTGCTGTTAAGTTCAGGTGCACGCATCGTTCATCGGCCTGCCGACGAAGCCTTTTACCACCCGTCCAGGGATCTCATCCAACTGCCGACAAAGGCACAATTTCACGATGAAAGCGGGTACTACGCCACCGCACTGCACGAGCTGACGCACTGGACCGGGCATCACGCTCGGTTGCAGCGCGAAGGCGTGACTTCAACTTGTCTGTTCGACTCGCCAGGCTATGCCTTTGAGGAGTTGATCGCCGAGATGGGCGCTGCGTTTTTATGTGCCTACGCCGGTATACAGGGGGAGCTGCGGCACGAGGGCTACATCGACTCCTGGCTCAGACTGCTCAAGGCTGACAAACGCGCGATCTTTCGCGCCAGTGGTTACGCCCGAAGCGCGTCGGAGTATGTGCTCAACCTGGAGCAGCAACTGAAGCAGATGGTAATGGATGACTCACGATGCATGAACGATGGAGTTTGATAGTTATCTCACCGCTGCAATCGCATCACAGGGCCCAACGCAAGTTGGGCCCTTTTTCTGACACCCAGAAAACCCATGCCGCGAGGCTCTGATGCAACGGGGCAGGGATGGGCGCACACCCGCAGCCTGTCATTCCGCATCCAGGTTCTGCGCCAGAAAATCCACCAGCTCGAGCGGACTTCGGCTATCGATTACCTTGTAGATCAGATCACGCTTACTGCGCGGCAACTTCTTGACCACGCTCTTCGCCGAGGCCCGGACGGCTTCGTCGGTCCCATGGATACGTGCCGCGAGCAGCAGCACGAGCGTGGCGTCAGTGAGGTTCATGGCAAGCCCCAAAAAAGATGCCCCGCAGTGTACAGACTCTTTTCTCTTCCGTACCAGGTCCCAACAAAACGATGTGTAGCAGTATCGATATTCAGATTGCCGCACAAAGGGACACGAGCCAAAAGGACGGTTAAGGGTTGGAAGGGAATAGGGACTCAAGGGTAAAAGCTCTATCCGAAAAGGCTAAAAGGCCACTGACCGAGTCACTTCCCGGAGGTCACGATGCTCTGTCTGTTTCGCCACAAAAGGCAGAAGCTCCCCCTGCCACCGACCGTGAGCGTCGCCGAAAGTTACCTGCCCATAGAATCGGCCTGCAGCTTGTTAGCAGTGGAGCACCGACGCCAGTTGCTCGATCGCATCTGGCAGTACACCGCCCTCTCCCACGCGCAGTTCATCCAGCTCTATTTAAATCCGATCCATCGCTACGCTGAACAGGTCCAGCAACTCCCAGCCAGCGAGACGCACCACCATGCATATCTCGGCGGCATGCTCGACCATGGGCTGGAGCTGGTCGCTTGTAGTTTGAAACTGCGTCAGTCTTATCTGCTTCCGACCGGCGCCGCACCCGAAGACCAAGCCGCCCAGACCGATGCCTGGTCGGCTGGCATCGCCTATGGCGCCCTGCTACATGACATCGGCAAGATCGCCGTGGACCTGCTGGTCGAACGCCAGGATGGCCGTGTTTGGCATCCTTGGCAGGGCCCTCTGGATCAGCCCTATCGTTTTCGCTATGTCAAAGGTCGCGACTATTACCTGCACGGCGCCGCGGCAGGTTTGCTCTACACCCAGATTCTCGACCGTCCGATCCTCGATTGGCTCTGTGGATTTCCGTCCCTGTGGGCCAGTTTGCTGTATGTCCTGTCCGGTCAGTACGAACGTGCCGGCGTGCTCGGAGAGTTGGTGAAGCAGGCCGACCGTGTTTCCACCGCGCAGAACATCGGCGGCAATCCAAGCAAGGCACTGCAAGCGCCGATTCATTCGCTGCAACACCACTTGATCAGCGGACTGCGTCATCTGGTTCAGCACGAACTGAAACTCAACCAGCCGGGTGCCGCAGGTTGGTTGACTGAGGACGCCCTGTGGCTGGTCAGCAAGACGGTCACGGACAAGCTGCGAGCCTATCTACTGTCGCAATCGATTGAGGGCATCCCCTCGTCCAATATCGCCGTGTTCGACGAACTGCAATCGCATGGGCTGGTCGAAACTACCCCGGAAGGCAAAGCCATCTGGACCGCGCTCGTTGCGCAGGGAAGCTGGCAGCAGAACTTTACGTTTTTGCGCATTCAACCGGCGCTAATCTGGGGGAACGAAGACCGCCCGGAAGCTTTCAGCGGAACGGTGAGCATTGCAGTCGATGACCACCCGACTGACGCACCGATACCTGCACCAGCCCCCAAGGCAGGCGGAACAGGATCGCATCAAAACCAATCGCTGGAAGATCCTATGGCGATGGAGGATGCCGACTACCTCGGAACATTGCTGGATATGTTCGAAATTGGTGAAACCGACGTGCGTGATACAACGTCACAAAATGCTCTCGAAATATCAAATCCCACTTCGGACAACCCTGGTCAGGTTTTCCTAAATTGGGTCAAGGCAGGCATCCAAAGCCACAATCTGATCATCAACGACAGCAGGGCGAAGGTCCACACGGTGGATGGCACTGTGTTTCTGGTAACCCCAGGTCTCTTCCAGCGCTATGTTCGGGAGTTTCCTGGCATCTCACAGGGGGCCGATCAAGAAATTGAAGATTGGCGCTGGGTGCAGAAGCAGTTTGAGAAACTGAAGGTACACAAAAAGCGTGAGAATGGTCTAAACATATGGACCTGCCAGATCCAAGGCCCCCGTAAGAAGGCGAAACTCAAAGGTTATCTAATAAGAAAACCAGAGCTAATTTTCAAAACTGTACCTACCGATAATCCTTTTCTCGTGCTAAACGCAGAGTAGCAAAACGCAGACGTCGCAAGGCTAGCGCCGTTAGTAGTTGGTGCAGAACAAATCGTAATAACGACAAAGGAAAAATTCAGGATAAACGGAACGCATGTAGCTCCTATTAGCGTCCACCTGTCGTCCTAGGAAATGCATATTAATTTCAAATCAGTATTACTGAAATAAATGGCAAAAAAAACTTCACGAACAACGCTTATTTCCAATAGCCAGGACCGCCGCAATTTTTTGTGCGTATTGGAGTCTCGCCTCTGCATCTGGAACCAATCTAAAGTTGGCCTTAATAACCCTAGAAACCTTGCCTGGATTATTCGTCCGTCCCCCGGGGTCGTAATCAGGCTGCCGTGTGCGCTCGTATTGTGCCTTGGCAACAGCTAGCGCATCCTTCGCAGCAGCAACGTCACCTTGCTTTGCAAGTGTTTCTTCGTAGTACGAAGTAGCAGTTTCGCCTTGATCGATAAAAAATTCGACGTCAGCTTTGCGAGTTTTAACACCGCCTGGGAGATGATATTGCACGAAGAGCTCGCAGCCGGCCGGGCGAAAATACCAGGTCCAAAGCCAGCGCCCATCAAAAAAGCAACGTTCACCCTTATAGTTGAACCCTCCACGCTCATGTAGTTTCGCTACCATGCTCCCTCCAACACTTAGATATTGCGTTTATATTCCATAGTTCGGCTATCAAGCTAATTTGTTTTCGCAAGTTCGCTATCGGTCAGTGGCGCGACAGACTAGGTAAGGACTGATTGCCTGGAGGAGCAAGTTGCGCTCCTCCAGGTCCTGATTACTAGCCTATAGCCCGAGAGTGTCAATCAACTCTCTGCGTATCTCAGAGCGCCCAATACCCGACGCCTGATATTTATCACCGTTGGAATCCATTCCCGCGCTTTTCTCTAACAACTTACTGAGAGATTCAATTGAAAAGCTTTCGGCCGAAATAGGTCGCTTAACTGTCAGTATCCGCAAGACATCAAAAAACGCCTGCACACCTACAGTTTTTCGTAGGTATGATCCTTCTCCGGTATGCTGCCAGATAGTGTTGGAGACTGCGTGAAAGAAATTGAACACTATTTCATATATCCCTTTGTCATTCCCCTCAAGGTAGAGAGTTCTTAAAGGCAAATCCGCATAACCAACTAGAGCTTTTCTACCTAAGTTTGTATTGTCCGCCTTCCGGACGGTATTTCTGTCTTCTTGAGGATTTTTAGAAATGAGGCGAAGAATTCCATCCACAACAGTAGCAATCGATACACTAACTGATCCACGTGCATCTTTTTTAGTAGCAAGTAATTCTTTAGTATCTGCAGTCGAAAAAACCGACTCATAAAAAGGCGATGCGGCATCAGTATTCAGAAGTCGAGTCAAATATACCGCTAGCGTTTCCGGAGACCAAAGACTTACGGGCCGCTCATCGACATCGAACCCAAACAATTCATATGCCAACCCTCTATCCACTTTCTTTTGGTTAAAATTTATAGTCGCGAAAACGTAAGCATGGAACGGCGTAGGCAACTCTAGAAAGACAACACAAAGTAATTCCATTTCGCGCTGAGGTGCGTCATCCGGAAGATGCTCAAACGCATGAAGCCTATGCTGGCCATCGATAATCGATGCCTGCGAAAAAGCACCCTGAGGGATGGACAGCGACCAGAACCCCTCTCCTCGATCTTCCACCCGCCATTGTTGAGACGCTTCCTCTACATACAGCCCCTCTTTCGAATAATTAGCCGCCAGAATAATCGCATTCGGAAAGGTCGCATCGGTGGTTTGGATAAACGAGGCAATTTCTTGAAGCCGAGTCTTTTTTTCAACACGCTGCGAGCCAAATATTGAGTACCCTCCCTTTGAGTCAGCTTGTTCCAGATCCAGCCGTCCTCTGATCTCGGCAGGAAGGGAATAAGTAATCTGGTTCAATATATCCGCGCGCAGGGAAAAGGCGTAAAATGTTCCTAACGGTTGTTCAACACGAATTGCGGGGCGAATTATATTGCATTTTTCAGTGGTATTCATTAGTTCAATCCTCCACCAGTGAGTTTACTAGCCAGAGGATTAGCTCCTCCATCTTCAGTCATTGGTGGATTTTCTGGTTGAAATCGACCCGAAAGGATACAAACGCGGTAGGTTAAATATAAAATAACCAAAGTTCCTAGAATTGCCCAACCCATAGCGTAAGGTTTTTCATTACGAAAAAGCGCTATTAGTGCAAACATACCGCCAAAAACACCCATAGCACAGACTTTCATTCTCTGGAGTCGCGTAATTCTCTTCCAATAATCTTCCGGGAGGAAAATATCAGCAACAAACGGGGATAACATTGCGAGAGCGTAAGTCGATAACGACTCTGAACTTATTGGCTTCTCCATCACCAATGGAAAATAGACCCCAATGCCGCCAATGGCAAAAAGTGCGATCGCGAAATAAAGCAGTACTGTTTTCCGCTCATTGCCACTCACCTTGCGTTTTTCTGTGCGCGACACGTCCTCTCCTTTGGAACCATCCCACTCGATGCATCAAGTAAACCATACCCACATTACCCAAGCCAGCTTGATGCATGCTTACGCCGTCCAGTTCGCTGTAATGAACCAGGGGCTCATTGCGCCGGCCCGTTGCAGCACCTCCGTCTGTAACGGACAACACCGCTGACGCTGGCCCGGTGATGGCGCAGTCATGCGGGTATTGGGATGAAACCGAAGACCTGCGCGTGAGTGCTTCCAGCCTAAATTGCCTCACCCCGCTTCAGGCCGAACCTGTTTAATTATTAGCCCCTGAAGTGGTGCGCGTTCGCCCGGCCCCTACGGGCAGAAGCTTGGTATGTACGTCAAAAAATGACATACACACGGTAAAATACGTTTAAAAGCGCTAAAAAAAACGTCATAATTCGGGGACATTTTTCGCAAACTGTAATGAGCTATGACCTCACTTACCGCTAATTATTGCTATTCTTTCCCCGCTGTAAGGGGCATGCAAGCAGGTCGCCCTTTCTACATTGCGACCTGCCCGTTAAGGATCATTCCTAAAATTTTTAGCTTTGATGAGTCCGAGGTTCCGCCCGAGCTACGAGCTCAGCGCATCATCAACAAAGCACGAATCCCTGAAATGGTACGGTACTTGCTAGACAACCCCAAGGATTACGTCTTCTCAGCGCTAACGGCGTCGATTGCTGTCGACGTGGAATTTGAAGAACATGCCGGCTCTTATAACCTCGGCACCCTTAGGGTTCCTATGGACGCACAGATCCTCATCAATGATGGTCAACATCGCCGAAAAGCCATAGAGGAAGCTCTTGAAGAACGGCCCGAGCTAGGGCAAGACAATATACCGGTACTTTTCTTCGTCGATGAAGGGCTTAGACGTAGCCAGCAAATGTTTGCTGACCTCAATAAATACGCAGTCAAACCCAGTCCGTCACTGGCCACGCTATACGACCATAGAGATCCTGAGTCAGAACTCGCACGCAGTTTAGCAACCACAATATGCCCCTTCATTGGCCTGACGGAGATGGAGAGATCCAATGTAGCTGTCAGATCCAATAAATTGTTCACCTTAAGTAGTATTAAACAGGCCACTCGCGCCCTATTGAGCAAAGGCAACCGTGACAGCTACAGCGCATCAGAGTCGGAGTTAGCCAAAAAGTACTGGGAAGCTTTATACAAGTGCATGCCAGACTGGCAGATGGCCATAAAAAAGGAAGTGTCACCGACTCAACTGCGCTTAGAGTATATTCATGCGCATGGCGTTGGCTTACACGCACTAGGGCTTTTGGGCAAACACTTAATTCTTGCTTGCCCTGACACTTGGGAAAACAAACTCCAGAACCTTAGAGGTATAGACTGGAGTAAAACTAATCCGGAGTGGTTGCGTCGCACTATGTCCCATGGAAAACTAAGCAAATCGACAGCTTCCATTCAATTAACATGCAACGCTCTTAAAAAAGCGTTGCAGCTTCCTCTGACGCCGGATGAAGTCGTGCTCGAACAACAGGTTTTACCGCAATGAGTAACCTTAACCAAAATTTCGACCTTGCTGATTACGAAGAATTTATTAATAACGAGATCTTTGCAGGCAAACCTTTGGCAGATTATGTTGCTGAAGTTCAACGCATCTATTGCTCCGACACTCGCCCATGGATCATTGGATATAGCGGCGGAAAAGATTCCTCGGCTGTAATTACTTTGGTCTATCTGGCATTACTCGGACTAAAGCCAGAAGATCGAAAAAAACACGTATTCTTAGTGTGTTCGGATACCCTCGTAGAAACGCCGGTAGTGGTCGACCTTATCCTTGAAAGCATGCAGTTAATAGAGAAAGGCGCTCGGCGAGACGGGCTACCTATCACTCAACACGCCGTGACACCAAAGACTTCAGAAACATTCTGGGTCAACCTACTAGGCAAAGGTTACCCTGCGCCAAGCAGAAGTTTTCGCTGGTGCACCGAGCGAATGAAAATAAACCCAGTAAGTGAGTTCATTAAGGAAAAAGTCAGTCAATTTGAGGAAGTCGTTGTATTGCTTGGTGCCCGCAGCAGTGAAAGCGCGTCTCGAGCTCAAGTGATCGCTAAGCACAAGATTGACGGTACGAGGCTAGCGCGTCATACCACCTTAGCTAACGCTTTCATCTATACACCGATTGATACTTGGGACACTGAAGACGTATGGAAGCTACTTCGAGGAGCTTTTCGATACGCTGGCCTCGATATTGAGGAGTGGGAAAATCCTTGGGGTGGAAGCAATCGCCAGTTATGGACGCTTTATATGCACTCGTCTGGTCAAGGCGAGTGCCCCCTAGTTATCGACGAAAGCACTCCTTCGTGTGGAAACTCTCGCTTTGGCTGCTGGACATGTACCGTCGTCACCAAAGACCGTGCGATGGAAAGCCTTATCCAAAACGGCGAAGATTGGATGCTACCGCTTTTGAAGTTCAGAGATGTGTTGGCGAATACCAGCGATCCGAATCAAAAAGACGTCTTTCGCAATTACAAGCGGAGAACGGGCAAAGTGACCTATCAGTACGCAAAAGAGGGTGCTGACGTTCATGAAACACGAAAGCATGTACCAGGGCCTTACTGGTTAAAGTATCGAAAAATCTGGCTCCAAGAGTTACTTGAGCTTGAAAGAGATATCAACCAAGGTGGACATACCATAAAGCTCATATCTGAGCCAGAACTCCACATTATTCGTCAACAGTGGCTCAGAGATCCGAACGAGCCTGACTGGAAAGATGAACTTCCCGAAATATACCGCAGGGTATATGGATTCGATTTAGATTGGGTTATTGATGACCAGAGTCGATTTGATGCTTACGATGCCACACTCCTCAACGAGGTGTCTTCGATATACGATGTAGAACCAGAGATGGTGATGAAACTAATTGAGCTGGAAATCTCCATGGAAGGCTTGGGGCGTCGCCAGGGTATTTTTGAAAAAATTAGCACCATCCTTAAACAAGATTGGGGGTCACTTGAAGTAATCGAGCAGCACAATACCGCGCTTCAAAAACGACACGAACGCGATATTCATACTGATACTATTTTACGCTTGGAAAATGATTTAAAAATGATTTCCGAGCAGATTGTTGAAGTCGAAAAAACCAAAAGCTCGCGACATGAAGACCTTGTTCAATGATCATTAAGAAGCTAGTACTCCACAATTTTCGTGTTTTTCATGGCACCCATGAAATTCACCTGACCCCGCAAAACAACTCCCAACATCAGAAACCTATTGTTCTGATTGGGGGTCTTAATGGCGCTGGAAAAACTTCAATCTTAACGGCCATAAGGTTTGCGCTTCATGGCAGGCTGGCATTTGATGGAATTCATCAAACCCGAGATTACCTCGCCCACATATCTGCCCTGATCAACCACCGTGCGGATGGAACCTCTAGCCCCGCTGAAGCCAACGTCGAGCTAACTTTCACATACAATAAAGATGGTGAAGAATCAGAGTTCACTGTCGTCAGAAGCTGGAAGCGTGACGCCGCCGACCGTTTAGCTTTACAGCAAAACGGCGTGCCTTTGAAGGAGCTTAATTACGAGCAGTGTCAAGGTTTTTTGAATGAGCTAATTCCACCCGGCATTGCCGATCTGTTTTTTTTCGATGGCGAAAAAATATCGGCTTTGGCAGAGGACTCATCCGGACAACTTCTCAAAACAGCAGTTAAGCGACTCTTAGGGCTGGATGTCATCGAGCGATTAATCACCGACTTAAGCATATTCATAAAGCGGCAAAATTCACTTCAATTAGAAGAAACCGAACAACTTAAGCTGTCCGAACTTGAGGCCGAATGCGACCGATTGCGTTTGAGTATTGAGCAGTTTCGTTTCTCTGCCGACCTAGCAAAGAACCGTCTAGATTTTATCGCTGGCGACATAAGAAAACTTGAAGGCACCTTAGCAGCCCAAGGGGGGGCTTTCGCGCTGAGCAAAAATCAAGAGCAGTTGGTGATTGAAGAACTCTTGAAAGAGAAAGCTGTACTAGAAAGAAATCTTCGACATGAGTGCGAAGGCTCACTTGCCTACGGCCTTGCTCCCAAAACAATGAGAACCCTGCTACGCCAGTTAGACGGCGAAAGTGAATCAAAGAGCGTTACAAACTTCTCAGAACAGCTCGGACTTTTTTTAGAAAAATTCAAAGAAGGTTTGAAATCATCACCTGAAAAAATACAAACCACTATTAAAGAAATGATGGAGTCGCAGCTAAACAATTATTTTTCTTCTAAACCTTCTACAGAGATACTGCTAGATATATCAGACCGTGAGACAGGCATAATAAATCACGCAATCACTCATGAAGCAAAACAGTCCTGGGATCGATTTCATATCGCTAAAGATCGACTCGCTGAAATTGAGCGAGCTCTTGAAGATGGCGCTAGAAATATTGAGCGTGCGCCCGACGACCAACAACTGCTTAACTTATTTACAAAAATAAGAGATCTTGATAAAAAACGCGCAACCGCATACGACGAATACGAGCATCTCCTAAAAAATATCAAGCTTACAATAGTGAAGCAACTCGATTGCGAGCGAAAAATCCGAAAGCTGCATGACAGCGTACGTTCAAATCATGGCACAACGACTGCAGTCTCCAATGCATCCGTCACGATTTCAATGCTTAAGGATTATGCCGAAGCGCTCACCGCTGCCAGAGTCAAAAAGCTAGAGAAAAACTTTTCTGATGCCTACAGCCGCTTGGCGCGTAAGGATGATCTTAAAATAACGGCGCGCATAAGCCCAGACACCTTCGATGTAGAATTGATCGATCAGCAAAAAAACGTTCTGAACCGTAAAGCGCTCTCTGCCGGTGAAAAACAGATTTATGCAGTGGCGGTCTTAGACGCACTTGCAAAAACATCGGGAAGACAACTACCCGTTATAATTGACACCCCACTAGGCCGCCTAGATTCGGTCCACCGTCAAAATCTTGTAGACAACTACTTCCCGTTTGCGAGCCACCAGGTGATTCTGTTATCAACAGACACCGAAGTGGGAGAAACCTACTTCAGCAAACATCTTTCATCGTATGTGTCACACTCCTATCAAATCGAGTTTGACAGCAACAATCTGTCCACACGCATTTTGCCAGGCTATTTTTGGTCCTACGCAGGAGGCCTGAACTAATGTTACCTAACCGAATGCAGCTTGATCGCCAGACAGAAGATCATCTTAAACGCCTCAAAAGCCAAACTGGTTTGACACCGAACGTTACAGCGAGAATCGCTTTTTTTCGATCTGTTGAGTCAGATTTCCTCTACAAAAATGAAATAAAAAAGTTGGATGGCACGCTAGTGCTAGACAAGGTGACCTGGCTTGGCGACACCGCCTCGATAACGGAGCTAGTGTTGAAAATGAAGTATCCAATACTGGACAGTCGCGACCTTATGAAAGCTTGGGCAGCACATGTCGAAGATGGTATTGCAGCTTTGCGCAACCATAAAAGCTTATTGTCTTTCGCAGCAGCTCTTTAAGACGCTCCTGCCCCTTTGTTAGTCAAAGGGGCAGGCAAAGCAGAACGCTCAGATGCCGTGGAAACACACACTGAAACGCCCTTGAAAATTATTGATTAGTGCTGCTTTAGCGTGTCCGTAAAGTAGCAATTGGTTGGCTTTTAGTCTCTTGCATATTCCGAGGTTCCCCACTCTTCGGGGCTGGCTCACTAAAACGTACACGTTTCAGAAGAGCCGTTTCATCGGCAGACAGCTGGATACTCTGGCGATCTCCAAAAAAAGTCTCTCAGTAAACCTTCACATCAACTCTAAGAGCTTGCCAAGTCTTCAGCCACCATAAACTTAGTAAACCGAAAGGTGGTGCTTAGCTTGCTCCAGTACGTTTTCAAATTCTTGCGGTCGACGCCCAAGCGCTCCCTGAAAAGTAGAAAGCGTCCATTTTGACTCATCCCTCAAAGTAAGGGTATGCGTGAGGCGCTGCAAAAGACGCTTGGTATCCACATAACGCAGGTAGATTGGTAACTGTTCGGCTGGATCAGTAGGTAGGTGCTGCTTGATCAAGTTAATCAATGCAGTGACCTCAGTCGCCACGTTGTGGCTCTCTTGATCCAGTGCCTGCAGCTTTTGCGCGATACCGGCTCGGACAACAGGATCGGCGAGGCTACACATGAATCCTGCCGGGATCTTAACTCCCGCGCGGTGACTGGCGGCAAAAAAGGGAGCGGCTTCAAGTAAAAGATCGCAGTCTGCAAGCGTCTTAGCCAGCGCTGAATCAACCTCAACCTGCGACCCCGGCGGCTTGCGGTGACAGGCCTCAATCCATCGACCGAGCAAATCATGGTCGAGCAGATAAGCCTCAATCTCCCAGCGTGAGGATACATGCACACTCCCGTTGGCCGTATGTTGCGTTAACGCCTCGTTCTCGAACTGATACAGAGCCGCCCAATTATGCTCACGAAAAAAAACGTCGCGATCAACAATGCCAATTGTGGGAACACCATCTACGTTGATGCTGTGGTCCACTGCCGTCTGAACGCTCGTACAGCCACCACCAACGACGATGCTGCGTGCCTCAACAAACTCGAACGAGTCAAGCATCGACACGAACCAGAAACGATAGAATAAATCGACATCATCCCTGCCCTCCAACACTACTCGGATCAGGCAAGATTGATGCGCCTCAATCTGTTCAATGGAATCAAACTCATCAAATGACTGGAGTTCAATAGGCATGCTCTACGCCTTAAGTTTTGGTTTGAGCAGAGCACCGCCCTTAACAAGCCCGGGCTCAACAAGTTTGGGAGCCAAGACTCGCAACGAGTCGACCTGGTGAGAGGTCAGTACGAACGAAAGGCCTGGATGCTCCTGCGCCCACTGCTTTATCAACTTCATCAGCCGACGACGCATGACTAGATGTAGATGCTGTTCGGTTTCATCGATAAGCACAATCGTCGAGCCGGTCATATGACTAGCAATACGAACGATGAGCTGCACTAGTTGGCGTTCGCCACTGCTAAGCTGATCGATGCGGTGCACGCCAGATTCCACTTCCACTGGAACGGACAGCGTGGGCCGATCTACTGCCCCTAGTCTCTTTGCCCCTCTGAAAATCAGCCGGTTGACCAACTCCCGGCACTCTTCTTCCCGACCATCGGCAAGCCAGGCAAACCAGACAAAAAGATTATCAATTGATGCATCCCACCTTTCCCCATCGGCACCAAAACGGTGCGCAGCTCGATATGACAAGCCGCTTGGGCGCGTGACCGCTCTTTCTCCCTCAGGTGGTCTGCGGATGCCGCGATCAGATGGGAAATAAAGTACCGATGGATATCCGTTGGCCGAGTCAAATAGTGCTGCTGGCGGCTCGCCAGCGCGCTCGAGTATCGCCTCAGAAAAGGCTAATGCTTCTGGATCAGATTCCGAGCTACGCTCCAATCCAGGGCCGTTGACGCGATTTTTGAACGACAAGAAAATCTGTTGTTCAACGCCCACCCCTTCTAGAGCTTCGGTCGTCCAGCGCTTCAGCAGCCCGGGGCGACCTACAAAAATTGAAAGGAGATAGATCTTAGATCGCGCACCATCATCGAGCGTAACTCGAGCATCAAGCTGCAATCCTCCATCGTTACGATCAATGTCATCAATCCCTGTACCGACATGTTCACGTGCGTCCAGCAAACGCATTCCGGCATAAATTGACTCTAAGACAGTGGTCTTACCGGCCCCATTGGTGCCCATGATCATGAAAATATTCGTCGCCTGCCCCTGTCCGTCTCTTAATAAGAACGACTTTTGCCCCCGGAGGGCGCCCAGGTCTAGCAGGGTTAATTCCAACAATTCAAATCGGGTGGGTCTCAACTTCATGGCCATTACTTACTCCTTGTCGATAATGCGGCCTTGACCTCCGAAGGGCTGACCTTTACGCCGTGAGCGCGCATGGTGGCGCGTCCGGAAAGTTTGATTAGCATGTCGCCACGCATAAGCAGCTTCTCCGCGCCTCCTTCGTCGAGGATGATGCGCGAATCTGTAGCTTTCTGAACCGTCAGGGCAATGCGCGCAGGAACGTTTGCGCGGAGCAGACCAGAAAAAGTTGCCGCTTCCGGACGCTGAGTAGCCAGCACCAAATGGATGCCTGTCGCACGAGCCTTCTGTGCAAGACGGACCAGCGGTTCTTCAGCACCTGTTCTGCCCAACATAAAGTCAGCTAGTTCATCGATCACCACTACTAGCCGTTCCATGGGAACACCTAGTGCCTGGGCCTCCGTGATGTTCCGGACATTGTTTCGGCGTAGCAGCTCCTGACGCTCTTCCATTTCCACTACAACCCCGCGCAAGGCTTCGATACCTTGCCCCATGTCCGTAATAACCGAGCCTGTTCTCAGGCGGGAATAGCTGTTGAAATCGCTGAAGTCGACGCCCTTGGGATCGATCATCAAAAGTTCGGGGGGGCGAGCAGAAATCACCAGGGAAAGCAAAAGAGCATTCAGACATACACTTTTACCGCTACCAGTAGCTCCGGCAACGAATAGATGCGGCGCCTCTGCGAGATCGAAAATAATCGGCTGCCCCAGTACATCGACGCCCGGCGACACAGGCATGGCTTCGGCGCGATTGACTAGGGCCTTTCCAATGGACTGCCAAGCAACTTCATGCCATAACGCACCTGGTCTGGGAACATCCAGTATCACACGCCGCTCACCGAAGTCCTTGGATAACCCGATCCCTGTATTACCCAAGCCCATTGCAAATGCCAAATCATCTAGGCCACGTTTCAAGCGCTCGTAATCCTCAACTCCGGCCAACGTCAACTGAAAACGCGACAGTCTAGGCCCTTCTTGAACATCGGCAGCCGCTGTAGCAGCAATGCCCAACTGCTTCAATCCCTGCGTCAAGGTTGCAAAATCCAAGACGCTCAGGCCATCAGCTACTTCCGGCGCATGCTCGGCACGCTCGGCATTAACGTATAGCTCGTCTAGAAGATAATCGTAGAAACTGCGAGCTGGCGTCCAAGCACCTCGCATGAACTCTAGGCCACGACGAGCGTGTCGCTGTACAAGCTCGACGTAGCGCCGATTGTTGTCGAACAGCTCTTCATCATGAATCACACCCAAAAGAATCCTGAGCGCATCATCGTAATTTTGGCTTTCTTCTTTTCCCATGCCCGTAATCTGCTCGATACTGAGCTCACTGCCACGATCCCCTTTCTTTGTGGATGGAGGGCCATACCTCTCATCCGGTTCCCCCCCAATCTTCAATGATTGAGCGATCGCGAAACGGACAACCCACCAGTAGTGACCGCTAGGTTGATGTAGCCCGTCACGCAGAACGGTTTCAAAAAAAGACTTTTCATCAGGTGAGAAGTACAGGCTAATCATCAGCTTGAAATCCCGTTATAGCGCGCCCTATCGATCTCTTCGATCCTTGCTCGCGTCCCACCATCATTTTTAATCTCGTAACGACGTCGAATACGCTCGCCTAAGTGACAAAGAACGTCTTCGTCCATTTCACTATTAGTTGGCAGCAGTAAAAGTGGCCTTCCGGCCTTTGGGAAGTACTCGCTCATAAGCAAAGCTCGATTTTCTCGATCAATTCTTCCCAAGGGAGTGTCGATCACCACGGGCAGATCCCGACCCGCCTCGTCCCTTAGAGCCCAAAGCATTCCCATAGCAACTAGCTGTCGCATGCCTGCAGAGATGCTCCTACGTGCTACCTCCTCGAGTTGCTCATCGAAGTATTTCATCGCGAACAAGTCATCGAGAGTTACTGATTTGATCAGTTGACTAGGTGCCAGAAGGATTCCAATCCTTTCATTCAGATGCTCCTCCACCGATTGGCGGATGTATGTCCTTCGCCTATCGCGGTATGCCTCGAGGGCACGCCTGACCTTTACACTCAATTGATAGGCTTGGTTCTCTTTTGTCACTGATTCATACTTTTGTTCGCACTGGCGAATGCGCTGCTTGGCTTGCTCTGCGATTTCCAAAGTCTGCCGCTCCTTAACCCTAAGTTCGGCAAGCCTTTCAGTGAAGTCTCGAATCTGCTGATCGAGGTCTGAGATCGTTTTACTCAACGAATCAAACTGATGCCTGGCTTCATCACTGGTGAGCTCGGCTTCATCCAGATCTCGCTGTGCTTGCTCAGTTTCTTGAGCGAGTTGCCTCAGAAGGCGAAGCTTCTCGACATGAGATGACACCAGGCTTGGACCTCGCTCCGTCCATACTAAGTACCGATCACGAAGGACCTTTGCTTGGCGAGGACTCAACGCAGCAAGCAGGGGGCTCACATGTGCACCGACCGCAAGCCCTCGCCGCACCAGCGCTTCTTTAATATCCAAAGAAAAATTTTCGTATTGTGAATTTGTCAGCATGACCGGAGGACTTAAATGGGCCAAGCTACCTTTTAGGGCTTCCGGCAGCTCTCCATGAAGCTTTGCGGACAAAGATAAATCCGTGCTGGACGAAAACTGATCATCCAACAAGTTATAGGCGTCTCGGACCGCCGAAAGGTTAGTTAGCCACGGAGCCTCTGGTGCAAGCAGTTCGGAGAGTTCCGCATCTAGCTTTTCGCTCTGGGAACTTATAACTTCTATCCTGTTGACCATACGACGACGGTCTGACTCGGATATTCCGGTACGCAATGCGTTGCGTTGATCGTCAAGACGTGTCCGCCTACGATCTAAATCGGAGTACTCGGCTTCAATGTCCACCCGTGAACGTTGAAGCAACTCAATCTGGGCCTCGGCCGAGCGAAGTTCATTCTCTGCTTGTACAACCTGACTTTGAGCATCCGCCGGCAAACCTGAACGGCGTTTGCTTTTACCATACCCCTCCAATTCGCGAAGAATGTCTCCGATGAAGGAAAGCTTCAGCAAGCGCTCTATCTCGGCACGCTCCCGCCCCTCCTCTGCATCTGCAAACGATTGGACTTGCTCGCCGTCAAAGAAGTAGAAAGGCACAATTTCGCTAGGAGCCAAGCCTGAGAGGAATGACTCGGCCTCTTCAGGGGCGAGTTGCTCTGCACCTCGACTGACGATCAGCCGCTCTTCAAATCCTGCGGTTGTGTTGGACCTGGAGAAGATACGTTCGATCTTTACTTTCAGCGTTCCTTGAGTCCAACAAAGCATTGCACGTGCATGATCGTCGGCATCGCGTGCCCCTTTGTTGAATACACCATACCAACGGCCCGGCTGGCCTAGAACAAATTGCTTTGCGCTTAATGGAGCCCCACCAAAGCCTACCCTGCGAATCTCTTCGTTATCAGATCCTAGAAACAAGAGTTTGATCGCATTCAGCAGGCTCGTCTTGCCAGCACCATTGCGTCCGGAAATAACGACCATGTTGCGTTCAGCGGTGCAACCGCTTAAATCAATTTGGCTGAGCCCTTCGTATGCGAAGATATTTTCGACTTCCAGCGAAGTGAACTCAATAGGATCGCTCACGATTTACTCTGCCTTAAGGCTGCCTGGTCAAGGATATGACCAACATGGCGAGAGAATTCTGCCTTCGCACCGTAAGTGGAAAAGGTGGTAAATTTTTCGGCTAGCCCAAGCAGCTCTGCAAGCACATCTGGGTCAACGCCAAACTCCGCAGCCGCTTCAGCGATTAGCTCGCGGTCCTTGCTCTCACCGGTCATCCCGCCCCCCTAATCACCATGTCAGAACTGATGGAAATCCCTTTGAAACGGCGTGACACGTGTTATGAAGTAGAGCCGCCAAAGCATGATGCCAAAAGGCAATCTGCGCATAGGATGAACGGCAACCGACTCTGCTGCAAGTCGCCTGAGTGGTTTCCCACGCATGACGATAACCTTGCGTTCAAACAACAGATCCGTGAAAGGGGCTATCGCATCACAGCTCCATCAAAAACTAACCCCACTGGTGCTGTCGAGGGTGAGATTCCAGACGACCCAAACCTTATTAATGCTGGCGTTTGAGGCGGAAAAATGACCAGAGGCGCATCGAGCCTTTGGCGTATATCCCCAAGAACTCGCTCTAGGGCATCGAGCCGCGATGCATTTTCTCTACCTAGATTGATAAGGTCGTTACGCTGCTGTCGTGTATGGGACGGCTCTGCCGTCACCTTCACTGCCATCGGCCCCTCGCTGGAGAACCCCCACTGTACGGTAGCCAGCAGGATACCGCTGAAACCGACAGTCGCTCCCCACTTGAACACTCCCCGGGACGCGATCCAGATCCAAGAATCGCAAATCCGCCCGTCTACATAGGTCCGCCGGAAATGACGCAGTTTGCCCACCGCCAAGTTGTCCTTGAATGTGGGCGCACCGTCGAGGCAAGTACATTGCATATAAGCCACAAGCAAGCCGAAATAGCGCGAAAGAACAACCTCCTTCGCCAGATCGGCAGGGTCATTGACGACACCGAGCTCAATCGCATCCTCTAAAGACTTCGTGCCCTCTGTCACTGCGGGGTAAAGCAATACATGAACCCGACCGTGATCGTCACGCACAAATTCCATTGTCGCGCCACGTTCGGCGAGCAACTTCACCGCAGGCCTCAGGGAGCTATCAAAACACTCCTGTTGATCGTAGGGGCGAGCGCCAAAAAAAACCTCGAGCTGGCGCGAGTTTTTTCCTCCCGCGCGACCGCCAGGGGCGATACATAAGCTGTAGATATCACGCAACTGCATGGCGGCGTCATGACGATTACAAAGCTCATTGAAGCGTTCGGTAGCCGAGTTCAAGAACGTCTGAAACGCGGCGTAGCGCTGCTGGCGAGCGCTGTTGGCAGGTAATGTCACTTATAAGCCCTTTCGATCGGGTATTGATTCATTGCTGATCATCAATAATGCACTGATCGCCGAACAAAAACTCATATCCTAGCGCTCGTTAAGTTGACGAGCTACGCTAGCTACCGCATATCGGCGTAAGGGTTGCCACCCTGCCCCAACAAAACATTCATGCTGTGAACAATGCCGGTGCGACTTTACACCAAAGCTACCTGGCGCTGCGATGTAAGCCTCGGGCGCGCGCGGCGGAACGTCGACTTCTCTATTGTTTACTCCGGCTCCGAAAACTGCCCTCGACGAATAGCTACATTTGGCCGACTCTGTTGAAAAAATCGGCCTCGGTTCTCCAGAGCGGGAAAGCACGCGCCTGAGATTGAAGTCCTGAATTTTCGCAGAGATTTTCGGGATGAGACTCACGCAGCAGCGCGCTAAAAGGTGCGCTCACCGATCAATTTATCCGGCAGTTTGGGACATCGACTTTTTCAACAAAATTGGCCGTCTTCTACTCTTCAGAGTTAACCAGGAGGTTCAAACTGCAATGTTAGGTAGAACCGCATCGGTCGACAGGGCAAAAAAATTACTTCACCAAGTTTTTCTTCGTGATACAGGCACGTGCAATCCTAAAAACCTGAGCATTGCAGGTTTCAGCTGAACGGTATTCCATTTGGTATTCCAGCTAGAAAATTAAATTTATATTAGTTAACTATTTCAATTGCATACAGCACCAATTCAAATTACCCCGGCCCACCACCTCAACATCTAAAGACGTCCACGGACGTCTTTTTTTGTGCCTGAAATCTAGTAAATACGGGGATTTCAGGGCCACGAGAGGCTTTCTAGGCTTTTTGAGTTCCAGGCAGTTTGGTATTCCCAATGGTATTCACGGCTGCCCAGCACCAGTCTTGGGAAAGCCCCCCTGCCCTTGTGAAGACGACGTTCTCCGAATTTATCTCCAGCAGAGGCCCAACCGGGATACAGCGCTAAAAAGGTACAGACGCAATTCACTCTGATGCAGGAACTCTACGCAACATCAACATTGCAATGAAAACCGCACCGACTGTCCCCACCGAGATCATCAGCCCATGCTCGCTGGCATAGGACACTGTGGCGCCCGTGGCAATGGGACCCAATACGCTACCCAAGGTGTAGAACATCGCAATCGCCGTCATGGCGGTGGACACTTGATGTTCGCCCACCCGGTCTCCCGCCTCGATCACTGCCAGGGTGTTCATGCCGCCAATGGCGCCCCCCCAGAGGAACACGGTAATCGTCGCCAACCAAGGGAGCGGCTGGCTGAACGGAATAGCGAGGGTGCCCAGCAACAGTATCAAGCCGCAGATTAATTGACCGACCTTGTAGGAACTGCGGTCGGCCATCCAGCCGATCGGCAGTTGCAGGACGGTGCCTCCAATGCCGAACACCGATATCAGCAGGGTGGCGGCGGTCAATAGATAACCGGCCGAGAGGCTGTAGCCGGCAAGGAACGATACGGATGAGGTTTCCGAAAAGCCTGCGATAAACGCACCACACAGCGCCGTGGGGATGACGCTGAATAACTTGCCATGGCGTTTTTCCGCCGGGGTTTGCGGTCGCGTATCGTAGCCCTTGAGGGTTAAGGCCAGCGCGCCGGATAACAACACGATCACGGCACAGGCGTAGTAAGGCGCGGTACTCCCGACGCCGAATACCACCAACAGCAGCGGGCCAACGGCAATACCCAGGCCCATCAAGGTCTCATGTACGCCGATCGTCCGGCCGCGCTCGTCTTTCGAGGCGACCGCGAGGATCCACGTATCGCAGGCAATCCAGCGCAGGATCAAGCCAATACCGAGTACGAAGTTCAGCGAAAAAATCAGTACCAAATGGGTAGTCAAGGTCATACCGATCAGCGCGGCAATCGTCAGCGCTGCGCTGAGGATATTCGTCCTGACGAGCCCCAAATGGGCCAGCAAGCGCGGAACCCATTTGTAGAGCAGCAGGATCGCCAACCACGAGGCACTGACAATCACCCCGATCTTTGCCGGCTCGACCCCATGCTGATCCAGCGAAAGCGACAGCAGCGGAGTGACGGTACCTATCTGCACGATCTGTGACAGGGCCGAGAGCGTGTTTATCTTGGTGAGCGCAAACCAGCGTTGTTTGTCGGTGTACTCAATACCGGTATTTTCCATTCGTGACCGACCTTGGCTAGACAGCGCTAAAGTGTTCGAACAACCACGGGCAGAGCTCACCTTCGGGCTTGTGGAACAGCGCACTGATGGTGCCCAGAGGCGTCCAGTCGGCCTGGATGCCTTAGAGACTTTCGAGGAAGGGTAGAGCAATTTCCAGCACCCGACGATGATCCATCTGTTCCGGCTCGACTATCCCGCGGTGAAGCATGTATTACGCACCGGTCCCCCGAGCCCCTGCTGATTCAAGCAAGCGAAACCCTCGCCTCACTCAACGCCATGACCACCGACCAGGCCTTCGGGTTCGAAGGTGCCAACCGTCACAAGCTACTGGCCACCTAACAATTGATCGTGCCAGGTGAACTGATGCTCGAACGAGTGCTGGTACTCACCCAAGACGCGCGCGCATTCCAGTAACAAGAAAGGCCGAGTCGCATTCAGCGTCTCGGCCTTTTGTTGTCATACATCCACCCTGCCATTTTCCAATCTTAATCATTATCAACTCCCAAACCAGCAAGTTAGCCAACTAACTATTTTCAAACATCCGCCTGAATAGCTAATCATCCGCGTCGCTGTTGCTTTAACGATAAACCCCTCGATTATTTTTATTTCACATATATTTTACATTCCCCCACATATGCTAATGTCATTACGACATCAACGCTGTTCCAACCAGAATCAAGGGGTGTGTATGGCAGGTGTAATGGCATCCGTTAACAGCCGTACACAACTGGTCGGTCAGAACAGGCTGGAATTATTGCTATTCCGCTTCAACGACCAACAGCTGTACGGAATCAACGTCTTTAAAGTTCGGGAAGTTATCCGCTGCCCCAAGTTATCTCTACTACCAAAGTCTAATAACAACATTTGTGGCGTTGCCAATATACGCGGCGCTTGCATTCCTATTCTAGACCTCGCGATGGCAACGGGGCTGCCTGGCATCACGGATAAAGAAAGCGCCTTTATTATACTTACGGAGTACAACAACCGCGTTCAGGGCTTCCTGGTGTATGCGGTTGAACACATCGTCAATTTGAACTGGGAAGACATTCATCCGCCCCCCAAGGGCAGCGGCGACAACAATTACCTGACGGCCGTTACCCGTACCGATGATCGTCTGGTCGAAATCATCGACGTGGAAAAGGTGCTGACGGAAATCTCGCCCTCGTCCGAGGAAATATCCGTCGGCGTGGTGGATGACGCGGTCACTCAACAGGCCAGGCATCTGCGTGTGTTGACCGTGGACGACTCGATGGTGGCGCGTAAACAGGTGACCCGCTGCCTGGAGACGGTAGGCGTCGAGGTGGTCGCCTTGAACGATGGGCGCCAGGCGCTGGATTACCTTCGGGCCATGCTCGACGAGGGGCGCAACCCGCATGAGGAATTCCTGATGATGATTTCGGACATCGAAATGCCGGAAATGGACGGTTATACCCTGACCGCCGAAATCCGCGGTGACCCGCGCATGGCCAAGTTGCATATCGTGCTGCACACCTCCCTGTCGGGCGGTTTCAACCAGGCCATGGTCAAGAAAGTCGGAGCCGATGACTTCCTGGCGAAGTTTCGCCCGGATGACCTGGCAGGCCGCGTAGTCGCGCGTATCAAAGCCGCGAGCCCGATCTGAAAGGTAAGACAACACTGCTCAAGCCAGGGAGGCTGATGAGATACATATAAGAAGAACATCAACAGAGGGCATACCATGTTGAAGTGCAATGAACTTAATCTGCAGTCGCCTGACGGCGAGGCAAAGCCCTTCTGGCGGGACGGTGCACCTTCAGAGGGGCCGTGCGCCCTGGGCTGCGGCGCTCCGCCAGCCACCCAGCCCCCAACAGCTGCTCCGGTCATCGCCGTCGTCCCCACCTCCATGCAGGACGAGTTGGTCGCCGCACAGGAAATCTGTAGCCGCGCCAAGACCGCCGTTGTCGAAATGTTCGGCCATGCCCGCATGGGCCGGGCCCTGGAGCTGGAACACATCAGTGCACTGGTGGACGACATTTCGAGCTCGATCGCCCGCCATCCCAATGCCTTTATCAGCCTGGCACGCCTTAAAAGCATCGACGACTACACCTACATGCATTCGGTCGCCGTGTGTGCGTTGATGATTGCCCTGGGCAATCAATTGGGCCTGTCCTCCGCACTGATTCGTCGGGTCGGGATGGCCGGGTTGCTGCACGACATCGGCAAAATGGCCATACCAGGTGCCATCCTCAACAAGCCTGGCCGGTTGAGCAGTGACGAATTGCAGTTGGTGCGCACCCATCCACTGGAGGGGGAGAAAACCCTGCTGGCGGCCTCGCAGATGTGCGAAATGGTCGTGGATGTGTGCCTGCATCACCACGAAAAAGTCGACGGTACCGGCTACCCCCATCAGTTGGCGGGTGACCAGATCAGCCTGGTGGCCCGGATGGCGGCGGTATGCGATGTCTACGATGCAATCACCTCGGACCGTTCCTACAACCAGGGCTGGGACCCCGCCGTCGCCATCCAGCAGATGTCCACATGGGACGGACACTTTGATGACGAGGTATTTCGTGCGTTTTTAAAGTCCGTGGGTATTTACCCGATCGGTTCTATCGTTCAATTGAAAAGTGGCAGTATCGGCGTAGTCATAGAACAACATCCTGATTCTTTATTGACGCCAAAAATAAAAGTGTTTTTCCTGCCCGTTCTGAATATCTATGTAACGCCGAAAATAATAGACCTGAGTGATCCCGCACAACCCGACCGGATTGTCGCGAGGGTGCCGCACCAGCGTTACGGTTTTAAAAACACCGACCGTTTATGGCTCGATGAAGAGACGCCCAAAGAGCACTAAGCAACACCCAGCGCTGTACCGCATGTATATGCCTAAGCAGCCAATGATAAAACACTATGCCTTGTGCAAAGAAAGTACCGGAATGTCGACATTCGATGATGTTGGCGACTATTAGCATGGGCAGGAAATATCATGAAATTCAACTCACTGCAGACTCGAATTTGCTTCACCGCCGGACTCTGCCTGTTTATCTCCTGTGCGAGCCTGGTGCTGTATGGCCTCTATTCCTCGAACGCCAACCAGGCCTATGTAGGTGCTGAAGTTTCAACCCTGATTGAAAGCGCCACTATCCGCGAAGTGCAAAACCTGGCTGAGGCGCGTGCCAATGCCATCCAGGCAAAACTGCAAAACGCCTTGGATTCGGCCCGCACAATGGCTAATACCCTGGGAGCGAGTAAAAGTGCCCAGAGCCCGCTGAGCCTGGGCCGCGAGCAGATCAATGCGATGCTGCTCAGCGTGCTCAAGGACAACCCTGACTTCAACGGCACGTATTCATGTTGGGAGCCCGATGCGCTGGACGGCCAGGATCAAGCCTTTCGTATCAATGAGGGCGGTAACAACCCGCTGACGGGCCGCTTCACGCCTTACTGGACACGCAGTTCAGACGGCCATATCGCCGTGCAACCGCTGGTTGAGTACGATTCCGATGCCCGCCACCCCAACGGTGTGTTGAAGGGCGGCTGGTATTCCGGCCCGCGGGACACCCAGAAAGAAAGCGTGCTCGACCCGCTTCCCTACGTGGTGCAGGGCAAAAATGTATGGCTGACCACGCTGTCGGTACCGATCATCGCCAATGGCAAGTTCTACGGCGTGGTCGGTGCAGACTTCGACATTTCGTTTATCCAGAAACTCAGCGAACAAATGTCCGCCGACCTGTATGGCGGCAAAGGCTCGGTGTCGATCCTGAGCAATCAAGGGTTGGTGGTGGCCGATAGTAAACGCCCGGAGCTCATCGGCCAGTCGCTGAAAGCCTTGCTGCCCGGCACATGGGAAAAAGTGTTGGCCAATGTACAGAAGGGCCAGGGAGACAGTCGGCTCAACCCGGACTCACAGGAAATCGAAGTGCAGATGCCGATCAACCTGGGCCGCACCGGCAAGCCCTGGGCGATCGTGATCCATCTGCCCAAGGCGGTGGTCATGAGCCAGGCCATTGCCCTGGAGCAGGAACTGCAGTCACGCGGCGTCAAGAGCAGCATCTGGCAGGTCTCGGTCGGCGTGGGTATCTCCTTGCTGGCATTGCTGGCGCTGTGGTTCGCCACGGCGAAAATCGTCGGTCCGATTCGTGAAGCCGCAGCCCTGGCCGCCAACATCAGCCTGGGGGATTTCTCGCGCCGGCTGGTGCAAAAATCTGAAGATGAAGTGGGCCAGTTGTCCTTTGCCTTGAACGATATGTCGGAAAGCCTGCAACGCCAGGTGCGCGTAGCCGAGCGAATTTCCGAAGGGGACCTGGATCTGGAAGTGCGCCTGTCCTCGCCCAATGACACCCTGGGCAAGTCGTTGGAAAAAATGGTCGGCAACCTGAACACCTTGATTTCCCAGGTGCAGGCCAGCGCCACGCAAATCACCGGCAGTTCCGCGCAGGTCACCGAGTTGAGCCAGTCGCTGTCCGACGGCGCGTCCAATTCTGCCTCGTCCATCACGGAAATCAGTGCGGTGATGACCCAGATGGCAGCGCAAACCACCGACAACGCCGCCAATGCGAAAAAGGCCGACGAGCAATCCCAGGCCTCCCGCGCCGACGCCGGGGAAAGTGACAAGTTGATGAGTGAATTGATCGCCGCCATGGCGGAAATCGACAACTCGGGCAAAGACATCACGGCCATTATCACCACCATCGACAACATCGCCGCTCAAACCAATCTGCTGGCGCTGAACGCGGCCATCGAGGCCGCCCGTGCCGGCGAACTGGGCCGTGGCTTTGCGGTGGTCGCCGATGAGGTCAGGAGCCTCGCCGCCCGCAGCGCCGAAGCCGCCCAGCAAACCGCCGCGCTGATTGCCGACTCCTCGACCAAGACCCAGCGCGGCATGATCATCGCCGGCCGCACAGCCGACTCGTTGAGAAATATCGTCAGCGGCACCAGCACGGTGTCCAGCCTGGTGTCGTTGATCTACCAAGCCTCCAGTGAACAGGCTTCCGGCCTGCAGCAGGCGAGCATCGGCCTGGAGCAGATCGATGAAGTCACCCAGCAGAATCAGGTCAACTCCCAACAATGCGCGGTGGCGGCCAAGAACCTGTCGGAACGGGCCAGTTCCATGCAACAGGGCCTGAGCCGCTTCAAAGTCAAAGCCTCGTAATGCCTCACGCGAAGCCAGGAGGGAACATCAACCTCCTGGCCCAGCGCTATAAACCCACTCCCATTCATGAAATATTAAGAATCGCCTCCCTATACTCACCGATTGCGAGCCGTTCTCCCGAACGGCCTTCTGCCTCGGTAGCCAGACTCCATGACGCGCCCCGCTCCCCTGCTGCTCCTGCTTGCTGCTCTGTTGTTCTTCTTTGCCCTGGGAAACCACGAACTGCAAGGCTCCACCGAGGCCCGCGTCGCGGGGATCGCCATGGCCATGCACCTGGACAATGACTGGGTCGTGCCGCAACTGTTTCGTGAACCCTTCCTGGAAAAACCACCCCTGAGCCTGTGGCTGGACGCCGGAGCGATTCGCCTGTTCGGCGGCACGCCTGGGGCGGTCCGCCTGGCGTCGGCATTTGCCGGTCTGTTCAGCGTGATGCTGTTCTATGGAATGCTGCGCCGGTTCGGGCGCCCGAAAACATTGGCCTTCAGTGCGGCGCTGATCCTGGCGACCATGGCCAGCTACTGGAGCAATGTGCGCGGCGTGGGGGAAGACTCACTGCTCAGCCTCGGCGTGACCACCGCGCTGCTGGCGTTCTACCAGGCGATGCGGCCTGAGTCCGAGCGCCAAGGCTCGACGACCTGGGCCTGGGCGCTGTTTACCGCCGGCATGGTGATCGCCACCTTGAGCAAAGGCGTACTGGGCCTGGCGATGCCGGGCATCGTGATTTTCGTGTACCTGGCCAGCACCAGCCTGATGGACAGGCGCCTGCGCCTCGCCGACTGGCTCAAGCCGGCGCTGTTCACCCTGCTGGCATTGGTGCCGCTGATGATCTGGTTGTGCTTCCTGTTCCAGCGCGGCGGGATGCAGGCCGTGGGCGAAGTGCTGTGGACCAACAGCGTCGGGCGCTTCAGCGGCTCGTTCGTGGAGGCCGGGCATTACGAGCCGTTCTACTACTACATCGCCAAGCTGCCCGAGGCCTTCCTGCCGTGGAACATCCTGGTGTACCTGGGGCTGTGGCACTTCCGCAGAAGCCTGGTGCGTAACCGCTACCGCCTGTTTTTCAGCGTATGGCTGGTGGCGCAATTCACCCTGCTGACGCTGGCCTCAAGCAAGCGCACGGTTTACCTGATGGCCCTGACACCGGCCGCCGCTGTACTGGCTGCGGAATATGTGCGGGTGCTGCTGAAATGGCTGAAGGATCACAAGCCGGCGTTGTACGCCTATCACCGCCGCGTGATTGGCGGCGTGTTCACCCTGGCCGTCGCCTGCTACCTGATAGCCGCCTTCTGGTTCGCGCCCAAAGCCGACGTGCGCCAGTCGTTCGTGCCGTTGATCAGTCAGATCCAGGCACTGCAAGCCGAAGGCAAGGAGGTGGTGTTGTTTCAGCCCAATGAGCGGATTGCCGGCGCCAGCGTGTTCTACACCCAGGCCTACCTCCCGATCCTGCAGACCGAAGCCGAGCTTCAGCGCTTTTTGACCGCCAAGCCCGGCAACGTCGCACTGCTGGACCATACCAACGACTTGACCACCAAGGTCACGGTGATCAAGGAGATGGCCATCAACCGCCAGCCCTACTACTTCATCGAGCAGTAAGGCCAGCGCGGGGCATCAGTGCTTGGTGACCTTGTCCAGGTAACCCATGGCGAACGCCGAGATCACGAAGGTCATGTGAATGATCACGTACCACATCAGGTGTTGCGGATCGACGTTCTTGGCGTCCATGAAGATGCGCAGCAAATGGATGGAGGAAATCGCCACGATGGAGGCCGCCACTTTCATCTTCAGCGACGAAGAGTCCATGGTGCCCAGCCAGTTGAGCTTTTCCTTGTTTTCATCGATGTCCAGCTGCGAGACGAAGTTCTCGTAGCCGGAAATCATCACCATCACCAGCAAGCCGCCGACCAGGGCCATGTCGATCAACGACAGCAGCACCAGGATCAGCTCGGACTCGGCCATCGAGAACACGCTCGGCAGCAGGTGAATCACTTCCTGGAAGAATTTCAGCGCCAGCGCCAGCAACCCGAGGGACAGGCCGAAATAGATAGGCGCCAGCAGCCAGCGCGAGGCGTACATAGCATTTTCGATAAAGCGTTCCATTGGATCTCACACAGCATGGCTAGAAATGGCGGCGAGTATACCAGCCGCTATAAGACACCTGTAACCACGAGAAAACTGACCTGGGCGGCATCTGTAAGAGAATTTTTCTGCTAGTGTCGAGCCCAATAACTCGGCTCGATGACGTCGGACAGGAAAAAACTCAGATGATGGATGTGCGATCCCCTTTGGCCAGCGTTGGCCTGTGCGCCGCCTTGTTGCTGGCCGGCGGCTGTTCCCCAAGCGATGAGCAGAAACAGGCCACCCTCGAAGAGAAAACCGCGAAGTTCGAGCAGTCCCTCGACAGCATCCAGGATCCGAAACTGCGCGACGCCATTGCCGACCTCGGCGGCTCGCTGCTGCTGCTGGAACGGGCGCGGGTCAAGCTCGCCACCAAGCCCATCGAGGCCGAATACGGCGAGGACACCCTCGCGCTGCTCAAGCACTACCCCACGCCGCAAGGGCTGGTGGACACCTACATCAATGGCTTGTTCGTACTGCGCAAAGCCTCACATTCCGACTACCTGACCGATCTGCAGCCGGTCTTCCCGTTCAACTTCAATGTGCCGGACCAGTTCCCCTTCCCCCACGGCCTGGAATGGCAGTCCGTCACCTTGAGCAACAACAAGGTCGTGCCGTTCCAGCCGGAATGGTCGGAAACCGATCCCGGCATCCAGTTGAGCCCCAGCAGCTCCAACCTGACCAACCCGGATGACCTGACGGTCACCTACCCGTTTATCGATGGCATCGAGACGGAAAACAAAAGCCAGCCGCAACCCGTTCGCCTCAAAGGCGCAGTGGAAGTGATCGCGCCGGGCAAAGTGCTGACCTTCGACTTGTCGAAAAAGGACGTGGGCCACAAACGCACCGAAGGCAATATCACCGTCAACCTGCTGCTCCTGGAAAAGAACTACGCCGAAATCGAACTGACCAACAGCCAACCACTGGCCCCCGAAGTGGGTGACGAATCGCCCAACCCCTTGCTGGTACAGGCACGGGACGGCACCGGACAATTCCTCACACGCTCGGGTTCGATCAACGAAAGCAGCGCGCAAGTCGAGTTCTACCAGAAGCAGTTGGCCGAGATGCAAAAACAGAAGGCCTGGTCCGATGGGTTTGAAAAGCAACTGGTCGATGAGCAGAAAGCCTTCGAACACAAGCAGAGCAGCCATTACGCCAAGGTCTATTTCAATGGCCTGATCGACACCCTGCAGATCAATATGCTGGATTTCTCCACGGCCACGGTCACGCGCAAGGACCTCGACCTGCCGGTCCTGCGCTTCGACAAGAACAGCCTGGAAAAAACCGTACAAGCCTTGCCCATGCCGGTCACCGTGTACGACGACGGCGCCGCCAGCTGGCTCAAGGACGCCTCGTTGACCGAGGAACAACTGAAGAACAGCGTCACCATCAGCCAGTCCGTCGAAGACGCCAGCGCCGCCCATATCGTGTTCGACCACCCATTCACCTTCAATGACGATCTGGTGGGCAGCGAGCGCAACAGCAGCGAATCACCGGTGACGTTCTTCACTGCCGATGAGAAAGGTGAACGCGGCGAGCCCATCGAATTGCCGACCGAGGCGTATGAATTGAACCCGGCCCGCGGCACCCTCACCTACGATCTCAACCTGTTCCCGGAAAACCCGGCGTTTGTGGTGGGTTCGATCCCGCTGTTCCTGGCGACTATCGAGAAAGGCGACATCGATGCGGCCAAGCTGCCCAAGGGTTTATCACTCAAGGACAACGCACTGATCGTCGACCAAAAGGAATTCCCCGCCGACAGCTGGCGCTTCTATGCCAAGGACGCCAGCGGCAACTACCTCAAGGAAATCCTCGGCGTCAGCCACCGCGCCGAGGAATACGGCACGGCCTTGTTTGACGTGCATTACTTCTACGGCCAGCCGACCGCACTGGAAAGCTACCAGCGCACCGACCTCAGTACCGTGCAATACGGCTTTGAGGTCAAGCTGGACAAACCCGAGAGCAAATAACCGCGCCTACAGCGCCAGTTGCTCATGGCTGCCATTGAGCTGCCGCAGATGGGCCTGCATGTGCAGGCACCAGATCTGCGGGTCACCCGCCAGCTCATAGCCGTGCAGGGTCAGGCTGTCGACGATCGATTGCAGCATGCTTTCTGCCACGAAGGGCCCATGAAACGGGCCCTGGGACTTGATTGTGGAAGGCTGTTCACCCGTCATTCCGGCGGCAAACAACAAGGTCCACATCCCGTTATCCCCCGCGAGCGGGCGAACGGAACATTCGATTCGGGTAACCAGGCCGAAGCACTGGCGGGTAAGGCAAAGGTTGCGCGGCATGGCGGCGACCCTCGGTAGATCGGTGTTCAGCCTCAACCTATGGCGAGGCTGTTTCTATCCAGCGACTCCTGTGGATATCCCTAAGGCTCAGAATAGAATAAAAACATGACAAACCAAGGCTGTAGGGACCAACGGGCGTTGGCCCCTCAGAAGGACGTCAATTTAGTGACGCAACCAGATCCAAATGTGGGAGGGGGCTTGCTACCGATGCAGTGTGTCAGTCGACATCTACATGACTGACCCATCGCAATCGGGAGCAAGCCCCCTCCCACATGTTTGATCCGGCCTGGCCTCAGAACTCAGGTGGGCTTGGCTTCGGCCAGCGCCTGCTGCGCCAGTTCCTTCTCCGCGTCCTTCAGGTCTTCCTCGCTGATCATCTCGGCAATCGCGCGCAAGCGCTCGACCACGCGGGCATTGACCGTGCCTTCCGGGAACTGCCCCTCGGCGTCCGGCTCACCGGCATCCTCGCCCACCAGCAGGCTCAATGCCTCGTCGGCCTGACGCACCGCATAGATGTGGAATTGCCCGGCGCGCACGGCCTGCAACACCTTTTCATCCAGCATCAACGTGGCCACGTTCGCCTGGGGAATGATCGCCCCTTGCTCGCCGGTCAAACCGCGGGCTTCGCACAGGCGGAAGAAGCCTTCGATCTTCTCGTTGACCCCGCCCACGGCCTGCACTTCACCAAACTGGTTGATCGAACCGGTGATCGCAAAGCACTGCTTGAGCGGCGTCTTCGACAAGGCCGAGATCAACGTGCAGGCCTCGCCCAGGGACGCGCTGTCACCGTCCACGTAACCGTAGGACTGCTCCAGCGCGATACTCGCCGAGATCGCCAGCGGAAATTCCTGGGCATAGCGGCTGCCCAGGTAACCGGTGAGGATCATCACGCCCTTGGAGTGGATCGGCTGCCCGAGGTTAACTTCACGCTCGATGTCGACGATGCCGCTGCCGCCCGGGTACACCGTGGCGGAAATCCGCGCCGGCACCCCGAACGCCGAGTCACCGACCTCCAGCACCGTCAGCCCATTGCACTTGCCGACCGCCGCGCCGGCGGTGTCGATCAGGATCACCCCGGCGAGCATATCGTCGAGAATCCGCGCCGACACCCGCCCGGTACGCGTGGCCTTGGCCTTCAGCGCACGCTCGATATGGCCCGCATCGGTCATCTCATCGCCCGCCAGGTGCCGGATAAAGTCCGCTTCGCTGACCAGCTGGAACAAATCCCCAATACGTGCCGACAAACGGCCCTGGTGCTCCGCCAGCCGTGCGCTGTAGGTGGCCAGGCGCGCCACCGCGTCCGAAGTCAGCGGCGCCATGCCTTCTTCCGAAGTGCGGGTCTTGAGCAACTGGGCGAACTGCTCCAGGCTCTCGTCCACCATCGGGATGTCTTCGTCGAAATCCACCAGCACCCGGAACATCTCCTGGAAGTCCGGATCGGCGTCCTGCAGCGCGTAATACAACTGGCGCGAACCGATGATGATGACCTTGACCTGCAACGGGATCATCTGCGGGTTAAGGGTCACGGTGGCCAGGCGGCCCAGTTCGCCCAGGGGCGATTCCATCTTCAGCTTGCGCGACTGCAGGGAACGCTTGAGGGCGTCCCACACAAACGGCTCGCTGAGCATCTTCTCGGCTTCAAGAATCAGAAAACCGCCGTTGGCACGGTGCAACGCACCCGGGCGTAACTGCCGATAAGTGGTGTACAGCGCGCCCTGGTCGGTGCTGTATTCGATACGGCCGAACAGGTTGTCGTAGGTCGGGTGCGGTTCAAACACCACCGGCGCGCCACCGTTGACCGCATGGCCCACCACCAGGCTCGGGCAGTATTGCTCTTCGAGCAGCTTGCGGGCCTGGGCGTCGGTCTTGGCGTCGTCCACCAGTTGCTCGACCACGGTTTTCAGCAGGTACACCTGCATGGCCTGCAGATAACCGCAGACACCGGCGTTCTCCGCGTACTTTTCCGACAGCGGTGCGAGCAAAGGCTGCAGGGCCAGGGTGATGGTTTCTTCGTTGAACTGACGCAGTTGGTTATTGGACTCGCGCTTCCACTGGGGCAGGCTGGCCAACTCCTCGTTGAGGCGTTCTTCCAGCTCGGAAATATCCGTGTGGAAACGCTCGCGATCCACTTCCGGCAGCTGGGAGAACTCGGCCTCATCCAGGGCCTTGCCGTCGAGCATCGGGGTGAAGGCGATGTTGGAACTGTCGCGGTACAGCGCCACGTCCTTTTCCAGGGCCAGGCGCTCGATCACGTCCAGGGCCTTGTCATAGCGCTGGTTGAAGGCGCGGTCGATGGCACTCTTGCGCTGTTGATAAGTCGGGTGTTCGAACACCGCCGGGAAGGTCGCGACGAGGTTGTCGACCAGGCCATTGATATCGGCAATGAACGCCGCCGCACCGCCGCCTGGCAATTCCAGGGCGCGGGGTTCGCGAGGCTCGTCAAAATTGTTCACATAGACCCAGTCCGCCGGGGTCTGCAGGCGCTTGCCCTCGGCTTTCAGGTAGCGTTTGACGAACGAAAAGCGGCCGGTGCCCGGCTCGCCCATGACAAATACGTTGTAACCGGGGCGCGGCATGGCCACACCGAACTGCAACGCTTCAACCGCACGTTCCTGGCCAAGCACACCGCGAAAGGGCTCCAAATCATTGGTGGTCGAGAAGCTGAACTGTTCAGCGGAGAAAGGGCGAGTCAGCGCTTCGGGCGCTAGACGCAAGCTGGCAGCAACAGGATCAGGCATCGGGCTTCCTTACATCAGGCGGGGCAGATGACGGCATTCTGGCTCCCTGTTGCGCGCTCTGGCAAGGCGCGCCGTTGGGAAACCCTGGACACGGGAGGCGCCCTGCAAAAAAAATCGCGACATTGCTGATTGTTTTATAAAAACACACGGAACCCTTGGAACGTGCCTAAACTCCAAACTGCGCGGGTTGGACTAATAACCGATCCCTAGGGCGCTATGAAGTGCCTGAACCCTTGTCCATTGGTTTGCACACAAAGAGAACAAAGCTATGAAACGGATCCTTCTCGGTACTCTCTTCACCGTCGTCTCCCTCAATGCAATGGCTGAAGCACCAGGTGGCCCGAACTGCGGTTGGGGCAACATGTTGTTCGAAGGCCAGCGCGGTACTCCAGCTCACTTCCTGGCTTCCACCACCAACGGTACTTCGGGTAACGCCACCTTCGGCATGACCTCGGGCACCAACGGTTGCAGCACCAACAGCGCGCTGACCTACGGCGGCAAGTCCTGGATTGCCATGAATGGCATGATGAACGAGCTGTCCGAAGACATGGCCAAGGGTAATGGCGAAGCACTGACCACCTACGCCGTGGTACTGGGTGTTGCTCCGGAAGATCGCGAGCACTTCGCTGCCGTGGCTCACGAACACTTCCAGCAAATCTTCAGCAAGGCCGATGTGACCGCTGAAGACGTGCACAACAACACCCTGGCTGTACTGAAAGGCGATGCCCGTCTGGCGAAATACGCTACCCAGGCTTAAGCTCGTCCTGCCCGCGCCTACCCAGGCGCGGGTTTTATTTTTGGACCCGCCTCTCCTTGGGTCTCTCTAATTTCCGACTTAAGTTGCCCCTATGCTCAAACGCTTTGCCTGGATGGCACTCTTTGCCTGCGCCCCGCTGTACGCGGCACCGCATCTTGATGATCAACGTTTGCAGCAACTGGCCAATGATCCGTTCTGGCTTTCTCTGGGCCATTACGAAGCCGGCAAAGTCAGTGGCTGGCGCAGCTATGTCAGTGAAAAGAAATTCTTCCTCGCCGCCGATGGCGCCCACCACCCGGATGCAGAACTCAAGGCCACCGTTGAAGCGCTTTACGCTCCGGCCAGCCTGGGTGAAAAACACGCCCAATGCGTTTACCCCGCACGTACCCGCTGGCTCAAGGATCAGTTGCACCTCACTGACCTGCCCGCCGTGGACTGCAAGGAATTCAAGCAATGGTTCAAGGACGTCGCCCCCCATAGCGCGGTGATGATCTTCCCGGCGGCCTACCTCAACAGTCCGTCGTCGATGTTCGGTCACACCCTGCTGCGTATCGACCAGGCCGACGTGCAGAGCAACAAGACCGCACTGCTCAGCTACGCGATCAACTTCGGCGCCTATATCGAAGGCTCGGACAACAGCATCCTGTACGCCTGGAAAGGCCTGATGGGCGGCTACCCCGGCCTGTTCGCCCTGGTGCCCTACCAGGAAAAACTCTCCGAATACCGCAGCCTCGAAAACCGCGACCTGTGGGAATACCGCCTCAACCTCACCCAGGTCGAGACCGAGCGCATGGTCGAGCACGTGTGGGAGCTCAAGCAGATCCAGTTCGACTACTTCTTCTTCGATGAAAACTGCTCCTATCGCCTGCTGGAACTGCTGCAAGTGGCGCGCCCCGGCCTGCGCCTGACCGAGCAATTCCCGCTCACCGCCATCCCCACCGACACGGTCAAGGCCGTGAAGGACGCGGGCCTGGTGGAAAAGATCGACTACCGTCCCTCCCGCGAGCGCGAGTTGCTGGAGCGTGCCAAGCCGCTCGACAGCGACGAGCAACAATGGGTACTGAAAGTCAGCGACGACCAGCAGCAATTGCAGGCGCCAGCCTTCAAAGCATTGCCTCGCGACCGCCAGGCGCTGATCATCGACGCTGCCTACCGCCTGGGCCGCTACCGTGCCAATGGCCTCGAGCGCGACACCGCGCGCTCCCAACGCAGCTTCGAACTGCTGCGCGCGATCAACCAGAACCCCGCGCCCGACCTGGCGATCACGCCCCCCGGCCTGCCCGAAAACGGCCATGAATCGCGCACCTGGCAAGCCGGCATCGGCACCCGTGGCGACAAGGCCTTCGGCGAATACGGCCTGCGCATGGCCTACCACGACCTCAACGACAACGCCGAAGGCTTCCCTCTTGGCGCCCAGATCGAAATCCTGCAGATGAAACTGCGCCAGTACGAAGGCAACCACTGGCAACTGCAGCAACTGGACCTGGCCACCATCCGCTCCCTGACCCCGCGCAACGCCTTGCTGCAGCCGTGGTCCTGGCAAGTCACCGGCGGCCTGGAGCGGGTGCCCGGTAAACACGACGACGAAACCCTGGTCGCCCACGTCAACGGCGGCGCCGGCGGCACCTGGCAACTGCGCGACGACATGCTCGGCTTCGCCCTCGGCACCGTGCGCGTGGAACACAACAACGACTTCAACGAAGCCATCTCCCCCGCGGCCGGGTTCAATACCGGCGTGCTGTGGAAAAACCCGCTGGGCAATTTGAGCCTGGAGGCTAAAGGAGACTTCTTCACCAATGGCGAGGTACGTCGTAGCCTCAGCCTGAACCAGCAGTGGGAACTGTCCCGTAACCTGGGCCTGCGCCTGAGTGCACAGCGCGAGTACAGCCACTTGTCGACGCCGGTGAATGAAGTGATGCTTGAGGTGAAGTGGTATCACTACTGACTAACACCTTTTGTCAGCATTGCCCGCACCATCAGGAGTTCATTCGACATGGCCGTTACCTGCACCACCCTTGAAGAAGTTCGAAACAACATCGACCGCCTCGACCAGCAAATCGTCACCCTGCTGGCCGAACGCGGCCGCTACGTCTCCCAGGCGGCACGCTTCAAAAAAGACACCGATGGCGTCAAGGCCCCGCAGCGGGTCGAGCAGGTGATCGCCAAGGTGCGGGATCTGGCGCAGACCGTGGGCGCCAACCCCGAGGTGACCGAGCAGGTCTATCGCGCAATGATCGCGGCGTTTATCCAGCAGGAATTGGCGGATCATGCGGCTCTGGCGACCAACCAGGCAACCTAGGCCCTTGTGGGGAGGGCGCCAACGGCTTCGGTGCCCACCGCCCGACCTCATCGTGCTCCACACCTTTCTCACACCCCTTTCACACCTCCCCGACAAATCCCTATCTAGACTTCTCCTATCAGCCGTGAAACGGCCAGGGAGCAAGCAATGTGGCGGTATGCAGTAATGCTGTGTGCGGTGGTGTGGCTATCGGGTTGCCAGTCAACCCATCAGGAATTGCTGGCTCGGGGCTATCCGCCCGCCTTTGCCGATGGTTTTGACGATGGGTGCAGCAGCGGCCGCCAGGCGGCGGGGGTGATCACTGGGGTGTTTCGCAAAAACGTGCCGCGTTACCTGAAAGACCGGGTCTACGCCGAAGGCTGGGAGGATGGCTTTCGCCAGTGCAAGGCCATGCGCGAGAACGAGGAGCTGCGCGACTACAAGGACAATCACTGGGATGACCGTGAACGCGCCTGGCAACAGGAGAAGAACCGGGATGCTGCGCGGGCCTATCGCTCGCAATAGGTCGCTTTCAGACATTCATCGAAACTAAAGTGCGGCGAACATGGCCCAAGCTCCATAGAGGGAGTACGTCATGAGCCGAGCTTTTGTAAATGAGGACAACGCCGCCGCCCAGGCCGATCAGCCGGTGGAGCGCCAGGTCAGTGAGCAGCCCAATCGCCTGACCGCCCAGGGGTTGGCGCAATTGCAGGCCAAGGTTGCGCAGCTACAGGCCGCCCACAGCGCCGAGTCCGCCAAGGGCGAACAGGCCGATAAGCAGCGCCAGGCCGACCTTGAGCGGGATTTGCGCTACTTCAACCAGCGCGTGCAGAGCGCCCAGGTGGTGGCACCCGCTACGTCTACCGACAAGGTGCAGATCGGCAGCTGGGTGACGTTCGCCAATGAGCATGACGAACAGCAGCGCATTCAATTGGTCGGGGAAGACCAGGCCGATGCCGGCGCCGGCCTGATCAACTGGGGCTCGCCCCTGGGCCGTGCCTTGCTGGGCGCCCAGGTGGGTGACGAGGTGCTGTGGAAGCGCCCCGTCGGTGACCAGTTGATCGAGGTGCTGCGCATCGAGGCCGAGGCTTAGACGATGCCCTGGGCCAGCATCGCGTCGGCAACCTTGACAAAGCCCGCAATGTTCGCGCCCTTCACGTAGTTGATCCGACCGTTCTCTTCGCCGTAGTGCACACAGGCATGGTGGATCGACTGCATGATGTTGTGCAGCTTGCTGTCCACTTCACCGGCGGTCCACAGCAGGCGCATGGCGTTCTGCGACATCTCCAGGCCACTCACGGCGACGCCGCCGGCATTCGATGCCTTGCCCGGCGCAAACAGAATGCCCGCCTCGATAAAGATATCCACAGCCTCAAGGGTGGTCGGCATGTTGGCGCCTTCGGCCACGCAGATGCAGCCGTTGCGCAGCAGCGTGCGGGCCGCTTCGGCGTCGAGTTCGTTCTGGGTAGCGCATGGCAGGGCAATGTCGCAGGCCAGTTCCCAAGGGGTTTTGCCGGCGCGGAACTCCAGGCCGTAACGGCCGGCCAGTTCGCTGATGCGCCCGCGCTGCACGTTTTTCAGCTCCAGCAGCGCCGACCATTGTTCCTCGGTCAAGCCGCTTTCGGCGTAGAGCGTGCCTTCGGAGTCGGACAGGGAAATCACCTTGCCGCCCAGGTCCATGACCTTGCGCGCCGCGTATTGGGCGACGTTGCCGGAGCCGGAGACCGCCACGCGCTTGCCTTCCACTCGCAGGCCGTCGCGCTTGAGCATTTCTTCGGCGAAGTACACACACCCGAACCCAGTGGCTTCCGGGCGGATCAGGCTGCCGCCGTAGGTCATGCCCTTGCCGGTGAGCACGGAGGTGAATTGGTTGCTCAGGCGCTTGTACTGGCCGAACAGGAAGCCAATCTCACGGGCGCCCACGCCGATGTCGCCGGCCGGCACGTCCACGTCTGCGCCGATATGGCGGTACAGCTCGCTCATGAACGCCTGGCAGAAGCGCATGACTTCGGCATCGCTCTTGCCTTTGGGATCAAAATCCGAGCCGCCCTTGCCGCCGCCCATGGGCAGCGAGGTCAGGGAATTCTTGAAGGTCTGCTCGAAGGCGAGGAACTTCAGCACCCCCAGGTTTACCGACGGATGGAAACGCAGGCCGCCCTTGTAGGGGCCGATGGCGCTGTTCATCTGGATACGAAAGCCGCGGTTGACCTGGACCTTGCCGTGATCATCCACCCACGACACCCGAAAGGTAATCGCACGCTCCGGCTCGCAGATGCGCTCCAGGATGCCCGAGGCCAGGTAATGGGGATTGGCTTCAAGAAACGGCCACAGGCTGCGTAGGACTTCTTCTACGGCCTGGTGGAATTCCGGCTGGTCGGGGTCGCGTTTTTTCAGGCGGGCGAGGAAGGATTCGACGGATTCGATCATGAAAAGTCTCGGCAAATTGATTGTTTTTAAATGAGATTGAGCCGGACTTTATCAATTCATGTCGCACCGCGACAGGGCAAAATGTCGCTTTTGTGAATTTAAATGGTGCATTAGATATAAATAAACCCAGTAAACAGGGATTTATCGCACTTAAAAGGGGATTGCCAAGGCAGGTTATGCACCAGCAGGGAAAAAGCTATCGGGGGCAAGCCCCCTCCCACATTTGATCGGTGTGGGTCAGGAAAAATGTACAAAAAAAACGGAGCCCGAGGGCTCCGCTTTTTTCACACCAGCCGGATCAGGCCAGTTTTTTGTGGCGCACACGGTGCGGCTGGGCAGCCGCTTCGCCCAGGCGTTTTTTACGGTCCGCTTCGTACTCGGTGTAGTTGCCTTCGAAGAACACCGCTTGCGAGTCGTCTTCGTACGCCAGGATGTGGGTCGCGACCCGGTCAAGGAACCACCGATCGTGAGAGATCACAATGGCGGCGCCCGGGAAGTCCAGCAGGGCTTCTTCCAGGGAACGCAGGGTTTCAACGTCGAGGTCGTTGGACGGTTCGTCGAGCAGCAGGACGTTGCCACCCTCTTTCAGGGTCAGGGCCAGGTGCAAGCGACCGCGCTCACCACCGGACAGGTCCTTGACGAACTTCTGCTGGTCGCCGCCCTTGAAGTTGAAACGGCCGACGTAGGTGCGCGACGGGATTTCATAGTTGCCGATGCGGATCTGGTCGGAACCGTCGGAAATTTGCTGGAACACAGTCTTGCTGCCATCCAGGTCTTCGCGGCTCTGGTCCACGCAGGCCAGTTGCACGGTTTCGCCGATTTCGATGCTGCCCGAATCCGGCGTTTCCTTGCCCATCAGCATGCGGAACAGGGTGGATTTACCCGCACCGTTACCACCAATGACGCCGACGATCGCGCCTTTTGGCATGGAGAACGACAGGTTGTCGATCAGCACGCGGTCGCCATAGCCTTTGCACACGTTCTTGAACTCGATGACCTTGTCACCCAGGCGCGGGCCGGCCGGGATGTAGATCTCGTTGGTTTCGCTGCGCTTCTGGAATTCCTGCGACTGCATTTCTTCGAAGCGTTGCAGACGTGCCTTGGATTTGGACTGGCGGGCCTTGGCGCCTTTGCGCACCCACTCCAGTTCTTCCTTCATGGCTTTTTCGTGGGCCGATTGCTGCTTGGATTCGGCGGCCAGACGGTCGGACTTGGCTTCCAGCCAACCGGAGTAGTTGCCCTCGTAAGGGATACCGGCGCCACGGTCAAGCTCGAGGATCCAGCCGGCAACGTTGTCGAGGAAGTAGCGGTCGTGCGTGATCGCAACCACGGTGCCGGGGAAATCGTGCAGGAAGTGCTCCAGCCAGGCGACGGAGTCGGCGTCCAGGTGGTTGGTCGGTTCGTCGAGCAGCAGCATGTCGGGCGCCGACAGCAGCAGGCGGCACAAGGCCACGCGACGTTTTTCACCACCGGACAGATGTTCGACCTTGGCGTCCCACGCCGGCAGGCGCAGTGCATCGGCGGCGACTTCCAGCTGGCGCTCCAGGTTGTGACCGTCGCCGGCCTGCAGGATGGCTTCGAGCTTGGCTTGTTCAGCGGCCAGCTTGTCGAAGTCGGCGTCCGGTTCGGCGTAGGCGGCGTAGACCTCGTCCAGGCGGGCCTGGGCGTCCTTGATCACGCTGACGGCTTCTTCGACCACTTCACGCACGGTCTTGGTCGGGTCCAGGATCGGCTCCTGGGGCAGGTAACCGATGTTCAGTTCCGGCATCGGGCGGGCTTCGCCTTCGAACTCGGTGTCGACGCCGGCCATGATTTTCAGCAGCGTGGACTTACCCGAACCGTTGAGGCCGAGCACGCCGATCTTGGCGCCGGGGAAGAAGGACAGCGAAATATTTTTCAGGATTTCCCGCTTCGGAGGGACAACTTTTCCCAGCCGATGCATGGTGAAGACGTATTGAGCCATGGTGAACCTAGCGTCAGTGACTGATGAATTAAGCGGGCGAAGCCCGTGCCAGGCCATGCGCCGCGCGGGCCGTTGACTATCATCAATGCCAGCGAGCGGAAAAAGCCTGAATGTCTGGGGCTGGAACGCCCCCGCGTAACCGGCAAAGCTACCTGAATGCGCTTGGTCAGTCCAGCCAAGCGGGGCTGGCACTTTGCCACAAGTCAAGGCATGCTAGCCGCCCTTCGGGCGTCCGGCTTATAGTGCACGTCGCGCGCCAGTCCAGCCAAACCGCAGGATCACAGCTTGTCCAAAGTCACGCCGCCAACGCCCTTGCGCGCCGCTCATGTAGCGCCGGGAACGCCCCTGCACGGCACCCTCAAAGGCGCATTGGCGACGCTTGTCCTCCTGCTGCTCGCATTATTGTTCTGGCAACTGCTGGACCAGTTGCAGCAAAACCAGAAAAACCAACAGCAATACACCATCGACTACAGTGCCGACCTGGCTGAACAGATCAGCCTGAACATGGCCCTGAGCGCAAAAATTGCCCTGAACCTGCTACCGATGGTCGAGCCGCCGCGCGACATCGAACAGCAGCAGGCCTTGACGCGCACGTTGCAGCGCTCGCTGCCGGAACTGCGCAGTATCGCCCTGCTGGCGCCCAGCGGCGCGATGATCAGCGACAGCGCCAATGACAGCCAGGACAGCGCCTGGCTGGAAGAATTGGTGCAGCGCAGCCACGGCCAACCCTACTACCTGAGCAATAACAACGACGGCACCCTCATCTATCTGCTGCTGCACCAGCCCAGCGGCGGCTCAAGGATGTACTGGGCGCTGCGCCTGGCACCCGAGTACCTGGTCAACCTGACCCGCCAGGACAGCCAGGGCCAACGGCCGATGTGGGCCATCGAGAACCGCCTGAACCACCGCGTGGTCAGCCGTGACAGCGGCATGCCGGCGCAATGGGGCGACGCCCTGACCCCGGATGACCTGAATAAAAGCGTGCTGGTCACGCCCCTGAGCAAAAGCGACTGGCAATTGCGTGGGATGTTCGACCGCGCAGCCGTGCTGGAACAACTGCTGCCGGCGTTTATCGGTAAATGCCTGCTGGGCCTGGCCTTCTCGCTGATCCCCGTGATCGTGCTGCTGAATATGCGTCGCCGCCAGCGCCAGGTGCATGAAGGCCGGCGTCGGTATCAGGATATTTTCGAAGGCACCGGCGTCGCCCTGTGCGTACTTGACCTGTCGGGCCTGAATGCATTTTTTGGCAAGGTGCACTTGCAGACCCGCGAGCAACTGCACGCCTGGCTGCAAACCTCCCCCGAGGAATGCCGGCAGTTGCTCACCGAACTGCGCATCACCGAGATCAACCAGGTGGCGGTGAGCCTGCTCAGAGTGGGCTCCTGCGAGGAAGCGTGGGAGCGGCTGATCGATGATTGCCCGCGCAATACCACGTCCATCGGGCATCAGATACTCGAAGCGGTCCTGACCCAACAGAATCAGCTTGAGTTGGAAATCCAGCTCAAGGATGTGGCCGGCAACGAACAGTACCTTTGGATGGTGATGCGCCTGCCGGAGCAGCAGGACGACTTCAAGGCGGTGATCCTCAGCATCAGCGACATCACCAGCCGCAAGCTGATCGAACTGTCGCTGGTGGAACGCGAAAGCTTCTGGTCGGACGTGGTGCGTACCGTGCCCGACCACTTGTATGTGCAGGACGTGATCAGCCAGCGCATGATCTTCAGCAACCACCATCTGGGCCACACCCTCGGCTATACCAAGGCCGAACTGCAGCAAATGGGCGAGTATTTCTGGGAAATCCTGCTGCACCCCGAAGACGCCGAGCATTACCACGATTTGCGCCAACAGCAACGCCAGGCCGGCTACGCGACGCAGTTGCACTGCCAGTTGCGCTTTCGCCATCGCAACAATCAATGGCGGCGCTTTGATATCCGCGAGCAGGCCCTGGCGCGGGACAAATCGGCGCAAGTCACGCGTATCATCGGTGTGGCCAAGGACATCACCGACCAGATCGAAGCCAGCGAGTCCCTGCGCGACAGCGAAAAGCGCTACCGCATGCTGGCCGAAAGCATCAGCGACGTGATCTGCTCCACCGACAGCCAACTGGCCCTCAACTACATCAGCCCGTCGGTCAACGCCGTGCTGGGTTACGACGTGGACTGGGTATTCAAGAACGGCTGGCAGTCGATCATCGCCAACCCCCAGCAACTGACCGGCATCTATAGCTTGCTGGAACAGGTCAGCCGGGCGCTGGGCGATCCCGACGCGCTGAACAGACTCCGTGATCAAGTGCAGACCCAATTGTTCCTGTTCGACTGCCTGCGCGCCGACGGCCGCAAGGTGCCGATCGAGCTGCGCCTGGTGCTGGTGTGGGATGAGCACGGCGCCTTCGAAGGCGTCCTCGGCGTGGGCCGCGATATCAGCCAGCAACGCCGCGCGGAAAAAGACCTGCGCATGGCCGCCACCGTATTCGAACACTCCACGTCGGCGATCCTGATCACCGACCCGGCCGGTTATATCGTGCAGGCCAACGAGGCGTTCAGCCGGGTCAGCGGTTATGCAGTGAGTGACGTACTCGACCAGTTGCCGAACATGCTCACCGTCGACGAACAACAGGAAGCCCACCTGCGCTATGTGCTCAAGCAATTGCACCAGCACAGCACCTGGGAAGGCGAAGTGTGGCTCAAGCGCCGTAACGGCGAGCACTACCCGGCCTGGGTCGGCATTACGGCGGTGTTCGACGACGAAGGCGACCTGGCCAGTTATGTGTGTTTCTTCAGTGATATCAGCGAACGCAAGGCCAGCGAACAGCGCATCCACCGCCTGGCCTACTACGACGCCCTGACCCACCTGCCCAACCGCACGCTGTTCCAGGACCGCCTGCACACCGCGCTGCAATCAGCCGAACGGCAGAAGTCGTGGGTGGTGCTGATGTTCCTTGACCTCGACCGTTTCAAGCCGATCAACGACTCCCTGGGCCACGCCGCCGGCGACCGTATGCTCAAGGAAATGGCGACCCGCCTGCTCGGTTGCGTGGCCGAAGACGATACCGTGGCACGCATGGGCGGCGACGAGTTCACGTTGCTGCTGCAACCGCGGGTCAACCGCGAGATGGCGCTGAACCGCGCGATCCATGTGGCCGAGCAGATCCTCGCCAGCCTGGTGAAGCCCTTCGTGCTGGAGGGTCGCGAGTTCTTTGTGACCGCCAGTATCGGCATCGCACTCAGCCCCCAGGACGGCAACGAGCTGAGCCAGTTGATGAAAAACGCCGACACCGCGATGTATCACGCCAAGGAACGCGGCAAGAACAACTTCCAGTTCTACCAGGCCGATATGAACGCCAGCGCCCTGGAACGCCTGGAACTGGAGAGCGACCTGCGCCACGCCCTGGAGCAGGACGAATTCGTGCTCTATTACCAGCCGCAGTTCAGCGGCGACGGCAAACGCCTGACCGGTGCCGAGGCGCTGCTGCGCTGGCGCCACCCACGCCGTGGACTGGTGCCGCCGGGGGACTTCATTCCGGTGCTCGAAGAGCTGGGCCTGGTGGTGGACGTGGGCGACTGGGTGATCAGCGAAGCCTGTCGCCAGCTCAAGACCTGGCACCAGAACAAGGTGCGGGTGCCGAAAGTCTCGGTGAACATCTCTGCGCGGCAGTTCTCCGACGGCCAACTGGGCACGCGCATCGCCACCATCCTCAAGGACACCGGCCTGCCGCCGGCGTGCCTGGAACTGGAGCTGACCGAAAGTATCCTGATGCGCGAAGTCAACGAAGCCATGCACATCCTCGACAGCCTGAAAAACCTGGGCCTGAGCATCGCGGTGGACGACTTCGGTACCGGTTATTCGTCCCTCAACTATCTCAAGCAATTCCCCATCGACGTGCTGAAAATCGACCGCACCTTCGTCGATGGCCTGCCCTCCGGCGAACAGGATGCGCAAATCGCCCGCGCCATTATCGCCATGGCCCACAGCCTCAACCTGGCGGTGATTGCCGAAGGTGTGGAAACCCATGAGCAGCTGGACTTCCTGCGCGAGCATGGTTGCGACGAGGTGCAGGGGTATCTGTTCGGGCGGCCGATGCCGGCGAATCGGTTCGAGGCGCAGTTCAGCAATGATGCGCTGTTCATGTTCGATTGAGCGGTGTGATGAGGCCGGCACAGTCACCGCCCATCCCGAGATGAGCCCCGCTTGTCCGCGACATGATGTCCTTTCATATGCCATCTAAAACCCATTGGGTTAGAATGCCCTCCTTTTCTGCCCCCGATCCTTGAGGACCGCCATGTTCAGCCGTGATTTGACTATTGCCAAGTACGACGCCGATCTCTTCGCCGCCATGGAGCAAGAAGCCGTGCGCCAGGAAGAGCACATTGAGCTGATCGCTTCGGAAAACTACACCAGCCCTGCGGTGATGGAGGCTCAAGGTTCGGTTCTGACCAACAAGTACGCCGAAGGCTACCCAGGCAAGCGCTACTACGGTGGCTGCGAGTACGTCGACGTGGTTGAGCAACTGGCCATCGACCGTGCAAAAGAACTGTTCGGCGCCGATTACGCCAACGTCCAGCCACACGCCGGCTCCCAAGCCAACAGCGCCGTGTACCTGGCCCTGCTGCAGGGCGGCGACACCATCCTGGGCATGAGCCTGGCCCACGGTGGTCACCTGACCCACGGCGCCAGCGTTTCCTCCTCCGGCAAGCTGTACAACGCCGTTCAGTACGGTATCGATGCCAACGGCCTGATCGACTACGACGAAGTCGAGCGCCTGGCGGTCGAGCACAAGCCAAAAATGATCGTGGCCGGTTTCTCTGCCTACTCGCAGATCCTCGACTTCCCACGCTTCCGCGCCATCGCCGACAAGGTGGGCGCCTACCTGTTCGTCGACATGGCTCACGTAGCCGGTCTGGTCGCCGCTGGCGTCTACCCGAACCCTGTGCCTTTCGCTGACGTGGTGACCACCACCACCCACAAGACCCTGCGCGGTCCACGTGGCGGCCTGATCCTGGCGCGCGCCAACGCCGAGATCGAGAAAAAGCTGAACTCCGCCGTATTCCCGGGCGCCCAGGGCGGCCCACTGGAGCACGTGATCGCCGCCAAGGCGATCTGCTTCAAGGAAGCCCTGCAACCTGAGTTCAAGACCTACCAGCAACAAGTGGTGAAAAACGCCCAGGCCATGGCCGGCGTGTTCATCGAGCGCGGTTTTGACGTGGTGTCCGGCGGTACTGAAAACCACCTGTTCCTGCTGTCCCTGATCAAGCAGGACATTTCCGGTAAAGATGCTGACGCTGCCCTGGGCAAAGCCTTCATCACCGTGAACAAAAACTCCGTGCCGAACGACCCACGTTCGCCGTTCGTGACTTCCGGCCTGCGCTTCGGCACCCCGGCTGTGACCACTCGTGGCTTCAAGGAAGCAGAGTGCAAGGAACTGGCCGGCTGGATCTGCGACATCCTGGCGGACCTGAACAACGAAGCCGTGATCGACGCGGTACGTGAGAAGGTCAAGGCCATCTGCAAGAAGCTGCCGGTATACGGCGCTTGATTGCAGTTGCTTGACTAAGAAGCCCGGCTCTTGAGCCGGGCTTTTTTATGCCTGGTCTCCAACTTGAAATGAGATCAACTGTGGGAGGGGGCTTGCCCCGATAGCAGTGTGTCAGTCACATATAGGTTTACTGACCCACCGCCATCGGGGCAAGCCCCCTCCCACATTTGACTGCATTACACGTCAAGGTTGGTAGACCTTGGCAAAGCCTTCGCGGATTTTGTCTTCGGGCAATTCATCGGCAATAAACACGATCACACTCTCCCGCGCCTCACCCTCGGCCCATTCGGTATCCCAGTCGAAACCATAGAGCTTGAGCACGCCCTGGAACACCATGCGACGGTCTTCGCCGGCAATATTGAGTACGCCCTTGTAGCGCAGCAGCTGCTTGCCATGGTCTTCCAGCAGTTCGTTCATGAACTCACTGAGACGGTCGATATCCAGCGGCTGGTCGGTGCGCAGCACCAGGCTGGAAATACGGTCGATGGACGGCGCCTTGCTCACCGGGCGCAGACTCATGCCCGCATTAAGGTTGAAGCCGCGCACATCGAGCAGTTCGGCCAGATCAATCTTGCCGTGCTCGACCACGCGAATCGGCGCGCGGCGGTTGATGCGTGTGAGGCGTTCACTGAGTGCTTCGAAGGCAGCGTCATCCACCAGGTCACGCTTGCTCACCAGCAGCCGGTCGGCAAAACCGATCTGCGCCTGGGCGATGGTCTGGGTCAGGTGATGCTCGGCGTGGGCGGCGTCCACCAGGGTGATGATGCCGTCGAGGATGTAGCGCTCGCGCAGTTCTTCATCGATGAAAAAGGTCTGGGCCACCGGCGCCGGGTCGGCCAGGCCGGTGCACTCGATCACCAGGCGGTCAAAGGCGATCTCACCGCTGTCCAGGCGCTCGAGCAACAGATACAAGGCTTTGGTGAGGTCGGTGTGGATGGTGCAGCACACGCAGCCGTTGGACAGGGTCATGACTTGCACCGGTTCTTCGCCCAGCAATTGGGTGTCGATACCGGCATCGCTGAATTCGTTTTCGATCACGGCAATTTTCAGCCCGTGCTCGGCCTTGAGCAGATGGCGCAGCAAGGTGGTCTTGCCCGCGCCGAGAAAGCCGCTGAGGACGGTGACTGGAATGGGAGAGGACAAAAGAAATTCTCCTTAAAGGAACACAGAAACAAATGTGGGAGGGGGCTTGCCCCCGATAGCAGTGTGTCAGGCACTGATCTGTCACTGACACACCGCTATCGGGGGCAAGCCCCCTCCCACAGGGCGTTGCGTTAAATCAACAGCACTTGGGCCCACCCTTGCCGCCGTAACGGGCCTCCTGGCGTTCCCGGAAGAACGCCTTGTAGTCCATCATCGGCTTGTCCGGGTGCTTGGTTTGCATATGCTCGACGTACGTGTCGTAGTCGGGCATGCCGACCATCAGGCGCGCGGCCTGACCGAGGTATTTACCGAGGCGACTGATGTCATTGAACATGCTTGCAATCCTCGGTTAGGCGTCCGGTACTGCCTGGAACGGGGCTTCTTTATCCGTACGCTCTTTGTTGCCCCAGGCGGCGACACCGACCTTGAGCGCATAGAACAGGATGCTGAACACCACGAACAGGAACAGCACAGTCAGCGTTGCGTTGGTGTAGGCATTCCAGATCACGTGCTGCATCTGGTCCACGCTCTTGGCCGGGGCCAGGATCTGGCCGTTTGCCAGGGCATCACTGTACTTCTTCGCCAGCGACAGGAAGCCGATCGCCGGGTTGGCGTCGAACAGCTTGATGAAGCCCGCGGTGGTGGTGCAGATCAGCAGCCAGACCGCCGGCAGCATGGTCACCCAGATGTAGCGCTGGCGCTTCATTTTGATCAGCACAACGGTGGCGAGCATCAGCGCGATACCGGCCAGCATCTGGTTGGAGATACCGAACAGCGGCCACAAGGTGTTGATGCCGCCCAGCGGGTCGATCACGCCCTGGTACAGCAGGTAACCCCACATGGCGACGCAACCGGCGGTCGCGATCAGGTTGGCGGTCCAGGACTCGGTGCGCTTGAGCGCCGGTACGAAGGAGCCAAGCAAGTCCTGAAGCATGAAGCGACCGGCACGGGTGCCCGCATCGACGGCAGTCAGGATAAACAGCGCTTCGAACAGGATCGCAAAGTGGTACCAGAACGCCATGGTGTTTTCACCCGGCAGCACACTGTGCAGGATCTGCGCGATACCCACCGCCAACGTCGGCGCACCACCGGCACGCGCGAGGATGGTGGTTTCACCGATGTCATGGGCCACCGCCGACAGCGCCTCGGGGGTAATTGCAAAACCCCAGCTGCTGACGGTTTGTGCCACGGTCACCACGTCGGTGCCGACGATTGCCGCCGGGCTGTTCATGGCGAAGTACACGCCTGGCTCGATCACCGAAGCGGCAACCATCGCCATGATCGCCACGAAGGACTCCATCAGCATGCCGCCGTAACCGATGTAACGGGCGTGGCTTTCATTGGCCAGCAGCTTGGGCGTGGTGCCCGAGGAAATCAGCGCGTGGAAGCCCGAGACCGCGCCACAGGCAATGGTGATGAACAGGAACGGGAACAGGCCGCCCTTCCATACCGGGCCGGTACCGTCGATGAACTGGGTCAGCGCCGGCATTTTCAGGTCGGGCATGGTCACCAGGATGCCGATCGCCAGGGCGATGATGGTGCCGATCTTCAAGAAGGTAGAAAGGTAGTCACGTGGCGCGAGGATCAGCCACACCGGCAGTACCGCCGCCACGAAACCGTAGCCGATCAGCATCCAGGTGATCTGGATCCCGGTGAAGGTGAAGGCCTTGGCCCAGACCGGATCAGCGGCGATCTGCCCGCCCAGCCAGATCGAACCGAGCAGCAACAGCACGCCGATGATGGAGATTTCACCGATACGGCCCGGGCGGATGTAGCGCATGTAGATGCCCATGAACATCGCAATCGGGATGGTCGCCATCACCGTGAAGATGCCCCATGGGCTCTCGGCCAGGGCCTTGACCACGATCAGCGCCAGCACCGCGAGGATGATGATCATGATCAGGAAGCAGCCGAACAGCGCGATGGTCCCCGGGATACGCCCCATCTCTTCGCGAACCATGTCGCCCAGGGAACGGCCATTACGACGGGTGGACAGGAACAGGACCATGAAGTCCTGCACCGCACCGGCCAGCACCACGCCGGCAATCAGCCAGAGCGTGCCGGGCAGGTAGCCCATTTGCGCCGCCAGTACCGGGCCGACCAGGGGACCTGCACCGGCAATCGCCGCAAAGTGGTGACCGAAAAGGATGTGTTTGTTGGTCGGCACATAGTCCAGACCGTCATTGTTGAGCACTGCGGGGGTGGCCCGCCGTGGATCGAGTTGCATCACATTATTAGCGATGAACAGGCTGTAGTAGCGATAAGCAACCAGATAGATGGCCACGGCAGCGACCACGATCCACAAGGCGTTGATCGCCTCGCCTCGGCGCAAGGCTACTACGCCCAGGGCGCACGCTCCTACGATTGCCAGCACCAGCCAGGGTAGGTGGCGTAGCAGGCTATTATTATTTTTCATTTTTATATTCCAGCCAGGGTGGACAGAAAGGACAGCCATCCGGAGTTTAGCGCTACTGGCCTTAAAGGCCACCCCCCTACGTTGGTCTAGAGCCTTGCAGAGGCAAAAAAAGCAGAAAAAACCACCCGATGATGGCGCAGGGCTACAATCCTTTTATCCACAGAGGGTTTCACCATGACCGAGCAAGCGTCTGATCGCCGTCGTTTTCGCCGGATCGCCTTTGATGCCAAGACCGAACTTCGGCAAAACGGCAACGAATGGCCGGTGCAATTGGTGGATTTGTCGCTCAAGGGCCTGTTGGTGCAACGGCCTGAAGAGTGGAAGGGAAATAAGGCGCTGCCCTTTGACGTCGATATTCGTCTGGATCCAAAGGCCCATATAAAGATGCAGGTGAAGCTGACCCACGAGGATCCTGGCCAGTTGGGTTTCGTATGCCAATACATCGACCTGGACTCGATCAGCCACTTGCGGCGGCTGATCGAGCTGAACCTAGGCGATCAGGAAGAACTGGATCGGGAGCTGGCGGCGTTGCTGGAAGTGTGATGGCTCAGGGGAACGCGGTACGTGCGGGAAATTCGCTTTCCGTGTCCCAGTAGCCCTTCTTCTGACTTGAGGCGCTGTGCCACTGCCCGTCGACAAACCGATAAGTCTGATAACGGGTGGCAAAGTCATCCTCACCGTCGCCGTCCATAAATGACGACACCTGCAGCAGTTCATCCGCGCCGCCACTGACTGGCGTTGCGATCGTCCACGCAGCCTTGCCGGTATGAGCCAGGGTCAGCACCTGGACTTTGCCGTCGGCGCCCTGGTAACCCAGCGGTTTGAGTTGCTGCTTGCCAGGCAGCAACAGCTGCGTGGCAGGCCCGCTGTAGCTGCCCATGGGGGCGGTCTGGTCGATGGTCAAAAAATACACAGGTTCGGGCAGCCCTTTGAGCGGGGCTTTCTTGACTTCGGCCAACGGGTAGCCGAGGTCTTCGTGGGCTATCACCTCGCCCGAGGCCGATACCCACCGCACCTGGGCTTCGAGCAGCGGGTTGTCGACCAAATCGCCGGGCTCGTCGAACGAGTCTTCATCCAGCCCACTGCCCCAACTGTCCTTGTGCAGTTGGGGGCTGATGCGCTGGTCTTCGAGCACCTGCAGCACACTGCCGTCTGGCGTCACCAGCGTTTGCGCCAGGCGATAGCCCGTTGGCAGCTCAGCCCAGGCCATGGCGGGCAAGCCGGCCAAGGCGACAAACAGGGCGACTACACCCCAGCGATTCGATCGTTGCATGGCGTCCATCCCTGAGTTATTCGAAAAGTGCATCCAACGCCTGTTCCAGGCGCGTGACCCCAATTACCTGCAATCCTGGCGGCATTTCCTTCGGCGCATTGCCCTTGGGCACGATCGCGCGTTTGAAGCCGTGCTTGGCCGCCTCCTTCAAGCGTTCCTGACCGCTCGGCACCGGGCGCACTTCGCCGGACAGCCCCACTTCACCGAATACCAGCAGGTCGTGGGGCAATGGCCGGTTACGCAGGCTGGACATCACCGCCGCCATCAACGCCAGGTCGGACGCGGTTTCCAGCACCTTGACCCCGCCGACCACGTTGAGGAACACGTCCTGGTCGTGGGTCGGGATCCCCCCATGACGGTGCAGCACCGCCAACAGCATCGCCAGGCGGTTTTGATCCAGGCCCAGCGTGACGCGGCGTGGGTTGGCCAGATGGCTGTCATCCACCAGCGCCTGGACTTCCACCAGCATCGGCCGGGTGCCTTCCCACGTCGCCATGACCACGCTGCCTGGGACTTCTTCCTGGGCACGGGTCAGGAAAATCGCCGAGGGATTGGAGACTTCCTTCAGCCCCCGGTCGGTCATGGCGAACACACCCAGTTCGTTCACCGCGCCGAAGCGGTTCTTCACCGCCCGCAGCAAACGCAAGCGGCCATCGGACTCGCCTTCGAAATACAGCACGGTATCGACCATATGCTCCAGCACCCGTGGCCCGGCCAGCGCGCCTTCTTTGGTCACATGGCCGACCAGGAAGATCGCCGTGCCGCTCTGCTTGGCGTAGCGCACCAGCAACGCGGCACTTTCGCGCACCTGGGACACGCCGCCCGGCGCCGATTGCAGCTGCTCGGTGAAAATCGTCTGGATCGAGTCGATCACCATGACCTTGGGCTTTTCGATCCGGGCCGTGGCGATGATGCTTTCGATGCAGGTTTCGGTCATGACCCGCAGTTGGTCCTGGGGCAGGCCCAGGCGGCGGGCGCGCATGGCCACCTGTTGCTGGGATTCTTCGCCGGTGACGTACAGCGCCGGCATGCGGCTGGCGATGCTGCACAGGGTTTGCAGCAGGATCGTCGACTTGCCGATGCCGGGGTCGCCGCCGATCAACACCACCGAACCATCCACCAGGCCGCCTCCCAGGACCCGATCCAGCTCACCGGAGGCCGTCGAGAAACGCGGGATCTCTTCAACACTGACTTCCGCCAGGGTCTTGATCTGCGCCTGCTGCCCGGTCCAGCCGGCGCGGCCGGTGGGGGCCGAGGCGCCGCCACTTTCGATCATGGTTTCAGTCAGGGTATTCCACGCACCACACTCGGTGCATTGGCCGGCCCACTTGGGAAAGGTCGCGCCGCACTCCGTGCAGCCGTACATGCGCTTGGCCTTTGCCATTTGAGAACCTCCAACCGAAAAACCGCGATGATAGCTCAGCGCGACGCCGGGGTCCGGATTTCACCGCTGGCCAATCGTGAAGCACTGTTGCCGACCGGGTCTTGGGCGTTGAGATCGGCGCCCTTGGCCTTGAGTTCGTCGAGCAACTCGAGGCGCTTGAACAGGCCGGCGTACATGGCGGCCGTCTGACCGGCGCCATTACGTTGGTCGGGGTTGCAGTCGGTGGCCAGCAGGCGCTGGGCAATGTTCAACTCACCCTTGAAGATCGCGCCCATCAACGCGGTGTTGCCGCGTTTGTCCTGCACACAGGCGTCGGCACCGGCGGCGAGCAAACGCTCCACATAAGCGCTTTCGCCGTGGTAGGCGGCGAGGATCAGCGCGGTGTAGCCCTTGTCGTCCTGGGTGTTGAGGGGGAAGCCGGCGTCGATGAAGGTGTTGAGCATGTCGAGGTCGCCACGGCGGGCGGCGTCGAAGTAATAGTCCTGGAGCTGCGCCTTGAGCGCGACCGGGTCGGGCGACTCGGCATGGGCGACAAAGGCCAGCATGGTCATCAGTAAACCGATAGAAATACGCATGGGTGCTCTCCTGCCAGAGGTCGACGCCCGGGAGGGGCGTCGACCGAAACCAACGTCAGTCAGTGAGTTTTTCGGCCAGCGCCTTCACGCGTGCCAGATCACCCTTGGCGACCTTGGCCACGCCGGTGCCGTATTCCGGATCGGCCTTGTAGAGGAACGACAGGATGATGTGCTTGCTCTCGTCATCGGTAGTGGCCAGGGAGCCGCCGAAATTGTCGATCAAGTCCTGGCGTTCTTTCGGGCTGTAGGAGCGATACAGATCACCGGCCTGCTTGAAGTTCTGCTCACGCTGGATCTTCGCCTGCTGGGTACTGCCCGACAGCGCCGTCTGGCTATAGCGCGCGGTTTGCGGCTCTTCACGGTTTTCCAGGCGGCTTGGCTGGTAGTTCACGCCGCTGGTGGTCTTGCCGAAGTTCAGCGCGCCGTCCTGGTTACCGTTGTTGACGGTGACCCGAGGGGCGTTGATCGGCAGTTGCAGGGCATTGGCGCCCAGGCGATACATCTGCGTGTCGGCATACGAGAACACCCGGCCTTGCAGCAGGCGGTCTTCCGACGGCTCGATGCCCGGTACCAGGTTGGCCGGAGCCATGGCCACTTGTTCGGTTTCCTGGAAGACATTCGCCGGGTTGCGGTTCAGTACCATCTGCCCGACTTTGCGTTCGGGCACATTCGGCCAGATCTTGGTGGCGTCCAGCGGGTCGAAATCAAACTTGGCCAAGTCTTCCGGCTTGAGTACCTGCACATACAGGTCCCACTTGGGGAAGTCGCCCTTGTTGATATGGGTGACCAAGTCATTGGTCATATGGCTGTAGTCACGCCCCTGCACTTCGGTAACTTGCTTGGGATCGAGATTCTTGATGCCTTGCAGACTCTTCCAGTGGAACTTGACGTAATGCACTTCACCCTTGGCGTTGATCAACTTGTAGGCATGTACGCCATTGCCGTCCATTTCCCGATAACTGGCCGGAGTACCGGAGTCGGAATACAACTCGGTAAGTGTGCGAGTGGCCTCGGGAACATGGGAGAAGAAGTCGAAGCGACGGGAGTCATCATCCAGGTTGGTGCGCGGGTCCGGCTTGAAGGCGTGGACCATGTCGGGGAACTTGATGGCATCGCGGATAAAGAACGTCGGGAAGTTGTTACCCACCAGGTCCCAGTTGCCATCGGCGGTATAGAACTTGGTGGCGAAGCCGCGCGGGTCACGCAGGGTTTCAGGGGAATGATTGCCGTGCACCACGGCCGAGAAGCGCACGAACACCGGGGTCGTTTCGCCAGCAGCGAAGACCTTGGCCTTGGTCAGGTCACTGAGGTTATCGGTGACGGTGAAGGTGCCATGGGCGCCGGTACCGCGGGCATGCACCACGCGCTCAGGGATGCGTTCACGGTCGAAGCGCTGCAGTTTCTGGATCAGTTGCACGTCCTGCAGCAGCACCGGGCCGTTGGCGCCGGCGGTTTGCGAGTTCTGGTTGTCGCCGACGGCGGCACCGTTGTCACGGGTCAGGTTGGCGGCTTGTACGGAGAGGGAAAGCAGGCTGGCGGTCGCCAGTACCAGCACATGACGCGCCAATACCGGGCCGCGATTCATTGGATTCTTCATCAAGGTTTCCTCTGGTTTTTTTAATGCACATTCAGTTGTGCTTGCCAGAGGCTAGTGACCCACGAGTCAGAAGATAAATAGAAAAACACCACCAGGTCGATTAAGAAAATAATGTGGTAAGCCGCTGAAATAGCGGGTATTTCGCGCGCGATTGGTGGCACTTTGCAAACTATTTGCGATTTAATGTGTCGATAAAAACTGACAGTGTTAACGGTTGTGTCGGGCATGCCCGCTGCGACTGATTTACACTGAGCGGCACCCTTCTCATCTGTAACAAGGAATAACCTATGGGCGTGATCAGTGAGTTCAAGGCCTTCGCGGTCAAAGGTAATGTGGTCGACATGGCCGTCGGTATCATCATCGGCGCCGCCTTCGGCAAAATTGTTTCCTCGTTTGTAGGCGACGTAGTGATGCCGCCCATTGGTCTATTGATCGGTGGCGTGGACTTTGGTGACCTGGCGATTACGCTCAAGGCGGCACAGGGCGATGTGCCTGCCGTGGTGCTGGCGTACGGCAAGTTCATCCAGAGCGTGATCGACTTTGTGATCGTCGCGTTTGCGATCTTCATGGGCGTCAAGGCCATCAACCGCCTCAAGCGCGAAGAAGCCGTGGCGCCTAGCCTGCCACCGACACCGAGCAAGGAAGAAGTGCTGCTGGGCGAGATTCGCGACCTGCTCAAGGCACAGAACGACAAGCCGCTTTAACCCGTACCGGCTTGGAAAAAAGGCGCCTCCTTGAGGCGCCTTTTCATTACCAGTAGTTTTCCACTGCCACCTGCCCTGGCCGGCGGCTAAGGCTCAGTTGCATGTCGCGCTGCTTGAGCAACTGGCGAGTGTCATCCACCATCTGCGGGTTGCCGCAAATCAGCACACGGGAATGTTCCGGGGTCAGATCGACGCCGGCAGCACGCTCCAATTCTCCGTTTTCGATCGAGGTGGTAATACGCCCACTCAACGCCCCCGGATAATCCTCTCGGGTCACGATGGGGATGTAGGTCAGTTTGTGCGCATATTCTGCCAGGTACTCCCGCTCGCCCAACCCCTTGATCAGCGACTGGTACGCCAGCTCCCGGGCTTCCCGCGCGCTGTACACCAGGATGATGCGCTCGAATTTCTCCCAGACTTCGAAGTCCTGCAGGATCGACAAAAACGGTGCCACCCCGGTGCCGGTGCCTAACATCCACAAGTCCCGGCCATCGACGAAACGGTTCAGGGTCAGGAACCCGGTAGCCTGGCGCTCCACCATCAAGGTATCGCCCACCCTCAGGCGGCTGAGTTCACTGGTGAATTCGCCGCCTGGGACAACAATCGAGAAGAAGTCCAAGTATTCATCAAACGGCGAGGACACCACGGAATACGCGCGCCATACCGTGCTGCCATCCGCCTTGCTGACCCCCAGGCGCACGAACTGGCCGGCGGTAAACCGGAACCCTGGGTCACGGGTGGTTCGCAGGGTAAACAGGCTGGGGGTCAGGGATTGCACATCGAGCAAGGTTTGGCGGGTAAATTTCTCAGCACTGGCCGTCATGGGGGACTCCGTTCTACAGGTGCCCTAGTGTCCCTCAAACTCGAGCCCGGAAACACCTCTGGTTGGTAGTGGCATTATATAGGCACAAAATAATGGCAACCTAATATCAACTCTGATCAATTTGCTATTAGCCCCTTTATCCGCGCTACAAGCGCGCTCTAAGTTGAGCTGCTACAGGTGCTTCAACTGACTAAAAAATCGAAAAAACAACTAAGCCCCTTAGCTAAGCCCGCCGCGACCTTAGAGAAAGTTTCTTAAACGCTGCCCTGCAAGAGCGAAAATTTCATCTCGCGATGTAGCTCATGTCCTACACTAATTTCCGTGCAGTGGGAGTTCAGGACGTATCCCATGTCATGCGGAAACCCATGGAGAGTTACCAATGGTCAACTGGCGCAATACCCGACTTCCCAAACTGGAAGGCGAGAGCGAGGTTACGACTCTTTTCGAGATGGCTGTTAACCACACCTACGCACTCGGCTTCCAATACTGTTCTTTCACGATGAGCTCTCAACTACCTAACAACCAAACGAAACCTGTTCGCCTCAACAACTATCCAGATGAATGGAACAAACTGTATAACCAGGCCCACTTCTTTGACGCTGACCCCGTGGTGGAACATTGCAAACGTTGTGTACTGCCCCTTGTCTGGGAAGAAAAAATCTTTAAAGACTCACCCAACCTGTGGTCTTTAGCCCGATCCTTTGGTGTGCATTTGGGATGGACCCAAGCCGTGCATGATTTCCAGGGTGTGTTCAGCATGCTGACCCTGGGTCGCAGTGCGGGTGAAGTGACCCCGCAGGAGCTTTATGAAAAAGCCGGCCAGGTCCTGTGGCTGTGCCATGCGATGCATGCGGTAGTCGCGAAGACTTACGCACACAAGCCCAGCATTAACCCTGCAAACAAATTGACCCCGCGCGAAACCGAAATCCTCAAGTGGTCAGCCATGGGCAAGACCGCTGCGGACATTGCCGCCATCCTGTGCCTGTCCGAGCGTACGGTGGGCTTTCATATCTGCAGTTGCTTCAAAAAGCTGGGAGTCAACAACAAGATCGCCGCCGTGCTCTGCGCCTCGAAAGCGGGGTTGTTTTAATCAGCGTTGAAACACCGCATGTAATCCCTCAGGAAAAAAAGTAACATTTACGACCCATTCTGAGTGCTGGGCTGTTCCCACGGGGTGCCGCCCGCTGTTCACTCAGACGGTTCCGCAGCCGACTGCCGAACACCCATCGATGACCCAGAGCCTCCCTCGCCATGCCCCTGCTCGACAGCCCCTTCGCCCAGCTCGATCTGATCCGCCAGCCAGAGCAACATAACGATCCGCTGCAAGCCTTCGACGCCGCCGACGAGTACCTGCTCAGCTACCTGGCTGAACAGCAACCGAGCGCTGCGACCCGCGTGCTGGTGCTCAATGACAGCTTCGGCGCCCTGGCTGCGAGCCTGGAAGGCCGGGTGCAGGTGACCTCCAGCGGCGACTCGTTCCTGGCCGCCCTGGGCCTGGATAAAAACCTGGTGCGCAATGGCAAGGCCTTTGACGCCGTGCCGTTCATCCCCGCCAGCGAGGTGCCCAGCGGGCCGTTCGACCGGGTGCTGATCCGCGTCCCCAAGACCCTGGCATTGCTGGAAGAACAACTGATCCGCCTGCAAGGCCAACTGGCGCCAGGCGCCGAAGTGATTGCCGCAGCGATGGTCAAGCACCTGCCCCGGGCGGCCGGTGAGTTGCTGGAGCGCTATATCGGGCCGATGCACGCCTCCCTGGCGGTGAAGAAGGCGCGGTTGCTGATCGCGACACTGGCCGACCGCCCCACGGCGGTCTCGCCCTACCCGACGCGCTACACCCTGGACGCGCCGGCTATCGAACTGCTCAACCATGCCAACGTGTTCTGCCGTGAAGGCCTGGACATCGGCACCCGCGCCTTCCTGCCGCACCTGCCCGATAACCTGGGCAGTGCCCGCGTGGCGGACCTGGGTTGCGGCAACGGGGTATTGGCGATTGCCAGCGCACTGCAAAACCCCGACGCCCGGTACACCTTGGTGGACGAGTCCTATATGGCCGTGCAATCGGCCCTTGAGAACTGGCAAGCCGCCCTCGGTGATCGGGAGGTGACAGTACGCGCCGGGGACGGCCTCGCAGGCCAGGAGCCGGACTCCCTCGACGTGGTGCTGTGCAACCCGCCGTTCCACCAGCAGCAGGTGGTCGGCGACTTCCTGGCCTGGCGTATGTTCCAGCAGGCGCGGGAGGCGTTGGTGGTCGGCGGCGCGCTGTATATCGTCGGCAACCGTCACCTGGGTTATCACAGCAAGTTGGCGCGCTTGTTCCGTGGCGTAGAGCAGGTCGCTGCCACGCCCAAGTTCGTGATTCTCAAAGCACGCAAATAAAAAAAGCCCTGCCCTTCCAGAAGAAGAGCAGGGCTTGCCCTCAAGTTAACAGGCAGCGGGCCGCGAAGCCCGGATCGGGATGTCAGTGGGTGGTCAGGCCGGCCGCATTCATGAACATGCGCATCAGGCTGGCCACCACGAACAGGGCCAGCACACTGCCGGTCCAGATCATCGCCAGCCAGCCGAGGCGCCGCCACAGCGGCTGTTTCTCGGCCTGTTCGATCTCGTGCAACGTAGGTTTGCCGGACATGCAACGACCCTCCTAGTGATAGCCGTCTTCGTGGGTGACCTTGCCGCGGAACACGTAGTAGCTCCAGAAGGTGTAGCCCAGGATGAACGGGATGATGAACAAGGTGCCCACCAGCATGAAGCCCTGGCTCTGGGGCGGCGCAGCGGCATCCCAGATCGACACGGATGGCGGGATGATGTTCGGCCACAGGCTGATCCCCAGGCCGCTGTAGCCGAGGAAGATCAGCACCAGCGTCAGCAGGAACGGTGTGTAGTGGGCGTTCCGCGCCACGGCGCGGATCAACCCGTACATGGTCACCAGCACCAGGATCGGTACCGGCAGGAACCAGAACAGGTTCGGCAGGGTGAACCAGCGCGAGGCGATTTCCGGGTGCGACAGTGGCGTCCAGAGACTCACGATGCCGATCACGGCCAGCACCACGAAGGCCAATGGCCGCGCCAGGTTGTGCATTTTCTCCTGCAACGGGCCTTCGGTTTTCATGATCAGCCAGGTGCAGCCGAGCAATGCATAGGCCACGATCAGCGCCACGCCGCAGAACATCGTGAACGGCGTGAGCCAGTCCAGCGAGCCGCCGGCAAACTGGCGATTGACCACCGGGATCCCGTCGATAAACGCCCCCAGCGCCACGCCCTGGAAGAACGTGGCCGCCAGCGAACCGCCGATAAACGCCTTGTCCCACAGGTGACGCTTGTGGTCCTTGGCCTTGAAGCGGAACTCGAAGGCCACGCCACGAAAGATCAGCCCCACCAGCATCAGGATCAACGGCAGGTACAGTGCCGACAACACCACCGAATAGGCCAGCGGGAACGCGCCGAACAACGCCGCGCCGCCCAGCACCAGCCAGGTTTCGTTACCGTCCCAGACCGGGGCCACGGTGTTCATCATCACGTCACGGTCGGTCTTGCCCGGAATAAACGGGAAGAGAATGCCGATACCCAGGTCGAAGCCGTCCATGACCACGTACATCATGATGCCGAAGATGATGATCACGGCCCAGATCAGCGGAAGATCAATACCCATCTCAATTCCCCTTGTGCTGGATGTGGGCGTGGTCGTCATCGCTGCCATCATCGGCGGCGGACAACGGACGGGCCGGTGTGCGTTTCTGGCCAGGGCCACCGTGGGTCGGTTCCGTGCCTTCGTGGGTCACCGGGCCTTTGCGCACCAGGCGCATCATGTAGCCCAGGCCGGCGCCGAACAGCGCGAAGTACACCACCACGAACAACACCAGGGTGATCGTCATCTGCGCCAGGCTATGCCCGGAAGAAGCATCCGCAGTGCGCATCAACCCGTAGACCACCCACGGCTGGCGGCCGATCTCGGTGGTGAACCAACCGGCGAGAATCGCGATCAGGCCGGACGGCCCCATCCACAGCGCCAGGTACAGGAACGGCCTGGACGTGTACATCTTGTCGCCCCGGCGCAGCCAGAGGCTGAACAGGCCGGTGAAGATCATCAAGAACCCCAGGCCGACCATGACCCGGAACGACCAGAATACGATGGTCGAATTCGGCCGGTCTTCCGGCGGGAATTCCTTGAGCGCCGGCACCTGTTTGTCCAGGGAGTGGGTCAGGATCAGGCTGCCCAGGTACGGAATCTCCACGGCGTATTTGGTTTTTTCCGCTTTCATGTCCGGCCAGCCAAACAGGATCAGCGGCGTTGGCTCATTGCCTTTGTTTTCCCAGTGGCCTTCAATCGCGGCGATTTTCGCCGGCTGGTGCTCGAGGGTGTTGAGGCCATGGAAGTCGCCGATCACCGCCTGGATAGGCGCCACGATCAGGGCCATCCACATCGCCATCGACAACATCTTGCGGATCGCCGGGTTGTCCTTGCCGCGCAGCAAGTGCCAGGCCGCCGAGGAACCGACGAAGAACGCGGTGGCCACGAACGCCGCCGTCGCCATGTGCATCAGGCGGTAAGGGAACGACGGGTTGAAGATCACCGCCAGCCAATCGGTAGGAATCACGCGGCCGTCGATGATTTCAAAGCCTTGCGGCGTCTGCATCCAGCTGTTGGACGCCAGGATCCAGAAGGTCGAGATCAGCGTACCGACGGCCACCATCACGGTGGAGAAGAAGTGCAGCTTGCGCCCCACCTTGTTCCAGCCGAACAGCATCACGCCGAGGAAACCGGCTTCGAGGAAGAAGGCCGTAAGCACTTCGTACGTCAGGAGCGGCCCGGTGACGGCGCCGGCGAAGTCCGAGAAGCGGCTCCAGTTGGTGCCGAACTGGTAGGCCATGACCAGACCGGAGACCACGCCCATGCCGAAGTTGACGGCAAAGATCTTCGACCAGAAATGGTAGAGGTCACGGTAGGTATCGTTATGGGTCTTGAGCCACAAACCTTCCAGTACCGCGAGGTAACTGGCCAGGCCGATGGTGATCGCCGGGAACAGGATGTGGAATGAGATGGTGAACGCGAACTGAATTCGGGCGAGATCTAGCGCCTCCAAACCGAACATAAGTCTTCCTCTGTCAGGTAATACCGGCTGCTGGCGGGAGCCTGCACCCACTGCCCCCACGGATATGGAGTCTGGCGAATTTCAATTCGTTTCTTTTTTTAACCAGCCACGCAGGGAATCGGGCCTTGCGGCCACCAGAACAAATTCTGAAATGACTTTGATCTGGGTCAATCACAGTGAAAAGAGTAGTCCCATTTTCGCGGCTGGCCTGTGTGGTCTTTTGCCGCGTGACAGCTTGCCTCAGCCTTCTTCTCGCAACTAATTGTTACAGCTTGATGCTAATCTGCCCCTTCCCTCCGGCCTTGACCTGAATTTCCGATGCCCAGTGAACCCACGTTGCTGTTACGTCACCACCGCCCTTTCATCGCGTTCTGGCTGGCACGGATCTTCACCGCCAGCGGCTTCCAGATGCTTACCGTGGCCATTGGCTGGAACCTCTACCAACTCACCGGCAACGTGCTCGACCTGGGGCTGGTCGGCCTGGTGGAGTTCGTGCCGCGCGTGCTGTTCATGCTGCACACCGGGCATGTGGCCGACCGCTATGACCGACGCAAAGTCGCGGCCATCTGCCAGACCGTGCAGGCGCTGATTGCCCTTTCCCTGGCCATTGGCGGCCTCACCGGCAACGTGACCCGCGAGATGATCTTTATCCTCGCCTTCCTGCTCGGCGCCGCGCGCTCGTTTGAAATGCCCACCACCCAGGCCCTGCTGCCAAGCATCGTGCCCAGTGCGCTGTTCCCGCGTGCGGTGGCCTCGTCGCAGTCGGCCCAGCAACTGGCAACCATCGTCGCCCCGGCGCTCGGTGGTTTGCTATACGCCTTCGGCAGCGTCTGGGTGTATGGGCCCACGGTGGCGCTGTACCTGATTGCCTGTGTACTGACCCTCAACCTGCCCGCCCGCCAGACCCCGCTCAACAAAGGCAAGGCCACCCTCGATTCACTGCTGGCCGGCATCCGCTTTATCCGCAGCCGCCCGGACATCCTCGGGGCGATTTCCCTCGACCTGTTCGCCGTGCTGCTGGGCGGCGCCACCGCGTTGCTGCCGGTATTCGCCAAGGACATCCTGCTGACCGGCGCATGGGGCCTGGGCCTGTTGCGCTCGGCGCCGGCGGTGGGCGCGCTGTTGATGTCGTTGTGGCTGGCGCGCTTTTCGGTAGATCGGCAGGTGGGCCGGGTGATGTTCACCGCCGTCGGCGTATTCGGCGTGGCGACCATCGCCTTCGGCCTGTCCACCTCGTTCTGGTTTTCCCTGGCGGTGCTGGTGGTGCTGGGCGCGGCGGACATGATCAGCATGGTGATCCGTGCGTCCTTCGTGCAGTTGGAGACGCCGGATGAAATGCGCGGGCGGGTGAGTGCGGTCAATGGTCTGTTTATCGGTGCGTCCAACCAACTGGGCGAGTTCGAATCGGGGATTACCGCCCATTGGTTCGGCACCGTGCCCGCCGTGGTCATGGGCGGCATCGGTACGCTGGTGGTGACCGGAGTGTGGATCAAACTGTTCCCGACCCTGGCGAATCGGGATCGTATGCATGTGCCGGTAGATGAAAGCATCAAGCCCGCTACATGATCCAATGTGGGAGGGGGCTTGTTCCCTCCCACATTTGGATCTTCAGTGTTTGCTGGACCGCGTCAGAGCACCTTATCCAGGGTGATCGGAAACTCTCGCACCCGCTTGCCGGTGGCATGGTAGACCGCATTCGCCACCGCCGCCGCCACCCCGACAATGCCGATCTCTCCCACGCCCTTGGACCCAAGGGCGTTGACGATCTCGTCATGTTCCTCGACAAACACCACGTCAATCTCGCCGATATCGGCATTTACCGGGATGTGGTACTCGGCCAGGCTGTGGTTCATGTAGCGGCCCAACTGATGGTCGATCTGGGTCTCTTCATGCAGGGCCATGCCGATGCCCCACACCACCCCGCCGAGGATCTGGCTGCGGGCCATCTTCGGGTTGACCACCCGCCCGGCCGCAATGGCGCTGACCACGCGGCTGACCTTGATCGTGCCCAAGTCTTCATCCACCCGCACTTCGACGAACACCGCCGAATGGGTGGCGGTGGCGTAACCCTCGCGTTTCTTGTCCGGCTCGCTGTCGACCTGGACTTCCACGCTCTCTTCACCGCTGTCCTTGACCAGTTGTGCCAACGACACACTCACATCGCCGGTGTGCAGTTGGCCGTCTTCAAAACGCACGGACTCGGCATCCTTGAACACCGGGTAAGTCTGCCGGGCGATGGTCAGCAGCCTCGCGCTCAACGCTTCGCAGGCTTGCTGCACGGCGGTGCCGACGGACGACACGGTGAACGAGCCGCCTTGCAGCGGCGCGGTGGGCAATGAAGAGTCGCCGAGCAGGAACACCACGTCCTCAACCGCCACGCCACTGGCCTGCGCCGCGATCTGGGTCATCACCGTGTAGGTGCCGGTGCCGATGTCCGTGGTCGCACTGCTGACGGTCAGCTTGCCCTCGGCGTCGATGCGCGCCTTGGCGCTGGCCTTCATCTGCATGGCCTCCCACACGCCACCGGCCATGCCCCAGCCGATCAACTGGCAGCCGTCGCGCATGCTGCGCGGTTCCGGGTTGCGCTGGCTCCAGCCGAAGCGCTCGGCACCTTCGCTGTAACACTCGCGCAGGGCCTTGCTCGACCAGGGCTTGTCTTCGTTCTGGTTGCGCTCGGCGTAGTTGACCAGCCGCAGTTGCACCGGGTCCATGCCCAAGGCGCTGGCCAACTCGTCCATGGCGCACTCCAGGCCGATCACGCCCAAGGCAGCGCCGGGCGCGCGCATGTCCAGGGGCGTGAATACATCCAGCGGCACCAGTTTGTAGGTCAGTTGCACGTTGTCGCAGTGATAGAGCATGCCGCTCCACTCCACCACGTGCTCGCTGAAGTCTTCGAAGCGCGAGGTCTGGCCAATCGCCGTATGCCCCAATGCCAGCAGGCGACCATTGGCGGCGGCGCCCATCTGCAAACGCTGCAAGGTGCGCGGGCGGTAGCCGAAGGTGAACATCTGCTGGCGGGTCAGGGTGACGCGCACCGAGCGCTTGAGCGCCAGGGACGCCATCACCGCCAGCGGCAATTGATACTGCGGGCGCAAGCCCGAGCCGAACGCGCCGCCGACGAACGCGGCGAAGATCCGCACCTGGCTTTTATCCAGGCCGAACACCTCTTGCACATAGGCCTGGCAGTTCTGCGGGCCCTGGGTCTTGTCATGGATATGCAGGGTGCCGTCCGGCTGATACAGCACGGTGCTGGCGTGGGGTTCCATGGGGTTGTGGTGTTCGATGGGGGTGCTGTAGTGCAGGTCGAGGCTGACGGCGGCAGCGGCCCACTCGGCCTGGAAATTACCACGCGGCTTGGGCGGCGCCTGTGGTGAGGCATGGGCCTGTTCCTGCTGGGCGAGCAGGTCGGTCTCGAAGTCTTCCCGTGCGTAGTCGATCGCTACCAGCGAGCCGGCATGCCGCGCCAGTTCCAGGTTGCCGGCGATCACCAGGGCCAGGGGTTGGCCGCTGTACAGCACCCGGTCGTTATACAGCGGGCGAAACGGTGAACCGTCCGCCGCATCGTCATCCTGGAAGGCATCGTCGTAACGGGCGATTTTCGGCCGGTTGAGGTGATGGATAACCGCCACCACGCCCGGCAGGGCCAGTGCCCTGGACGCATCGATCGCCAGCACACGGCCCTTGGCGATGGTGCTGGACACCACACTGCCGTGGAGCAGGCCGTCCTCGGGAAACTCACCGGCATAACGCGCCTGGCCGGTGACCTTGAGCAGACCGTCGACACGGTCCAGGGGTTTGCCAATAGCGGTCATGGGCGATCTCCTGCGACGGCGGCGTCGCTCAGGGCACGGATGATTGCGCGGCGCGCCAGCTTGATCTTGAAGCCGTTGTGTTCCAGCGGCTCGGCGTCTTGCAGCACCGCATCGGCGGCATTGCTGAAGGTTTCGCGGCTGACCGCCCGGCCGATCAGCGAGGCTTCCACCGCACGGTCGCGCCAGGGTTTATGGGCCACGCCGCCGAGGACCAGGCGCGCATCGACGATTCGATCGCCGTCCAACTCGAGAGCGGCGGCCACCGACACCAAGGCAAACGCGTAAGACGCGCGGTCGCGGATTTTCAGGTAATGGCTGTGACGGGCCAGGTGGTCAGCGGGCAATTCGATGGCGGTGATCAGCTCATCGTCGGCCAGTTGGTTGTCGCGTTGCGGCGCATCACCGGGCAGGCGGTGGAAGTCGGCAAACTCGATAATCCGCGCGCCGCCTCGGCCTTCGACATGCACCCGCGCCTCCAGCGCCGCCAGGGCCACGCACATGTCCGACGGGTGAGTGGCCACGCACTGTTCGCTGGCACCAAGGATCGCATGGATACGGTTCAAGCCTGTGCGCGCCGGGCAGCCGCTGCCGGGTTCACGCTTATTGCAGGGCATGCTGGCGTCATAGAAGTAGTAGCACCGGGTGCGTTGCAACAGGTTGCCGCCGGTGCTGGCCATATTGCGCAGTTGCGGCGAAGCACCGGCAAGGATCGCCTGGGACAGCAACGGGTAACGCTGTTCGATCAGCGGGTGCCAGGCCAGGTCGGCATTGCTCACCAGCGCGCCGATGCGCAGGCCGCCCTCGGCGGTTTGTTCAATCTCATTGAGCGGCAGGCCGGTGATATCGATCAGGTGCTCGGGGCGGCTGATGTTTTCTTTCATCAAGTCCAGCAGGTTGGTGCCCCCGGCAATAAAGCGCGACGCGGCGCTGCTCAGGTGCACGGCTGCGTGGATATCCGCCGGTTTGCTGTACTGGAAGGGATTCATCGCTCACCTCCCTGGGCGCGGCACGCCGGCAAAGCCTCTTCGATGGCATCGCGGATATTGCTGTAGGCGCCGCAGCGGCACAGGTTGCCGCTCATCAGCTCCTGGATCTGTGCACTGTCGTGGGCACGGCCTTCATTGACCAGGCCGACGGCGGAGCAAATCTGCCCAGGCGTGCAGTAGCCGCACTGGAAGGCGTCGTGCTTGATGAAGGCTTGCTGCATCGGGTGCAGTTGGTCGCCGTCGGCCAGGCCTTCGATGGTGGTCAGCTCGGCGCCGTCGCACATCACCGCCAGGGTCAGGCAGGCATTGATGCGTTTGCCGTCGCGCAATACTGTGCACGCACCGCATTGGCCGTGGTCGCAGCCTTTTTTGCTGCCGACCAGATCCAGTTGCTCGCGCAGCAAATCCAGCAACGTGGTCCAGGGCAATACGTCGAGTTGACGGTCCTGACCATTGAGGGTCAAGCGTATGGAGTGGGCGACGAACGGTTGGGCCGCCGCGCCATTGGGGATCGCGCTCATAAACACCTCACGGGTTGGTGTACATCCGCGGCGTTCAGGAAAGTCGCCGTCTCAGGGGTACGACTTCCCGGGGTATTGAGCGTTCAAGATGATTGATCAGCGGATATTGAGCAGGGTCTTCAAGGTATTCCGCGGGCCGTTGATCGACGAGTTGCTGTATTCGAACCAGCCTTGGGCCTGGACATTCAGGTCAAATACATAGATGTAGCCCATCAGCGTGCCTGCCCCACTGCAGGCCTCGCTGACGCTGCCGACCTGGCACACGGGCGTACGTTGCCCGTTCAGTTCGGCACCATTGAAGCGCCCCATCGGGTTGTTACCCAGGCCGACTTCCATCACCGACACTTGGGTGGGCCCACGGTGTGTGCACATCTGGGTGCTTTGCGCGCGTTCCGGGATGGTTTCCGTGCAGTGCGCCGATTCGACCTTGAACACGCGCACCTCGCTCAAGGGCGGTGCAGTCGCGCCCCACACCGGTGCCGCGCCCAACCACAGGCCGAGACAGGGGATCAGGGCTAGACTCCACGCGTTGGCTTTTTTCATGCTGTCGATGACCCGCTGTTGAACGTCGCCGCAGTATGCCTCAAGGCCATGCGCCACACAGCCTCGGCTGCTGGTATGATGCGCCGCTTTTTCCGATCCTCTCTGGAACCACAGGCGCTTGGCGCAGTTTGTGCTTTGACTTAGAGGTCAACAAATAACGACGCAACATAGCGTCACAGGGAGCAGGCATGCTGGAAAAGCTGTTTCAACTCAAGGCACACAACACCAACGTGCGCACCGAGATCCTCGCGGGCATCACGACATTCCTGGCCATGGCCTACATCCTGTTCGTGAACCCGAGCATCCTCGGCGAGACCGGCATGGACAAGGGCGCGGTATTTGTCGCGACGTGCCTGGCGGCGGCCATCGGTTCGACCGTGATGGGCCTGATCGCCAACTACCCGATCGCGCTGGCACCGGGCATGGGCCTCAACGCCTTCTTTACCTACACCGTGGTGTTGCACATGGGCCACACCTGGCAGGTTGCGCTGGGTGCGGTATTCATTTCGGCGGTGCTGTTCTTCCTGCTGTCGATCTTCCGTATCCGTGAGTGGATCATCAACAGCATTCCCCTGCCCCTGCGTTCGGCGATTGCCGCCGGTATCGGCCTGTTCCTGGCACTGATCGCCCTGCACAACGCCGGGATCGTGGTCGGCAACCCCAACACCCTGGTGGGCATGGGCGACCTGACCAAGCCGGCGCCTATCCTGGCCATCCTCGGCTTCATGCTGATCGTTGCGCTGGAAGCCCTGGCCGTACGCGGCGCGGTGCTGATCGGCATCCTGGCGGTGACCATCGTCTCCATTCTGCTGGGCGTCACCGCGTTTGGCGGCTTGATGTCGATGCCGCCGTCCCTGGCCCCGACCTTCCTGCAGCTGGATATCAAGGGCGCGCTGGACATCGGCCTGGTCAGCGTGATCTTCGCCTTCCTGTTCGTCGACCTGTTCGACAACTCCGGCACCCTGATCGGCGTGGCCAAGCGCGCCGGGCTGATGGGCAAGGACGGCCACATGCCGAAAATGGGCCGTGCGCTGATCGCCGACAGTACCGCCGCCATGGCCGGTTCGCTGCTGGGTACGTCGACCACCACCAGCTACATCGAATCCGCTGCGGGCGTAAGCGCCGGTGGCCGTACCGGCTTGACCGCCATCGTGGTGGCGATCCTGTTCCTGCTGGCGCTGTTCTTCTCGCCGCTGGCCGCCAGCGTACCGGCCTTTGCTACCGCGCCGGCGCTGCTGTTCGTCGCCGTATTGATGACCTCAGGCCTGGCCGAAATCGACTGGGATGACATTACCGTTGCAGCGCCGGTGGTGATCACCGCCCTGGCGATGCCCTTCACTTACTCCATCGCCAACGGCATTGCCTTCGGTTTCATCGCCTGGACCGCCATCAAGCTGCTTTCGGGCCGCTACCGTGAGCTCAACCCGGCACTGGTGATTCTGTCGATTCTGTTTGTGATCAAGCTGGGCTGGTTCAACGCATGACTTTTGACGCCACACGCTACACCGCTCAACTGCAAGACAAGGTCACGCGCTTGCGTGACCTGTTGGCACCGTTCGACGCACCCGAGCCGCAGGTCTTCGAGTCGCCGCTGCAGAACTTCCGCCTGCGGGCGGAGTTCCGCCTGTGGCGCGAAGGCGGTGAACGCCACTACGCGATGTTTTCCCAGGACGACAAGCGCACGCCGATCCTGATCGAAGCGTTCCCCATCGCCAGCCAGCGCATCAACCAGTTGATGCCCCAGCTCAAGGCCGCCTGGCAAGCCAGCGCTGCCCTGAGCCACAAGCTGTTCCAGGTGGAGTTCCTCACCACCCTGGCCGGCGACGCGATGATCACCCTGTGTTATCACCGCCCGCTGGACGAGCACTGGCACACGGCGGCGAATAAGCTGGCGACTGAATTGAATGTGAGCATCATCGGCCGCTCCAAGGGCAAGCGCGATGTGATCGGCCACGACTACGTGGTGGAAAAACTCGACGTCGGCGGCCGCACTTTCAGTTACCGCCAACCCGAAGGCGCCTTTACCCAGCCCAACGGCACGGTGAACCAGAAGATGCTCAACTGGGCATACGAAGCCTTGGGCGATCGCCCGGATGACTTGCTGGAGCTGTATTGCGGCAACGGCAACTTCACCCTGCCCCTGGCCACCCGTGTGCGTAAAGTGCTGGCTACCGAGATCAGCAAGACCTCGGTGAATGCGGCCCTGAGCAACCTCGATGAAAACGCGGTGGGTAACGTCACCCTGGTGCGCCTCTCCGCCGAAGAGCTCACCGAAGCGCTGAATGAAGTACGCCCTTTCCGCCGCCTGCACGGCATCGACCTGAAGAGCTATGAATTCGGTAGCGTATTCGTCGACCCGCCCCGCGCCGGCATGGACCCGGACACCTGCGAACTGACCCGACGCTTCGACAATATCCTGTACATCTCCTGCAACCCGGAGACGCTGGCGGCGAACATTGCGCAACTGCATGACAGCCACCGCATTACCCGGTGTGCGATGTTTGACCAGTTCCCCTGGACGCACCATATGGAATCCGGGGTGTTATTGACCCGGCGGTAATTCAGCGTCCTCAGGCTCCTTCTTGCGTGGCCGGCCGCCCTTCTTGCCATTGGCTCGGGCGGCGGCGGATTTGGCGGCGCTGCTCTTGCGACCGTTGCGTGACGCTACCAGGCTGGTGGCCAGGTCCATCAGCGGCTGGCTTGTGGCGATCAGGCCCGTGATCGAAACATCCAGATCCCGGGCCTCACAGCTAATAGCCTTGCCACCGAAACTGACTTCCAACTGCTGGAAATCTTCCTCTGAAAACCCTTCGAACTCCGGCAGCCCTGCCACCGGCAGCATGACGCGACTGCCGTCGCTGAAACCGATGGAAATGCAGTCGTCTACATAACGCACATTGCTGGCGTTGGCGTACAGGCGCTTTAGCCTACGGCCACGGGCGATTGCCTTGTCGATGTCGGCGTCAGTGAGAGGTACATAAGGTATGACTTTGGCTTTTACGATTTTCATAAATTAATCCCCACGCAATCTGGCGCTCTTACCAGATTCAAAATAGTCCGTTGCGCTACAGCGTCATGCCAGGCGCTTGCGATGACGTAGACACCACGTCGAATGACTAACCCTGGAACCAATTCACTGGTGTCCCAGTTCCAGGAATGATTCTCCAGGCAAACCGTTTGCAGTTTTTCCCACCAAATCCTGCGTGCCCGTGCCAGATAATGTCGCTGCATGATTACCTCGCGTATGTCCTTCAGAACCGCCGTGGGTGGCCGCCTCCGTTCAGGCTCTACGTCCCACAATTCAACGTCCCCATCCAAAAAACTGAAACGAAACCGCGCATCCCATTCCCTGCCCCTGACATGTACATGAGGCGGACAATGCTCGTCCCTGATAAACACCGAGATGACATATCCCTTATAAACACCTACTTTCATCGTAACCCATCCGTTAGGTTATTTTCCGTCAGGTAACAATTTCCCTCTGCCACCCGACAACCGGCTCCCTATTCCCGAAGCTGTTTCACAGATTAGTAACCACAAAAAACCCGACGAATGCCGGGTTGTAACCACTCATGCCGAAGGCTGGAAGTACCCCGCCAACGCCCGCAAGTCCTGCTCGCTCAGCAACCCCGCGTAATACTTCAACTGAATCCTGGCCAGCAGATACGCATGCCGCGCATTGGCCAGGTCGCGGCGAGCGGTGAAGAGTTGTTGTTCGGCGTCGAGTACGTCGAGGTTGACCCGCTCACCGCCGCTGACGCTCTTTCTGGTCGCAGTAACCAGTGCGGTGGCTGAGCTGACGGCCATCTCGTAGGCACGCACTTTCGCCGCACCACTGGTGTTGAGGTTGAACTGCTTGCGCAGCTCCACCAGCGTCGCCGAGGTGTGTGCGTCCAGCTCGTATTGGGCCTGGGACAGTTGATTGGCCGCCTGGCGCGTAGAGGCCGACACCGAGCCGCCGGCAAACAACGGCAGGCTGACCTGGATGCCGACGCTGTTGGTGTCGTACTTCTGGTTGTAGCTGCTTTCCGAATCGGAGCTGGTCTGGCGGCTGCTGGCGTACAGGCTGACCTTGGGCATGTGCCCGGCGCGTTTGCGCTCCACTTCGTAGGACGCCACGTCCAGCGCGTGGTGCTGGGACTTGAGTTCGGGGTTGTTGGCCATGGCCAGTTCGCGCCAGGTTTCGAAGCGGTTGGGCTCCAGGGGCGGGATGTCGAATGGGCGGGCCAGGGGTGCCAGCGCTTCGATCTGCAACGGTTGGCCGACAATCGCTTCCAGCTCGCGCAAGGCGCTGTCCTGGGCGTCCAGCGCCTCGATTTCCTCCGCCTGGGCCAAGCTCAAGCGTGCCTGGGTTTCGAGTACATCGGTGCGCGTGCCTTCGCCACCTTTGAGCAGGCGATCATTGAGTTGCAGGCGTTCGGCATACGCACGTTTCTGCGCACGGCTCAACTCGATGCGTTCCTGCGCCAGCAGCGCCTGGCTGTAGGCACTGAGCACGCGCACGGCCAACTCCTGACTCTTACTGCGAAAACGCTCATCGGCCATAAGCGCCTGGGCGGTGCCTTGGCGAAAGCGCGCGTAGGCTTCGTAGTCCAGCAACGGTTGCTGCAAAGTCAGGGTCGAGGCATAGCTGCGGTAATCACGGTCGCTGGTGACATCGCCGACGGCGGTGCTTTGGGTAACTTCGGATTCGTTGCGCGAGTTGTTATAGCTCCAGGACAGGTTCGGCAATAACGCCGCTCGGCCGATCACGCGGTTCTCTTCACCGGCCTCGCGCTCCTGGATGGCGGCCTGGAAGGTCGGGTCATTGCGCAGGGCGAGGTCGTAGGCGTCGAGCAAACCCAAGGCATGTGCCGCCGGTGTAACGCTCAGGCACAGGGTCAAAAACAGCGCCTTCATTCTTCCACCAGGGCCATGTGGGTACGGTCCAGCAAGGGTTTGAACAGGTAGTTGAGCATCGAACGCTCACCGGTCTTGATGAAGGTTTCCACCGGCATGCCCGGACGAATCCGCACGCCGTCCAGTTGTTGCATGCCCCCCGCACTGACCTGGGCGCGCACGGTGTAATAAGGCTCATCGGTGCGCTCATCGACCTGGCGGTCGGCGGAGACCAGCGTCACCTCACCGGCCACCCGTGGGGTGGTGGCCTGGTTGAACGCCGAGAACAGCAACTCCACCGGTAGGCCCGGATGCACCTTGTCGATCATTTGCACCGGCACCCGCGCTTCCACCCACAGCGGTTCGCCCTGGGGCACGATGTCCATCAGGGCCTGGCCGGGCTTGATCACGCCGCCTTCGGTGTACACCTCCAACCCGACCACCACCCCCGAGGCCGGCGCCCGCACCAGGCTGTTGGCCAGTTCGAACTCGGCCGACGCCAGGCGGTTACGCAGGTCATCGCTGCGGGTACGGGTCTCGGCCAACTGGCCGCGCAGGTCTTTCTGGAACTCTTCGCCGAGCTGGCGGATGCGCAGGCGCAGTTCCACAACCTGGCGCTGCAACTGGCCGATGCGTCCGTAGTCTTCGGCAATCGCGCCGTCGACCTGGGCGTACAGGCGCTCGCTGTCGAGCATGCGATTGCGCGGGATATAGCCATCGCGCGCCAACTCGCGCAGCCCTTGCAGTTGCTCGTTCAATGCCGCGCGTTGCTGCAGCTTGCTCGCCTGGGAATCCCGCGTGCCGCGCAACTGCGCCTCGGCGCCGGCGATGGTTTCGCGCAGGCCTTGCTGCTCGGTGGCCAGCGCCTGGGCGCGGCTGGTGAACAGTTGCCGTTGCAGGTTCAGGGTGTTGGCCGCCTCCGGCTCGTTGAGCAATTCAGGACCGAAGGTGATGGCGGGCAGCCCTTCGCTTTCCGCACTCAAGCGCGCCTCACTGGCCAGGGACGCCAGGTACTGGCTGCGCAGCGACTGCATCTGCCCGCGCAAGGGCGTCTCCTTCAAGCGCAACAGCACCTGGCCGGCGTTGACCACATCACCGTCACGCACCTCGATACGCTCGACGATGCCCCCGGCAGGATGCTGCACGGTCTTGCGATGGCCAGAGACCATGACCTTGCCCGACACCGCCACGCCCTTGTCCAGCGGCGCCAACGCGGCCCAGCCGATAAATCCGGCAAAGCCGCCAAGCACCAACAACCAGCCCAGGCGCGAATATTTTTTGTCATCCAGCGCCAACACCGTGTGAGGGCGGTCGCTGACCAGCACCGGCTTACTCATGCTCATGCCTGTTTTCCTTCGCCGAGGCGGTAGCTCATGCTCAGGGTCGACACCGGTTTGGAGGCTGCCGGTTTCTGCCGTGCCTCCAGCACCCGCGCCGTCGGACCAAAGGCCTGCAACTGGCCGTCCTTGAGGATCAGCAACTGGTCGGTCAGGCTCAGCACATTGGCTTTGTGGGTAATCAGGATCACCGTGCGGCGCTGCTGCTTAAGCTGGGTGATGGCCTGGAGCAGCGCCTGCTCGCCCACTTCGTCGAGGTTGGCGTTGGGCTCATCCAGCACGATCAACGCCGGCAGGCCGTACAGCGCACGGGCCAGGGCCACGCGTTGCTTTTGCCCACCGGACAACCCCGCGCCGCCCTCCCCCAATTGCGTGTCATAGCCTTGGGGCAGTTGCAGGATCAGTTCATGTACGCCGGCCATTTTCGCGGCGGCCAGGACGTTGTCGCTATCCAGTTCGGCAAACCGTGCGATGTTGTCGGCGATGCTGCCGGCGAACAATTGAATGTCCTGGGGCAGGTAGCCGATGTGCGGGCCGAGTTGCTGTTTGTCCCACTGGGCCAGGTCGGCGCCGTCCAGCCGCACCTTGCCGGCCAGCGGTGCCCAGGCGCCCACCAGCACCCGCGCCAGGGTGGATTTGCCGCAGCCGGAAGGTCCGATCACGCCGAGCACGTCCCCCGCTGGCAGGTTGAACCCCAGATTGGCCAGCGCCGGTCGACGGCTGCCGGGGGCGCAGGCGCTGATGTACTCGACGCTCAACTGGCCCTTGGGCACCGGCAGGCTCATGCGCGGCGGTCGCGCCGGGTTGGCCGCCAGCAGTTGCGACAAGCGCTCGTAGGCCAGGCGCGCCGAGCCCCATTGTTTCCAGACGCCGATCAGTTGGTCGATGGGGCTCAGCACCCGCCCCATCAGGATCGAGCCGGCAATCATCATCCCCGGCGTGATATCGCCCTGCACCGCCAGCAACGCGCCCAGGCCGAGTACCAGCGATTGCAAGGCCAGGCGTACGCCCTTGGACCAGGCGGTGACGGCGGCGGTCTTTTCACTGGCCAGGTTTTGCTGGGCGAGGAACGCCTGGTGCTGATTGAACCAACGCCCGCGCAAGGTGGCGAGCATGCCCATGGCTTCGATGCTGTCGGCATTGCGCAGGTTGGCCGTGGCCTGCTGGCAGGCGTGGATGGACAGTTGGCTGGCCTGGGCCATCGGCGTCTGGCTGACATGGTGGTTGATCCACGCCAACGCGATCAGTATCGCTGCGCCGCCCAGCGCCAGCAGGCCAAGCCAGGGGTGGAACAGGAAGATCACCAGCAGGTACACCGGAAACCACGGCGCATCGAAAAACGCGAACAGCGCCTGGCCGGTGGCGAACTGGCGCAAGGTGGTCAGGTCATGCAACGCCTGGCCCGCCGCCTGGGTGCCGCCCTTGAGTTGCGCTTCGAACGCGGCGTCGTAGACCCGTTGGTTCAGGCCCATGTCCATCTGCGTGCCGAGGCGGATCACCACCTGGCTGCGCACCCACTCCAACGCCCCCATCAGGCCGAACAGGCCGAGGATCATCAGCGTCAGCATCAACAGGGTCATCTGATTGCCCGAGGCCAGCACCCGGTCATATACCTGCAGCATGTACAGCGCCGGAGCCAGCATCAGCAGGTTGATCACCGCCGAGAACAGGCCGATGTTGAAGAAGCCACTTTTATAGGCCGTGAGGGCGGCCAGGGTTTCGTTGCCGACGTGGCGCATCTGGGGATTCTCGTGGGGTTGAACGTGCAGCGTCGCCGCGTTGACAGCCGATACGGCGCTGCGCAGAATTCGGCACCGCCGTCGCCGGAAGAGTTAGAAGGCTTGGGCGACGGCGGTGTAGTACGGCGAATGGGAGAGCGATCTTCCATTCGCTTTTTTCAGGCGGCAGCAGGTTCAGGCAGCGAGTGCCCAGTCCTGTGCCACGTCCTGCACGCCCACCAGGGCAACGTCGGTGGACACTGCGCTGGCGTGTGCCGCCAGGCCCGCAGACACTTCGTCGAAGGTGCTGGCAGTGGACAGGCCAAAGTCGTCGAGCAGGTTGTTGAGCACGGTTTCCAGCGCGGCGGTGTTGCCCTGCATCAAACCGTAGATAACGCTTTGTACGTCGTTGCCAGCCCGGCCGGCGCCCTCGGCGGCGCTCAGGTCGAGGCCGTTGAACGCGACCTTGAAGTCGCTCAGGGAGAAGTCGCTGCCATTGCCGCCGCCCAGGCCTGTGCCCAGTTGCACGTTATCCAGGTCGCCCCACAGGTAGTGGTTCAGGTTGCTGCTGGCGGGCAACGACGGGTTGAACACATAGTGCAGGCCATTGCTGGTGTCGCTGTCGGCGATGAACGCGTACTCGGAGTTGTTGGCGCCGTGGGTCGAATACTGGTCGCCGCTGAGGGTGCCGTTGCTGAAGCCGCCGGTGTTGCTGGTGCCGTGCCCTGCGGTGTTGAACCCCACTGCCCACGAGCTCAGGTAGTCCGATACCGACAGAGAACCCAGGCCCGAATCGTAGCTAACAGAAATAGTCATCGCTAAACCTCGTTAAACAACGTTGTTGATGAGCACGCCGGTGCGGCGCGCCTTTTTGCCCACCCATGGGCAAAACCGTTGATCAAGTGCCTGCGCACGCTGATCAGAATTTGTATTCCAACATGCCGCTCAGGGTTCGCCCGCGCGCCAGGCTGAGGTTGTTGGCGTCGCCCATGGCGACGAAATAGGCTTCATCAGTGGCGTTTTCCAACGCCAGTGCAATGTTCAGTTGATCCGTCATCCAGTAACTGGCGTACAGGTCGTAGAGCGTGTACTTGGGCCACATCGCCTGATCCATCAGCTCGTAGCCCTGCTGATTGAGGTTTTCGCCGTTACCCGAGCTGTAGCGCACACGCACACCCGTATCCAGGCGTTTTTCCAGGAAGCGCGTACCCAGGGTCAGCGAGCCGCGATCGGCCGGCATGTACGTGGCGTTCCCCATGATTCGTCCGCAGCTTTCCTTGTTGTTGGCGACGTCGTCATCCAACACCTCATAGGTGGTGACCGGCCGTATGCCGATGCGCCCATCCGGCAGGGTGAAACGCTCCAGGCGAGTAGTCCTTGGCCCGGTGGTCTTGGCACCGCCCATGTAATAGTTCTTCGAGCAGAACTCATTGCTGCCGATCATGTGGGTGTAGCTGAGGTTGGCGTACGCGCGGCCCATGTCGTAATTGAGCTGGTATTCGACCCCGCGAAAACGCGTCGGGTTGGTGTTATTGACGTAAGCCATGGTCCCGAGGAATCCACCCACCTGGGTTTCCGGCAAGCTGACGCTGGTGTTGAGGAAAGAGAAGTTTTCAATCCGGGTATCGAAGTACGCCACTTTCATGCCGAGGCGATCGTCACTGAAAAACAAGCCTTCCTTGAAGACATTCATGCCCACTTCCCAATCCCGTGACTCTTCAGGCTTGAGGTAGGGGTTGGGAAATACGCGCTCTCCCGAACCGCCACCGTGGGGTCGGCCGGTCATGAAGGTTTCGGTCACCGCCGGTGGCCGCCAGCCCTTGCCCCACCGGGTATAGAGCTGCAGCCAGTCCACGCCCGGTTTCACCGCGAGACCGAAGGTGGGGGAAAACTGGCCTTCTTCACGGTCGACCTCCATCACTTCCGAGACACGCCTGGCACCGACAAGGCTGTTGTAGAAGCGATCACGCCGGTACAGGGTCATGCCGGTTTCGCCTTCGAGCCGATAGCGGTCATAACGCAAGCCCGCATCCAGGGTCAGCCAGCCGCCATATTCGTACTGCGCGTTGTTGAACAGGCTGGCGATGGTGCGCTTGCCCCCTGGGGTGCTGCCCTCTGCGTAAGGCAACAAGCCCAGGTTGTTGGTGGCTTCAACTTTGTTGGTGCGGGGCTTGAACTCGTCCTGATACAGCTCCACCCCGTAGTTCCAGGTGACATGCCCCTGGTCGCCAAAATCGAACCGCGAGCTGTTGTCCCCCTGCAGGCCCCAGGTGTCGGTCTGGAAGTGATCGGTGTAGGCGCCGACGTAGTTACCGGTACCTGGCGACGACAGGTTGGGGGCGTTGCTGCGATCCATCTGGGTGGTGACGTAATAGAGCTTGGCCTTGAGATCGATCAACGGGTTGTCCGGGCTGTAGCTGTAGTCCAGCGCGACGTTTTTGGCGTTGAGATTGTTTTTGCTGGTGCGTACGTAGTAGGTGCTCTGAAGGTCGTTGGCGATATAGCCCCAGGCATCGTTACTGTCGGTGTCGGTTTCCAGGTAGCTCAACTGCACGCGTTGGTCGTTGGGCAGGTTCAGGCCGAACTTGACGATCTGCGAGCGGGTCACGCTGCCGGTGTCGCCGACTTCGCTGTTCAACCAGTCGTCGAAGGCCGCAGGGGCAGATGACCTGGCGCGCAGGTTGGTGCCCAGGTTGTCGTCGTTGTGCCGGCCGGCGCGGTAGTTACCGAAATGCCGCTCGCTGTAGCCCAGCACGACATCGCCGCGCTCATCACCAAAGGCGAACACGCCGCTGCCGTTGAAGTCGGTGCCGTTACCCAGTTCACCGATGCCGCTGCCGGCGCGAAGGCGGCCGCCGTAGTCCTTGCCGTCCGTGAGGAACTCACTGGCATCCAGGGTCTTGAACGAAGCAATGCCGCCCAGCACGGCCGCACCGCCCTGCCCCGACTGGCTGCCTTTGTCGATCTCGATGCTGGAGATGAACTCCGGGTCGATCAGCATGGTGCCGTTGCGCTGCTGGTGGCCGTTGACGTTGAAGTTCTGGCGCATGCCGTCGATGTTCATGTTCACCCGGCCATAGTCCTGCACACCGCGAATATTCACCGACAGGCCGGGGTCGCGCTGGTTGACGGCGGTGTAGACGCCGGCGGTTTCTTCGAGCATGTCGGCGGCGTGACGGGGCGGACGTTTATCGATCATGTCGCGGCTGATCACCGCCACGGACTTTGGGGTCTGGTACACCCAGTCGCTGGCCTGGCCGTTGGTGTTGCCGGTGATGGTGGTGGTGCCCACGGTCATGGCGCCGTCGGGGTCGTCACTGACACGGTTGAGGGTGACCTGGCGCTCACCGGTAAAGCGGTACTCCACCGGCGTGGCACCGAGCAAACGGCCAAGCCCTTCCTGCACGCTGAAGCTGCCTTTGAGCGCGGTGCTGCGCAAGCCTTGCAGGCGCGGGCTGTCAAATAGCACCTGCAGACCGGCCTGGTCGGCAAAGGCCAATACGGCACTGCCCAAGGATTGCGCCGGGACATCGAACACCCGCACCGCCGACTGGGCAGCGTCCGCCTGAGGTTGCACCGCATACACGGGAGCGGCCGCGGCGAACAGACCCAAGTGGATGGCCAGGGCTAACCGGCTACCGGTGATACGCCCCTTGGTGAGTGCTGACATTTCTGGTTTCCCTGCGCTGATCGTATGTTTGTTTATGCGAATGCTTCTCACCTAGCAAGACGTACGAGGCACAGGAAGTCAGTAAGGTTTTTTAAAAAGTTTTTGCGAAGGGGGGTTTTAAGCGGGTGAGAGCAGGCCTCCCACCGGGTCATCAATAGATCAGGCTGAGGCCTGCCAGGTCCAAGCGTTGCACTTGAAGTTCCTGGGTGAGCGTTCCGAGGGCGCTGTCGAGCATGTCGAGACGGAAGACGCCGCTGACTTCGCGCTCGCCCAAATCGGAATGGGTCAACACCACCCGCCCCGGACGGTAGCGATTGAGCTGCTCAATGACCTTGGCCAGGGGCTGGCGATCAAAGATCAGCACGCCGCGTCGCCAACTGGTGGCACGGTCTACATCGAATTGATCCAGGGGCACCACCCCCTCCTGGGCGTTGTAGCGCGCAGCCTGGCCCTCCTGGAGCACCCGATCGCTCGGGCCTTTTTTCGGCGAGGCGTGCAAAGACACTTCGACGCTGTGCTGCAACACGCCCACCCAAGCACGGCGGTCGGCCTCGCGCTCCACCACAAACCGCGTGCCCAACGCCCGCGTCTGCCCGCCGGCGCTCTGCACCACGAACGGACGGGTCTCCTGACCCGACATCGGCGCCACATCAAAAATCGCCGAGCCCTGGATCAGGCTGATACGCCGCTGCACGCCGTCGTAATCCAGGCGGATGGCACTGGCGGAATCCAGCTCCACCGTGCTGCCATCGGCCAAGTGCACGGTGCGTACCTCGCCCTTTTGGGTGACATAGTCGGCCTGCATGCGCAGCCAGGCGTCCGGCCCGCGCAGCCAGCCGACGCCGGCCACCACCACGACCAGCGCGACCGCCGCCGCACGCTGCCAGGGCCTGCGCCGCAGGGAGCGACGCACAGGCAGCGCTGCGGTCGCGGGGCGCTGGCGGTGAACGCTCTCGTCCTTATGCACCTCACCCAACGCCGCCCAGGTCTGTTCGGCAAAGCGCAGCGCCGCTTCGTGGCGGCTGTCGCAGGCGATCCACTGGCGCAGCTCGGCCTGCTCCTGGTCGGTCAGGGCACCGGCGTGCAGGCGCACCGCCCACTCGGCGGCCTCCTCGGTAATGCTGTGCTGTTGCGGACCCTGGCTATTCACGTGTGAATCTCGAATTTTTCGTTATATGACGCTGTGACGTCTGAGCTGAGGTTTTTCCGTAATTCATTCGTCGGCTTGCCCCACCTCGCCGTCCTGCAAGCGCTGCATCACATACGCCAGCGCCTTGGCCAGGTGCTTTTGCACGGAGCTGTCGGAGATATCCAAATGCCGGGCGACCTGGGCGTGGGTCATGCCCTCTATACGGTTCAGACGGAAGATCTGCTGGGTGCGTTCCGGCAATTCCGCCAACGCCTGCTTCAATGCCTGTCGCTGTTGCTGCGCCATTGCCTGAGCCTCCAACCCGGCCACTTCATCTTCAATCTCGGCCAGCGCCTCATGGGGCACGGAGTCTGTCTTGCGCCGCGCTTCCTGGCGAATATGGTCGATCAGCAGATTGCTCGCCGTTCGATAGAGATAGCCCTGGGAGTTGTCGATACGCTCGCCGGCAGGTTTTTCCGCCAGGCGCAGGAAGCTCTCCTGCACCAGGTCGGCCGCCAACTGCGGGTCCCGTACCTTGCGCGCCAGATACCCGCGCAGGGTATCGGCGTGCTTGAGAAACAGGCCTTTGAGATCCACGTCCGACAAACCGACTCCCTGGAATGTAAAGGAAACAGGCGGGCATCTTAAGCGTTGTCGAGAATGATTTTCAATTGATATCTAATCTGATTCGAGCGCCGGACACGTTTGATTAACGGTTCGGTAATCGAACACATCTGCCGTCATCAATTGACCAAATTAACTAACCAGTACATTTTATCCCCACAACCAACAAGAACTGTGGAGATCCCCCGTATGCCGCCCATCGTGCTGGTGCTCAACGGCCCCAACCTCAACCTGCTCGGCACCCGCGAACCCGCGACCTACGGCCATGAAACCCTGGCCGACGTCGCTGCCCTGTGCGGCCGCAGCGCCGAACAACTGGGGCTTAAAATCGAATTCCGCCAGACCAACCACGAAGGCGAACTGCTCGACTGGATCCACGGCGCCCGCGCCCGCTGCGCCGGTATCGTGATCAACCCGGCAGCCTGGACCCACACCTCGGTGGCCATTCGCGACGCCTTGGTGGCCAGTGAAGTGCCGGTGATCGAGGTGCACTTATCCAACGTGCATGCGCGCGAGGCGTTTCGGCATCACTCGTTTGTGTCACCCATCGCCAAGGCGGTGCTCGCGGGCTTTGGCAGCCATGGCTACCACTTGGCCCTGGAACATTTCAGCCAGTTGTTGAAGGGGTCGGCCCGATGAAACCGCGCATCCTCGCCGGCCTGATCGGCGCCGGCATCCAGGCTTCCCGCACCCCCGCGTTGCATGAGCAGGAAGGCGACGCCCAAGGCTTGCGCTACCTGTATCGCCTGATTGACCTCGAGCCCCTGCACCTGGACATCAACGCCCTGCCCGACCTGCTGGAGGCTGCCGAGTTGATGCACTTCACCGGGTTGAACATTACCTACCCGTGCAAACAGGCAATCCTGCCGTTGCTCGATGATTTGTCCGACGAGGCCCGAGGCATCGGCGCGGTCAACACCGTGGTCTTCAAGGACGGCAAGCGTATCGGCCATAACACCGACTGCCTGGGATTTGCCGAAGGCTTTCGCCGCAACCTCAACGATGTGCCGCGCCAACGCGTGGTGCAGATGGGCGCGGGTGGCGCCGGTGCCGCAGTGGCGCATGCGCTATTGGCGGAAGGTGTCGAACACTTGAGTATTTTCGATGTGGAACCCAGCCGCGCCCGCGACCTTGTGGATAACCTCGCCCAGCGTTTCGGCGCCGGTCGCGCCCAGGTCGGCACCCACCTGGAGAACGCCATGGCCGAGGCGGATGGCCTGGTCAACACCACGCCCATGGGCATGGCCAAGCTGCCCGGCACACCGGTGCCCGCGGCCCTGCTGAGAGCCGAACTGTGGGTGGCTGAAATTGTGTATTTCCCGCTGGAAACCGAACTGCTGCGCGATGCCCGCGCCTTGGGCTGCCGCACCCTGGATGGCGGCAACATGGCGGTGTTCCAGGCGGTGAAGGCGTTTGAGTTGTTCAGTGGCGAGGTGCCGGATGCGCAGCGGATGCTCGCGCACTTCAAGAGCATGAACATCTGAAAGTTGGGAGGGAGCCAAGCGCCCTCCCACATGGGGTCAGGCGGTGTACTCAGGCCTGCAGGTAGCGCAGCACCGATTCGCAAATCATCTCGCGATGCCGCTGTTTAACCGCCTCATCCGACAGGTCGATCTGAAAGATCTCACTGAACGTATGGCGGTTGGACACCCGGTAAAAGCTGAATGAGTTGATCAGCAGGTGCACGTCTAACGGTTCCAGCCCTTCACGGAACAGCCCCATCTCGGCGCCCCGACGCAAGGTCACGCCCAGCCCCTCGAGGATTTTGCTGTTCATCGCCTTGATGGTTTCGGTGCGCTTCACGTACTCGGCATTGTGGATATTTTCGATGCTGACAATACGCACGAAATCGACGTTCTGATCGTGGTGATCGAAGGTGAACTCCACCAGCCGCCGGATCGCCTCACGCGGTTCCAGGGCGGTGAGGTTCATCCGCGTTTCGGTGTTGCGAATATCGCCGTAGAGCTTCTCCAGCACCTCGACGTACAACTGCTCCTTGCTGCCGAAGTAGTAATAGATCATGCGTTTGGAGGTATGGATGCGCTCGGCGATGGCATCCACGCGAGCGCCGGACAGGCCCTGCTGAACAAACTCGACGATGGCTTCCTGGAGAATGTTCTCGCGGGTCTTTTCCGGGTTGTTCTTACGACTCTTGCGCGGTGCGTCTGACACCGCGGGGAGTTCGGGACTTGAGGTCATGGTGCGCTCACGGCCATTTTTGTTGTGCAGGCCGCGATTATGGGCCGAGGCGTCCTACGAAGGAAGCACCAGGCCCACCGTTATAAACGCGCCTGGCGCACCGCGCCGCTGCGGGATTTGGCCATCGCCGCCAAGCGCACCGCCACGTTGGCTGCGCCGTAGCCGGCGTAACCGTTCTTGCGTTGGATGATCTCGAAGAAAAACCGTCCCTCGAAGGGCTCGGTGTACACATGAAACAACTCACCGCCCTGGGCGTCACGGTCGTACAACACGTTGTAGTACGCCAGTTCGCTGAGGAACTCATCATCGAAATCAAAGCGCGCGGCCAGGTCATCGTAGTAGTTGAGCGGAATATCCAGCAGCGGCACCCCGGCCTCCTTGGCACGGCGCACTTCGGCAAAAATATCCGCGCAGTCAAAGGCAATGTGATGCACACCCGAGCCGCGATAGCTCGACAGCGCGTGGGAAATCGCGGTGTTGCGGTTCTCGGAAATATTCAGCGGCAAGCGAATCGAGCTGCAACGGCTGCGCAGCGCACGGCTTTTCACCAGGCCGTAGGGGTCGGGCAGTACCACTTCGTCATCGGCTTCGAAATCCAGCAGGCTCTTGTAGAACAGCACCCAGCTGTCGAGGCTGTCGGCCGGCAAGGCCATGGCCATGTGGTCGATGCGCAGCAAACCACCGCCGGCCGCGCTGGACGCTTGCAGATTGAAGTCGGTGTCGTAGATCCCGCCCTCACTCTGATCCACCAGGTAGATCAGGCTGCCGTCCGGCGCACGCACCGCCGCCAGCTCCAGCTCGTTGGGCCCGACCAGGCCGCGGTAGGGCTGGCCTTTGTAGGCCACCGCCCGTTCCAGGGCCTTGGCGCTGTCCTTGACCCGAATCGCCGTGGCGCACAACGATGGCCCATGGGCCTCGAAAAAGTTATGCGCAAAGGAATAGGGTTCGCAGTTGAGGATCAGGTTGATGTCGCCCTGGCGCAGCAGGCTAACGCTCTTGGAGCGGTGCTGGCCGGCCTTGACGAAACCCAGGCGTTCCAGCCAATGGGTGAGCTTGGCGCCGAGGTTTTCATCCACGGCGAATTCGAGGAACTCGATACCGTCGTATTCGCTGGCCGCCGGGGTATCAAACAGAATCTCGACAGGTTGCGCGGGCGCCTCCTGTTGCAGGCGCTCGCGGGTTTTCTCTTCCAGGTACAGCAGGGAGCGCAGGCCATCCGCCGCATTCGCGCGGGTTGGCGCGGCGCGGAAGCCATCGTTGAAAATTTCCAGGGACAACGGCCCGGTGTAGCCGCTCTTGATGATCGGCGCGAGGAACCCCGCCAGGTCGAATTCACCCTGGCCGGGGAAGCAGCGAAAATGCCGGCTCCACTCCAGCACATCCATGGCCAGGATCGGCGCGTCGGCCATCTGCACGAAGAAGATCTTGTCGCCGGGGATCTGCGCGATGGCGCTCGGGTCGCCCTTGAGCGACAGCGTGTGGAAGCTGTCGAGCAACACCCCAAGGCTCGGGTGATCGACCTGGCGCACCAGGTTCCACACCTGCTGCCAGGTGTTTACATGCTTGCCCCAGGCCAACGCTTCATAACCAATGCGCAGGCCGCGACGGCCGGCGTGTTCGGCCAACAGGCCGAGGTCGTCGAGCAGGATGCGTTCATCCCCGACGCAATCGGCCGAGGCATTGCTGCACACCAGCACCAGGTCGGTGCCCAGTTCCTGCATCAGGTCGAACTTGCGCTCGGCGCGCTCCAGGTTGCGCGCCAGGCGATCGCGGCGGCAGCCTTCAAAGTCGCGAAACGGCTGGAACAAGGTGATGGCGATGCCGAGGTCGGCGCACATCTGCCTGACCTCACGGGGGCTGCCGTCGTAATACAACAAGTCGTTTTCGAAGATCTCGACCCCATCGAACCCGGCGGCAGCAATGGCTTCGAGCTTTTCCGGCAGGGTACCGCTCAAGGACACGGTGGCGATGGAACGTTGCATGGGCGACTCCCGGCAATTGTTGTTTGTGGCAAATTATTCGCCCCCAGACTACCCGCAGCAATTAAAATGTACGAACCGGTTAGTTTTTGGTGCGATTATCGAACACTAAGCCTCTTTGGCGAATTGACGATTTTTTAGCCACTGCGCACCATCAATCACGCAGCGACACCCAAAAGAAGACCCACAACACCTCATAAAAATTTCAAAAAACGGGTACAACCACATGCCTTCGCAAAACTCCGCCCTGGCCGCGCGCCCGGGCACCCCGCACGCCGGCATCGGCGACAAGATCCGCGGCGCCCTCGCCGTGGGTAAAACCCGCTGGGGCATGCTGGCCCTGGTGTTCTTTGCCACCACCCTCAACTACATCGACCGCGCAGCCCTGGGCGTGATGCAACCGATCCTGGCCAAGGAAATGAGCTGGACGGCGATGGACTACGCCAACATCAATTTCTGGTTCCAGGTCGGCTACGCCGTCGGCTTTGTGCTGCAAGGCCGGCTGATCGACCGCGTGGGCGTCAAGCGCGTGTTCTTCTGCGCCGTACTGTTGTGGAGCCTGGCCACCGGTGCCCATGGCCTGGCCACTTCGGCGGTCGGCTTTATGGTCTGCCGCTTTATCCTCGGGCTGACCGAAGCCGCCAACTACCCGGCCTGCGTGAAGACCACGCGCCTGTGGTTCCCCGCCGGTGAGCGCGCGGTGGCCACCGGTATCTTCAATGCCGGTACCAACGTTGGCGCGATGATGACGCCGATGCTGCTGCCGCTGATCCTGCATGTGTGGGGCTGGCAGGCGGCGTTCCTGTGCATGGCGTCGCTGGGCGCGATCTGGCTGGTGTTCTGGGGTTTGAAGTACTACAACCCGGAAGACCACCCAACCGTCAAACAATCCGAACTGGACTACGTGCAACAGCAAGTCGAACCGGAACAACCCGGCGTACCCTTCAGCCGCATCCTGCGCATGCGCGGCACCTGGGCCTTCGCCATCGCCTATGCACTCACTGCACCGGTGTTCTGGTTCTACCTGTATTGGCTGCCGCCGTTCCTGAACCAGCAATACAACCTGGGCATCAACGTGACCCAGATGGGTATCCCGCTGATCATCATCTATCTGACCGCCGACTTCGGCAGCGTGGGCGGGGGGATTCTGTCGTCGTTCCTGATCGGCCGTGGGATGAACTCAATCAAGGCGCGGTTGCTGTCGATGTTGCTGTTTGCCTGCTGCATCGTCGGCGTGATCATGGCGGCCGGCTCCAGCCAGTTGTGGGTCGCGGTGTTTGCCATTTCCCTGGCCATCGGTGCGCACCAGGCGTGGACCGCCAACATCTGGAGCCTGGTGATGGACTACACGCCCAAGCACATGATGAGCACGGTGTTCGGTTTCGGCGGCATGTGCGCGGCCATCGGCGGCATGTTCATGACCCAGATCGTCGGCCACATCCTCACCGTCACCAACAACAACTACACCGTGTTGTTCACCCTGATCCCGGCGATGTACTTCATTGCGCTGACCTGGATGTACTTCATGGCACCGCGCAAGATTCCGACCGTAGACGCCTGATCACCTGCGCCGCTGCTGCCAGGCAGCGGCCAGACCGCTCATGCAGATCACCCCGATGCCGACCACCGTGGTTACATCGGGGGTATGGTTGAACACCAGCCAGCCCAACAACCCCGCGAAGACGATCTGGCAATAGCCGAACGGCGCCAGCAAGGCCGGTGCGGCAAAGCGGAATGCCTGGGTCAGCATCAAGTGCGCAGTCATCCCACAGGTGCCCAGCGCCAGCATCAGCACCCCGTGCCACAGCGTGGGCACCTGCCAGAAGAACGGCACCATCGCACTCATCACCAAGGTATTGCACAGCCCGGCGAAGAAGTTGCTGGTGGTGGGCGTGTCGTATTGGCTGAGGATGCGCGTGAGCAGTTGGTAGAAGCAGAAGAACAGCGCCGAACACAGCGGCAGCAACACCGCCGGCGTAAACAACTCACCGCCTGGGTGAATGATCACCAGCACGCCGACAAACCCGCAGATCACCGCCAGCCATTGGCCGCGTGTCACGTGTTCGCCGAGCAGCGGCACCGACAGTGCCGTCACCAGGATTGGCGCAAGGAAGTTCACCGCCGTGGCTTCCGCCAACGGGATGTAATGCAACGCCGTGGTGAAAAACAGGCTGGTGCCCAACAGGCACAAGGCCCGCACCACCTGCATCCCCGGTCGTTTACTGCGCAGCACCCGCAAACCCGATTGCGGCAGGAAAATCCCGGCCATCAGCAAGGTGTGCACCACGTAGCGCGCCCACACCACCATCACGATCGGGTAAAACCCGGCCAGGTACTTGGACAAGGCATCGTGGCTGGAGAACAGGAATGTCGCCAACACGATCAGCAAAATGCCTTTGAAGGGATGGTTGACGCCGGATAGGGGGGTGCTGACAGTCATGGAAATCTCTTGCGTGGCGAGCGGAACGCTGAGCACTGAACGAAGCAGCGCTCAACCCGGTAATCTAGCAGCCGGGCTGGAGCCTGCCCCAAGAGCATAACCAAACACCGGGCGAACAGCGCACTAAATCACCGGATTCGAGTCCAACGCAGCACCTTAGCCTGCGCATTGCATACTTTTTAACCAAGGCCTCGTTGCTATGAAAAAATTCCTCTTTGTTCTTTCTGCCCTTGCCCTGCTGACCGCCTGCGACCAGGCGTCCAAGCAAGCGCCCAAACCTGCGCCGCCTTCCGTGCAGGCCGCCCTGGTACCCGAAACCCCGCCCACGGATAAATGGGTCGGCAAATGGATCGGCGTCGAAGGCCTGCACCTGACCATCGCCAAGGACGACAGCGTCGGCCGTGGCCATTACCTCCTGACCATGCAATACGGCCTCGACGCCGACGACTCGGGCACCTTCAAGGGTGAAGCGGCCGAAGACGGCATCGCCTTCACCCGTCCGGACGGCCCGCAACTCCTACGCGCCGGCGACGGAGAAGCGACCGGGCTGAAATGGCTGGCGGACAAAAAAGACTGCCTGATCGTCGCCACCGGCGAAGGCTATTGCCGTTAATACCGACCATACTCAATCACGGTTAGCACACAGAGGATTGCCCCATGCTATGGAAAAAAGGCCGACGCAGCGACAACGTGGTGGATGCCCGCGATGACAGTGGCGGCGGCGGTGGCGGGATGCGCTTTGGCGGCGGCAAGGGCCTGAGCCTGACCGCGATTGTGCTGATCGTCGGCATCGGCTGGCTGACCGGCCAGGACCCGATGCAGATCCTCGGCCAGTTGACCGGCCAGATGGAACAGGCGCCCTCGGTGAGCACGCAGTCGCGCCAGGCACCGCCGGCCAACGATGAGCAGGCCGACTTCGTACGCGCGGTGCTGGGCGATACCGAAGACACCTGGGGCCAGGTGTTCCAGGAAAACGGCCTGGCCTACAAGAACCCGAAGCTGATTCTGTTCCGTGGCCGGGTCAATTCCGCCTGCGGTGGCGCCACCTCGGCCAGCGGCCCGTTCTATTGCCCGGCTGATCAGCAGGTCTATCTGGACCTGGATTTCTTCCGGGAAATGTCCCAACGCTTCCAGGCGGCCGGCGATTTCGCCCAGGCCTATGTGATCGCCCACGAAGTCGGGCACCACGTACAAACATTGCTGGGCATTTCGTCGAAGATCCAGGCCGCACGCCAGCAAGGCCGACAAATGCAAGGTGACGGTGGCCTGCTGGTGCGCCAGGAGCTGCAAGCCGACTGCTTCGCCGGTGTGTGGGCCAACCGTGCGCAAAAGCGCCTGAACTGGCTGGAGCCTGGCGATATTGAAGAAGCACTGAACGCCGCCAACGCCATCGGCGATGACCGTTTGCAGCAGCAGGGCCAGGGGCGCGTGGTGCCGGATTCGTTTACCCACGGCACCTCGGCACAGCGGGTGCGCTGGTTCAAGACAGGCTTCGCCCAGGGCCAGATCACTCAATGCGACACGTTCGCTGCCAAGAGCCTATAAATGAATCAACGATTGGGACTGCTGTTGGGCCTGTTGCTCATCTCGTCATCCGCCTGGGCCGCCGAGCAGGGCGTCAAGGTGGTCAGCCCCGAGCGTTTTCATCTGGAGGCCGGCGATCTCAGCCTCGGGCTGAGCCAGGACTGGCGCCAGCCACTGCCCGACGTCACCCGCGCGTTGATCATCGTGCACGGGCGCCTGCGTAATGCGCAGACCTACCTGCAAAGCGGAATGGATGCCGCCGAACACGCAGGCGTTGGCCCCACCACATTGGTAATCGCACCGCAGTTTCTCAATGGGGCCGACGTGAAGCGCAACCATCTGGACAATCAGTTGCTGCGCTGGAAGGGCAATGACTGGATGGCCGGCGATGCCTCCACCGGCCCAGGCCAGATCAGCTCTTTCGGCGCCCTCGACCAGATCATCAAGCACCTGGGAAACCGCACGCTGTTCCCGGCGCTGAAGGAAATCGTGGTCGCCGGTCACTCCGGCGGTGGCCAGGTGGTGCAGCGCTTCGCCCTCACCGGCCACGCGCACACGGCCCTGCAAACCGAGGGTATCCGCCTGCGCTATGTAGTGGCCAACCCCTCGTCCTATGCCTACTTCAGCCCACAGCGGCCGGTGAAGTTCGAGACCGCCAGTTGCCCGGGCTTCAACACCTGGAAGTACGGCATGCAGCACCTGCCGGCCTACGCCAACGGCCAAAGCGCCGAGCAGCTGGAACAAGCCTACGTATCACGCACCATCACTTACCTGCTGGGCCAGCAGGACACCGACCCGAACCACCCGGCGCTGGATAAAAGCTGCGAAGCCGAGACCCAGGGCGCGTATCGGCTGATTCGCGGGCACAACTACTTTGACTACCTCAAGCAGCGCCATCCGCAGTTGCGCCAGACGCTGGTGGAAGTGCCGGGGGTGGGGCATGACGGGGATGGGATGTTTACGTCGCCCGAGGGCCAGAAGGTACTGTTCACTCAGTAATACCTGACGAAACAGTCTCAACATGTGGGAGCTGGATCATCCGGCGCAATGCAGCGCAGTCTGCAGCATGCCAATCCGCCAGCTCCGGCCACGGGTTCTCCGGCAGGTTGACCAACACCGTCCGCGCCCCTGCCGCCCGGCCGCAGTCCAGGTCAAAACGGTAATCGCCGACCATCACCATCTCGCTCGGCGATACATCCCACGCCGCCGCCAATTTCAACAACCCACCCGGATCGGGCTTGGGCGGCGCATCGTCGCGCCCCAGCACATCGTCCACGGAAAAGCAGTCCGCCAGGCCAATCGCGTCCAGGGTGATATGCGCCAACTCCCGCGCATTGCGGGTCAAAATGCCCAGGCGATAACCGCGCCCGGCCAGCTCGCGCACCAGTTCCACCGCACCGTCCGCCGCGACGGAGCCCAGCGCCAGCTCGCGCTCATGTTCCAGCAACCAGGCGTGCTTGGCCGCTGCGATGTCCGCCGGTAATGCGGCAAGGTGAGTGAGGATGTCGTCCTCGGGGGGAATGTCCAGGGCCACGCGAATCGCCGCAAAGTCATGCACCGCCACCGTCAGCGTGCCGTCCATGTCGAACACCCAGTGCTTAACGTCCGTCAGGCTCATGCCCAATCCTTGCGATGGCGGATCAAGCCTTCCTGGGTCACCGACGCCACCAGTTGCCCGGCGCGGTTGTACACGCTGCCGCGGGAGAACCCACGGGAGTTTCCGGCCCATGGGCTGTCCATGGCGTACAGCAACCAGTCATCGGCACGCAGGTCGGCGTGGAACCACAACGCGTGGTCGAGGCTGGCGACCTGCATGTCTTTCTGCCACACGGTCTTGCCGTGGGGCAGCAACGAGGTGGTCAGCAGGCCGAAGTCCGAGGCGTAGGCCAGCAGGTATTTGTGCAGCGCCGGCGTATCCGCCAGGGCACCATCGGCGCGAAACCACACGTACTTGACCGGGTCGGACGGCTGCGGGTTGAACGGGTCTTTTTCGGTGACCGGGCGCACTTCAATCGGCTTGGGGCACAGCAGCTTGTCGCGCATATGCTCGGGAATCAGGTGCGCGCGCTGCTGGGTCAGCTCCAGCTCCGACGGCAGGTTTTCCGGGCCGACCACCACGGGCATGGTGGTCTGGTGCTCGAAGCCGGCCTCGTCGTACTGGAACGAAGCGCTGCAGGTGAAGATCGGGTGGCCCTTCTGGATCGCCGTCACGCGGCGCGTGCTGAAACTGCCGCCATCGCGTACACGGTCCACCGAATACACCACCGGCAACTTCGCATCGCCGGGGCGCAGGAAATAGCCATGCAGGGAATGCACATGTCGCGCTTCTTCGACGGTCTGGCTGGCGGCCGACAGCGACTGGCCGAGCACCTGGCCACCGAACAGTTGGCGAAAACCCAGGTCCTGGCTGCGGCCGCGAAAGAGGTTTTCCTCGATCGGCTCCAGGGTCAGCAAGTCCACCAGATCTTCCAATACTTGGCTCATAGAGCAACTCCTACAACAATCGAGAGGGCATTCCGGGCTGCTTATCCGTGCAGCGTGTCCAACCATTGGGCGCGGGTGATGCGGTACAAAACGTGGGGGCGCAGCGGGTCATCGGCTGCGACCTTGGGGTGTGCAAAATCTGCCTGGGGATCGTAATGCATACCGATGGCCTGCATGACTTTTTGTGATGGCAGATTGGCTTGAGTGGTGAAAGCGACGATTTCGTCCAACTGCAAACGGTCGAAACCACAGCGCAGCGCGGTCCAGGCCGCCTCGCTGGCATAACCCAGGCCCCAATGCTCACGGGCCAGGCGCCAGCAGATTTCCACCGCCGGGGTAAAGTCCGCTTCGAAGCTGACGTTCTGCAACCCGGTCAGGCCGATAAACTCACCGGTGTCCTTGCGTTGCAGGGCCCACTGGCCAAAACCGTATTCGGCGAAGTGGCCGCGAATCCGGCCGATCAGGGCGGCACTTTCCAGGTGACTCAATCTGGCCGGGAAATAGCGCATCACCTGCGGGTCGGCGCACATGCGCGCAAATTCCGTCAGGTCGGCATCGCGCCATTGGCGCATGACCAGGCGCGCGCTTTCCAATTGCAATATCTCCTCCATGGGTCCCCTCCCCTTGCCATGTGCGTGAGTGTACAGCGCTGTTAAGATCCTTCGCAGATCCCCGTCAGAAAATCCCATGCCTTTGCCATTGATCTACCACGATGACTACAGCCCTGAGTTCCCGGCAGACCACCGGTTCCCCATGGACAAGTTCCGCCTGCTGCGTGACCACCTGGTGGCCAGCGGCCTGACCGAAGACAGCCAATTGCTGCGCCCGTCGCTGTGCCCGGCGGAGATTCTGGCCCTCGCCCATGAACCTGGGTATATCGAACGCTACATGAGCGGCGAGTTGTCCCGCGAAGACCAACGGCGTCTTGGCCTGCCCTGGAGCGAAGCCCTGGCCCGGCGCACCGTGCGCGCGGTCGGCGGCTCGATCCTGGCGGCGGAGCAGGCGCTGGAACATGGCCTGGCCTGCCACCTGGCGGGCGGTACCCACCACGCCCACTACGACTACCCGGCGGGCTTTTGCATCTTCAATGACCTGGCGGTGATCAGCCATTACCTGCTGGCCAGCGGCCGGGTCAACCGCGTGCTGATCTTCGACTGCGACGTGCACCAGGGCGACGGCACCGCGCGCATCCTCCACGACACGCCGGAGGCGATCACTGTGTCCCTGCACTGCGAAAAGAACTTCCCTGCGCGCAAAGCCCAGAGCGATTGGGACATCCCGCTGCCCATGGGCATGGGCGATGCCGACTACCTCACGGTGGTGGACGACGCCCTCAACTACCTGCTGCCGCTCTACCAACCGGACCTGGTGCTGTACGACGCCGGCGTCGATGTGCACAAGGATGACGCCCTCGGTTACCTCAAGCTGACAGACGCAGGCGTGGCCGCCCGCGATGAAAGCGTGATGCGCCATTGCCTGGGCCGCGACATCCCGGTGATGGGCGTGATCGGTGGCGGCTACAGCAAGGATCGCCAGGCCCTGGCCCGCCGCCACGGCATCCTGCACCACAGCGCGCAGCGGGTGTGGACGTCATCAGGGTGTCATTGAAGTGTGGGCGTTACCCACAATGCCTGTGGAACGGCCTGTGGATAACTTGAGCGTAAGCGTCTAAGAGCCCGTAGCTGTCTAGCCTGTAGGAAGCTGTACATTTTTTGATCAGGCAACGCCGCGCGCCTCGGGTAGAATGCTCGGCTTATTTCCGCGATCGTAGCCCTGCCCATGTCCGATATTTCCTCTCGACACGTCACCATCATCGGCGGCGGCCCTGCCGGGCTGATGGCCGCCGAAGTCTTGAGCCTGGCCGGGGTGCGGGTAGACCTGTACGACGGCATGCCGTCGGTGGGGCGCAAATTCCTGCTGGCCGGCGTGGGCGGCATGAACATCACCCATTCCGAAGCGTACCCGGCGTTCCTGTCGCGCTACGCCGAGCGAGCCCCGCAAATAGCACCGTTGCTGCGTGGGTTTGGTGCCGAAGCGTTGTGCGAATGGATTCATGGCCTGGGTATTCAAACCTTTGTCGGCACCTCCGGTCGCGTGTTTCCCACGGATATGAAAGCCGCCCCACTGCTGCGTGCCTGGCTCAAGCGCCTGCGCGACCAGGGCGTGGTTATCCACACCCGGCACCGTTGGGTGGGCTGGAATGCCGAGGGTGATTTACTTATCCACAGCCCGGACGGCGAAAAAGTTGTCCACAGCGATGCCGTGCTCTTGGCCTTGGGCGGCGGCAGTTGGTCGCGCCTGGGCTCCGACGGCGCCTGGCTCAAGCTGCTGGAGGATAAAGGCGTGCCTTGCGTGGCCCTGCAACCCAGCAATTGCGGCTTCGAGGTGTCGGCCTGGAGCGACTTGATGGTCAGCAAATTCGCCGGCGCACCGCTGAAAAACGTCGCCATTGGGCTGGGGGATGACAAGCCGCGACTCGGCGAATGCGTGATCACCGCCACCGGTATCGAGGGCAGTTTGATCTACGCGCTGTCGGCGCCGATTCGTGCGGCGATCAACCGTAATGGCTCGGCGACGGTGCATATCGATTTGCTGCCGAGCAAGCCATTGGACAAGGTCCAGGCCGCCTTGACCAAGCCGCGAGGTTCGCGCTCGATGAGCAAGCATTTGCACAGCCAATTGAGTTTGGATGGGGTCAAGGCGGCGCTGTTGCGAGAGTTGGCACCCGCCGAACACTTCAATGACCCGGCGCAATTGGCGGTGGCTATCAAGGCGTTGCCGCTGACAGTGGTGAAGACACGGCCGATGGATGAAGCCATCAGCACCGCAGGCGGCGTGCCCTTTGAAGCGTTGGATGAGCGGCTGATGCTCAAGCAATTGCCGGGGGTGTTTTGTGCGGGGGAGATGCTGGACTGGGAAGCGCCGACCGGCGGGTATTTGCTGACGGGGTGTTTTGCCAGTGGCAGAGCGGCTGGGCGGGGGATGTTGGAGTGGCTCAACCGCTGAGATCTGCGGTGGATTCAAAGCCGCCATCGGGGGCAAGCCCCCTCCCACAGTTTGAATGTATTCACAGATCAAAAATGTGGGAGGGGGCTTGCCCCCGATTAGGCCATCAGCCACCCCGCAAAATCACTTCTTCTTACGCGGCCCGGTATTAAACACCGGCACCTTGCGCACCGGCTTGATCGAAGGCTCCACCGGCGCCACGTCACCACTGTCCACCCACTTGCCGAGGTTGCGCTTGCCACCGCCGCCACCGGACGCCTTGGGCTTCTTCGGTTTTTTCGGCTTCTTCACCACCTGACCGCTGGCATCGGTATCCGGCACGCGGTGTTCCGGCTCGAAGTCCTGTTCCATCTTGCGGGTCAAGGTCTGGCGGGTCAGCATCTCGATGGCCGACAGCATGTTGACTTCATCGGCACACACCAGGGAAATCGCCTCACCGGTGTTGCCTGCGCGACCGGTCCGGCCGATGCGGTGGATGTAGTCTTCGGCCACGATCGGCAGGTCGAAGTTGATCACCAGCGGCAAGTCTTCAATGTCCAGGCCGCGGGCGGCGACGTCAGTGGCCACCAGGATCTGCACTTCGCTCGACTTGAAACGGTCCAGCGCACGCTGGCGAGTGGCTTGCGGCTTGTCGCCGTGGATGCCATCGGCGTTGATGCCCAGGCCCTGCAACTTATCCACCAGCGCATCCACGCCGTTACGGGTCTTGGCGAACACCAGCACCTGCTTCCAGCGGCCTTTGCGCATCAGGTGCACAAACAGCTCCGCCTTGCGCTTCTTGTCCACCGGTACTACCCATTGCTTGACGGTGTTGGCGGCGACGTTACGCGGGCTGACTTCGATGGTCAGCGGGTCGTTGAGCATCTGCCCGGCCAGCAGGCGAATGTCATCGGAGAAGGTCGCGGAGAACAGTAACGTCTGGCGCTTTTTCGGCAGCATGCGATAGATGTTCGCCAGTTCTTCGGAGAAGCCCAGGTCGAGCATGCGGTCGGCTTCGTCCAGCACCAGGGTTTGCAGCTGGTTGAGTTTCAGCGCGTTCTGGCGGAACAGGTCGATCAGGCGGCCCGGCGTGGCGACCAGGATATCGACGCCCTTGCGCAGCTTCATCATCTGCGGGTTGATGCTCACGCCGCCGTACACCGCGTAGGTGGTGAGCGGCAGGTGCTGGGCGTATTCCGCAACGCTGGCGTGAACCTGCTCGGCCAGCTCGCGGGTCGGGCACAGGATCAGCGCGCGCGCCGAGTTGGCGGCGACTTTCGGCCCTTCCAGGGTCAGCAGTTGCAGCAGCGGCACGGCGAAACCGGCGGTCTTGCCGGTGCCGGTCTGGGCCGCGGCCATCAGGTCGCGACCGGCGAGCACCGCCGGAATGGCTTGCGCCTGCACCGGCGTCGGGGTCTGGTAGCCGAGCGTCTCAAGGGCGCGCAGCAAGGGTTCGATCAGGCCAAGTGTGGCGAAAGTCATGTAGTTACCGTAGGAAAAATTCAGCGCAAGGGCGTAATGCGCGGCAGTTTACCTTATTTCCGGCTTGGGCTTTCGCCACTGGGGCAGGCTGATCAACAGCACGGCGCTGATAATCACCAGCATGGCCAGGGCCTCTTCCACACCGATGGTCTCGCCGATGAACACAATCCCCAGCAAGACTGCGACGGCGGGGTTGACGTAGGCATAGCTGGTCGCAGCTGCCGGGCGTACGTGCTTGAGCAGGTACATATAGGCGTTGAAGGCGATGATCGAGCCGAACACGGCCAGGTAAGCCAGGGCCAGCCAGCCTTCCAGCGGCGGCATGGCTTGCAGGCGCTCACCGGTCAGCGCGCTGGCGATCAACAGTGTCACCCCGGCCACCAGCATTTCTGCGGCACTGGCCATAGCGCCCGGCGGCAACGGCAGGCGCCGGCTCCACACCGAACCAAACGCCCACGACGCCGCTGCAAACAACAATAAAGCGGCGCCCATGGGGCTAGACTGCAACGTGCTGCCCATGTTGAGCATGGCGATACCGATCATGCCCAGGATCACCCCGGCCCATTCCAGCCGGGTATTGCGCGCGCCCCAGAAATACCCGCACAGCAAGGTGAACAACGGCACGGTCGCCACCGCCAGCGCCGCCACGCCGGACGACACCCCAGTGTGCTCGGCCACACTCACCGCGCCATTGCCGAAGGTCAGCAGCAAAATACCGATCTTGGCAGCAGCCTTCCACTGCTCCCAGGTCGGCGCCGGCGCCCCACGCCAACGCAAAAATCCATACATCGCCGCACCCGCCAACAAAAAGCGAATACCGCCCAGCATCAGCGGTGGCCAGTATTCAACGCCGATGCGAATCACCAGGTAGGTGGAACCCCAGATCACATACAGTGCAAAAAAGGCGGCGATCAACGGTAGGGGAAAGCGACGTGTGCCAGGCATTGGGCGGCTCGAAGGCAGAGATAAGAGAGGCTTATTCTAAAAAGGCAGGCCGTTAAACATAAGTTACAAAACCTGTTTAAACCGCCAGTACACTTTCCAAAGCATGGTTATGAGGGCTATAAATCGTGTTTTCGAAAGCCATCCCCGAGTAGAGCCTTATCATGGACAAATACGACCGCATGCTCCTCAGCGCCCTGCTCGAAGACGGCCGCGCCTCCTACGCGCAACTGGCCCGCACGGTCAACCTCTCCGCCCCCGCCGTGGCCGAACGCGTGGCCAAGCTGGAAGCCAGCGGGGTGATCACCGGGTACCAGGCCAAGGTGGATTTTTCGAAAGTGGGCTTGCCGATTCAGTGCGTGATCGAACTGCGGCTGACCAACCACGGCAACCAGAAGGTCTATGACGCACTGGCCGAAATCCCGGAGTTGACCGAATGCCACCGGGTAACGGGCGATCCGTGCGTGATCATGCAAGCGGCGGTGGGCTCGATGCCGGAGTTGGAGAGTTTGATCAATCGGCTGGCGAAGTTCGGGTTCAGCAAGACCTCGATTATTTTGTCGAGCGCGATAGAGCGACGGGTGCCGTTGGGGCAGTTGGAAACCAATGGCAAAAGTGGTGGCTGATCTACCGCCATCGGGAGCAAGCCCCCTCCCACAGTTTGATTTGTGAATACATTCAAAATGTGGGAGGGGGCTTGCTCCCGATGGCGTCAGTGGCCGCACTGCAAATTCGAGCGTTCAACGATCAAGTCAACTATCTGCTGGATGGTAGTGATGTGATCCCAATCTTCCTGGGTCGCTTGCAAGTTGAATTGCCACTTGATCTGCATGACAAAGCAGGTCAAATCATCATCAATAATCTTGAAGTCATGGATGAAGTCCGTTTGCTCCGTGACCTGGCTTCGGTCGATGAAACCGATGATATCGACGAATAGCTGAATCACCTTTTCGCTGATCTCGGCTCTAGTCGGGCTACCTTCCATTTCTTGCCTCATAGGCGCACTTACCAATACTGATTAGATCAAAGACAGCCAACCCCGCAGCAACGAAAGGAATGCCCCGTCCAATAATGCCAAATACCCGGACGGTGCCAAACGTTGCTTTCGCCATTCTGGCCACCGTGGGTTGCCTGATCAATGTACGAGGGAAAAAGCGCATTCCAATGAGACTCGCCAAGTTCGTCGTTTTGCTGGAGCCAACATGAACCCAAGTGCCCACGGCAATTTTGCTTATAGGTATGCCCGCGGCGCCAGTGAGAACCGTTGCGGCCGTCAAGCCATAGTGTTGCTGTGTACATTTCCAGAGTTCGTCAAACGTGGTGCTCGGCACCGAGGAGTCAGCATGAACGGGCTTGAGTAACTGGTAACTGGCGCCGTGGGTCCAGCCTGGCGAATTAGGTAAAACCATGACTGCCGGGCAACTTGTCATCGTGTTTCCCAAATGAAACGCCATGCTTGAAGTTGAGCCGAAATCAATGCCGTTGCCTTGGAGCTCAAACTGGCTTCGCACGATTGCTGTGTGAAGATCGCTTTCCTGCATGACGTAGTCCCTGTACGTAAATGACAGCCGGGATCTTAGGTCGCAGCGAAGGGCTATAGACGGGAGAAGGGAAAATCCAGAAAGGTCCGACAGGACAGCAAGGCTAAGCCTACCGACTATTCAGAAAGCAGATAAACGCCCTCAAGATGCCCCGCCCTTCATCCTGAATGACAACCTGAGCCTCGAAGACGCCCTCGCCCATGCGGCGGATTTGCTGCATTGCGCGGTGGGCACTGCGCACTTGTCGGGTGAGGGGATTGATGTGCAGCAGCGGGCGGTGATGCATTTGGTGGAGATGGCGAAGGGGGTGGTGGATCGGGCGTTGGAGTGTGTGCAGCCTCGATGAACGACAGATAACCGCCCCTCCCACATTTTGAACGGCGTTGTTCTGTCAGAACCCGCGATGTTTCTTCAAATGCTCATTGATCTTCGCCGCCGGCACTTTCTGCAGGGTGCACAGCAGGTCGTGGGACAGTTCGCGCAAGCCATGGGTACGCCGCAGTTCCTGGGCCAGGTGCGCCGTGAGGTTGGCGGCCATTTCCGCATCCGCCAGCGCGCGGTGGGCCTGGCCGGTGTGGGGCAGTTTCGCGTAGGTGTTGAGGGTGCCGAGCTTGTGGTTGGGCGCAGCCGGCATCAGGCGGCGGGCCAGCAGCAGGGAGCAGGCGAATTTTTGCAGGCGGGTGCGGCGGATCAGGCCGAGTTCGAAATCCCAGAACTTCTGGTCGAACGCGGCGTTGTGCGCCATCAGCGGCGTGGTGCCGACGAATTCGTTGACTTCGTTCATCACCCGCTCGGCCGGCGGGGCGCTGCGCAGCATGGCGTTGCTGATGCCGGTGAGTTGCTCGATAAAACCGGGCACGCGCACACCGGCGTTCATCAGGCTCTGGTAGCGGTCCACGATCTGGCCGCGTTCGAGGATAACCACCGCGATTTCCGTGGCCCGGCAGTGGCTGCTCGGGGTGATGCCGGTGGTTTCAAAGTCGATGACCGCTATACGTTCCAAACCTGTTCCAACTCCGTCTAACCCTTTATTTATTAAGCCGCCGTGCTTATTTGAGCAGCAACGCGCCTTCGATCGGCACGTAGCGGCTGGCGGCACGTATCAGTGAGTTGGCCGTCAGCCCCGGTACGCCGTAGGCCACGGCTTCGACGCCGTGCTTGTGGATGATGCGGTCGAGCAGCATGTCGAAATCGCCGTCACCGGAGGCCAGCACAATTTCGTCAACGTGGTCGGCGGCGTCCATGATGTCGATGGTGATGCCCACGTCCCAGTCACCCTTGGCCGAGCCGTCGCTGCGCTGGATATACGGCTTGAGTTTTACCGTGAACCCCAGGTTACGCAGGATCTGCTGGAACTGCTGCTGCTTGCTGTCACCGCGGTCGATGGCATACGCATAGGCCTCGACGATTTGCCCACGCGAGCTGATATCAGCCCACAGGGCGGCGTAGTTGAAATGGCAGCCATAGGCCTGGCGGACGGTGTAGTAGAGGTTTTGTACATCGGCGAACACTGCAATTTTCTTCACCGCACTTCCCCATGACAGCCAGGCGCCAGGGCCCGGAAAGGGTGCCAGTATGCCAGCCGCGAGAAGGTTGCCGGGAAAAATCAGACCGGGGCGGCTCAGCGCCCCGGGCCGGGAGGGTCAGACGAAGGAATCGTCGTCGCCGAAGGAAGAGGAATCGTCTGAATAGTCGCTGTCGGCAAAGCTGTCCGAGGCGTTGTCGCTGCCCCAGCTGTCATTGCCGGCGAACTTCTGGTCATCGTTGCCCCAGTTGCCGTTGTCACTGGCGGGCGCCGGCTCTTCACGGATGATTTCTTCCACCACCTGCGGCTGTTGCGAGTTGTGGTTGAACAGGCTGCTGATGCCTTCGGCCAGCAACACACCGCCGGCCACGCCGGCGGCGGTTTTCATCGCTCCACCCAAGAACCCGCTGCCAATGGGGGCGGCGGCCGGTTGCTGCGGCTGTTGATAGTTCTGTTGCGGCGCTGGCTGGCCAAAGGACGGCCGCGCCGGTTCACGCCAGCCGCCGCCGGAAGAGGCCGGAGCGCTCTGGGCCGGTTGCGGGTCACGGGAACCGCCGCCAAAGATGCTCGACAGGAAACCACCGCTGCTCGCCGGGGCCGCTTGTGCGGACTTGGCCCGCTGCAACTCATCCTGCAATTGCTGGATCTGCTGCGCCTGTTGCTTGTTCTGCGCGTCGAGACTCTTGAGCGCGTGTTCCTGAACAAGGATCGACTGGGTCATGTAGTACCCGGCGGCCGGTTGGCGAGTCATATGCTCCTTGATCCGCGCTTCGGCCTGGGCGTCGCGGGGGGCTGAGTCCGTTTCGGCTTGCTGCAACCGTGAAAACAGTCCATCGATCAGGGTTTGCTCTTCGCTGTTCATGGCGACCTCGTTAGATTGCCGGTAGAAATCGTGGCCTTGCCTGTGATCAGGCCAGGTGCTTAACCGTTATGGGGGTGTTACGAGTTGTTTCAATGGTCTTTACTCAAGGTTTACATTTGCTTACCGCTGGCCATCATCGGTTAAAGTGTTGCCCTTGCTTTCAGGCCTGCGATGAACCCGATGAATCCGTTAGACGTATTGCGTGACTCCTTCCGTTTTACCCGAGGCAACCTGGGCGCAATCGTCCAACTGTGCCTGCCATTGGTGATCCTCGAAGCCCTGTTGCAACAGCTGCTCGACCATACGCTCGGCGCGGATGCGTTCCCCGGCTACAGCGTGGTGGTGGGTTTGCTGGTGTACCCGCTGTACACCGGTGCCTTGATCCTGTTTCTCGACGCCCGCACCCGTGGCGAGTCGCCGCGCACCAAGGACATCTGGGCCATGGCCCTGACCCTGTGGCCGCGCTTCGCCCTGCTGACCGCCATGAGTACCCTCCTGATTCTGCTGGGCCTGTCGCTGTATTTCCTGCCGGGCCTGTGGCTGATGGTGGTGTTGGCGTTCGCCGAGTACCTGCTGGTATTGCGCGGCATGCCGGCACTGGAGGCGATGAAGGAGAGTTTGCGCCTGACCCGTGGGCATTTCTGGCGAATCCTGGTGTGCCTGCTGTGTGTCATGACGCCCCTGTGGCTGCTCAAGGGCGCCAGCGTCGCGGCCTATCCCAACCCCGCGCCGCTGCTGGGGCTGTTGATGGACAGCGCCCACAGCTTCCTGCAACTGTTCACCAGCGTGGTGCTGTTCCGTTTATTCATGCTGATCGGTGGCGATGCCGACGCACGGTGATATGCTCCACGCCACTCCTGAAACGCCATAAGCCGAGCCGATGACCCGTTTATTGCGCATCACCCTGCTGGGCCTGCTGATCGTCGCAGGCCTGCTGACGGCCCTGATCTACAGCCTGACCTGGCGCCCCGCCGCCAAGGAAACCCTGCCCGTCAGCTGCGTCGCGCCCCGTGCGCCAACCCTGTTGCCCGGGCAGGCGCTCAAGGTCATGACCTGGAACGTGCAATACCTGGCCGGCAAGAACTACGTGTTCTGGTACGACACCGCCGACGGCAGCGGCCCGGACGACCGCCCCACCGTAGAGGACATGGCCGCCAGCCTCGACGAAGTGGCGCGGGTGGTTCGCGATGAACAACCCGACATCCTGCTGTTGCAGGAACTCGACGAAAACGCCAAGCCTTCCCACTACCAGGACCAGCTGACGCTTTTGCAGGAGCGCCTGGTCGACCTCTACCCGTGCAGCGCCCAGGCCTTCGACTGGAAAGCCGACTTCGTGCCCGACCGGCATATCTTCGGCAGCGTCGGCCGCAAGCTGGCGACCCTGAGCCGCTACCAGATCGAACACGCCGAACGCCTGCAATTGCCGGCGCCCGAGGCCAATATCATCAGCCGCCAGTTCCAACCCAAGCCGGCCTTGCTGTTGACCTACCTGCCCCTGAGCGATGGCGGCCAACTGGCGGTGCTCAACACCCGCCTGGACGGCGACGCGCCGGGGCGCAGTGCGGTGCAGGAACAGGTGCAAACGACGGTGAAGCTGCTGGACAAGTTCGAAGGCCGTGGCACGCCCTGGCTGATCGGCGGGGATTTCAACCTGCTGCCCCTGGGGCAGTTCCTGCGTTTGGAGGCGGGTAAGCGCGGGCAGTATTCGCCGGACAGTGAGCTGCATTTACTGTGGGACAAGTACCCGATGATCCCGAGCAACAGCCAATCCAGCGGGATTGATCGTGAGAAATGGCTGACGTACTTTCCCAATGACCCGAGCATCGATGGCCCGGATCGCACCGTCGATTACCTGTTCTACAGCCCACGGATCAAGCGGGTGGAGGCGAATGTACGGCAGGAGGATACGTTGCGTATTTCCAACCATCTGCCGGTGATTGCACGGTTCCTGCTGCCCGCCGCGCAATAACCCACACAACAAGATTAATGTGGGAGGGGCGGTGCGACGATTCGACTTGCTCCCTCCCACATTTGGATCTTTGGCGTTACGACTTCCGGGGTTTGATCCGCGCGGTCGGCTCGGCTATCAGCGGATCATCCGGCCAGTAATGCTTGGGATACCTGCCCTTCAGATCCTTCTTCACTTCGGCGTAGGTACTGCGCCAGAAGTTCGCAAGATCCTGGGTCACCTGCACCGGCCGCCGTGCCGGGGACAACAGGTGCAACTTCACCACCTGGCGCCCGCCGGCAATGCGCGGGGTGTCGGCCAGGCCGAACAGTTCCTGCAAGCGCACCGCCAGGATCGGCGGCTGTTCGCTGTAGTCCAACCGCACCGATGAACCCGATGGCACCTTCACATGCTGCGGCGCCAGCTCGTCCAGGCGCTGGGGCAGCGGCCAGGGCAGCAGGTTGTGCAAGTAGCTGGAAATATCCAGGTTGGCGAAGTGACTCAGCCGCGAGACTTTGCCCAGGTAGGGCATCAGCCAGTGCTCCAGGCTGGCGAGCAAGGCGCTGTCGCTGACGTCGGGCCATTCGCTGGTGTTGCCGGCGTCCAACTGGCGCAGCAGCAGGACGCGAGATTGCCATTGGCGCAGCTCCGGGGTCCAGGGCAGCAGCTCCAGGCCTTTGCGCCGCACCAGGTTGACCAGCGCCTGGCCGCGCGCGGCTTCGTCGAGGCCGGTGAGCGGTTCGCGGCTGAGCACCAGTTCACCGACTTTGCGCTGGCGTTCGGCGCGCAGCACGCCTTCGCGCTCATCCCAGTCCAGTTGATCGACGTTGCGCACTTGTTCGGCGAGGACCGTGTCGAACAGCGCCGGATCGAAGTCCGCCGCCAGATAAATACGTTCTTCACGCTGGCCCTGGCGGCTGCCGAGGTCGGCGATCACCAGCCATGGCTGTTTCATCAGGCTGTCGGCCTCGGCGAATAATGCCGCGCGGCCATTGGCCAGGCGATATTCGGCACTTCCGGGGCGACGTTGCTGGGCGACACGGTCCGGGTAGGCCAGCGCCAGCAAGGCGCCGAGCCAGCGCGGGTGGTCGGGGTCGGCCACCGGCCGGGTCGCCTGGCCTCTCAAATAGCCACGGTATTGCCGCGCCAGTTGCTTGGCGCGTTGCACGCCGCCTTGAGTACCGCGCGCACGCTCTTCACCGGACATCAGCGCCAGGCGGCTGTGCAAATCCGCGCCGCCGCCGCGCAAAATATCGCGCTCGCCCAACAGTGCCGCGACATCACAGGCCGTGGCCGCCAGCCCCAGGTCCTGCCCGCGCAGCAACAAATGGGCGATACGTGGATGGGCCGGCAGCTCGGCCATCTTCTGGCCATGTGCCGTGAGTTTTTCGTCATTCAAGGCCCCGAGGCGCACCAGCAAATCCTGGGCCTGGGCATAGGCGGCGGTGGGTGGCACATCGAGCCACACGAGCTGTGGGGGCGTGACGCCCCAGCGTGCCAGTTGCAAGGCCAGGCCGGCGAGGTCGGCGGCGAGGATTTCCGCACTGCCATACGCGGCCAGCCCTTCATGCTGGTCTTCGGACCACAACCGATAACATACCCCCGGCTCCAAGCGCCCGGCCCGGCCCGCACGCTGGGTAGCGCTGGCGCGGGAGATGCGCTGAGTATCGAGGCGGGTCATGCCGCTGCCGGGGTCGAAACGCGGCACCCGCGCCAACCCGGCATCGATCACCACACGCACGCCGTTGATGGTCAGGCTGGTCTCGGCGATGTTGGTGGCGAGCACCACTTTGCGTTTACCGGCCGGTGCCGGATCGATGGCCGCACGCTGGGCGTTGAGGTCCAGCTCGCCATGCAGCGGGCAGAGCAACACGTCAGGGCTGTGCCCCAGGGCGTCGGCCAGTTGCTGGTTGACCCGGCGAATTTCCGCCTGGCCCGGCAGGAACACCAGCACGCTGCCGGTTTCATCGTGCAGGGCTTCGAGAATGGTTTGCACCACGCGCGGCTCGATGAATTCACCGGCCTGGTACGGCCGCCCCCAGCGCATCTGCACCGGGAACATGCGCCCCTCGCTGCGCAGGATCGGCGCGTCATCCAGCAGGCTGGCGAGGCGCTCGCCTTCGAGGGTGGCGGACATCAGCAGGATTTTCAGCGGTTGCTCGTCGCGAAACAGGTCGCGGCCGTTCAGGCTCAGGGCCAGTGCCAGGTCGGCGTCGAGGCTGCGCTCGTGGAATTCGTCGAAGATCAGCAGACCGACACCGTCCAGTGCCGGATCGTCCTGCAAACGACGGGTGAGGATGCCTTCGGTGACCACTTCGATGCGCGTGTTGGGCCCGACCTTGCTGTCGAGACGGATGCGATAGCCGACGGTTTCACCGACTTTCTCCCCCAGTTCGCTGGCCAGGCGTTCCGCGGCGGCGCGGGCGGCCAGGCGCCGGGGTTCGAGCATCAGGATGGTCTGCCCGGCCAGCCAGGGCTCATTCAACAAGGCCAAGGGCACGCGGGTGGTTTTACCGGCGCCGGGCGGCGCTTCCAGCACGGCTTCATGGCGATTCGCCAAGGCGTCACGCAGGGCGGGTAAAACATCATCGATCGGCAACGAATTCATACTGGCTCCAAAGCAGAGCGGCGAGTATAACGGCGAACTGCCGGATGCCGACGCTGGTCTCAATGGCAGTGCTATATAGTCCCGTATCAACCGTGTTCAGGAGAGTCTCCATGCGTATCGCTTCCCGTGTCATCGGCGGTGTCCTCGCCGTCACCCTGCTGAGCCAACTCACCGCCTGCGGGTCGATTTTCTACCCCGACCGCCGTGGCCAGATCGATGGCAAGATCGACCCGACCATTGCCGTGCTCGATGCCGTGGGCCTGTTGTTCTACGTGATCCCTGGCCTGATCGCGTTCGGCGTCGACTTCGCCACGGGCGCGATCTATTTCGAACCCGGCAAGACTGCCCAGGTTGACCCGGAAAAACTCCACGAAGCCATCGGCGCCGACGGCAAGGTCGACAACGCCAAGCTGCAAAGCATCATCCAGAAGGAAACCGGCCGCACCCTGCCGCTGGACGACCCACGCATGATCCAGTTCAAGGGCAGCGTGCAACAACTTGCGCTCCTGGGCCTGCAACCCGCCGCCTAAGGATCGTTTATGACCAGCAGTCCCGAACACGCCCGGCTATTGCGCCTGGCCACCCGCGCCTCGGTGGGTGTGGCCTGTGCGCTGATCGTTACAAAGGCCATCGCCTGGTGGCTCAGCGGCTCGGTGAGCATGCTCGCCGGGTTGACCGATTCACTGCTCGATGGCGTGACCTCGCTGCTGAACCTGCTGGCCGTGCATTACGCCCTGCGCCCTGCCGATGACGATCACCGTTACGGCCATGGCAAGGCGGAGTCGCTGGCGGGCATGGCCCAGGCGTTGTTCATTGGTGGCAGTGCGGTGTTGATCGCCTTGCAGGCCTACGAGCGCCTGCAGCATCCGGAACCGGTCGGCGCGCCGTGGCTGAGCATTGGGGTGATCGTGTTTTCCCTGGCACTGACCGTGGCGCTGCTGATGCTGCAACACCGGGTTGTGCGCGAAACCGGCTCCAATGCCGTGCGGGCGGACTCGTTGCACTACCGCTCGGACCTGCTGCTCAACGGCAGCATCCTGGTGGCGCTGGTGCTGGCGGGCATGGGCTTTCATCAGGTCGACGCCTGGTTCGGCCTGGGCATCGCCGCCTACATTTTGTGGAGCGCGATCCAGATCGCCAGGGAAAGCTTTGCGGTGTTGATGGACGAGGAACTGCCGCCGGACGTCAGCCAGCACATGCTAGAACTGGCGCGAAGCGTACCGGGGGTGTTGGGTGCCCATGACCTGCGCACGCGCATCTCCGGCAACCACTGGTTCGTGCAGTTGCACCTGGAACTGCCGGGGGAGCTGACGCTGTCAGTGGCCCACGGCATCAGCGACCAGGCCGCCGATGCCATTCACGCAGCCTACCCGCGCGCCGAAGTGCTGGTGCACGCCGACCCACGGGAAGTGGTCACGGGCGCCAAGGCCTAGTACTGCACCTGATACCCGCGACTGCTCAGGCAGTTGCCCTGGGCCTGGCGGTAGGTTTGCACCACCGCCGGGTCAGGCGCGTAGGTGACCGCCTGCGGGTCGAAGCCGCTTTGTTGCACCGCCCAGCGATAACAGTCGTAACCGTCCTGCTGCACTTGCGCCGGTGACTGCCCGTTGGCGGGATAGGCCACCACGTCATAGCCATTGCCTTGGGGTGCTGGCTGCGGTGCCGGCACTTGCGTCGGCGGTTGTACCACTACGTATTGCTGGGTGCTTTGTTCGTAGGCGTAGTAGGCGCCAGCGGCCAGGAACAGCAGCGAGCCACCTACCCACACTTCGCGCGCATAGTCCGGCAGGTAATGCACGCGGATGCCATACGGCGGCGCCACGACCACATAGCGCGGGCCTTGGGGGCGGTACCAGTAGCCGCCAGAGAAGAAGTAATCCTGGCCACGGTACGGCACCCGGTAGTTGCGGTCGGGGAAGCGGTCGACGACATAGCCAGGCCGATACTGGGGGCCGGGGCCCCAGCCGTTGCCATGGCCGTCGGGGCGACCTGGCCAGCGGTTATCGTTGGGATGCCCGTTGTAGCCAGGCCGCGAACCTGGGCCGCCGGCCTCCCAATTGCGGTTGTCGTCGTTGCGTCGAGGAATGTCACGATAGTAACCCTGACGCGGTTCCTGGGTCTGGCGCACGGTATCGGGGCGACTCTGGATCGGCAGGTTGTTCGCAGGCTGCGGGGCTGGCCGAGGCTGTTCGGCACCTTGCGGGCGACCTTGCCACTGCCCGCCACCGTGGGGCGGTTGCTCGGCGCGATCAAAATGCGGGTTCTGTGGACGTGGCTGATTATTTTCCGGCCGGGGTTGATTGTTCTGTGGACGCGGCTGGTTATTCTGCGGGCGCGGCTGTTCGTTACCCTCCGGCCCTCTTTCATGCTGGCCGCCACCCTCAGGGCGCGGCTCGTCGGCCATCACTTGCGTGCCGACGGTGACCATCAGCAAACCTACACCTGCCATATGCCAGATGCGCTTCATGCTATTCCTCACTGCGGATAAGGGCCTGGAAGGTCCGGCCTCATAGATGAGACTGGAAAAGCCCCGCCCGGTTCTGAGACAGGTTATCAGTCACAGGAACAATTTTCTTAAGGCAAAAGAAAAGGGGTGACCCGTCGGCCACCCCTTGAGAACTTCGTCCATGCTCAACGCTTTTGACGTTGGCTCACCTCACGCCGTCTTGTGGACAGTGTGCAGCCTGGAGGCCGGCTCGACCCTGCTGGGGTGGCGGCCGCAGCCAGCCTGATTGGGCGAGCTGCTGTGGACTGTTGTCCAGGCGGTGATTCTGTTGATAACGATACAGGCCAGCGCCGGGCAGATGATTGCGAAGATTGCGTCAATAAACAGTGCTTGCGCAATTTTTAACCCTTCATGGATAATTCACCGCAATAGTTACGACAAAGGCCAACCCAATGAGCAAGCTTGACCGATACGACCTGAGTATTTTGGCGGAATTGCAGCGCGACGCGAGGATCTCCAACCAGGAGTTGGCCGAGCGTATCGGCCTGTCGCCTTCGCCCTGCTCGCGCCGGGTCAAGCAGTTGGAGGACGACGGCTACATCGCACGCCAGGTCGCCCTGCTCGACCGCAAGATGCTCGGCCTGAGCCTCACCGCCTATGTGCTGATCGGCATGGACCGCCACACCCCCGAGCGTTTCGAGAACTTCGAAGCAGCCATCCGCACCCTGCCCCAGGTGCTGGAATGCAGCTTGGTGACGGGGATGGATGCGGACTATCAGTTGAAAGTGGTGGTGCCGGACATGGACCACTATCAGAAACTGCTGCTGGGCCACCTCACCCGGATCGAAGGCGTGACCAGCGTGCGCTCGAGCTTTGTGCTCAACCAGGTGCTCAACAGCACCGAGCTGCCGCTGACCCACCTGCGCACCTGATCTCCTGAACAATGAAGATCAAATGTCGGAGGGGGCTTGCCCCCGATGGAGTATCAGTCACCAGATACACAGCCTGACACACCGCTATCGGGGGGCAAGCCCCCTCCCACATTTGGCCTGTGTTTCAACAGTGAAGTCTGCGTGCGACGCACCGACGCAGGTCAATGTTGCGCCTGTAACGCTGCCGTATACTTGCCGCCTGCCCCGTTGGAAGAGCCCATGAACAACATCGACCCCGCCCTGTTCGAAGAATGGATGATGACCGGCCTGGTCACTATCCTGATCATTTTCATGGGCTTTATCGTCTGGGACCTGGCGAAAAAATCCAAGGCCGGGCGCTTTGGTTCGTTCATCCTGTTTTTCGTACTGGGCCTGGGCGTGGCCGCGTTCATCATCAAGAGCGTGGTGATCGGCCTGATCGAATCCGGCGCTTTATAAACGCGCCGGCACTTCCTTCCATTGGCCTTGGTCCAGGCCGTCGATTGTCCAATCGCCAATACGCACCCGCACCAGGCGCAAGGTCGGCAGGCCCACGGCGGCGGTCATGCGCCGAACCTGGCGGTTACGCCCCTCTCGAATCACCAGTTCAAGCCAGTACGTCGGTAGGTTTTTGCGAAAGCGCACCGGCGGGTTGCGCGGCCATAACGCCGGTTCATCCAGACGCCGGGCCTCGGCGGGCAAGGTTTTGCCGTCGTTGAGTTCCACCCCGTCACGCAGGCGTTGCAGCAATGCTTCGGTGGGTTCGCCTTCCACCTGCACCCAGTAGGTTTTCGCCAGCTTGTGCTTGGGATCGGCAATACGCGCCTGCAACTGGCCGTCGTTGGTCAGCAGCAACAGGCCTTCGCTGTCACGGTCCAGGCGGCCTGCCGGGTAGATGCCGGGGATGTCGATAAAGTCCTTGAGCGTCGCGCGCCCGCCTTCGTCGCTGAACTGGGTCAGCACATCGAAGGGTTTATTGAACAGCACCAACTTCGGCTCGGCCGGCGGCGCCTTGGCGACACGGCGCGCGGCAGAATACGGAGGTTTCACGCCAGGGCGGCGCGAATCGGGACGGGTGGGACGGGACATGGCAAAGGAACATCTAACGGTCAGGACCGACAATGCTAGTGGCCTGACCGCTAAATGACCATCCCAACCGCTTAGCGGAACGGCGGCTCGTCGAAGCTGCGCAGTTTGCGCGAGTGCAACGAGTTGAGTTCGGTGCGCAACAGGTCCACCGCCTCGATGCCGATCTTCAAGTGCTGGCTGACCGCACGTTCGTAGAACGCGTTGGCCGAACCCGGCAGCTTGATCTCGCTGTGCAGCGGCTTGTCCGACACACACAGCAAGGTGCCGTAGGGTACGCGCAAGCGGTAGCCCTGGGCGGCGATGGTGCCGCTTTCCATGTCCACCGCCACGGCGCGGGACAGGTTGATCAACGGCCGCTCCTGGGCCCAGCGCAGTTCCCAGTTGCGGTCGTCGTAGGTCAGCACGGTGCCGGTACGCAGGCGTTTTTTCAGTTCTTCGCCTTTCTCACCGGTGACATTCGCCGCCGCCTGCTGCAAGGCCATCTGCACTTCGGCCAGGGCGGGGATCGGGATGTTCGGCGGTACCACCCGGTCGAGAATCCCATCGCGGCGCATATAGGCGTGGGCCAGTACGTAGTCGCCGATGGTCTGGGATTGGCGCAGGCCGCCACAGTGGCCAATCATCAGCCAGCAATGCGGACGCAGCACCGCCAGGTGGTCGGTGATGTTCTTGGCGTTGGACGGGCCGACACCGATGTTCACCAGAGTCACGCCGTGGCCATCGCTGGCCTGCAGGTGATAGGCCGGCATCTGGTAGCGGTGCCACACTACGCCGGCGGCAATCGCCGAGGCTTCGCCGTGGTCCATGCTCTTGTCGATGATGACGTTGCCCGGCAGCACCATGCGGATAAAACGCGGGTCGCTGCGCAGTTGTTCCAGGCCATGCAGGATGAACTGGTCGACATAGCGGTGGTAGTTGGTCAGCAGGATCCACGGCTGCACATGGCGCCAGTCGCTGCCGGTGTAATGCACCAGCCGACGCAGGGAAAAGTCCACGCGCGCCGCATCGAACAGCGCCAGGGGCAGCGGGTCGGTGTTTTCCCAGTCGTAGAGGCCATCGGCGATGCCATCGGTGGCGGCCGACAGGTCGGTGCTGGGGAACACGCGCGCCAAGGTCGCTGCGGTCACTCCGGAGCCGGCCAGTTCGTCGCCCTGCTCCACCACGTACGGATAAGGAATGTTCTGCTGGCTGACGCCCACTTCCACGGTCACGGTGAAGTCGTGCATCAGCGGCACCAGTTGTTCCAGCAAATACTTACGGAACGCCGCCGGATGCGTGACGGTTACGCTGTAGGTCCCGGGTAACTGGACCTTGGCATACGCCCGGGTAGTCTGTGGGACTTCGCCGTGGCAGTGGTAAGTCAGGCGCAGTTCCGGGTAGCGAAACAGCGCGCGTTGTTCGGCGTCGGGTTCGACGCGGTCCTTGAGGTATTGCTTGAGGGCTTGATTGAGCGCGCCGGTAGCCCGCTCATGCAGGGCCGCCAGCCGATCCACGGCCTCTTCGGCGGTTTGAACGACAACAAAAGCTTCGGTCACGGTAAGCATCCTGTGTTCTGACTTGCAGGCCTTTATCTTGCCTGTATCCCTGTCAGACGCAAACCTTGAATTGGAGTGCCTCTCAAGATGGCTGCAAGCCCCCTCCCACATGTGGACCGTGTTTATTCAGAGACATTGGGACTTGAGCGCGCGACGATGGCCCCGACATCGACGCCACGCGGCAAGGTGCCGTAGACGCGGCCAGACGACTGGCCCAAACGGCTGGCGATAAAACCATCGCTGACCGCCGCATGACCGGCCTCCAGCAGCAACTTGGCCTGTAGCGCCACGGCAATATCCTCGGTCAACTGCCGTGCGCGGTACTGGATGTCCTGGGTGTCCATGAACGCCGACTTCAGGTGTTCGATATGCCGTGCCAGCTGCTTATCGCCATGCCCGTCACCGAGTTCGACAAACAGCGCTTCCAGCACGCCGAGCTCCTTGGAGAGTGCGCGCAGCACGTCCAGGCATTGCACATTGCCGGAACCTTCCCATGTCGAATTCACCGGCGCTTCACGGTACAGGCGCGGCAGGATGCTGTCCTCCACGTAGCCCGCGCCGCCCATGCATTCGGCGGCTTCGTTGATCATCGCCGGGGCGCGCTTGCAGATCCAATACTTGCCCACCGCCGTCACCAGCCGAGCGAACTTGGCTTCCCGCTCATCGCCCAGGTTGTCCAGGGCGCAGCCCATGCGCATGCTCAAGGCCAGCGAGGCTTCGCTTTCCAGGGCGAGGTCGGCCAGCACGTTTTGCATCAGCGGCTGCTCGCTGAGCACACGGCCACCGACCCGGCGATGAGCACAGTGATGGCTGGCCTGGGTCAGCGCCTGGCGCATCAAGGCACTGGAACCCACCATGCAATCGAAGCGGGTCATGGCAACCATCTCGATAATGGTGGGCACGCCACGCCCCTCTTCACCGATCATCCAGGCCAGGGCCCCACGAAACTCCACTTCACTGGACGCATTGGAGCAGTTGCCCAATTTGTTTTTCAGGCGCTGGATATAGAACTCGTTGCGGGTGTCATCCGGGCGGTGCCGGGGCAGCAGGAAACAGGTCAGGCCTTTGTCGGTCTGGGCCAGGGTCAGGAAGGCATCGCACATCGGCGCGGAGCAGAACCACTTGTGACCGACCAGTTCATAGGCTTGCCCGGGCCCGCCGGCGCCCACCGGATAGGCGCGGGTGGTGTTGGCACGCACGTCGGTGCCACCCTGCTTCTCGGTCATGGCCATGCCGATGGTTGCACCGGCCTTGTGGGCAATGCCGACATTGCGCGGGTCATAGTGGGTGCTGAGGATTTTCGGCAGCCAGGTCTGCGCCAGGTCCGGTTGCAAGCGCAGGGCCGGGACGCAAGCGAAGGTCATGGTCAGTGGGCAGCCGGTGCCGGCCTCAGCCTGGCTGTGCAGGTAGGTCATGGCCGCACGCGCCACATGGGCACCGGACTGTGGATGGGCCCACGGCAGCGACGGCAGGCCATGCTCGACCGCGGTGCCCATCAGCTCGTGGTAGGCCGGGTGAAACTCCACCAGGTCGATGCGATGCCCATACCGGTCATGGCTGCTGAACACCGGTTTGTTCTGGTTGGCCAGGAACCCGGCCGCCATCAGCGGCCCGCCGGCCAACGCCCCGTACGCATCGATGCGCGCCTGCGCCCAGCCGGCGCCAAAGCGTCGCGACCAGTCTTGCAGGGGCGCGTCGATGCGGTACAGGTTGGTGCCGTCCAGGGAGGGCGGCTGGTTGGTGACGTCGTGGGTTTCGGCGAACTGATGCAGGTTCATGACAGGCCTCCTGGAAAAAGGCCCTGTCGAATGCGCACCTACCCATAAAGGCGCAGATCGATTGAGGCCGGTTTTTTCAGTTAAGCACCGTCATCCAGGTTAAAAAAGTGGCATACCCGCCGAATGCCCGGCGCTTTCGCCCTCGAGCGCGCTCAACAGGTGGCGCTCCAGTACCGCCTGCAGCGCCTCGAAGCGCACCGGCTTGGCCAGGCGATCGGTGATGCCGATGCCATGGCTGCGCTCGCGCTCGGACGTGTGCAGCGACGTACTCAAGGCGATCACCGGCAATTCACCGCAGCCCGGCAGTGCACGAATCTGACAACACAACGAGAAGCCGCCTTCGGGCACATCCAGCAAGACCGCGTCGAAGCTTTGCCCCTGCAAGGCCGCCAACGCCGCCGGGCCACTGTCCACGGTTTTCACCCGGTAACCCAGCTTGAGCAACATGCCGCGCACCGCCAACTGGCCGACGCTGTTGTCATCCACCAGCAATACCGCGCAATCCTGGGGCGCGCGTTGCCGGCCGGGCGCCGGTTTTGCCTCGATCGGCACCGGGCTGACGTTCACGTCCAGCTGGAAGCGGCTGCCCTTGTGCGGCTCGGAATGATGGGTAAGGCGCCCGCCCAACAGCTCGATCAATTGCCGGCAGATGGCCAGGCCGATGCCCAGGCCGCCGTATTCGCGGGTCATGGAGCCATCGAGTTGGAAAAAGCGCTGGTACAAGGTCGCCTCGTCAAGGAAGGCGAAGCCAATACCGGTGTCGGTCACAATGAAGCTCAGGCGCACGTCGCCATCACTGTGAGGCACACCCACCACCCGCAGGCGCACGGAACCTTCGCGGGTGAACTTGAACGCATTGTCCAACAGGCAATCCAGGCACTGGAGCAGTTTGTCGGCGTCGCCCACCACACGGTCCGGCAGCTCATCGGCCACATCGATGGAAAATGCCAGGCCTTTGCCTTGGGCGCTGGTGTTGAATTGCTGGCGCAAGGTGTCGAGCACGCCGCGCAGGCTGAACACCCGAGGCTGGGCACTCAGGCGCCCGGCCTGCAATTCGGTGAGGGTGAGGATGCCGTTGACCATGCGCATCATGTCCCGTGCCGAACCGGCGGCCGTTTGCTGGTACTGCGCCAGGTCGTCGTCCAGCGGCACCGTTTGCATCAGCTCAAGGGAGCCGATCACACCGTTCATGGGCGTGCGCAGTTCGTGGGTCAGCGTCGCGAGGAATTCATCCTTGAGACGGTTGCTGCGGGCCAGTTGCTGGTTGAGCACTTCGAGCTTCTGGCTGGCATCGAACAGGATCTGTGCCTGCTGCTCACGCATGGCATTGATACGGTCGGCGAGGGCCAGGGATAACAGCGCCACTTCAATTGCCGAGCCGATCTGGCTGGCGTACATGGTGAGGAACACATTGGGCAAGTAGCCCAGCACCATCAGCGTGTTCACCACGCCACCCAGCAGGAACGCCGACCAGGCGATGATGAAATACCGCGCCACCCGCTGGCCGCAGTACCAGGCCTTGATGGCGGCGACGAAGATGGTCACGGTGAATACCAGCGCCAGGCCGGTCGCCAGGCGCAAGGCCAGGGCATAGCTGGTCAGCAGCGCCAGCGCCATCACTGCGCCGCCGCACACCGCCAGTGCCAGCAAGAGCCGGTTGAGCCAGCGGCTGTGCTGCGCGGTATGCAGGAAGCTGCGGGCGAACAGGCTGCCGAACAGCGCCGCCGAACCGATCAGCAACGGCACCGCCGCATTCGCCCACCACGGGTTGTTCGGCCAGAAGTACTGCACCGCCACGCCATTGACCGACAGTTGGTACAGGCCAAACGAGGCGATGTAGAGGATGTAGTACAGGTAGCTGGTGTCGCGCACGCTCAGGTAGATGAACAGGTTGTAGACCAGCATCCCCAGCAATACGCCATAGATCACCCCCAGCACCGACAGGCGCAGCGGTTGTTGCTCCAGGTAAGCGGTGCCGGCCCAGAGCGTCAACGGCGCCTGGATCGAGCCCTCGCTTTGCAGGCGCAGGTAGAGCGTTTGCTGCTGGTCGGGCACGAAATTGAGCTTGAACAGGTAGTTGCTCTGGCTGACCTCACGGCTGGAAAAAGGCAGCGCACTGCCGGTACGGCCGGCCAGCCGATAGTTGCCGGTGCCATCGTTCTGGTACAGGTCCAGATGATTCAGCGGCGGGTAAGCCAACTCCAGGAACCAGGTGCGGGGGGCACGGGGGTCCCTGGCCACGTAATGCAGGTCGACCTTGAGCCAGAACACCGAGCGCGAATAGCCGGCGTTGAGGGTGGCTTTGTCATGGTGCTTGAATTGAGCAGCGTAGGCGGGAGAACTTACTTCGGCGATGGTGAGGGCATCGGTGGGGTCTTCGAGCACTTGCATGGCTCGGCCCAGCGGCAGGCTTCGGGTGTCCTGGTTGAACTCGATGGCGCTGGCGAGCATCGGTAGCCCGCACAACAATAAGATCAGCAAATAGCGCATGCGAGCCCCAGCGTGGCCTGTCCGGTTATGTCAAAAGCCCCCCATTCCTTTTGAGAAGACGTACACCGGCGGTACAGTTAAGTTGTTTGAATCCACTTTAGCATAGCCGCCAAAGGCCATTGGACACCATTGAAATAATTTTTTGAAAGGCTCTAGAACAAGGCTTTCAGAGCGTTTTCACAGCCGAGCACACGCCAAAAAAGCGGCGTTCGCGCGACAACATTCAACCATCGCCCGAAGGCCCCGCCAAAAGCGTTTGGTGGTAAGCTCGCGCACCATGAATATCTACAGCTCTCGCCCCGTTGTCCTCTGTCTCTCCGGCCATGATCCCAGTGGTGGCGCCGGCTTGCAGGCAGATATCGAAGCCCTCCTCGCCCAAGGCTGCCATGCGGCCCCGGCCGTCACTGCCCTGACCGTGCAGAACACCGTCAATGTCAGCGATTTCCGCGTACTGGACCGTGAGTGGGTACTGGCCCAGGCCAATGCCGTCCTCGGTGACTCCGACGTGGCGGCGGTCAAGCTGGGCATGCTCGGCTCCACCGCGATGGTCGACACCGTGGTCGAACTGCTGCAGGCGCACCCGCACCTGCCGGTGGTGTGCGACCCGGTGCTGCGCGCCGGCGGCGGTGGCAGCCTGGGCAAGGACGAAGTCGGCTACGCCATGCGCGAGCGGCTGCTGCCGTTGTCGCTGATCGCCACGCCGAACCTGCCTGAAGCCCGCATCCTCGCCGAACTGCCCGAGGGCACCGCCGACGAATGCGCCGCGAAGCTGTTGCCGTTTATCAAGCACCTGTTGATCACCGGCGGCCATGGCGATGAGCACGAAGTGCACAACCGCCTCTACAGCCGCGATGGCACGCGCCAGACCTTTACCTGCCAGCGCCTGCCCGGCAGCTATCACGGTTCGGGCTGCACCCTGGCCAGCGCCCTGGCCGGACGGATCGCCCAGGGCGAAGGGCTGGTGAGTGCGGTGCAGTCGGCACTTAACTACACTTGGCGCACCCTGCGTGACGCCGAACAACTCGGCCAGGGCCAGTTCGTACCGCGCCGGCTGCCGCTGGATTTCTGCTCGTAACTATCTGCTCTTAACAGCAAGGGGCCTGCCCGATGAAACTACGTGGCCTTTACGCCATTACCGACAGCCAACTGTTGGCCGGCAAGTTCCTCGCCTACGTCGAAGCGGCATTGGACGGTGGCGTGACCCTGCTGCAGTACCGCGACAAAAGCAGCGACGAAGCCCGGCGCCTGCGCGAAGCGGAAAAACTGCGGGAGCTGTGCTCGCGCTACAAGACCCAGCTTATTATCAATGATGACTTCGACCTGGCCGCCCGCCTGGGCGTCGGCGTGCATCTGGGCCAGACCGACGGCCCACTGACGCCGGCCCGTGCGCTGCTCGGCTCCAAGGCGATCATCGGCGCCACCTGCCACGGCCAGATCGAACTGGCCGAACAGGCGGCGAAGGAAGGCGCCAGTTATGTCGCCTTCGGCCGCTTCTTCAATTCCAACACCAAGCCGGGTGCTCCGGCCGCCACCCTTGAAATGCTCGCCGAGGCCCGCAAGCGCCTGCATGTGCCGATCTGCGTGATCGGCGGCATCACCCTGGAAAACGCCGCACCGCTGGTGGCCCAGGGTGCCGACCTGCTGGCCGTGGTCCACGGCCTGTTCGGTGCCGACAGTACCCAGGAAGTCACGCGCCGCGCCCGCGCCTTCAACGAACTCATCAAATCCTGAATTCAGAGAGCCCTCACCATGTCTCGTTCCGAAACCCTGTTTGCCAATGCCCAGAAACACATCCCCGGCGGTGTGAATTCCCCCGTGCGTGCGTTCAAAAGCGTGGGCGGCACGCCGTTGTTCTTCAAGCATGCCGAAGGCGCCTACGTCACCGACGAAGATGACAAGCGCTACGTGGATTACGTCGGCTCCTGGGGCCCGATGATCCTCGGCCACAGCCACCCCGACGTGCTGGACGCCGTGCGCAGGCAGCTGGAACACGGCCTGTCCTACGGCGCACCGACCGCCATGGAAACCGAGATGGCCGATCTGGTCTGCAGCATCGTGCCGTCGATGGAGATGGTGCGCATGGTCAGCTCCGGCACCGAAGCCACCATGAGTGCGATTCGCCTGGCCCGTGGTTTCACCGGCCGCGACAGCATCATCAAGTTCGAAGGCTGCTACCACGGCCATTCCGATAGCCTGCTGGTCAAAGCCGGTTCCGGCGCGCTGACCCAAGGCGTACCCAGCTCGGCCGGCGTACCGGCAGCGTTCGCCAAACACACCCTGACCCTGCCGTTCAACGACATCGGCGCCGTCGAGCAGATGCTCAGCGAAGTCGGCCAGGATGTGGCGTGCATCATCGTCGAGCCGGTGGCCGGCAACATGAACTGCGTGCCGCCCGCCCCAGGATTTCTGGAAGGCCTGCGCGAACAGTGCGACAAGCACGGCGTGGTGCTGATTTTCGACGAAGTGATGACCGGCTTCCGCGTTGCCCTCGGCGGTGCCCAGGCGCACTACGGCGTCACGCCGGACCTGAGCACGTTCGGCAAGATCATCGGTGGCGGCATGCCCGTGGGCTGCTTCGGCGGCAAGCGCGAGATCATGCAGCACATCGCGCCGCTGGGCCCGGTGTACCAGGCCGGCACACTCTCGGGTAACCCGCTGGCCATGGCGGCCGGCCTGACCACCCTGCGCCTGATCAGCCGCCCGGGCTTCCACGCCGAGCTGACCGACTACACCACCCGCCTGCTGGACGGCCTGCAACAGCGCGCCGATGCCGCCGGTATCCCGTTCGTGACCACGCAAGCAGGCGGCATGTTTGGCCTGTACTTCAGCGGTGCCGATGACATCGTCACCTTTGATGATGTGATGGGCAGCGATGCCGACCTGTTCAAGCGCTTCTTCCACCTGATGCTGGAGGGCGGCGTGTACCTGGCGCCGAGTGCCTTCGAAGCCGGCTTCACCTCGATCGCCCATGGCGATGCCGAGCTGAAACTGACTCTGGATGCCGCCGAGCGCGCCTTCGCCGCCCTGAAATAAGCCGGAGCAAAAACCTGACGTCGCTGTGGGCGGCGTCAGATTTGCTACTTTGCCTACAGGGATTTCCTTATTTTTCCGAGAATTTACCTGCAATCCGGCAGATAACTTGCCCAAGCAGCAGAAAAACGAGTAAAGACTTTGTAAGCAGAGGCCTGCTTATTTCATAATGCGCGCTTATTGGATCCCGAGAGGATCCGCGCGCCCCGTCAGAGGTAAGTCGATTCCCATGAAACGCACCGGCCGCACCCTGGTACTGGGCTGCCTGTTGCTCCTTCAGCCGCTGCTGGCACAAGCCCAGGCAGGCGGCAACTCGTTGTTAATCCCAGCGATGGGTCGTTGCACCCTCAATACCCAGCCGGACAGCCAGGCCGAAGCCCTGAGCGCGTGTCAGAAACAGGCCGACGATGGGGATGCGCAGGCGCAATACGAGTTGGGCGAGTACTACCACGACAGCAAGAACCCGGCCCGTGACCTCAACAAAGCCTTGAGCTACTTCGAGAAAGCCTCGCTGCAGGGCCACGCCCAGGCGCAATTCCAGTTGGGCACCATGTTCTTCAAAGGCGAAGGCGTGCCGGCCAATAACGTCCAGGCCTATATCGTGCTGAAAATGGCCGCGGTCAACGGCGCCGAAGACGCGCTGGACACCGCCGACGAAGTCGCCGAGCACATGCAACGCGATGAATTGGAAGTGGCCACCCAGGTCCTGGGGCAGATTTTCCGCAACTACCTGCTGGAGCTGCAGAGTGCCGATGGGCGCTCGCCCTTCTCACCCCTGCCCTGACACCCAGCCTATTTCTCAGGCATCGGCATCGGAAACGGCATGACATTGCTCATGCCCCGGGCTTCGCTGATTTTCGGCGTGCCCAGGCGCTCGACTTCGTCGATGCGCACGATCGAATGCATCGGCACAAAACTGCGCACCACGCCTTCGAACTGGGCCTTGAGCTTTTCCTCGCCCGGGTCGACGACCAGCTGTGTGCGCTCGCCAAAGACGAACTCTTCCACTTCCAGGAAACCCCACAGATCACTTTGATAGATCTGCTTGGCGTACATTTCGAACACCTGGCCCTGGTTGAGGAAAATCACCTTATAGATTGGAGCTTCACGTTTGGTCATGGTGGGTGAGGAACACATGGGGGATATAAAAGAGGGCGCGAACTATAGCATGGCACCCGATGCACAGTGCTAGGAACCGATGGGCATGACCCCTATAATGCGCGGTTCTTTACCACCAGTTGACGATTCCCATGGCCAAGAAGCTTTATATCGAAACCCACGGTTGCCAGATGAACGAGTACGACAGCTCGCGCATGGTCGACCTGCTGGGTGAACACCAGGCCCTGGAAGTCACCGCCCGCGCCGAAGATGCCGACGTGATCCTGCTCAATACCTGCTCGATCCGCGAGCGGGCCCAGGACCGTGTGTACTCGCAGCTGGGCCGCTGGCGCGAATTGAAGCTGGCCAACCCGGACATGGTGATCGCCGTCGGCGGTTGCGTGGCCAGCCAGGAAGGCGCCGCGATCCGCGACCGTGCGCCGTATGTCGACGTGGTCTTCGGCCCACAGACCCTGCACCGCCTGCCGGAAATGATCGACGCCGCGCGCATCACCAAGCTGCCCCAGGTCGACGTCTCGTTCCCGGAAATCGAAAAATTCGACCACCTGCCCGAACCGCGCATCGATGGGCCGAGCGCCTACGTGTCGGTGATGGAAGGCTGCAGCAAGTACTGCACCTTCTGTGTGGTGCCCTACACCCGTGGTGAAGAAGTCAGCCGGCCGTTTGACGACGTGCTCGCAGAAATCATCCACCTGGCCGAAAACGGCGTCCGCGAGGTGACCCTGCTGGGCCAGAACGTCAACGGCTATCGCGGCCTGACCCACGACGGGCGCCTGGCTGACCTGGCGGAGTTGATCCGCGTGGTCGCCGCGGTGGATGGCATCGAGCGCATTCGCTACACCACTTCGCACCCGCTGGAATTCTCCGACAGCCTGATCCAGGCCCATGCCGACGTGCCGGAACTGGTCAAGCACCTGCACTTGCCGGTGCAGTCGGGCTCGGACCGCATCCTCTCGGCGATGAAACGCAACCACACCGCCCTGGAATACAAATCCAAACTGCGCAAATTGCGTGCAGCGGTGCCGGGCATCTGCATCAGTTCGGACTTTATCGTCGGCTTCCCCGGCGAAACCGAGAAAGACTTCCAGCAGACCATGAAGCTGATCGAAGACGTCGGTTTCGACTTCTCCTACTCGTTCGTCTACAGCCAGCGCCCCGGCACCCCGGCGGCGGACCTGCTGGACGAAACCCCGGAAGCGCTGAAAAAAGAGCGCTTGAACGCGCTGCAACATCGCCTCAACCAGCAGGGTTTTGAGATCAGCCGACAAATGGTCGGTTCGATCCAGCGCATCCTGGTCACCGACTACTCGAAAAAAGACCCTGGTGAATTGCAGGGCCGTACCGAGAACAACCGGATCGTCAACTTCCGTTGCGATAATCCGACATTGATCGGTCAGTTTGCCGACGTGCATATCGATGCGGCGCAACCGCACTCGCTGCGCGGCTCGCTGGTGCAATAAAGGTGAGAGGGGGACAAGCCCCCTCCCACATTGGAACCGTGCAACATTCCAATGACGTAAGTGCTTTCGTACCCGCGTCACTGGCGTTATCCTCTCTTTCACCTAAACAGCCAAAGGGCGGCTAAAAGCAACCTTGAACGCACCCATAGCAGAACCCCATCGTTTTCTCCTCGAGCCCTTTGAGGCTCGCCGTTTCGCCAACCTGTGCGGACAGTTCGACGAGCACCTGCGCCTGATCGAGCAACGCCTGAGCATCGAGATCCGCAATCGCGGCAATCAGTTCGAGCTTATTGGTGAACCCCAACACACCACGTCTGCAGAAAACCTGCTGCGCCGCCTCTACCGTGAAACCAAGGGTAGCGAGCTGTCGCCGGAAACGGTGCACCTGTACCTGCAGGAATCCGCCGTGGAAGACCTGGCCAACAACCCGGTGGCCGAAGCCAGCGTGGCCCTGCGCACCAAAAAAGGCATGATTCGCCCGCGCGGCTTGAATCAGCAGCGCTACGTCAAGGAAATCCTCGGCAACGACATCAACTTCGGCATCGGCCCCGCCGGTACCGGCAAGACCTACCTGGCCGTGGCCTGTGCGGTCGACGCCCTGGAGCGTGAGCAAGTACGCCGTATCCTGCTGGTGCGCCCAGCGGTCGAGGCCGGTGAAAAACTCGGCTTCCTGCCCGGCGACCTGGCCCAGAAGATCGACCCGTACCTGCGCCCGCTCTACGACGCGCTGTACGAGATGCTCGGCTTTGAATACGTGGCCAAGCTGATCGAGCGCCAGGTGATCGAGATCGCCCCGCTGGCCTACATGCGCGGCCGCACCTTGAACAACAGCTTCATCATCCTCGACGAAAGCCAGAACACCACCGTCGAGCAGATGAAGATGTTCCTCACCCGGATCGGTTTCGGCTCCACCGCCGTGATCACCGGTGACGTCACCCAGGTCGACCTGCCCAAGGGCACCAAGTCCGGCCTGGCCCAGGTGATTGAGGTGCTCAAGGACGTGCCGGGTATCAGCTTCACGCACTTCATGCCCAAGGACGTGGTCCGCCATCCGCTGGTGCAGCGCATTGTCGAAGCCTACGAGCGCTTCGACCACCGCGATGACGCACCAGCCAAGGACGTTCGCCGCGATGCTTGAGCTTGACCTGCAACTGGCCACCGAAGCGCCCGCCCCCAGCGAAGAACAGTTCCGTCAATGGTGCGCCCTGGCCCTGCGCCAGCGCAGCGCCGACTCGGAACTGACCATCCGCCTGGTGGACGAGCCCGAGGGCCGCGAGCTGAACCACACCTGGCGCCAGAAGGACTACGCGACCAACGTGCTGTCGTTTCCCGCCGACGTACCCGATGAGTTGCTGGATATCCCCCTGCTGGGCGACCTGGTGATCTGCGTCGAGGTGGTCGAGCGTGAAGCGAAGGAACAAGGCAAGGAACTTGAGGCTCACTGGGCCCATCTAGTCATCCACGGCTGCTTGCATCTCTTGGGTTACGACCATATAGACGATGAAGAAGCCGAGGAAATGGAAGCACTGGAACGAACGTTGCTTGCAGAATTGGGTCACCCGGATCCATATGCAGACGACGAAAACTGATCAACACTCAACTGTCACATCAAAGGATTTAGAGTAATCGCTATGAGCGAAGACCGATCGAGCAACGGGCAAAAGTCATGGCTGGGTAAACTGACCCAGGCTTTTGCCCACGAGCCGAAAAACCGCCAGGAGCTGCTGGAGCTGCTGCGCGAGGCCCACCAGAACAAGTTGCTGGACAGCGAAGCGCTGGCCATCGTCGAAGGCGCCATCCAGGTGGCTGACCTGCAGGTTCGGGACATCATGGTCCCACGCTCGCAGATGATCAGCATCAAGGCGACCCAGACCCCACGGGAATTCCTCCCGGCCGTGATCGACTCGGCGCACTCGCGCTACCCGGTGATCGGCGAAAGCCATGACGACGTCATGGGTGTCCTGCTGGCCAAGGACCTGCTGCCGCTGATCCTCAAGGAGAACGGTGACAGCTTCAACATCAAGGACTTGCTGCGTCCGGCCACCTTCGTGCCTGAATCCAAGCGCCTGAATGTGCTGCTGCGCGAATTTCGCGCCAACCACAATCACATGGCCATTGTGATCGACGAATACGGCGGCGTGGCGGGCCTGGTGACCATCGAAGACGTGCTGGAACAGATCGTCGGCGACATCGAAGACGAACACGACGTCGAAGAAGACAGCTATATCAAGCCGCTGCCCAGCGGTGACTTCCTGGTCAAGGCGCTGACGCCGATCGAGAACTTCAACGAGTTCTTCGACAGCGAATTCTCCGACGACGAGTTCGACACCGTCGGTGGCCTGGTGATGAGTGCGTTCGGGCACCTGCCCAAGCGTAACGAAACCACCGAGATCGGCGCCTATCGCTTCCGCATCCTGAATGCCGACAGCCGCCGCATCCACTTGATCCGCCTGACACCTATTGCCCGCTAAGGATTGATATGCGCCGTCTGACCCGCCCCGGCTGGCCCGGTAATCTGCTGGCCGTGGTGGCCGGCGCCATCACCACCCTGGCGCTGGCGCCGTTCGACCTGTGGCCATTTGCACTGGTTGCGGTCGGATTGTTCTATGTCGGGCTGCGGGAGCTGACGCCGCGCCAGGCCCTGGGCCGTGGCTGGTGCTTCGGGTTCGGCCTGTTTGGCGCCGGCACCAGCTGGATCTACTACAGCATCCACCACTTCGGCGGCGCTTCGGTGCTGCTGGCGGGGTTCCTGATGCTGCTGTTCACCGCCGCCATTGCCTGGTTCTTCGCACTGCCCGCCTGGCTGTGGGCGCGCTGGTTGCGCCGCAATGAAGCGCCGTTGGCGGATGCGCTCACGTTTGCCGCGTTGTGGGTCGGCCAGGAAGCCTTTCGCGGCTGGTTCCTCACCGGATTCCCATGGTTGTATTCCGGTTACAGCCAGCTCGACGGCCCGCTAACCGGCCTGGCGCCAGTGGGCGGGATGTGGCTGATTTCCTTTGCCCTGGCGCTGACGGCCGCCCTGCTGTGCAACCTGCCGCGCCTGCTGGCCGGCAAACGCAATGGGTTTATCGGCGCCGGCCTGGTGTTGCTGGTAGCGCCCTGGGCCATCGGCCTGGCGCTCAAGCATCATGCCTGGACCACGCCGTCCGGCGCGCCGCTGAGCGTTGCCGCGATTCAGGGTAACGTCGAACAAAGCATGAAGTGGGACCCCGAGCAGCTCAATGCGCAGCTCGCGCTGTACCGCGACATGAGCTTCAGCTCCAAGCCGGTCGACCTGCTAGTGTGGCCGGAAACGGCGGTGCCGGTGCTCAAGGAGTCCGTCGAGGGCTACCTGGGAATGATGGGCAAGTTTGCGGCCGACCGGCACACCGCGTTGATCACTGGCGTGCCGATACGCCAGGAAGTGCATCACCAGAAGCGCTACTTCAACGGCATCACCGTGGTGGGTGAAGGTGACGGCACCTACCTCAAGCAGAAACTGGTGCCGTTTGGCGAGTACGTGCCGCTGCAGGACATGCTGCGCGGCCTGATTGCCTTCTTCGACCTGCCCATGTCGGACTTCGCCCGGGGCCCTGCCGACCAGCCGATGCTGCAAGCCAAGGGCTATCAGATTGCGCCGTTCATTTGCTACGAAGTGGTATACCCGGAGTTCGCCGCCGGCCTTTCAGCCCAGAGCGACCTGCTGCTGACCATCAGCAATGACACCTGGTTCGGCCGCTCCATCGGCCCCTTGCAGCACCTGCAAATGGCGCAGATGCGTGCGCTGGAGGCTGGCCGCTGGATGATCCGCGCCACCAATAATGGCGTGACCGGGTTGATCAACCCGTTTGGGCAGATCACCGTGCAGATCCCGCAGTTCGAACGCGGCATTCTCTACGGCGAAGTGGTGCCGATGCACAACCTGACGCCGTACCTGCAATGGCGCTCGTGGCCGCTGATCATCGTGTGCCTGGCGCTGTTTGGTTGGGCGTTGCTGGCAGGCCGGATGGCCAAAACCGTTTAACAGCCAACGCGAAACAAAATGTGGGAGGGGGCTGGCCCCCTCCCACACTTTGATCTGCATTTTAATCAGCAGGGTTATCGATAGAACAACCGGTAGCCTAGCTGCCCCACCGCTTCATTGATCAACTGCCCGCTCTGCCACACCGACTTGAACTCCGGCATCCAACCGCCCAGCGGCCGAGCGTTGTCCACGCCAAGGAACCCCACCGGCGCCGGCACCACGGTGAAGCCGGCCTTTTCAAAACTCCACACCGACCGCGGCATGTGCCAGGCCTGGGTCACGACCACCACACGCTTGATGCCCTCGGGCAATAGAATCCCGGCACTCATCTGCGCGTTTTCCCAGGTGGTGCGGCTGCGTTCTTCCTTCCAGCGCACAGCAACGCCGAAGTCATCCTGCATCGACACCGCCATCAACTGCGCCTCGCTGGGCGGCGTGCCGTAATGCAGGCCACCGGTGGTCAGCACCGGCAGCCCGGAGGCCTTGGCCAGTCGCGCGGCATACCGCTGGCGCTCCAGGCCGATACCGGTCGGCTGATCAGAACCCCAGGCGGGGTCGCCGCGCTCGCGTCCCGAGCCCAGCACCACAATGGCATCGGCGCGCTGGGCCAGGGTCGACCAGTCTTCACGGGCCAACGGTGGTTCGGTCTCCAGGGCACGTGCGCCCCACTCCACCGCCACCGGCAGGCTGATCAACCACATGCCGCCAAACCCGAGGGCAAAGCAGCAGCCGGCCAAACGGGGGCGGCTGCGACGAAACCACCAGGCAAGGGCCAGCAGCAGCAAGAGAATGCCGGGTGGCAGGAGCAGTTGTTTGATGAAATAACGAATAGGCATCGGGCATCTCCATAGATGCCCGAAGCCTAAGGTGTAACGGGGTTTAGCGACAATCTTTACAGTGACATGGCACGATGATGTGTTCCTGGGGAGTGAACTACTTGAAGCGGGCGGACCGGAGCCTTTCCGGGCCACGACCGGCCGACAAGTCCTTGAGCCACACCACCTTGGCTGAGTGCGTAGGTTCTCTGGCTGGCGGGGTTGCCACCCAAGGAGGCGCACTGCGCCTATTACGTTCCAGGTAAGCTTTGATCAGTTCCAGCTCCGCACGGCTCAAGCCGCGCAGTTCCAACTCGACGGGCCGTTCATCACGCAATCGGCCCGCGGTCCTCGCTGCATCCAATGCACGACCCAATCGGTCGATCAGTCCTTCGTAGATTTCCGGTTTCGTTGCGATTCGCTGCGATTCAACCATCCCCTCACCTCATTGAAGAAAGAACTGCTCCCCAATAAACAGCGTAGTCCCCGTGTGTGCGCCTGCCCGGCGCCGCGACAGACGGCCCTTGCCGCGCAATCAGGGTTTCCCTCGATAGAGTGGGGTCATGTATGCTACGGCGCTTCCTGTAACTCCACTTCCCGCAGGGTTTGGGCACGGACGCGCCGCTTTTTGGTGTCGAACAACCTGAACGTTGCACCGAAGAGGATTAGGCCACCCCTATTCAGTTCAAAAGTAGCCATGCACGAACAATATCAGCCCCGTGAAATAGAAAATGCCGCCCAAACCTTCTGGGACGAGCAAAAGTCCTTTGAAGTCAGTGAACAGCCAGGCAAGGAGACGTTCTACTGCCTGTCGATGTTCCCTTACCCCAGCGGCAAGCTACACATGGGGCATGTGCGTAACTACACCATCGGCGACGTCATCTCCCGCTACCAGCGCATGCAAGGCAAGAACGTCCTGCAACCCATGGGTTGGGACGCCTTCGGCATGCCGGCGGAAAACGCCGCGATGAAAAACAACGTGGCCCCCGCCAAGTGGACCTACGAAAACATCGCCTACATGAAGACCCAGCTGCGCAGCCTGGGCCTGGCGGTGGACTGGTCCCGCGAAGTCACCACCTGCAAGCCGGATTACTACCGTTGGGAGCAGTGGCTGTTCACCCGCCTGTTCGAAAAAGGGGTGATCTACAAAAAAAGCGGCACCGTGAACTGGGACCCTGTCGACCAGACCGTCCTCGCCAACGAACAGGTGATCGACGGTCGCGGCTGGCGCTCCGGCGCGCTGATCGAAAAGCGCGAAATCCCGATGTACTACTTCAAGATCACCGCCTACGCGGATGAACTGTTGTCGAGCCTCGACGATTTGCCGGGCTGGCCTGAACAGGTCAAGACCATGCAGCGCAACTGGATCGGCAAGTCCAAGGGCATGGAAGTGCAGTTCCCGTACAACGTCGACTCCATCGGCGAAGCGGGCGCACTCAAAGTCTTCACCACCCGTCCGGACACCCTGATGGGCGCGACCTACGTCGCCGTGGCCGCCGAGCACCCGCTGGCTACCCAGGCCGCACAGAACAATCCTGAGCTGCAGGCGTTCATCGCCGAATGCAAAGGCGGCAGCGTGGCCGAAGCCGACGTCGCCACCCAGGAGAAAAAAGGCCTGCCGACCGGCCTGTTCGTCGAGCACCCGCTGACCGGCGAGAAGTTGCCGGTATGGGTCGCCAACTACGTGCTGATGCACTACGGCGATGGCGCAGTAATGGCTGTGCCGGCCCACGACGAGCGCGATTTTGAATTTGCGGTCAAATACAACCTGCCGATCAAATCCGTGGTCCGGACCAGTTCGGGCGACACCAACCCGGCCCCATGGCAGGACGCTTACAACGAGCACGGCACGCTGATCAACTCCGGTGAGTTCGACGGCCTGGACTTCGCCGGCGCCTTCGACGCCATCGAAGTGGCACTGATCAAGAAGAACCTCGGCGCCTCGCGCACCCAGTTCCGCCTGCGCGACTGGGGCATCAGCCGCCAGCGCTACTGGGGCTGCCCGATCCCGATCATCCACTGCCAGACCTGCGGTGACGTACCGGTGCCGGAAGACCAGTTGCCGGTCGTCCTGCCGGAAGACGTGGTGCCGGACGGCGCCGGTTCGCCATTGGCGCGCATGCCCGAGTTCTACGAATGCAGCTGCCCGAAATGCGGCGCGCCGGCCAAGCGTGAAACCGACACCATGGACACCTTCGTCGAGTCCTCCTGGTACTACGCCCGCTACGCCTCGCCGCACTATGAAGGCGGCCTGGTGGAAAAATCCGCAGCCGACCACTGGTTGCCGGTGGATCAGTACATCGGCGGTATCGAACACGCCATCCTTCACCTGCTGTACGCGCGCTTCTTCCACAAGCTGATGCGCGACGAAGGCCTGGTGAGTTCCAACGAACCGTTCAAGAACCTGCTGACCCAGGGCATGGTGATCGCCGAGACCTACTATCGTCGCGAAGCCAATGGCGCCTACACCTGGTTCAACCCGGCGGACGTCGAGCTCGAGCGCGACAGCAAGGCCAAGGTCATCAGCGCCAAACTGATCGCCGACGGCCTGCCGGTGGAAATCGGCGGCACCGAGAAGATGGCCAAGTCGAAGAACAACGGCGTCGACCCTCAGTCGATGATCGACCAGTTCGGCGCCGACACCTGCCGCCTGTTCATGATGTTCGCCTCGCCGCCTGACATGAGCGCCGAATGGTCCGATTCCGGCGTCGAAGGTTCGCACCGTTTCCTCAAGCGCGTCTGGCGCCTGGCGCACGCCCATGTCAGCCAGGGCCTGCCGGCCAAGCTGGACGTAGCGTCCTTGAGCGACGAGCAGAAACTCATTCGCCGCAGCACCCACCTGGCCATCAAGCAGGCCAGTCAGGACGTGGGCCAGAACCACAAGTTCAACACCGCCATCGCCCAAGTGATGACGCTGATGAACGTGCTGGAAAAAGCCCCGCAAGCCACCGCACAGGATCGCGCACTGGTACAGGAAGGCCTGGAAACGGTCACCCTGCTGCTGGCGCCGATCACACCGCACATCAGCCACGAACTGTGGAGCCGCCTGGGCCATAGCGACGCGGTCATCGATGCGCGCTGGCCGGTACAGGATGACAGCGCCCTGGTACAGGACACGCTGCAACTGGTGATCCAGGTCAACGGTAAACTGCGCGGCCAGATCGACATGCCGGCCAGTGCCAGCCGTGAAGAAGTCGAAGCGGCCGCACGGGTCAACGAGAACGTGCTGCGCTTTACCGAAGGCCTGACGATCCGCAAAGTGATCGTGGTGCCTGGCAAACTGGTCAATATCGTCGCTAGCTAATCGGATCGGGCGTGGGGCTCAAGCCCTGCGCCGAACAAAGCCTTCAGGGCCTCGATAAGGCCCACATGGTTTCAAGGGGAGCAACAAAATGATCAAACGCAATCTGCTGGTTATGGGCCTTGCCGTACTGCTGAGCGCTTGCGGCTTCCAGCTGCGCGGCACCGGCACCAATGACCTGACGATCAAGGAACTGGACGTCAGCGCTCGCGACGCCTACAGCGAGACAGTGACCCAGCTGCGCCAGGTCCTGGAAAACAGCGGCGTGCACGTCTACACCGGCGCGACCTACAAACTGTTCCTGGCTAACGAGAAAGAAACCCAGCGCAACCTGAGCTACGCCAGCGCCGGACGTGCGTCCGATATCGAACTGAGTACCGTGCTCAGCTTTGAAATCCAGGGCCGCGATCACCTGCCGTTGATGAATGACAACATCCAGGTGCAGAAGATTGTCAGCCACGATGGTAACAACCTGGTGGGTTCGGACTCCGAAATCATCCAGGTGCGCAAGGAGATGCGTCGCGAGCTGGTGCAACGCATGGTCCTGCGCCTGTCGCTGCTGACTCCGCAACAACTCGAAACCTTGCAGCAACGTGCTGATGACAAGGCCAAGGCCGATGCCGACGCGCTGAAAGCCGCGAAAGAGTACGAAGACAACACGCCGAAACAATCGCCTGTTGAAGTCCCTGTCGAGTAAGCCAGACGGGGCGCCCCAGGCGCCCCGTTCACCCTGCCTATGAAACTCGCCCCCGCCCAACTCGCCAAACACCTGCAAGGTGGCCTCGCGCCTGTCTACATCGTCAGCGGTGATGACCCGCTGTTGTGCCAGGAAGCCGCCGACGCCATCCGTAGCGCCGCACGCCAGCAGGGCTTCGATGAACGCCAGGTATTCAGCGCCGACGCCAGTTTCGACTGGGGCACGCTGCTGCAAGCCGGCGCAAGCATGTCGCTGTTCGCCGAAAAACGCCTGCTGGAGCTGCGCCTGCCTTCGGGCAAGCCCGGTGATAAAGGCGCGGCTGCACTGATGGAATACTGCTCGCGGCCCGCCGAAGACACGGTGTTGCTGATCAGCTTGCCCAAGCTCGACGGCAGCGCGCAGAAGACCAAGTGGGGCAAGGCCCTGGTGGAAGGGGCGCAGACCCAGTTCATCCAGATCTGGCCAGTGGACAGCAATCAGTTGCCGCAATGGATTCGCCAGCGCCTGTCCCAGGCGGGGCTGTCCGCGACCCAGGATGCAGTGGAGCTGATCGCCGCGCGGGTCGAAGGCAACTTGCTTGCCGCCGCACAGGAGATCGAAAAGCTCAAGCTGATGGCCGAAGACGGGCAGATTACCGTCGAGACCGTCCAGGGCGCCGTGGCAGACAGTGCACGTTTTGACGTGTTCGGGCTGGTGGATGCGATCCTCAACGGCGAGCCCGCCCATGCCCTGCGCATGCTCGAAGGCCTGCGTGGCGAAGGTGTGGAGCCACCGGTGATTCTCTGGGCCCTGGCCCGGGAGCTACGGGTATTGGCCAATATTGCCCTGCAATACAGCCAGGGCACGCCGCTGGACAAGTGCTTCAGCCAGGCGCGACCACCGGTGTGGGACAAGCGCAAACCCCTGATGAGCAAAGCCCTGCAACGGCACTCGGCGCAACGCTGGGCGCAGCTGTTGCTGGAAGCGCAGCGCATTGATGCACAGATCAAGGGCCAGGCGGCGGGTTCGCCGTGGATGAGCCTGAGCCGTTTATCGCTGTTGATGGCCGGACAACGCCTGGCACTTCCCGCCGAATAACCCCTCTCTTAAAAACACTGCAAAACCAATGTGGGAGGGGGCTTGCCCCGATAGCGGCGTGTCAGCCACTGCATTGTTGGCTGAGCCACAGCTATCGGGAGCAAGCCCCCTCCCACATTTTTGACTGGGTTTACAATTCATGGGCTTTACAGCGACCTGACTTCGGCAGATTATTTGCGCCGCACCTCTCCCTATCAAGAGCATCGACCATGAGCAAAAAGCCATCCAAGCATGGCCCCAACAAGGCCAAATCCATCATCGCTCAGCCACTGTTCCGCAGCCGTCAGGAACGCGCCGGCAAGGGCAAAGGCAGCTACCGCCGCGAAGCCTTCCAGTCTAATAGCTGGGAGGCTTCTTACTTTCTGGCTGCCTGAAGGCAAGCGCCCCTCTGGCATGATAAGGTCTGTGCCTGATTTGTAATTCCTGGACCTGTGCATGCCCTCTTGTCTTTCCCGTCGTTGGCACCTTCGCCAATTGATCGCTGCCTCCAGCCTCATTCTGCTTGTCGCCTGCGCGGAAAAACCCACCGCCGCCGATGCCCAACCCTTGCCGAAGCTCCAGACCGCCCCCGTAGTGGCCCCTGCCGTCGTGGCCCCGCTGGCCGTGGACAATCTCGACATCCAACCGACCCAGACCTTTGCTGAATGGCAGGCCGGTTTTCGCGCGCAAGCCCTGCAAGCCGGCATCACGGCCGACGTTTTCGACACCGCATTCGCCAATGTCACCCCCGATATGGCGGTGATCCGCGCCGACCGCAGCCAGCCGGAGTTTTCCCGCCCTGTGTGGGAATACCTCGACGGCGCCCTGTCGCCTGTGCGCGTACGCAATGGCCAGGCGCTGCTGATCAAGTACGCTGACATCCTGCAAAGCATCGAGCAGCGTTATGGCGTCGACCGCCAGGCGCTGGTCTCGGTATGGGGCATGGAGAGTAACTTCGGCCAGTTCCAGGGCAATAATTCGGTGATCCGCTCCCTGGCGACCCTGGCCTATGAAGGCCGCCGCCCGGCCTTTGCCCAGGCGCAATTACTGGCGGCATTGCAGATCATCCAGCACGGCGACATCGCCGCCGACCAGATGAAGGGCTCCTGGGCCGGGGCCATGGGCCAGACCCAGTTCATTCCGACCACTTACAACACCCACGCGGTGGACTTCGATGGCGACGGTCGCCGCGACATCTGGAACAGCCCGGCCGACGCCCTCGCATCGACCGCGCACTACCTGCAAAGCTCCGGCTGGCAGAAAGGCCAGCCGTGGGGCTTTGAAGTCAAGCAATTGCCGGCGAACTTCGACTATGCCCTGGCTGACGGCGGCGTGCGCAAGAGCATTGCCGAGTGGATGAAACTGGGCATTCAACTGCCACCGGGCGCGAGCATGCCGCCGAATGTCGACCAACTGTCCGCCGCCCTGCTGCTGCCGGCAGGCTACCGTGGCCCGGCGTTCCTGGTGCTGGATAACTTCCGCGCGATCCTCAAGTACAACAACTCGTCGTCCTACGCACTGGCGGTGGGCCTGTTGTCGGAGCGCTTTGGCGGCGGCGGTGTGATCCGTGGTGACTGGCCCAAGGATGAGCTGCCGCTGAGTCGCTCCCAGCGCATTGATCTGCAGACGGCGTTGAGCGCCAACGGTTATGACGCGGGCAACCCGGATGGGATTATCGGCGCCAATACGCGCAAGGCGATTCGGGCCGCACAGCAGGCGCTGGGCTGGCCGGCGGATGGGTATCCGACGGTGAAGTTGCTGGAGTCGCTGCAAAACCGATAGATCCGCCTATGGCGACTGCCGCAATCGGGGGCAAGCCCCCGATTGCGGTGTAGCAAACGCCAGCAGATTCAGGACCTGAAGACTACATCCTGCTCCAACACCACACGCTGCTCCCCCGCATCCAGCCGTACCAAGGCGCCCATGGGCAGCGTCAGGTTCGGATCGCAATGCCCGCTGCGCCAGCCGGCCAGCACCGGTATGCGCAATGGCTCGAACGTCTGCGTCAGCAAGCGCTCCAGCGCCACGTTATCCACACCCGCCACATCCCCGACCAGTACACCCGCGACCTGGGCCAACTTGCCTGCCAGACGCAGATGGGTCAACAGGCGGTCGATGCGGTAGATCGGTTCGTTGACGTCTTCGATAAACAGGATGATGCCTTCAGCGTCGATTTCGTAAGGCGTGCCCATGACCGACGCAATCATCGACAGGTTACCCCCCAGCAAGCGCCCACGGGCAATGCCAGGCTCGATCGTGGTCAGCGGGTACGCCACCGGGTGCGCAAGCACGCTGCCGGCGCCCAACTGGCCGCGCAGAAGGCTGAACAATGAAGACTCGGTAGGTTGTTGCTTGCCGCCGAGCAGGTCGGCATTGAGCATCGGGCCGTGGAAGGTCACGAAACCGGCGTAACGGTTGATTGCCAGGTGCAGGGCGGTGATGTCGCTATAGCCGACGAACGGCTTGGGATTGGCGCGCAGCAGGTCGAAATCCAGCGCGTCGAGCAGCCGTGGCGTGCCGTAACCACCGCGCAGACAGAAGATAGCGTCGATGTGCGGATCGGCAAAAGCCGCGTGCAGGTCACGCAGGCGCACGGCATCGCTGCCGGCGAGGTAGCCGTCGCGTTCATAGACACCGGGGAAAATTCGCAGATCGTAGCCGCGCGTGCGCATCCATTGGCCGGCCTTTTCAACGTCCAGCACGGCGGGGCCGGCGGGGGCGATCAGGGCGATGGTGCCTTCAGAGCGAAGGGCTGGAACGGCGGCGGTCATCTGAGAATCTCCCTCTCTAACGCTGAAACCAATGTGGGAGGGGGCTTGCCCCCGATAGCGGTGGATCAGCCAGCACATGTAGCGACTGACATACCGCAATCGGGGGCAAGCCCCCTCCCACATAAGCCCACTCCCACACCGGCTCTGAACCCCGATCAGGAAACCAGGCTAGCCTTGACCAGCTTGGCCTGTTCGTCGGCGTGGTACGAAGAGCGTACCAGCGGGCCCGAGGCGACGTTCTTGAAGCCCATCTTGTAGCCTTCCTCGGCGAACCAGGCGAAGGTGTCCGGGTGCACGAAACGCTGCACCGGCAAGTGGCTGCGCGACGGTTGCAGGTATTGGCCCAGGGTCAGCATGTCGATGTCGTGTTCGCGCATGCGCTTCATGACTTCGATCACTTCTTCATCGGTCTCGCCCAGGCCGAGCATCAAGCCGGATTTGGTCGGGATGTGCGGCATCATCTGCTTGAATTTCTGCAGCAGGGTCAGCGACCACTGGTAGTCCGAACCTGGACGCGCAGCCTTGTACAGGCGAGGCACGGTTTCCAGGTTGTGGTTGAACACATCCGGCGGCTCGGCAGCGGTGATTTCCAGCGCGACGTCCATGCGGCCACGGTAGTCAGGCACCAGGGTCTCGAGCATCACGTTCGGCGACAGCTTGCGGATTTCGCGGATGCAGTCGGCAAAGTGCTGGGCACCGCCGTCGCGCAGGTCATCACGGTCAACCGAGGTGATCACAACGTATTTGAGTTTCAGGTCGGCAATGGCGATGGCCAGGCTTTCCGGTTCGTTGACGTCCAGTGGCTTCGGCCGGCCATGGCCGACGTCGCAGAACGGGCAACGACGGGTGCAGATGTCACCCATGATCATGAAGGTGGCGGTGCCGCCGGAGAAGCATTCGCCCAGGTTCGGGCAGGACGCCTCTTCGCACACGCTGTGCAGCTTGTGCTTGCGCAGCAGGGCCTTGATACGGTCGACTTCCGGCGAAACCGGGATGCGCACGCGGATCCAGTCGGGCTTCTTCGGCAACTCGGTGGTCGGGATGATCTTGACCGGGATGCGTGCAACCTTCTCGGCGCCGCGCAGCTTGACGCCGGCTTCCACCTTGGCACGCGGGGCCGGGGCCGGACGCTCGGTGATGTCCAGCGTCGGGATCATGGTTTGCACTGCATCAGTAGTCATAATCAGTCGATTCCGCCCGTGAGGGTCGTCTGCTCAGCATAGTCGAGGTGTTTGACGAGCTGCGCACGCAGCCGGGCACTTACCTCGGCAAATTTAATCGGTGTGGCGTGGTCGCTCAGTTGGGTCATCGCCAGCCCGGCATAACCGCACGGGTTGATGCGCCGGAACGGTGCCAGGTCCATGTCCACGTTCAGGGCCAGGCCATGAAAGGAACAACCGTGGCGAATGCGCAAACCGAGGGAGGCGATTTTCGCGCCGTCCACATACACACCGGGTGCATCGGGCTTGGCCGCGGCGCTCACGCCATAACTGGCCAACAGCTCGATCAGGCAAGCCTCCATACGGCTCACCAGGTCGCGCACGCCAAAACCCAGCTTGCGCACGTCCAGCAGCAGGTACGCCACCAGTTGACCGGGCCCATGGTAAGTCACTTGGCCACCTCGGTCGACCTGCACCACCGGAATATCCCCCGGCAGCAGCAGATGTTCGGCCTTGCCGGCCTGGCCCTGGGTGAACACCGGTGGATGTTCCACCAACCAGATTTCGTCGGGCGCCGAAGTACCGCGTTCATTCGTGAACCGCTGCATGGCGTGCCAGACGGGCTCGTAGTCCATCCGGCCGAGCTCGCGAAAGCCCAGGACCTGTGACATCACAGCACCATGTGCACGAAGCCGGTGGCCCGCAGTTCGCTATTGATGTCGTAGAGCTGGTCTTGACCGGTCGCAACGATGTGCAACTGGATCGTGGTGTACTTACCGTTGGTGCTCGAACGCTCGTCCACCCGGTTGTCATTGATCGTCGCGTGTTTACGCACGATATCCAGGATTCTGTCTTTGTTGCCTACACCGGTATCGCTGATCACCTTGACGGGATAATCCGTCACCGGGAATTCGATCTTTGGCGCCTTTACTTCTTTATCGGTCATGGCAGAACGGCCTCGTAAGCGGTAAGCCGTGGCGACGGCAAAGCCCCGCGTCGGATCAACGCGGGGCTTTGCAGGTGCACACAATCAGTTGAACAAGCCGTAGAAGAATAGACGGATGCTATCCCACACGCGGCGGAAGATACCACCTTCGTCGACGGCGTCCAGCGCGATCAGGTCGGCGCTGTGCACCACCTTGTCGTCCAGCTTGACTTCGACTTTACCGATCACGTCGCCCTTGGCGATTGGCGCAACCAATTGCGGGTTCATGGTCATGCTGGCAGCGAGCTTTTTCAGCTGGCCTTTAGGCATGGTCAGGGTCAGGTCTTCAGCCAGGCCGGCCTTGACCTGTGAGGTCGCGCCTTTCCATACCGGCGCGGTCGCCAGTTCAGCACCCTTCTGGTAGAAGGTCTGGGTTTCGAAGAAGCGGAAACCGTAGGTCAGCAATTTTTGCGTCTCGGCCGCACGGGCCTGCTCGCTGTTGGTGCCGAAGACCACCGCGATCAGGCGCTGGCCATCACGTACCGCGGACGACACCATGCAGTAGCCGGCTTCGTCGGTGTGGCCGGTTTTCAAGCCATCGACGGTCTTGTCGCGCCACAGCAACAGGTTGCGGTTAGGCTGCTTGATGTTGTTCCAGAAGAATTCCTTCTGGGAGTAGATCGCGTAGTGCACCGGGTCGACACGAATGATCGCGCGCGCCAGGATCGCCATGTCGTGAGCCGACGAGTAGTGCTCAGGGTTTGGCAGGCCGGTCGGGTTCATGAAGTGGCTGTTGGTCATGCCCAGGTCGGCCACGGTTTTGTTCATCATGTCGGCGAATGCGTCTTCGCTGCCGGCGATGTGCTCGGCCAGGGCGACGCTGGCGTCGTTACCGGACTGGATGATGATGCCGTGCAGCAGGTCGCTCACAGTGACTTGCGAGCCGACCTTGATGAACATCCGCGAACCGCCGGTACGCCAGGCGTTTTCGCTGACGGTCACCGGGTCGTTTTCGCCGATCTGGCCGCGACGGATTTCCAGGGTCGCGATGTAGGCGGTCATCAGCTTGGTCAGGCTGGCCGGTGGCAGGCGCTGGTCACCGTTGCTCTCGACCAGCACGTTGCCACTGGCGGCATCCATGAGGACCCAGGACTTGGCGGCCAGTTGCGGTGAAGCCGGTACCATTTCAACCGCCCAGGCGGCCGGGGTGATGATCAGCGAAAGAAGCAGGCACGTGCGTTTGGCTAAGGTGGTGATGTTCATCCGTCTCTCGAAATTGCTTATGGAAACTTGCCCTCGCGGGCAAAACTTATTCAGACAGCCCGCTACCAGACTGTCACGTGTTCGGTTGCCCGCTCACCCCTTGCCCCTGGGTTTTATTGTTCAACGAGCCAACAACCAGGGTCCAGGCCCGCATGCGAGCCTCAACCATCAATTTATTATTCGGCAGTGACCACGCTGGGTTGCCCCAGGTTGGCCAGGCGCACGCTGTTCTGCACTTGCGCAACCTCGCTCGGCGAACCGATCGGGCCCATGCGCACACGGTGCAACGTTTGCTGGTTACGCACGATGGAGCTGATGAATACCGGCGCGCTGACCATGCTGCTGAGCTTGGACCTTAACAGTTCTGCCGCATCCGGGTTGGCGAAAGCACCTACTTGCAGGTATTGCCCGCCCGCGACCGCGGCGCCCGGTGCCGCATGGGGCACGACCACGGTATCCGGTGCGTGCTGCTGCGGTGGCGGTGTCCATTGTTCGATCTTGCCGGTAGATGCCGTCACTTGCGGCTGCGCACTCTGCGGCTCGTTGAGCATCAACGGCGCGGGCTTGCCACGCTGGGCCCAGTACTGCGCCGGATCGATGCCTTCGACCTTGACCCGCGCGGTACCGGTTTCGGCATAGCCGAGTTTTTTTGCGGCGGCGTAGGACAAGTCGATAATGCGATCCGAATAGAACGGCCCACGGTCGTTGACCCGCAGGATCACCGTGCGGTTGTTGTCCAGGTTGGTCACGCGGACATAGCTGGGCAGCGGCAGGGTCTTGTGGGCCGCGCTCATGCCGTACAGGTCATAGACTTCGCCGTTGGCGGTGTTCTGGCCGTGGAACTTGGTGCCATACCAGGACGCCGTGCCCGATTGCACGTAGGTCTTGGAGTCCTGCAGCGGGAAGTAGGACTTGCCCAGCACCGTATAGGGGTTGGCCTTGTACGGGCCGGTGTGCAGGGTCGGCGTGGCGTCCGGGATCTTCGACACGTCGACATCCCACCACGGCGCGCCATCTTTGTGCGCGCGGTTGATGTCCAGCCCTGGCTGGGAACGCACCGCAGTGCCGCCGGACTTCGGTACCGGGCCACGGCTGGTGGAACAACTGACGACGAGCAGGGACAACGCGGCGAACGCCACCAGCTTGAGCGGTTGATTGAACGGCGATGCCCGCATTACTTGTTGCCCCGTGCTTGGACCAGCATGTCTGACAGCTGATGCACGGCCATGGCGTACATCACACTGCGGTTATAACGCGTGATTGCGTAAAAATTCTTCAGGCCCATCCAGTATTCAGGGCCGTTTTCACCTTCGAGGCGGAATGCCGTCACCGGCATATCGTCGCGTGGCGCATTCTGACTCGACCAGCCCAGCGCCCGCAACTCCCCGACGGTCTTGGCCGGCTCGATACCCTGGGTCAGGCCTTCATCGGCACGCTCCCCGCTGACATCGGCGCGGATCACCACCGGCTCGCCACCGACCCAGCCGTGGCGCTTGAAGTAGCTGGCCACACTGCCGATGGCATCGTCCGGGTTGCTCCAGATATTGATGTGCCCGTCGCCGTCGAAATCCACCGCGTAGGCGCGAAAACTGCTCGGCATGAACTGCGGCAAGCCCATCGCCCCGGCGTAGGAGCCCTTGAGGGTCAGCGGGTCGACCTGCTCTTCACGGGCCAACAGCAGGAACTCACGCAGTTCCTTGCGGAAGAAGTCGGCGCGCGGCGGGTAATCGAAGCCCAGGGTCGACAAAGCGTCGATTACCCGGTAACTGCCGGTATTGCGCCCGTAGAAGGTTTCAATGCCAATGATCGCAACGATGACCTGGGCCGGCACGCCGTATTCCTGCTCGGCCCGGGCCAAAACGGCCTCGTGCTGGCGCCAGAAGTCCACCCCCCGGGCCACCCGGGCGTCGGTGAGGAACATCGGACGGTATTCCTTCCACTGCTTCACGCGCTCGGCGGGGCGAGAAATCGCGTCGAGGATCGCCTGCTTGCGCTGGGCTTCGCGGAACACGCCCATCAGCTGTTCACCGGCGAAGCCGTAGTCGCGGGTCATTTCACCGACGAATTCGGCGACCTGGGGTGAGCCATCGTAGTCACCGGCCTGCGCCTCGTGCGTTGCCCCCAGCAGCCCGATCAGGCCCATCCAGGACGCATGCCGAGTCGCCCAGCCGCGCATTACTTGCATTGACATCTTCACCTTATTCAAACCTGTGCGATCCACTTGCGATGCGTATGAATCGACATCAAAACCCCAAACGCTGACAGCAATGTCACCAGCGAAGTTCCGCCGTAGCTAATGAACGGCAACGGCACCCCAACCACCGGCAGCAGGCCACTGACCATACCGATGTTGACGAAAACGTAAACAAAAAAAGTCATGGTCAGGCTGCCGGCGAGCAATTTGCCGAACAGCGTCTGCGCCTGTGCGGTAATCACCAGGCCACGACCAATCAATAGCAAATAGATCAGCAACAGCGCGCAAATGCCCACCAGGCCGAACTCTTCGCCCATCACCGCAATAATGAAGTCGGTATGGCTCTCGGGCAGAAAGTCCAAATGCGACTGGGTGCCGAGCAGCCAGCCCTTGCCAAATACACCGCCGGAACCGATGGCCGCCTTCGACTGGATAATGTTCCAGCCGGTGCCGAGCGGGTCGCTTTCGGGATCGAGGAACGTCAGGATCCGCTGCTTCTGGTAGTCGTGCATAAAGAAGAACCACATGGCCACGGCCACCGGCACTGCCGCCGCCAGCACGCTGAGGATCCAGCGCCAGCGCAGCCCGCCCATGAACAGCACGAACGCACCGCCGGCCAGGATCAGCAGCGAGGTGCCGAGGTCCGGCTGGCGCACGATCAGCACAAAGGGGATGCCGATCAGGATCAGGCTGATCCCCACATGCTTGAGCTGCGGCGGCAAGGTGCGCTTGGACAGGTACCAGGCGATCGTCGCCGGCATCAGGATCTTCATGAATTCCGACGGTTGGAAGCGAATCACCCCCGGAATATTGATCCAGCGGGTCGCGCCCATGGCGTTGTGGCCCATGACGTCCACCACCACCAGCAGCAACACCCCGGCCACATAGCCAAGCGGCACCCAGCGCGCCATGAAACGCGGCTCCAGCTGGGCGATCACCACCATGGACAGCAGGCCCAGGCCAAACGACGAAGCCTGCTTGATCAGCAAGTCCCAGTTCTTGCCGCTGGCCGAATACAGCACGAACAGGCTGCCGGCCGCCAGGGTCAGCAGCAGGATCAGCAACGGGCCATCAATGTGCATGCGCTGCAACAAAGTCGCGCGGCGACGCATCACATCCTCGCTGGAGAGGATGCGGTCAAAATTACTCTTCACTGGCCGTAACCTCTGGGGTTGAAGGGGGGCCGCCATATTCGGGCTTGAGCCTGCCGTCGTCGGCCAGCAACCAGGCGTCCATCACCTGGCGTACTACAGGCGCCGCCACACCGGAGCCGGACTCGCCGTTCTCGACCATCACCGCCACCACGATTTTCGGGTCGTCGGCCGGGGCAAAGCCCACAAACAAGGCGTGGTCGCGGTGGCGTTCCTGGACCTTGGAACGGTCGTATTTCTCGCCCTGCTTGATCGCCACCACCTGGGCGGTACCACTCTTGCCGGCGATACGGTATTGCGCACCGATCGCCGCCTTGCGCGCGGTCCCGCGTGCACCGTGCATCACCTGTTGCATGCCGTGGTTGACCTTGGTCCAGTCGGACGGATCGCGCAGTACGATGTCGGGGATCGGGTTTTCATCCACAGGCTTTTCGCCTTCGATGGTCCGGGCCAGGTGCGGGCGGTTCCAGATGCCTTTGTTGGCCACCAGCGCCGTGGCCTGGGCCAGTTGCAAAGGCGTGGCCTGCATATAGCCCTGGCCGATGCCGAGGATCAGGGTTTCGCCCGGGAACCATGCCTGGCGGCGGGTCGCACGCTTCCACTCCCGCGATGGCATCAGGCCAGGGGATTCTTCGAACATATCCAGGGAGACTTTCTGACCGAGGCCGAACTTGCCCATGTAGGCGGACAAGCGGTCGATCCCCAGCTTGTGGGCCAGGTCGTAAAAATAGGTGTCGTTGGAACGCATGATCGCGGTATCCAGGTCGACATAGCCGTCACCGGTACGGTTCCAGTTGCGGTATTTGTGGTCGTAGTTGGGCAGCATGTAGTAGCCCGGGTCGAATACCCGGCTGGAAGCCGTGACCACACCCGCATCCAGGCCGGCAATCGCCACCGCCGGCTTGATCGTCGAACCCGGCGGGTACAGGCCGCGCAACACACGGTTGAACAGCGGCCGGTCGATGGAGTCGCGCAACTCGGCGTAGGCCTTGAAGCTGATCCCGGTCACGAACAGGTTGGGGTCGAAGCTCGGCTGGCTGACCATGGCCAGCACTTCGCCGGTCTTCGGGTCCAACGCCACCACTGCACCACGCCGGCCGCCCAGGGCCATCTCGGCCGCTTCCTGCAGCTTGATGTCCAGGCTCAGCACAATGTCCTTGCCCGGCACCGGGTCGGTACGCTTGAGCACCCGCAGCACACGGCCGCGAGCGTTGGTCTCGACTTCTTCGTAACCCACCTGGCCGTGCAGTTCGGGCTCGTAGAAACGCTCGATGCCGGTCTTGCCGATATGGTGGGTGCCGCTGTAATTGACGGGATCGAGGCTTTTCAGCTCTTTCTCGTTGATTCGCCCCATATAGCCGACGGAGTGGGCAAAGTGCGGCCCTTGGGGATAGTGGCGTACCAGCTGCGCCACCACTTCCACACCCGGCAGGCGGAACTGGTTCACCGCGATCCGCGCAATCTGCTCTTCGGTCAGCTCGAACAGGATCGGCACCGGTTCGAAAGGCCGACGCCCCTGCTTCATGCGTTTCTCGAAGATCACCCGGTCTTCCGGGGTCAACTGCAGCACCTCGACGATGACATCGAGGACCTGCTGCCAATCGCCGGAACGCTCACGGGTCATGCTCAGGCTGAAGCTGGGCCGGTTATCCGCCACCACCACGCCATTACGGTCGAAGATCAGCCCACGGGTCGGCGGAATCGGCTGCACATGCACGCGGTTGTTTTCCGACAGCGTGGAGTGGTAGTCGTACTGGATCACCTGCAGGAAATACAGGCGCGCAATCAGCACCCCGATCAGCGCCACCACCATGATCGCGCCAAACACCACCCGCGCGCGTACCAGACGTGCGTCTTTCTCGTGGTCCTTGATGCGGATCGGCTGGGTCATCGGGAGAGGCGCAGATTATTTGTGATAAGGGTGCCCGGACAGAACTGTCCAGGCGCGATACAGCTGTTCACCGATCAGGATCCTTACCAACGGGTGCGGCAGCGTCAGCGCCGACAGCGACCAGCGCTGGTCCGCCCGCGCGCAGACTTCCGGCGCCAGCCCTTCGGGGCCGCCGACCATGAAGTTGACGGTGCGCGAGTCCAGGCGCCAGCGATCCAGTTCCACCGCCAGTTGCTCGGTGCTCCAGGGTTTGCCGTGCACTTCGAGGGTGACGATGCGCTCGTTGGGGCCGACCTTGGCCAGCATGGCTTCGCCTTCCTGACGGATGAAGCGCGCCACGTCGGCATTCTTGCCCCGGGTGTTGAGCGGTATCTCCACCAGTTCCAGCGACAGCTCGGCGGGCAGACGCTTGGCATACTCGTGCCAGCCTTCTTCCACCCACTTGGGCATGCGTGAACCGACAGCAATCAGACGCAGGCGCACAGCCGTTCCTTATTCCTGGTCTTTGTTGAGCTTGTCGAAGTGCGCGTGGCCCACTTCCGGGCTGTGGTGCTTGCCATCGGCGGCACGGCTCTGCTCGGCGCCTTTCCACAGACGCTCCAGGTCGTAGAACTGACGGGCATTGCTGGTCATCATGTGAACGATCACGTCGTCCATGTCCAGCAGCACCCAGTCGCTGTCGCCCTTGCCTTCTTCACCCAGTGGCTTCACGCCTTGGGCTTTGACGGCTTCGCGAACCTTGTCCAGCATCGCGCCGATCTGGCGGTTGGAGGTACCGGTGGCGATGATCATGAAGTCGGTGATGCTCTGCTTGTCGCGTACGTCCAGGACCTGGATGTCCTGGGCCTTCACGTCTTCCAGGGCGGCAACGGCGACTTTCACCAGCTCTTCGCCAGCCAGTTCCGGGCCAACGTGGGCTTCAACCGGCAGCGGGGCGCTTTTGAACGTGCCTTTGCGTTTTACTTTGCTTACGTCTTTGTTCGTCATAAAAAACTCGTTTTGCTCATATGTTCGGGCGCTCGCTGCACGAGTGTTCGTGCGTTCAAGCGCGCCTTTTCAGTTCGACGCACGGTAAAGCCCGTGCGCATCGATGTAGGCCAGGACCGCGTCAGGCACCAGGAAACGTACCGACTTCCCGCTGGCCAGCAGTTGACGGATCTGGGTGGCAGACACCGCAAGCGGGGTCTGCCAGACGAATGCAATATTCCCGTTCGGCCCGGTCAGGGCCAAGGGGTCACTTACCGACCGCGCGGCCAGCAGGTTGCGCAAGGCATCCGGCGGTTCGCTGTCGGCATCCGGGCGTTGCAAAACCAGGATGTGGCAGTGCTGGAGGAGTTCCTCCCAGCGATGCCAAGAGGGCAGGCCGCAAAATGCGTCCCAGCCCAAAAGCAGAAACAACTGGTCATCCGCGGCCAACTCAACGCGCATCAGCTCCAGGGTGTCGACAGTGTAGGACGGTTTATCGCGCTTGAGCTCACGATCATCCACCACCAGCGGCGGTATGCCTTCTACGGCCAGGCGCACCATTTCCAGGCGCTGCTGCGGCGACACCTGCGGGGTGTCGCGATGGGGCGGCCGGAAGTTAGGGATCAGGCGCAGCTCATCCAGCGCCAAGGCATCCGCGACTTCCAGGGCACTGCGCAAATGGCCGATGTGCACGGGGTCGAAGGTACCGCCGAGCAGCCCGATGCGTTTAGCCATCAAGTGCGCACATGACCGTCGCCGAACACCACGTACTTCTCGCTGGTCAAGCCTTCCAGGCCAACCGGGCCACGTGCGTGGAGCTTGTCGGTGGAGATGCCGATCTCCGCCCCCAGGCCGTACTCGAAGCCGTCGGCAAAGCGCGTCGAGGCGTTGATCATCACCGAAGCGGAATCCACTTCGGTGAGGAAACGCCGGGCATCGCTGAAATGCTCGGAGACAATGGCGTCGGTGTGCTTGGAGCCGTACGTGTTGATGTGTTCGATGGCCTGGTCCAGGTCGTCGACGATGCGGATCGACAGGATCGGCGCCGTGTACTCGGTGTACCAGTCCTGCTCGGTGGCTTCGATCACGTCCGCGCCCAACAGCGCACGGGTGCGTTCGCAACCGCGCAGCTCCACGCCCTTGTCACGGTAGATGGCAGCCAGCGGCGGCAGCACGCGCTCGGCAATGCCGACGTGCACCAGCAGGGTTTCCATGGTGTTGCACGGCGCGTAGCGGTGGGTCTTGGCGTTGTCGGCGATGCGGATCGCCTTGTCGATGTCGGCGGCGATGTCGATATACACGTGGCAGACGCCGTCCAGGTGCTTGATCAATGGCACCTTGGCATCGCGGCTGACGCGCTCGATCAGGCTCTTGCCACCGCGCGGCACGATCACGTCGACGAATTCCGGCATGGTGATCAGCGCGCCGACAGCGGCACGGTCGGTGGTTTCCACCACTTGCACCACTTCGGCCGGCAACTCCGCCACGGCCAGGCCCTGCTGGATGCAGGCGGCGATGGCGCGGTTGGAATTGATCGCCTCGGACCCGCCACGCAGGATGGTGGCATTGCCCGACTTGAGGCACAGGCTCGCGGCGTCGATGGTCACGTTCGGGCGCGACTCATAGATGATGCCGATCACGCCCAGGGGCACGCGCATCTTGCCGACCTGGATGCCGGACGGCAGGTAACGCATATCGCGAATTTCACCGATGGGGTCAGGCAGCTTGGCCACCTGACGCAACCCTTCGATCATGTCGTCGATACGTGCCGGCGTCAGCGCCAGGCGGTCCAGCAGGGCGGGCTCGAGGCCATTGGCGCGGCCGTTGGCCAGGTCCAGTTCGTTGGCGGCAGTCAGCTCGGAGCGCGAAGCGTCCAGAGCATCGGCGGCGGCCAGCAGGGCACGGTTCTTCTGCGCAGTGCTCGCACGGGCGATCAACCGCGAGGCCTGACGGGCAGCGCGACCCAGGCGGGTCATGTAGTCAAGAACGGACTCAGTCATGGTCAGGGAGTCTTGGCAAAGAGGAAAGCGGCAGATTATAGCTGTGACGCCGCCCGACTGACAGCGGTGAGGGGCGGATGGTCGAAATGAACTGTAAAAACCTGGGGTTCAGCCGTAATTAAGGTGGGAGTTGTTATTATTCCGTCACATTTAGCCGTATTAACCCCAGGCCACCATGCCCAGTTCTTCGCCCCAACTCCCCGCCAGCGCCCTGCCCGACAGCTTCTTCGATCGTGACGCGCAAATACTCGCGCAAGATTTGCTTGGAAAAGTCATCCGCCATCGCGTCGGCGATAGCTGGCTTTCGGCGCGAATTATTGAAACCGAAGCCTATTACGTGGCCGAAAAAGGCAGCCACGCCTCACTCGGCTACACAGAAAAGCGTAAGGCTTTGTTTCTGGATGGCGGGCATATCTATATGTACTACGCCCGTGGCGGCGATTCGCTGAACTTCAGCGCGCAGGGGCCTGGCAATGCCGTGCTGATCAAATCGGCCTATCCCTGGGTCGATGAAACCTCCGGGCCCGCCAGCCTGGCGCAGATGCTGCTGAACAACCCGAATGCCGACGGCAGCCCGCGCGCGTCGCAAAAGCTGTGTGCCGGCCAGACGTTGCTGTGCAAGGCGCTGGGCCTGAAGGTGCCGATGTGGGATGCCAAGCGCTTTGATCAAGAATTGCTCTATGTGGAAGACGTCGGCCAGACACCGACACAGATCATCCAGACCACCCGCCTGGGCATCCCCAGCGGCCGTGACGAGCACTTGATGTACCGCTTCGTCGATGCCGGCTATGCGCCCTACTGCACGCGGAACCCGCTGCGCCGGGGCCAGGTCGAAGGCCGCGACTATTTCCTGATTTGAATCTGTGGCGATGGAGTAACGATTTATGGGCCAATGGCTCGATGGCATTACCGGCTGGCTGACCCTCAACCCGCAATGGCTGGCGGCGGCGGTGTTTATCGTCGCGTGCGTGGAATGCCTGGCCATTGCCGGGCTGATCGTGCCGGGCACGGTACTGCTGTTTGCCATTGCGGCAATGGCTGGCAGCGGCGCCTTGTCCCTGAGTGAAACCCTGCTGCTGGGGTTCCTGGGAGGCTTGTTGGGCGACGGGGTTTCCTACTTCCTCGGCCGACACTTCCATCAGAACATCCGCCGCCTGCCCGGCCTGCGCCACCACCCGGAATGGATGAACGGCGCGGAAACCTACTTTCACAAATACGGCATCGCCAGTCTGCTGGTGGGACGTTTCATCGGGCCATTGCGGCCGATGCTGCCGATGGTGGCCGGGATGTGCGACATGCCGTTCCCGCGTTTCGCCCTGGTCAGCCTGCTGGCGGCAGCCGGTTGGTCGGTCGCCTACCTGCTGCCAGGCTGGGCAACCGGCGCTGCGTTCCGCCTGCCATTGCCGGAAGGGTTCTGGCCTGAGGCGGGGGTTGTTACAGCCTGCCTGGCAGCCATGCTGGGACTGAGCCTGCACACCAGCGTGCGCGGCCATCGTCGCGCGACCTTGTGGATAGGGTGCGCCAGCCTGACATTATTGATCGCTCTGTTTATCGGCTATACCCACCTGGATGACTTTGACCAGGGCCTGAGCGCGCTGGTACAGGAACATCGCAGCCCCTGGCTGGACCAGACCATGGTGATGGTGACCCAATTGGGTGAGTTCAAGAAAATGTTCTTCGCCAGCGCCGTATTCACCGGGTTGCTGCTAGTCGCGCGGCAATGGCGTCATGCCGTGTTTGTCGGTGCAACACTGGCCGGGGCGGCGGTGATCAATACCGGGACCAAACTGTTTTTCGCCCGTGGCCGCCCGGAAATCCTCACCGACCCATTGACCAGCTTCAGCATGCCCAGCGGCCACGCCTCCGGTGCGTTTGCGTTTTTCCTGGCGTTGGCGGTGCTGGCCGGTCGCGGACAACCCACGCGCCTGCGCCTGACCTGGATGTTGCTGGGCTGTATTCCTGCGGCCTTCATCGCGCTGTCACGGGTCTACCTTGGCGCCCATTGGCCCACCGACATCCTGGCTGGCACACTGCTGGCAATGACCGTGTGTGCATTCAGCCTCACCGTCTGCCAGTACCGCAGCCCTTTGCCGCCGATGCCGCAGAAGGCCTGGTGGCTGGTATTACCCGCTGTGGTGGCGGTGCTCGGCTTCATTGCCTTTACCGGCACCCCACACGCGCTGCTCAGGTATGCCTACTGACCCTGGGTCGGGCCGAGCCAATGAATTGGCGCGGCGCGGCGTTCAACACAACGCTCACGTCGCTCCAGCATCATCTCATCGGCAATTTCTGCGGCGCGTTCAGCGATGTATTCCGGGCCCCGCTTGGCATCCAGCGGCAGCAGTTGCACGGCAATACTGACAAAAAAAACGTCCCAGGCCGCCTGTTCCGATGGCGCTAGCCGAATCATGTTCACCCCCAATCATTGTTGTGTGATCGGTGACTATTTCAGGCGACGCGCAGGGAACAACGAGGAAACCTCTGAAAACCGCGCAGGACAGATCCGAGGCTCAGGCAAACAATTCGCCCTGAAGCTCATCGAGCAGCATCTGGATCGCATCCAGCCGCTGCTGCGGGTCGTCGAGTTGCAGCAGGTCGATCTTGTCGGCCTCAGTGAACGGCAAGAGATAAGCCAGTTGATTGCCCAAGGCTTGCTGGCCATCGGCGTGAGTGTCCATGTCCAGCGACGCGACCATCGGGTGTTCGGCCAGGGCCTGGAGCAAGGCCAGCAGGTCGGCATCCTCTTCTTCCAGCGCCTGGTCCGGCAGTTCTTCCAGCCATTGCACCTCGGCCACCAGCAATTGGTCCTTCTGCACGCCGGCGTCTCGCACGCGGAAGCGCCGCCCGCCTTCGACGCGAATCCCCAGCAGGCCGTTGTCCTGCTGCTTGAAGTCGCGAATCAACGCTTCGCAGCCGATCAAGGCATAGCCATCCGGGGCCATGCCCACCTCCTTGCCATCGAGGATGCACACCACGCCGAAGCTTTCGTCCTTTTTCATGCAGCGGCTGATCATGTCCAGGTAGCGCGCCTCGAACAGTTGCAGGTCGAGGATGCAGCCAGGGAACAGCACGGTATTGAGGGGGAACAGCGCCAGACTCATAAAGGCTTCCTTAAACCCGGTTTAAACAATCACTGACACGGCCAGCGGCAGGAACACCGCTGTGGCTACGCCCATCAGACTCATGGCCAGCGCCGCAAAGGCGCCACACTCTTCGCTCTCCTGCAGGGCCACCGAGGTGCCGACGGCGTGTGCGGTCATACCCAGCGCCATGCCGCGCGCCTCGGGGCTGTGCACCCCAAGACGCGAGAGTAACGCCGGGCCAACCATCGCGCCCACCACCCCGGTAATCAGCACAAACACCGCCGCCAAGGCTGCCACACCGCCGATCTGTTCGGCCACCAGCATGGCAATCGGCGAGGTCACCGACTTCGGCGCCATGGTCATCAACATCCTGTGTTCGGCGCCGAACCACCAGCCCAGCAGTACGCACAGGCCGGTGGCCAACACGCCGCCTATCACCAGCGTAGTAAAAATCGGCCAGAACAATTGCCGAATCCGCCGCAGGTTCAGATAGAGCGGCACCGCCAGGGCCACCGTCGCCGGGCCCAGCAGGATCCCCATGATCTCCGTGCTCTTGCGGTACTCGGCGTAGCTCAGGCCGCACGTGAGCAACACGCCGATCACCAGCAGCATGGAGACCAGCACCGGTTGCAGGAAAATCCAGCGGGTTTTCTCGAAACCCGCCAGCACCAGCTGATAGGCGCCCAGGGTGATCCCGATACCGAACAGCGGGTGATGAATCACCGCCGTCCATGCGCCGTGCCAGTCGAAGATCATTGATCCTGCTCCTTGCGCTTGACCATGCGTTCCATCAACAGCCCGACAAAGCCCATGGCGATCACCAGCGACAACACCAGTGCACCGACGATGGCCCAGAAATCGGCGGCAATATCCCTGGCATACACCATCACCCCCACCGCCGGCGGCACCAGCAGCAACGGCAAGTAGCGCAGCAGGCTGCTGGCCGCCAGGCTCAGGGGCTCGCCGACTTCGCCACGCCAGATCAGGAACCCGAGCATCAACAGCAGGCCGATGATCGGCCCCGGCAGTACCGGCAGCAGCAAATGATTGATCGCCGTGCCGATCAATTGAAACAGCACCAGCCATGTCAGACCGCGTAACAGCATCCGTCCTCTCCCCCCTCAAGACCCGCCCGCATTATAAGCATGCCCGTCCTATGCTCCGGCATTCGCCAAAAGCATGGTGGGTTGACCGGGCTGGTTGGCCATGATGATCTACATTGGTTCTCTGTACCCCATAACAACAGCACCGATGAACCAAGGAGAGACGCAATGCCCTATGTACCCGTAGCGCAGCTCAAAGATTATGTCGGCAAGGAACTGGGACGTTCCGAATGGCTCACCATCGACCAGGCACGTATCAACCTGTTCGCCGAGGCCACTGGCGATCATCAGTTCATCCACGTCGACCCGGTCAAGGCCGCGCAAACCCCGTTCGGCAGCACCATTGCCCACGGTTTCCTGTCGCTGTCGCTGATGCCCAAGCTGATGGAAGATATCCTGATCGTGCCCGAAGGCCTGAAGATGGCCGTCAACTATGGCCTGGACAGCGTGCGCTTTATCCAGCCGGTGAAAGTCAATTCCAAGGTGCGCCTGAACGTAACGCTCACCGACGTCACCGAGAAAAAGCCCGGCCAATGGCTGCTCAAGGCCACCGCCACCCTGGAAATCGATGGCCAGGAAAAACCCGCTTACGTCGCCGAGTCGTTGTCGCTCTACTTCGTGTAAGCCCATCCCTGTGGCGAGCCACTGAAACTCGCCACAGGGTATGTAAATTTATGTATGAATCTCGCAGCTGCGGCATACTCGGCGCTCAATTATCCGGATCCCGCTATGCGCCCACTCGCTCCCCTTGCCCTTGCCCTGTTGCTCACCGCTTGCGGAGACGGCGAATCGCTGTTGCCGCCCGATGCGCGCCTGCCCGATGGCGGTCGTTACCGGGGCGATGTGGTCAATGGTCTGCTGCAAGGCCAGGGCCGCGTGGATTATCCCAACGGCAGCTGGTACGCCGGGCAGTTCGACAAAGGCCAGTGGCACGGCCAGGGCGAATGGCATGGCAGCAACGGCGAAGTCTATAAAGGCCAGTTCCAGCAAGGCCTGTTCGATGGCCAGGGCAGCCTGACCACGGCCGGCAGCCACTATGTGGGCGGGTTCAAGAACGGTCGGCGCAACGGCGAAGGCACCCTCAAAGAAGGGCAGATGACCTATCGCGGCGAATTCAAGGACGACCAGTATTCCGGCCTCGGCCGCCTGGAACTGGCGGATGGCAGCCAGTATCAGGGCCAGTTCGCCCACGGCAAGCCGAACGGTGAAGGCCAGCGCAATGACGACAGCGGCAACCAATTCAGCGGCCACTTCGTCGACGGCCAGCTGGAGGGCAACGGTACATTCAACAGCGCCGACGGCGACATCTATGTCGGCCAGTTCAAGCAGAACCAGCTCAACGGCAAGGGCCGTTATGAAAACGCCGATGGCGACGTGTGGATCGGCCAGTTCAAGGAAGGCGCACTCAGCGGCAAGGGCGAGTTGATCGGCGTCGACGGCAGCCACTACGTCGGCCAGTTCAGCGACTGGCGCTTTACCGGCGAAGGCCGCCTGAACCTGACAGACGGCAGCTTCTATATCGGCGGCTTCGACAGCGACAACTATCAAGGTCGCGGCACCCTGGTACTCACCGACGGCACGGTGCAGGCCGGTACCTGGGTCAACGGCATGCGCGTGCGTGATGCCGACGGCAAGCTGTTGCCCGACCCGCTGGAAATCGGCGTACTGGCCCAGGGCCGCCTGCTGGACACCGCCCTCGCCGCCGTGCCCGCCTCCACCTCGGCCGTGGAGCTGTACACCCTGGCCGTGGCCGGCGACGGTAAACAAAGCGTGTTCCTGCGCGAAGCCGATTACGTCAGCAATATGCTCGCCACTCGCTTCGGCGCACGTGGGCAGATCCGCCTGGTCAACCACCGCGACCATATCGCCGACCGGCCACTGGCCACCCGCGAAAGCCTGCGCCGGGCCGTGCAGACCCTGGCCGAGCGCACCGGCCCGGAAGACCTGGTGTTTATCTACATGACCAGCCACGGCACCCACGAACACGAACTGGTACTGGACCAACCACGCATGGAACTGGCCGACCTGCCCGCCGATGAGCTGGCCGCCGTGCTCGCGCCGCTGAAAAACCGCGACAAGATCGTGGTGATTTCAGCCTGCTACTCCGGCGGTTTCATCCCGGCCCTCAAAGACGAACGCACCCTGATCATGACCGCCTCGCGCGCCGACCGCGTGTCCTTCGGCTGTTCTGAAGAGGCCGACTTCACCTACTTCGGCGACGCCCTCTTCGCCCAAGCCTTCAACCAGACCGACGATCTGCAGCAAGCCTTCAAGCTGGCGCAGCTGCATGTGAGCGAACGCGAACAGGCAGACAACTTCGAAGCGTCCGAACCGCAGATCTGGGCCCCCAAAGGCGTGATCGCCCATTGGCAATTATTACGCAAGCAGCAGGCACGAAAGGCGCTGGAAAGCGTCTCAATGAATAGCAAGGAAGCCAAAGGCAACTAAGCTGTAACGTGTAACAAGGGGGGAAACACCATGTACCTGACACCTCAGCATATCCTGCTCGCTGGCGCCTCTGGCCTGACCGGCGAACACCTGCTCGACCGCCTGCTCAACGAACCCACCGTGACCCGCGTGCTGGCGCCCAGCCGCAAGCCACTGGCCGAGCATCCGCACCTGGAAAACCCGGTGGGCGACCCGGCGGTGTTCCTGCCGCAACTGAGCGGCCAGGTGGATATTGCCTTCTGCTGCCTGGGTACCACCATCAAGAAAGCCGGTTCGGAAGAAGCTTTTCGTGCCGTCGACCTGGATATGGTCGTAGCCTTTGCCAAGCGCGCGCGGGAGATGGGCGCGCGGCACCTGATCGTGATCAGTGCGATTGGCGCCGATCCGAAATCCTCGGTGTTCTACAACCGGGTCAAAGGGGAAATGGAACAGGCACTCAAGGCCCAGGACTGGCCGCAACTGACCATCGTGCGGCCTTCGTTGCTGCTGGGGGAACGGCTGGAGCCCCGCTTGGCCGAGCAACTGGCCGGGCCGCTGTCACGGTTGATTCCGGGGAAATACCACGGCATTGAAGTCTGCGAACTGGCCCGGGCCATGTGGCGCCTGGCGCTGGAAGAGCAGGACGGGGTGCGGGTGGTGGAGTCGGATGAACTGCGCAAGCTCGGTAAGTAACGCCTCCCACATTAGTTTTGTGGTGCCCAGGTCAGCGCTAGAGCCCGCCCGTGGCGTTAAATCCCACACCGAGCACCGTCAACACCGACAGCGGCAATAAAAGCGTGTCGAGCAACGCGCTGGCCGGCAGGTCGACGCCGGGATAGCTGGGCGCCTCGGCACCGAACCGGTCCTTGGCGCAGCAACCTCCGTTCATTGCATACAAATCCAATCGCGTGCCGGCATACACCACCGGCGCGCCGGGCTGCGCGGCGTCCAGGGTACGCGCGGTGGCGCAGCCGGCCAGTTGCAGCGCCAGTATCACCAACAGCGCCTTATTCATCGCTGCTCAAATGGTGTTCGCCCCAACGCGGCAGCATGTCCTGGGGGATATTCAACAGGTTGAGAATGCGCGCCACCACGAAATCCACCAGGTCATCGATGGTCTGCGGCTGGTGATAGAAGCCGGGCGACGCCGGCAGGATGGTCACCCCCAGGTTCGACAGCTTGAGCATGTGCTCCAGATGAATGCTCGAGTACGGCGCCTCACGCGGCACCAGGATCAACTGGCGGCGCTCCTTCAACGTCACGTCGGCGGCGCGTTCGATCAGGTTGTTGCAAGCGCCGGTGGCAATCGCCGATAGCGTACCGGTGGAGCACGGCACCACGACCATTGCCGCCGGCGCACCGGAGCCCGAAGCCACCGGCGACATCCAGTCTTCCTTGCCGTAGACCTTGACCTGCCCCGCCGCCGCACCGGTGTACTCGGTAAGGAAGGCTTGCATCATCTGCACCTTGGCTGGCAGCGCGACATCAGTCTCGGTGGCCATCACCAACTGCGCGGCCTTGGAGATCAGAAAGTGCACCTCGCGGTCTTCACGCACCAGGCAATCGAGCAGGCGCAAGCCATAGGGCGCGCCGGATGCGCCGGTCATCGCCAGGGTGACGCGCTCCGGGCCACTCATTTCAGGGCCTCGGCCAGTTTGCCGTGCAAGCCGCCGAAGCCGCCGTTGCTCATCACCACCACATGGGTGCCAGGCTTGGCCTGGTGCTTGACGAACGCAATGATGCCCTCGATGGAATCACAGACTTTCGACGGCACCGTGCATTGCGCCGCAATCGCCGGCAGGTCCCAGCCGAGATTGGCCGGGGCATACCACACCACCTGGTCGGCATCGTTAACGCTTTCCGGCAGGCCGTCGCGGTGTGCGCCGAGCTTCATGGAGTTTGAACGCGGCTCGACAATCGCAATGATCGGGGCATCGCCAACACGTTTGCGCAGGCCGTCGAGGGTGGTAGCAATGGCCGTTGGGTGGTGGGCAAAGTCGTCGTAGATAGTAATCCCATTCACGTCGGCGACCTTTTCCATACGGCGCTTCACGCTCTTGAATGCGCTCAACGCAGCAATGCCCATGGACGGCACCACGCCCACATGCCGCGCGGCCGCCAGGGTCACAAGGGCATTGGCGACGTTGTGCTGGCCAGTCATGTCCCACTCGACGATGCCTTGGGCCTCGCCTTCAAACAGCACTTCAAACCGGGAACCGTCTTCACTGAGCAACTTGACCTGCCATTGCCCGCCCGCACCGGTGGTTTGCACCGGGGTCCAGCAGCCCATCTCGATCACGCGTTGCAAGGCCGGCTCGGTGGTCGGGTGGATGACCAGGCCTTCGCTCGGAATGGTGCGTACCAAATGGTGGAACTGCCGCTCGATGGCCGCCAGGTCGGGGAAGATGTCGGCGTGATCGAACTCAAGGTTGTTGAGGATCGCGGTGCGTGGACGGTAGTGGACGAACTTGGAGCGCTTGTCGAAGAACGCACTGTCGTACTCGTCGGCTTCGATCACGAAGAACGGCGTATCACCCAGGCGCGCCGACACCGAGAAGTTCTGCGGCACGCCGCCGATCAGGAAGCCCGGGCTCATGCCCGCGTGTTCCAGCACCCAGGCGAGCATGCTGCTGGTGGTGGTCTTGCCGTGGGTGCCGGCAACGGCCAATACCCAGCGACCTTGCAGCACATGGTCGGCCAGCCACTGTGGGCCGGACACGTAAGGCAAGCCTTTGTTGAGGACGTATTCGACCGCCGGATTGCCCCGGGACATGGCATTGCCGATCACCACCAGGTCCGGCACCGGGTCGAATTGCGCCGGGTCGTAACCCTGGGTCAGCTCAATGCCCTGGGCCTCGAGTTGCGTGCTCATGGGTGGGTAAACATTGGCATCGGAGCCCGTTACGTGATGGCCCAGTTCTTTGGCCAGAACCGCCATCGAACCCATGAAGGTGCCGCAGATACCAAGAATATGAATGTGCATAGTCGACCTCGTAAACATCGAGGCAGGTTAGCGCAGGGGGGCGAAAATCGCACTCTTTAGCTGTAGGACCGATCTATGGCACAGCCCGTGCAATACCGTGCCGGCGCAGCTTTCTATACAGCGTGTTACGGCTGACACCCAGCTGCTCCGCCGTGTGGGTCATGTGCCAGCGCTGTTGCTCCAGGGCCGTGAGCAGGGCGAGTCGCTCGGCGTCGCCCAGGGGCGAGTCGGCAAGCCTGGCCTCGGCCACTGCTTGCGGCCGTGCCTGGCGAATCAACGCGGGCAAATCCTCAAGGCCGACCCGCCCGTCGTCGCACAGCGCCGCCAGCGTACGCAACACCGTGCGCAGTTGCCGGACGTTGCCGGGCCAGGGGTAGGTCAGCAGCGCCGAGCGCGCCGCCGGGTCGAGTTGTAGACTCTGCCCGCCCGCCTCCTGCGCCAGCAGGAAATCCAGCAACTGAGGCTTATCGCTGCGTTCACGCAACGCTGGCAAACCGACTTCCAGGCCATTGAGGCGGTAATACAGGTCTTCCCGAAAACTTCCGTCCTGCACGCGCTCCAGCAAATTTCGGTGAGTCGCGCTGATAATTCTGACATCAACCGCCTGGGGCTCACCGCCGATGGGCACCACCATGCGGTCCTCCAGCACCCTTAACAGGCGCGTCTGCAGCGCCAACGGCATATCGCCGATTTCATCGAGGAACAGCGTGCCGCCGTCGGCCTGTTGCAACTTGCCCTGCATGCCGTCCTTGCGCGCGCCGGTAAAGCTGCCGCCGCGATAGCCGAACAGTTCGCTTTCGATCAGGCTTTCCGGGATGGCGGCGCAGTTGAGGGCAACGAACGCCTTGTCGGCACGCTGGCTGGCGTGATGCACCGCCTTGGCGAAGGCCTCTTTGCCGGAGCCGGTTTCGCCGTTGATCAGCAAGGGCACATCGCGCTCGAATACCCGCAGCGCTTTGCGGAAGTCACTCTGCAGCGCCGGGTCGCCGAGGCAGATACCGGCCAGGCGCACGGGCTCAGGCTTGGCGATGGGCGCAGGCACACTGCGCGATTGACCACGCAAGGCCGCGAACAAGTGCCGGCCATCCCGCGTGCGCAATGGCCAACTGGCGGTGGCATTGGCACTGGCGCGACCGAGCAGTTGGTCCAGGGAACACTCGAACAACGCCTCCACCGGTTGCCCCAGCAACCCGCCACGCACCTGCCCCAGCAGGTTGAGTGCGCTCTGGTTGACGGCACAAATCCGCCCTTCACCGTCAAACGCCAACAACCCTTCGCTGAACAGGCCCACCGACTCGGCCTGCAGGTGAAAGCGCAGCAGCCAATGGTTTTCGAAGTGACGCAGGAAGTAGCAACTCTCGATCATCTTCGCCGACAGGTTGACCAGCGCCATGGTGTGGAACTGGCTCTGGCGCGACACCTCCTCCCGGGCCGACGACACGTCCAGCACCGCCAAGAGGTTGCCGTGGGGGTCGAACACCGGGCTCGCCGAACAGGTCAGCCCGGTGTGGCGCCCACGAAAATGTTCATCGCGATGAATGGTCAACGACTGGCGTTCCACCAGGCAGGTGCCGATGCCGTTGGTGCCCTCGCACGCTTCGCTCCAATCGGCACCGAGCCACAGCCCGGCGCGTTCGAAAATCTTGCGCTCGGACGGCGCTGTGACACAGTTGAGGATCACCCCACGGGCATCGGTCAGCAGCACCGCATGGCCAGCGCCCGACAGCTGCTGGTGCAGGCTGTTCATCTCGCTGCCGGCGATATGCAGCACCTGTTGCAGGCGTTCGCGGCTTTCCAGCAGGCGGCCGTGCTCAAGCACCGTAGGGGCGATGGTCTGGGCAGGATCGAGGTGGTAGTCCTCCAGGCAGCGCAGCCAGGAGCGGGCGATGGACGGGTCGCTCGACGGGTCGCGCCCACGGGCCACAGTGAGGACTTGCTGGGCATGGCGACTGAAATGATCGTTGTGCATGTTCTTATTATTCTCCCTGCGTGAGAACCACCAGCATCCCCCAGGCACCCAGCCAATGCAATCCCGGACCGACCCGCCGGTCACAGCCTGTACCGTTTATGGCACAAACTGTCACAGCGCCTGTGCCAGCCGTGTCACAGCAACGCCTTGCAACAAACCCCAAGCCCTTGATTTTACTGGCCTGCAAAGCAGTGGCCCAACCTTTGCTCTACGCTTTATCAAGCGCTTGCGCGCTGCACTCCAATAAACATAAAAGCCAGGAGATACCCACCATGCGTTACGCACACCCCGGTACTGAAGGCGCGATCGTTTCGTTCAAGGCCAAGTACGGCAACTACATTGGTGGCGAATTCGTTGCCCCGGTCGATGGCAACTATTTCACCAACACCTCGCCGGTCAACGGCAAGCCTATCGCCGAATTCCCGCGCTCCACTGCCAAAGACATCGACAAGGCGCTGGACGCCGCCCACGCTGCCGCTGACGCCTGGGGCAAGACCTCGGCCCAGGACCGCTCGCTGGTACTGCTGAAAATCGCCGACCGCATCGAACAGAACCTCGAACTGCTGGCCATCACCGAAACCTGGGACAACGGCAAGGCCGTGCGTGAAACCCTCAACGCCGACATCCCGCTGGCCGCCGACCACTTCCGCTACTTCGCCGGTTGCATCCGCGCCCAGGAAGGCACCAGCGCCGAGATCAACGAACACACCGCGTCCTATCACTTCCACGAGCCGCTGGGCGTGGTCGGCCAGATCATCCCGTGGAACTTCCCGCTGCTGATGGCCGCGTGGAAACTCGCCCCGGCCCTGGCCGCCGGCAACTGTGTGGTGCTCAAGCCTGCCGAGCAAACACCGCTGGGCATCAACGTGCTGCTGGAAGTCATCGGCGACCTGCTGCCACCGGGCGTGCTGAACGTGGTGCACGGCTTCGGCAAGGAAGCCGGCGAAGCCCTGGCCACCAGCAAGCGTATCGCCAAGATCGCCTTCACCGGCTCCACCCCGGTGGGCTCGCACATCATGCATGCGGCGGCCGAGAACATCATTCCGTCCACCGTCGAGCTGGGCGGCAAGTCGCCGAACATCTTCTTCGCCGACATCATGAAAGCCGAACCGTCGTTCATCGAGAAAGCCGCCGAAGGCCTGGTGCTGGCGTTCTTCAACCAGGGCGAAGTGTGCACCTGCCCATCCCGCGCGCTGGTGGAAGAGTCGATCTACGACGATTTCATGAAAGTAGTGATGAAGAAAGTCGAGCAGATCAAGCGCGGCGACCCGCTGGACACCGACACCATGGTCGGCGCCCAGGCGTCCGAGCAGCAGTTCGACAAGATCCTGTCCTACCTGGAAATCGCCAAGGGCGAAGGCGCGCAATTGCTCACCGGCGGCAAGGTCGAGCAACTCACCGGCGATATGGCCGGCGGCTATTACATCCAGCCGACCCTGCTCAAGGGCACCAATGAAATGCGCGTGTTCCAGGAAGAAATCTTCGGCCCGGTGGTGAGCATCACCACCTTCAAGGACGAAGCCGAAGCCCTGGCGATTGCCAACGACACCGAGTTCGGCCTGGGCGCCGGTGTGTGGACCCGCGACATCAACCGCGCCTACCGCATGGGCCGCGCGATCAAGGCGGGCCGCGTGTGGACCAACTGCTACCACCTGTACCCGGCGCATGCCGCGTTTGGCGGTTACAAGAAGTCCGGCGTGGGCCGTGAGACGCACAAGATGATGTTGGATCATTACCAGCAGACCAAGAACCTGCTGGTGAGTTACGACATTAATCCGCTGGGCTTCTTCTAACTAACCCCTCCTCCCACAGTTGAAATGCACTCAAATGTGGGAGGGGCTTGCCCTCTCCCACACTTAGCTCTCCACAAGTACTTGCCAATTGCATTCGGCACACAGAGGCCGAGTTAAAAAACAATAACAATGAAAGGTACTTTCCCATGCCTAGCGAACCGACTGGATCTTCTGTCGACTTCGAAAAAGTCGACTCCCAATACTTCCAACAACGCGAACTGAAAAAAGGCGCCGCCGGCTGGGTCCTGCTGGTTGGCCTTGGCGTTGCCTACGTGATCTCCGGCGACTACGCCGGCTGGAACTTCGGCCTGGCCCAGGGTGGCTGGGGCGGGATGTTCCTCGCCACATTGCTGATGGCCACCATGTACCTGTGCATGTGCTTTTCCCTGGCCGAACTGTCTTCCATGATCCCCACCGCCGGCGGTGGCTACGGTTTTGCCCGCAGTGCCTTCGGGCCCTGGGGCGGGTTCCTGACGGGCACCGCCATCCTGATCGAATACGCCATCGCCCCCGCCGCCATCGCGGTATTTATCGGCGCCTATTGCGAGTCGCTGTTCGGCATCGGCGGCTGGATGATCTACCTGGCGTTCTACATCATCTTTATCGGCATCCATATCTTTGGCGTCGGCGAAGCCTTGAAGCTGATGTTCGTGATCACCGCCATTGCCGCGATTGCGCTGGGCGTGTTCCTGGTGTCGATGGTGCCGCACTTCAATGTCGCCAACCTGCTGGATATTCCGGTGACCGAGGCCAAGGGCGCCAGCACCTTCCTGCCATTTGGCTATGTCGGCGTGTGGGCGGCGATCCCTTATGCGATCTGGTTTTTCCTCGCCGTAGAGGGCGTGCCCCTGGCCGCCGAAGAAACCAAGAACCCCAAGCGCGACCTGCCCCGGGGCCTGATCGGCGCCATTGTGGTGCTGACCAGCTTTGCCCTGTTGATCCTGGTGATCGCACCGGGCGGCGCGGGCACCTACGCGCTGGTCAAATCCGGTAACCCGCTGGTGGAAGCGCTGGCGCTGTCCTATGGCGGTTCGACCTGGATGGGCAGTTTCGTCAACCTGGTCGGCCTGGCCGGCTTGATCGCGAGCTTTTTCTCGATTATCTACGCCTATTCGCGGCAGATCTTCGCCTTGTCCCGTGCCGGCTACCTGCCGCGCAAACTGTCCCAGACCAACAAGAGCAAGGCACCGGTACTGGCCCTGGTGATCCCCGGCATTATCGGTTTCGGCCTGTCGCTGACCGGCCAAGGGGATTTGTTGATTCTTGTGGCCGTGTTTGGCGCGACCATTTCCTACGTGCTGATGATGGCCGCGCACATCACCCTGCGCATCCGTCGCCCCAAAATGGACCGGCCTTATCGCACGCCAGGTGGCATCTTCACCTCCGGTGTCGCCCTGGTACTGGCCTGCGTGGCCGTGGTGGCGGGCTTTCTGGTGGATCCACGGGTGGTGATTGGCGCCGCGATCATCTATGGAGTATTAATTGCTTACTTTGCTTTCTACAGCCGGCATCACTTGGTAGCAGGCACGCCCGAAGAAGAATTCGCCGCGATCCAGGCCGCAGAGGCCGCCTTGCACTAACTGCCGTAAACCTCGACGCGGGTTCCTCTCCTGCCCGCGTCGTCAAGGAGACACTGTATGGCAAGCTTTTCCCACGCGGTCGGTGCACAAACCTACCGCTTCGACAGCCTCAAGGACGTGATGGCCAAGGCCAGTCCCGCCCGCTCCGGGGACTTCCTCGCCGGCGTTGCCGCGCAGAACGACGGTGAGCGGGTGGCGGCACAAATGGCCTTGGCCAATATTCCGCTCAAGCACTTCCTCGAAGAAGCGCTGATCCCCTATGAAAGCGATGAAGTCACGCGGCTGATCATCGACACCCACGACAAGCAGGCTTTCGCCGTGGTCAGCCACCTGACCGTCGGCGGCCTGCGCGACTGGCTGCTCAGCGACGCTGCAGATGAACAATCCCTACGCGCATTGGCGCCGGGGCTGACACCGGAAATGGCAGCGGCCGTGTCCAAGATCATGCGCGTGCAGGACCTGGTCCTGGTGGCGCAGAAGATCCGGGTGGTCACCCGGTTTCGCGGCACCCTGGGCCTGCACGGGCGCCTGTCGACCCGCCTGCAACCCAACCACCCGACCGACGAACCGGCGGGCATCGCCGCGAGCATTCTCGACGGCCTGCTCTACGGCAACGGCGACGCCATGATCGGCATCAACCCGGCCACCGACAGCATCGCCTCGATCTGCGCCATGCTGGAGATGCTCGACGCAATCATCCAGCGCTACGAAATCCCCACCCAGGCCTGTGTACTGACCCACGTCACCACGTCCATCGAAGCCATCAACCGCGGCGTGCCGCTGGACCTGGTGTTCCAGTCGATTGCCGGCACCGAGGCGGCCAACGCCAGTTTCGGCATCAGCCTGAGCGTGCTGCAGGAAGGTTACGAGGCGGGCTTGAGCCTGAACCGGGGCACCTTGGGCCAGAACCTGATGTATTTCGAAACCGGCCAGGGCAGCGCCTTGTCGGCCAACGCGCATTTTGGCGTCGACCAGCAAACCTGCGAAACCCGCGCCTATGCGGTGGCCCGGCATTTCAAGCCGTTTCTGGTCAACACCGTGGTCGGTTTTATCGGCCCCGAGTACCTGTACAACGGCAAGCAGATCATCCGCGCCGGCCTTGAAGACCACTTCTGCGGCAAGCTGCTGGGCGTGCCCATGGGCTGCGACATCTGCTACACCAACCACGCCGAAGCCGACCAGGACGACATGGACACCCTGCTGACCCTGCTGGGTGTCGCAGGGATCAACTTCATCATGGGCATCCCCGGCTCCGACGACATCATGCTCAACTACCAGACCACCTCGTTCCACGACGCCTTGTACGCTCGCCAGACATTGGGTTTAAAGCCGGCGCCGGAGTTTGAACAGTGGCTGGCCAAAATGGGCATCTTTACGCAAGCCGACGGCAAGGTGCGCTTCGGCAACAGCCTGCCACCGGCGTTTCGCCACGCCCTGGCGCAACTGGGATGAAGGAGCCGCCTGTGCAACTCGACCTGCCTGAAAACCCGTGGCTGGAACTGCGCCGCCTGACCCCGGCGCGAATTGCCCTGGGCCGCACCGGCACCAGCATTCCCACCAACGCCCAACTTGATTTCCAATTTGCCCACGCCCAGGCACGGGACGCGGTGCACCTGCCCTTCGACCACGGCGGCCTGAGCAGTCAGTTGGCCGAGCGTGGGCGCGATAGCCTGTTGCTGCACAGCGCGGCAACCGACCGGCACAGCTATCTGCAACGTCCGGATCTGGGGCGGCGTTTGAGTGACGAATCGGCCCAAAGCCTGCGGGATTACGCGGCTGCGCATCCGGGCGGCATGGACCTGGCGGTCGTGGTGGCGGACGGTCTGTCGGCGCTGGCAGTGCATAAACATACGTTGCCGTTTCTGACGCGCATGGAAGAACAGACCCACGCCGAAGGGTGGTCCTTGTCGCCGGTGATCCTGGTGGAACAGGGCCGCGTGGCGGTCGCGGATGAAATCGGGCAACTGCTCGGCGCCAAGATGGTGGTGATCCTCATCGGTGAACGGCCGGGGCTCAGTTCGCCGGACAGTTTGGGGCTGTACTTCACCTACAACCCCAAGGTCGGCCTCACCGATGCCTATCGCAACTGCATCTCCAATGTACGTTTGGAAGGCCTGAGCTATGGCATGGCGGCCCATCGCCTGCTGTACTTGATGCGAGAGGCGTGTCGCCGGCAGCTGTCGGGGGTCAACCTGAAGGACGAGGCGCAGGTTCAGACCCTTGAATCCGACAACCCGGACCTGATGAAGGGCAATTTCCTGCTCAGCCCACCCACCGACTGATCCCGGCACGATTGCGCTTTTTCGCGCCTTTAGGCAGCATCAAGTCACGGCCGCTCGTGTGGTCATACCCCATTTGGAAGTTGAGGCCTGGCATGCGGATTACTCAAGCGACCCTGGAACACCTGGACCTGTTGACCCCGTTGTTTGTCAAGTACCGCGAGTTCTACGGGGCCCTGCCCTTTCCGGATTCGTCACGGGCCTTCCTGGAAAAGCGCCTGCGCCGCAAGGAGTCGGTGATCTACCTGGCCCTCGCCGATGACGACGACAAACGCGTGCTCGGGTTTTGCCAGCTTTACCCGAGCTTTTCCTCGCTGTCGCTTAAACGCGTGTGGATCCTCAACGACATCTATGTGGCCGAAGACGCGCGCCGGCAACTGGTGGCGGATAACCTGATGCGCACGGCGAAGAAGATGGCCAAGGAAACCCACGCGGTGCGGCTGCGGGTATCGACCAGCAGTGATAACCAGGTGGCGCAGAAGACGTACGAGTCCATCGGGTTTCGTGAAGACACCGAGTTCAAGAACTATACCTTGCCGATCAGCGAAGACTGACGCCCTGACACCATGGACACCTTGTGGGAGGGGGCTTGCCCCCGATAGCGGTTTGTCAGTCAGACTATTTATAACTGACACACCGCTTTCGCGAGCAAGCCCGCTCCCACATTGAATTTCTGGCGATCTTCTGACCTCACGCCACGACATCCCCCGCTACAAAACCAACAGGCTTTTCACCTCTCAATCCGTATAATGCGGACCTTTCAGGGTTGTAAGAAACACTACATAAACGTGTAGCCTTATTACCCGAGCTTCCGCACAGGCCTGCCGAGTCGGGCCGTTCACACAGGTGCCATCCATGGATTTCAACCCGCTCGACCTTATCCTGCATCTCGACGTGTACCTCGACATGCTGGTAACCAACTACGGTCCGTGGATATACGCCATTCTGTTCCTGGTCATCTTTTGCGAAACCGGCCTGGTGGTCATGCCGTTCCTGCCGGGTGATTCGCTGCTGTTTATCGCCGGTGCGGTCGCTGCAGGCGGCGGCATGGACCCGGTATTGTTGGGCGGGCTGCTGATGCTGGCGGCAATCCTCGGCGACAGTACCAATTACGTGATCGGGCGAACGGCGGGAGAACGCCTGTTCAGCAACCCGAACTCGAAAATCTTCCGCCGCGACTACCTGCAAAAAACCCACGACTTCTACGACAGGCACGGCGGCAAGACCGTGACCCTGGCGCGCTTCCTGCCGATCCTGCGCACCTTTGCGCCGTTCGTTGCCGGCATCGCGAAAATGCCCTATGCACGCTTCTTCGGTTTCAGCGTGCTGGGCACCATCCTCTGGGTCGGCGGCCTGGTGACCCTGGGCTACTTCTTCGGCAACGTGCCATTTATCAAGAAAAACCTCTCGCTGCTGGTGGTGTTCATCATCCTGCTGTCGCTGGTGCCGATGATCATTGGCGTGTTCCGCAGCCGCTTTGGTCGCACGTCTTCAGAAGCCAAGTCGCAGTAACCCGCCATGTGGTCCCTCAGTGCCTGGCGGCGCCGGCGCCTGCTGGCCAAGCACCCGATTGCCGATGACACCTGGCAGCGGGTGCGCGACCACCTGACCTTCCTCGACGGCATCAGTGCCGAGCAGGACCAGTGGCTGCGCGAAGCCTGCGTGGTGTTCCTCGCCGAAAAACACCTCACCGCACTGCCCGGCGTCGAGCTGCACCAGGAACAACGCCTGCTGCTCGCCGCCCAGGCGCAATTGCCGTTGATGAACCTGGGCGACCTCGACTGGTACCAGGGTTTCCATGAAATCGTGCTGTACCCCGACGACTTCCTCAGCCCTCAGCGCCATCGCGACAGCAGCGGCATCGAACACGAGTGGGACGGCGAACACAGCGGCGAAGCCTGGCAGCAAGGCCCGGTGATCCTTGCCTGGCCCGGCGTACTGGCCAGCGGTCAGTGGGAAGGCTACAACCTGGTGATCCACGAACTGGCCCACAAGCTCGACATGCTCAACGGCGACGCCAACGGCCTGCCGCCGCTGCACCACGACATGCGCGTGCGGGAGTGGGCCAGCGTGATGCAGGGTGCTTATGACGACCTCAATCGCCAGCTGGACGCCAACCCCGATGCAGAGACGGAGATAGACCCCTACGCGGCGGAAAACCCGGCGGAGTTCTTTGCGGTCACCAGCGAATATTTTTTCAGCGCCCCGGATTTACTCGTCAACAGTTATCCACAGGTGTACGCCCAACTCAGCCGCTTTTACCGCCAGGATCCCTTGGCCCGCCTGACCCGACTGCAAGCGCACGACCCGCGTTATCAGCCACAAGGCGAATGACCGTACGACGTCTGGCGCATGGCATCGCCGTCAGAATATGCCTATAATCGCCGCCACTTTTAGGCCAATCCGGCCATGTCATATGGCCAACTACGGGGGCAACGCCCAATGAGCTACAGCAAGATTCCGGCTGGCAAAGACCTGCCGAACGACATCTACGTCGCCATCGAGATTCCGGCCAACCACGCGCCGATCAAATACGAAATCGACAAAGACAGCGACTGCCTGTTCGTTGACCGTTTCATGGCCACCCCGATGTTCTACCCGGCCAACTACGGTTTTATCCCGAACACCCTGGCCGACGACGGCGACCCCCTCGACGTGCTGGTCGTAACCCCTTACCCGGTTACCCCAGGCTCGGTCATCCGCGCTCGCCCGGTCGGCATCCTGAACATGACCGACGACGGTGGTGGCGATGCCAAAGTGATCGCCGTGCCACACGACAAGCTGTCCCAGCTGTACGTGGACGTGAAGGAATACACCGACCTGCCGCCACTGCTGCTGGAACAGATCAAGCACTTCTTCGAGAACTACAAAGACCTCGAAAAAGGCAAATGGGTGAAGATCGACGGTTGGGGCAACGCAGACGCCGCCCGCGCCGAAATCATGAAGTCGGTCGCTGCCTACAAAGGCTGATACCTGCTACTCATTGCCTCGGCAATTGAAAAAGCCCCGATTATTCGGGGCTTTTTTTGTGGGAAAAATTAAACGACCAGTTCAATGTTTTATAAACTTAGTTTAACCACAGTTCAAATCCGAACTAACAAGCTATAACTAAGCAAAAACCTACAGGCCTAACTCAACGCATGGTTTATTTGATGTGTTTTCTCGGCCAGTAAACTCTGCGTTTATGAATACATCAGGTGATCGCTTAAAAGCGCTATTACGGGAAGTTCATCTTTCCGCCTCCGACTTCGCCAAGAACCGTGGTGTCACGCCTCAACACGTGAACAACTGGTTCAAACGCGGTGTACCCATGGGCCGACTCAACGAGATCGCAGAACTGCTGTGCATCTCCAGCCGTTGGCTACGCACCGGCGAAGGCCCCAAACACCCACCGGCCAACTTCCTGCTGGAAGGCCCCGGCACCAGGAAAGGACTCCCCGCCCGCGAAGAAACTGGCAAATACCTCACAGGCCCCGCCTGCCGCCCGGAAAAAATCGACGTGGAGATCCCCCTCCACCCCACCTTCACCTCAACCGAACGCATCCGCGTTTCCCTGCACACCCTCGAAACCCTCAACGTCAACCCCGACCGCGCGCTGGGCGCCTACATGGTCGACAACAGCATGATCGACATCATCCAACAAGGCGCCACCCTCGCCATCGACAAAGGCCGCACCCAAATCATCGACGGCGAAATCTACGCGGTCGAACACGACGGAATGCTCCGCATCAAATACCTCTACAACCGCCCTGGAGGTGGCTTGCGCATGCGCAGCCACAATGCCGGTGAACATCCGGACGAATACCTGACCCACGAACAACGGTTTGAGCAGAACTTCCAGATCGTGGGGTGGGTGTTCTGGTGGTCTACCCTCAATAACCGCCGCCCACCCGTGCCGCTGGATGAGCATCTTTTGGGCTGGGAAGGCTCTAAATCGGATCCGGAGGTGGGCAACTGAGGTGAATGTGGGTATCATGCGCCGCACATTTGGCAGGGGGTGGCTTTGCGCTATCCACCCTGCTCGGCGATGCGGAGGATTTCCCGCAGATGCCCCTACTATTCAGCCCGACGCAATGTGGGCTGAGCGATTTGAAGGCTGCTGAGGTTTGTCAAAAACAAGCTGAGGCGGTCACAGAGAAGCCGGCCACAAGCCGGCTTTTTAATGCTCACAAAAACCACAAACCAAATTTATCCAACAGCTGTTGGATCATTGAATAGCCAAAGCGGGCAAGACTATCGCCTCGCCTGTCTCTCAGCGGCACTATCTATGCTGCATGCCCCTGGAGCACGATCCGCCACCAACTGCGTCATGTCTACAATAAAGGCAATACGGCCACCCAAGGCGCACCATCGATTCAATGTGCACTGAGAGATCAGCCCTGCTGGCCCTTTAAGCGCCAGCCTCAATCCAATATCAAATGCGGCAAAAACCGGCTCGAATCCTTGGTAATCAAACTATTATCCTCCCGCACCCCAATTCCCGCCGCTTGGTCCCCAATCACCCAAGACCCAATCAACGTGTAGCTGTCCCCAAACCGCGGCAGCGGTGCGAACTCCTGAAGAATAAACGGCGCATCCGTATAAGGACCGTCCTCTTTCACGATCAGCCCATCAGCCGTCTGCAGTTCGATATTCGCCCCTTCCCGCGAGAAGAATGGCTTGCGCACCCATCCCTTCGGCACAGCTTTACCCGGTTCGGTATCCAGGTGGGCCGCGAGCAGATTCGGGTGGCCTTTGTTGAATTCCCACAGCAGCGGCAGGATGCCTTTATTGGAAATGATGGATTTCCACGCTGGCTCGAAAAACTGGGTGTCGCTCTCGGCAATCGCGGCGCCGAAGGGTTCGTGGAAGATGAATTCCCAGGCGTGCAGTTTGAACAGGTGGGGAATCCAGCGGTCCTGGAGATCGACGAAGCGGCCTTCGCTGGTCAGGCCGATGTCTTCGATGTCGATGTGGCGTGATTCGATGCCGACTTTTTCCGCGACCAGGCGCAGGTAGTCGGTGGTGCCTTTGTCTTCGACCGAGTCTTTCATCGAGGCGAAGTAGAACGGCTGGTTGATCTGCAGTTGGGCGAAGGCCTGGTGCAGCTTGGTGTCGATGCTGTTGAACTGGTCGGCATGCTTGGGCAGCAGGCCGCGTTCGATGCATTGCTCGAGCCAGCCCCACTGGAACGCCGCGGCCTCGTAGAGGCTGGTCGGTGTGTCGTAGTTGAGTTCCAGCAGCTTGGCGGGGCCGGTGCCGTTGTAGGAGAAGTCCATGCGCCCGTACAGGTGCGGGTGGCCTTCGAGCCATGAGGTTTTGATCATGTCGAAGAAGGGCGCGGGGATGCTCAGGCGTTCGAGCAGTTCTTCGCTCTGGACCACGCGGGCGACGAGGTCCATGCACATGTCATGGATCTCGGTGGTCGGGTCTTCGAGGTCGTGCTCGATTTGCTTGAGCGTGAACTGGTAATAAGCGCGCTCGTCCCAGTAGGGTTCGTTGTCGATGGTATGGAACAGAAAGCCGAGGTTTTCAGCCGTCTGTTTCCAGTCATGACGCTCTGCGCAATGGATTTTCTTCATGGCCCGGTTTCCTTAACTGCTCGACCCGCCGCCGCCCCAGCCGCTGCGTGCGCTGGCCTTGCTGCCGAAGCCGCCACGGGAGGTGGCCGACGCTACGGAGCTCGACTGGCTGGAGGTGCGCAGCGTGTTGGTGTAATTGCTGCTGCCGTACCGGGCTTGATTCGAGCGGCCAAACGTCGCGCCACTGGAGACGCGCTGGTTGAGCGTGGAGTTGCCGTAGTTACCGCGATCATCGCGATAGCGATACACCGGCTCGGAGCGGTAGCTGTTGCGATTACTGCTCAGCATGTTGCCGATCAGCAGGCCGGTCAGCAGGCTGCTGGTGGAGAAGCCGGAGCCGCCGCTTGCCTGAGCGTTGCCCGCCTGGGCGTTGGCCGCGTCGACCTGGGATTGTGTCACCTGGCCTTCGGCGGTCAGTTCGAAACCGCCCAGCTTGGGAATGAACTGGCCATTGGAGTCCAGTTGGCACCAGCCGGCGACAAAGTCGGCATCGCAATCGGCCTGGCTGGCGTATACCGGGGCGATGCGGCGATGCTCGGCCATGGCCGTCATGTAGGCATCCGAACAGACGTCCACCGGAAGCTTTTCATCGGCACATTGCTGCACCGACTGGAAGTTGTACTTCTTCTGCAAATCGTAGGTTTTTTCCGTCGGCCCGCAACCGGATATCGCCATGGCGACCGACGCTGCCAGCGAAAGCTGGACGTACTTGCTTCGTTTCATCGGGAGCTCCGTGCGCAATCAGTTCTGGGTAGGTGTCATGCAGGCGGCATTCAACATGCCGACGCTGATGGCCACCGCCGCCACGTAGATGCCCGCTGCAAGCTCGCCTCTCTTGATGCGCTCGGAAGTGCCCTTGAGCACGAGACTGGTGAGCAGAAACGCCAGGAGTTGGACGACGGCGGCGATCACCGCCCAGACGACGAAGTCGAGGATGCTGATCGAGTAGGCAATCACGTTGCTGGCCGGAATGGCGAAACCGACGATGGCGCCGCCCAGGGCGACCGCTGCGGAAACGTTGCCCGCCCGGATCAGCTCGAACTCCTTGTGCGGGGTGACGCGGGTGTAGATGAACTGGAACAGCGCAAACAGTACGGCAGCCCCCAGGATGTAGGTGACAAACCCGAGCACGGCGGCTTTGTTCAGGGAGATGGAGAGAGCTTCTAGCATGGACTTCTTCCTTTTTTAGAGCGCATTCAAGTCGGTTGTGTACAGCGAAATGCCCAGGGAGGTGCTCAGGCTGACGGTGCCTTCAGCGTCTTCTTCGACAGAGAACAGCAGAAACTCGCGGCGATCGGTCAGGCCGGTGTCACGGGCATATAGCATCGAGCGGTGTTCGACGCTGTAGGAGTCCTCGGGGTTTATCACCTGCTCGCTCATGGCCACCAATTCTGTCTGGCCAGCCTCGCTGCCCCACACGCGCGTGTATTCGACGCCGTTGTGGGTGTAGGTCGGCAACCCGATCGGGCTCTGCGGCCCCGCCAGCCGGCGCAATTCAGCTTCGCTGCTGATAGTGACGTAGCTCAGGTAGTTGAACAGGATCACAGACTCGACCTGCCCGGCGATGTCGCCCGTGGTGTGCACCTGCAGCCAGTAATCCTCGTCGTTCATGTAGTAGCGCGACAGCCAGGTCGACTGCCCGAGGTCAACGGTGCCGTTACTCCAGATTTCCTGGGAGCCGGGGATAACCACCGTGGTCTTCCCGTCGAGCAACAACTTCAGGGTCGTGTCGAATATCACGCCTTTGCCCGGCGCCAGGCCAAGCGGCCCGGTGGTCGGCAGCGGTTCGGCAGCGCCTTTCGAGTGTGTATTCGCTTGCGGGGCCTCAAGCCCCATCAACTGTTTAAACCATCCCATTGGAGATTTCCTTGAGGCGGGTGGAGGCAATGTAGAAGAGTTCGCCACCTTCAACGCGTGTGGCGCTGGGCGGGTTGATCGACGGTTGCGGGGCACCTTTGGCGCGATAGCCGATGAGGGTGGCGTTGTGGCGCTCTTTCATCTGGGTGTACAGATCGCCAAACGTGGCTTCAAACGCCTCGGGCAATCTCATCAGGTATTGGGTGGCGCCCTGCCCCACGCACAGCAGCTCATTAATGACCACCGACGAGCCCGGGTCCTGAGAGGCGCGCACCAGCATTTCGATGGCCATGCTTGAGGTGCATTCCAGGCTGGGGGCGTAGGAACTGGCCAGGGCGGCGATCTCACTTGCATTGAAGTGGGCGACCACGTGCCCGACCGGATTCAATTGATTCACCGCCAGCACGGTGGCCAGCGTCAGATCGTCAGACGGGGTTCGCACCAGCACACGCTCGGCACCGGGCACACCGGCACGCAGCAACAGCGCTGTGGAGGACAAGCTCTCACCACGGATAAAGGCCGCCTTGCCCGGCATCGGGTTTTCTTCAAGGGTGCAATCGCAGATGACGATCAGGTTGTCGTTCGAGGTTTCGTCTTGCAGCAACAACTCGATGACCCGTTCACTGGACGCGCCCTCCCAGCCAATGAGCACGGTATGGCCGATTTTGCCGGTGAAATCGCCTTTGCCCTTCATGCCTTTTCTCCATGCATCGATGACAGTGCTGGTGGTTTTGCCGATCGCCGCCGTCAGCAGCGCAATGCCCCCGAGCATGACCCAGGTCGCCACGAACAAGCGTCCCAAAGAGGTCTGCGGCGATAGATCGCCATAGCCGACGGTCAGCGTGGTGGTGAGATAGAAGTAAACGAACGTGGCGGGCGCGGTGAGGTGTTGTTCGCCCAGAACCACCAGGCCCAGATAAGCCGTGCTCAGGTGTACCGCCAAGGCAACGACCAGGCCCGCCCAGCCAAAGCGGTGAAAGAGGGACGCGGCGTACCTGCGCAACAAAAGAAAAATCGGCATTGCGTCCCTGACTCCCTGGGTGCTCAAGTGCGTTCAGCCGGCATTAAACCTGCTGCGTGGTTGAGAGAGAAGTACCTTGGCGGCAATAAATCCGGCGAAGGCACCAAACAGATGCCCTTCGAAGGAAACGCCTTGGCGAGGCAGGAAGCCAAGGACCAGTCCGCCATACAGTACCGCCACCACACCGGCCGTGATCAGGTTGCTCCAGCTCCTGTGGAACCAGGCGCGAGACAACAGGTAGGCCCACAACCCGAACACCCAGCCGCTGGCCCCGACGTGAACACCCGCAAAACCGAACAGCCAGACCAGCGAACCGCCCAGCAGGATGATGATCGCGCTGACGGTCACAAACCGATTGAGCCCTTCGATCATCACCAGGCTGCCCAGGATCACAAAGGCAATCAGGTTGGCGCTCAGGTGGGCAAACGACCCGTGCAAAAACGGTGAGGTGAGGATGCCGGGCAGGCCCTGCAGCGTTCTCGGGATCAGGCCGAACGTCATCAGGCTGTAACCGGTCGCTGCATTGAGCAGTTGCAGCGCGACCATGAACAGCGCCAGGCCTGCGATTGTCTTGAAACCCTTCAGGGCGCCCATTCTGACCTCGAGGTAAAAAAGAAGGGCAGACACTGCCCTTCCTGCGACGACGTTGCTTACTCGGCCGATTTTTGCTTCAGACGCTCCAGAATCGCATTGGCGCTGCCTTCGTTCGGCGTGATGCCGGCGTCGCGCAGCTTGCGCTCCAGGTCGGTCCCGGTCGATGCATCTGCCAGTTCATCCTGGGCTTGCAGTTCAGCGGCGCGTTGCTGCTGCTTGGCCTGCAAGCGATTCAGCGTACCGACGGCGGTTTCCAGCTTGCCGTTGGCACCGCCGCTGGCGATGGAAGCGCTGACCTGGGCCTTCTGTACGCTATCGCGCGCCTTGGCCATGTCCACTTGCTGGCGCAGGCTTTTGATCCGGCTTTCGGCCTTGGTGATGTCCTTGCGCATGCCTTCCGCATAGCCACCGAACTCGGTGGCTTGCTTATGCTCGACATCCCGCTCGTTGGTCAGGGTCGAGATGGCTTCGGCGACTTCCAGGGCGAGGTCTTCACGATTGGCCTGCAGGGCAGCCACGGCCTTGGACTCCAGGTCCTTGATCTTGGCGTCGTACTCGTTGACGCGATCAGTCGCCAGTTTGTGCTTGGCCATGATGCTCACCAGCTCACGCTTGGCGTTGGCCAGCGCGGTGTCGGCATCGCGGATTTCCTGATCGAGGATGCGCAGGGCCTGTTGGTCGACGATCGATTCGCCGACTTCGTTGGCACCGCCACGCAGCGCGGTGAACAATTTGCTCCAGATGGACTGAGTCATTGGATACTCCCGAATACTTAATTGAAGAAACGTTCGAAGGCTTCGCTGGCGCGCTGCACGTTGTCGACCAGGGTTTTCACCTCGGTGACGATATTGGTCAGGCTGGAATCGGAGCTCAATGCACCGAACATGTTGTAGACCACTTGCCCGTTAGGCATGGACTCGATGCCGATTGAGGACAGCGGGAACATTTCCCGGCTGCGCAACACCGCGTCATTGAATTTTGCGACATCGTTGATGGACTCGACATCGACCAGCACGGTGTCGACGATGATCTGCTCGCCCACCACCGCGATGTAAATCGGCAGGCCACCGAAGTCGTTCATTTCCAGCTTGATGCTGGACTCGGAGCCTTGAACCAGAGAAAGCGTAATGTCCTTGGACACCACGTCATCCAGGGCCTGAAGAGCGGTGAAGAGGCGATCGATATTCCAGTTGGTACCTGCGCTCATGAAATTCTCCGACATGAATGAGCCAGCCAGAATCGGCTGGCGAAGCTGTTTCTCCATCTGCTTGAGCAGGCTTCGGTTTTCGGGAAGCACCCAAGTCTCGTGTTTCACATAGCCGGCGGCCGCCAGGCCTGCACGCATCTGCTTCATGTAAAAGCTCGATGGCTTTTTGGCGGACGGCTTCAAGCGCTCTCCCTTGAGGCTTGCTGAATCGGTATCGGGCCCTCTAGGCGGACTCGATGGAGAGCTGCTTTCCATGGTACTGACCTCGCTGTGAAAAACTCACGCGTGAGAAAATCTACAGGCATTTTTTGCCACACTCAATAGCTCACGCGTGAGATTTTTTGACTTACTTTTTCGATCATCAAAAGGACAAATCCTGCTGACAAACCATGAATTGTCTCCTTTTAGTTGACGGTATTACCCATTCCAGCCGATTTATCCCCCAGCATCCACCCATTAATCTGTGCCCATGTTGAACGCAACGCCCAACCAACCTGAACAAAAAAGGATTCAACCATGAGCACTCCAACCTACAACCGCTTGAACAAAGACGACGCCGTAGTCCTGCTGGTCGACCACCAGACCGGCCTGATTTCCCTGGTGCAGGACTTCTCGCCCAACGAGTTCAAGAACAACGTGCTGGCCCTGGCCGACCTGGCCAAGTTCTTCAACCTGCCGACCATCCTCACCACCAGCTTCGAACAAGGCCCCAACGGCCCGCTGGTACCGGAGTTGAAAGAGATGTTCCCGGACGCGCCGTACATCGCCCGCCCCGGCCAGATCAATGCCTGGGACAACGAAGACTTCGTCAAGGCAATCAAGGCCACCGGCCGCAAGCAGATCATCATCGCCGGCGTGGTCACGGATGTATGCGTAGCGTTCCCGACCTTGTCGGCGCTGGCGGAAGGGTTTGAGGTGTTTGTGGTGACCGATGCCTCCGGCACGTTCAACACCACGGTGCAGCAGGCGGCGTGGAGCCGGATGACACAGGCCGGTGCACAGTTGATGAATTGGTTTTCGGTAGCCTGTGAGCTGCACCGCGACTGGCGCAACGATATCGAAGGCCTGGGGAATTTGTTGTCCCAGCGCATTCCTAACTATCGCAACTTGATGAATGGGTATGCGGCGCTGACGGCTCATCAGAAGTAAGTCAGCCGAGATTCGCGATAAGCCTGCCCTGAAAAGCAGGCTTTCGTTATTCAACCGAGCGTCCAACTCGAGTGGTTCCTTAAAACCCTGTTACGCAGCGTGGAGCAGGTATCCAAGGCGACAGCGACGCGACACCTGGCGGACCTGCTGGAAAAAAACTGCCTGGTCCGTCTCCCCGGAGGCGGCCGCAGCACGCGTTATCAGGTCAATACAGGGGGCGAGTGACACCCCACTCATTTGCCCGCTCATTTGCCCAGAATCCCCATGTCTGCTAGTGTCGCGCCGGTTTACCGTCTACCGGAATAGCCGCCATGGCCCGCAAAAAAGTTGCACTCGATTTCGAACAATCCCTCGCCGACCTGCAAACATTGGTCGAGCGTCTGGAGAACGGCGAGTTGTCGCTGGAGGACTCGCTGACGGCGTTTGAGCAAGGCATCGGCCTGACCCGTGACTGCCAGAGCGCGTTGGCGCAGGCGGAGCAGAAGGTCCAGGTATTGCTGGAGCGTGACGGAGAGTTGGCCGAAGAACCTTTCGACGCGGAACAGCCGGAATGATCGACGCGTATCAGGCCAGTAGCCAAGCCCGGGTGAATGCGGCGCTGGAGCCCTTGTTTGTTGCGCCAAGCCCGGAAATGAAGCGTCTGTATGAAGCCATGCGCTACAGCGTGATGAATGGCGGCAAGCGCGTGCGCCCGTTGCTGGCGTATGCGGCCTGTGAAGCGCTGGGCGCGCCGGCCGAGCAGGCCAACGGTGCCGCCTGTGCGGTCGAGTTGATTCACGCGTATTCCCTGGTACACGACGATTTGCCGGCGATGGACGATGACGATCTGCGTCGTGGCCAGCCCACCACCCATAAAGCCTTTGATGAAGCCTATGCGATCCTCGCCGGCGATGGCTTGCAGAGCCTGGCGTTCAGCGCGTTGCTGGACCAACGCCTGAGCAGCGTCAACGCCGAGATCCGCCTGCGCATGGTCACCGCACTGGCCCTGGCTGCCGGCCCTGCGGGCATGGTGGGCGGGCAGGCGATCGACATGGGTTCGGTCAGCGTCAAGCTGGATCAAAAAGCCCTTGAGCACATGCACCGCCACAAGACCGGCGCACTGATCGAAGCCGCCGTGCACTTGGGCGCCCTGGCCAGCGGGCGTGCCGAAACCGCGCAATTGGCGGCCCTGCAGACCTATTCCCGGGCCATTGGCCTGGCGTTCCAGGTGCAGGACGACATTCTCGACGTGGAAAGCGATACCGCCACCCTGGGCAAACGCCAGGGCGCCGATATCGCACGGGACAAACCGACTTATCCTGCGCTGCTCGGGCTGCAAGCCGCCAAGGGCTACGCCGTGGAACTACGCGATCAAGCGTTGGACGCCCTGCGACCTTTCGACGCGGCGGCCGAGCCGCTGCGTGACCTGGCGCGGTATATCGTCGAACGCCGCCACTGATTACGGCGGCCATTGCAGCCGCATATCGGCCAAGTTCGGCGCTCTGCGTGGGCAGTTTGCGATGCTTGAGGTAAACTGCCGCCTCTTCTATACCTATAACGATTCGCCTGATGCCCACGACGTTTCAAGAGATTCCCCGCAAGCGCCCGTCCACGCCCCTGCTCGACCGTGCTGCCACGCCGGACGGCCTGCGTCGTCTGGGTGAAGCCGAGCTGGAAACCCTGGCCGATGAGTTGCGCCTGGAATTGCTCTACACGGTCGGCCAGACCGGTGGGCATTTCGGTGCCGGCCTGGGCGTCATCGAGCTGACCATCGCGTTGCACTACGTGTTCGACACCCCGGATGACCGGCTGGTGTGGGACGTGGGCCATCAGGCGTATCCGCACAAGATCCTCACGGGCCGTCGCGAGCGCATGGGCACGCTGCGCCAGAAGGACGGCGTTGCCGCCTTCCCGCGCCGCGCCGAAAGCGAGTACGACACCTTTGGCGTCGGCCACTCCAGTACCTCGATCAGCGCAGCGCTGGGCATGGCGATTGCCGCCCGCCTGCAAGGCAGCGACCGCAAGGCAATCGCCGTGATCGGTGATGGCGCGCTGACTGCCGGCATGGCCTTCGAAGCGCTGAACCATGCGCCGGAAGTGAACGCCAACATGCTGGTGATCCTCAACGACAACGACATGTCGATCTCGCGCAATGTCGGTGGTCTGTCCAATTACCTGGCCAAGATTCTCTCCAGCCGCACCTACGCCAGCATGCGTGAAGGCAGCAAGAAGGTGCTCTCGCGCCTGCCTGGCGCCTGGGAAATTGCCCGGCGCACCGAAGAATATGCCAAGGGCATGCTGGTCCCCGGCACGCTGTTCGAAGAGCTGGGCTGGAACTACATCGGCCCCATCGACGGCCATGACCTGCCCACGCTGATCGCCACGCTGCGCAATATGCGTGACCTCAAGGGCCCGCAGTTCCTGCACATCGTCACCAAGAAAGGCAAAGGCTTCGCGCCGGCGGAAGTCGATCCGATCGGCTACCACGCGATCACCAAGCTCGAGCCGGTGGACGCCCCCGCCGCTGCGCCGAAAAAAGCCAGCGGGCCGAAGTACTCCGGTGTATTCGGCGAATGGCTGTGTGACATGGCCGCCGTCGACCCACGCCTGGTGGGCATTACCCCGGCGATGAAGGAAGGCTCCGACCTGGTGGCGTTCAGCGAGCGTTTCCCGCTGCGCTATTTCGACGTGGCCATTGCCGAGCAGCACGCGGTGACCTTCGCCGCCGGCATGGCCTGTGAAGGCGCCAAGCCTGTCGTGGCGATCTACTCCACCTTCCTGCAGCGCGGTTATGATCAGTTGGTGCATGACGTCGCGGTGCAGAACCTCGACGTGCTGTTTGCCATCGACCGCGCCGGTCTAGTCGGTGAAGACGGCCCGACTCACGCGGGCAGCTTCGACCTGTCATACTTGCGTTGCATCCCCGGCATGCTGGTGATGACGCCGAGCGACGAAAACGAACTGCGCAAGATGCTCAGCACCGGCCACCTGTATAACGGCCCGGCCGCCGTACGTTACCCACGGGGCAACGGCCCCAACGCGCTGATCGAGAAGGATCTGGAGCCTATCGAAATCGGCAAGGGCATTGTGCGTCGCCAGGGCAGCAGGACCGCGTTCCTCGTGTTTGGCGTGCAACTGGCCGAAGCCCTCAAGGTGGCCGAGAAGATCGACGCCACCGTGGTCGACATGCGCTTCGTCAAGCCGCTGGATGAAGCCCTGGTGCGCGACATCGCCGCTAGCCATGAGCTGCTGGTGACCGTCGAAGAAAACGCCATCATGGGCGGTGCCGGTGCGGCGGTCAGTGAGTTCCTGGCGCGGGAAAACATCCTCAGGTCGGTGCTGCACCTGGGCTTGCCGGATACCTACGTCGAACACGCCAAGCCAGCGCAGATGCTGGCTGAGTGCGGGCTGGATGAAGCAGGGATCGAGGCTTCGGTGCGCGAGCGCCTGGCGCTGCTGGCCCTGTAGAGACCGGGACCCAATGTGGGAGGGGCTTGCCCCTCCCACATTTGATTGGAGCCATCCTCAACGCCATGGACAGCCCATGAAACCCTTGTACCTTGCCCTGCCGCTTCTTCTGCCCTCCCCTGAATTGCTCGCCGACACCCGCGACAACGCCCTGAAACTCCCCGACGTCGTCATCAGCGCCAACCGCCAGGTCCAGGCACGCAACGACAGCAGCGCCGCCAACACCGTGTTCACCCGCGACGACATCGACCGCCTGCAACCCACCAGCCTCACCGACCTGCTCAGCCGTGTGCCCGGCGTACAAGTCGCCCCCTCCGGTGGCCGTGGCAGTTTGCCGGGCATCTACCTGCGGGGCACCAAGTCCGCCCAAAGCCTGGTGTTGGTCGACGGCCAGCGCATCGCCAACACCACCTCCGGCGACAGCGGCCTGCAATACCTCAGCGTCGACCAGATTGAGCGGGTGGAAGTGCTGCGCGGCTCGCGCTCGGTGATCTACGGCAGCGACGCGATCGGCGGCGTGATCCAGGTATTCACCCGGCGCAATGCCGCGCAAGGCGTGCAACCGCGGGTGAAACTCGGGTTCGGCAGCCACAACACCTGGGAGCGCAGCCTTGGCCTTTCGGGCGGTGACACACAGACGCGCTTCAACCTGGGCGCGAGCCTGGATGACACGGCCGGCATCAACTCAACCCGCCAGTCGTTCCCCAGCGACGGCGACCATGATGCTTATCGCAACCAGTCCGTGAGCCTGAACCTCAGCCACTCCTTCAGCGATGAACTGGAGGTGGGCTTCAATCTGTTGGATAACCGTGGCAAGTCGGAGTACGACAACAGCTTCGGCCGCTACGCCGCCACCACCGGGCAAACCGTCGGCCAGAAACCCTACACCGACTACGCCGTGAGCAGCGCCAGCGGCTATGTCGACGCCACGCTCAATGAGCACTGGCAATCGCGCCTGGAGCTGGGCCACAGCGAGAATCGCGACACCAAGCGCGACACCCTCAGCGATGATTTCAGCGTATTCAACACCTACCGCGACTCGGTCAACTGGCAGAACGACCTGACCCTGGACGATCAAAACAACCTGATCCTCGGCGGCGACTGGTACGAAGACCGCTTCCACGGCTCCACCACCTTTACCGAAAACAGCCGCTGGAACCGCGCCGCCTTTATGCAGCATCGCTTTCACAGCGCGTGGTTTTCCACCGAACTGGGCCTGCGTCACGACCAGAACCAGCAGTTCGGCGGGCAGAACAGCTGGAGCGGCACCCTGACCTTGCCGGTCAACCCCGACAATGACCTGCTGCTGAGCTACAGCGAAGGCTTCCGCGCGCCGACCTTCAACGACCTCTATTATCCGGACACGAAGTACAGCAACCCCCACCTGCAGCCCGAAACATCAAAGAGCTACGAACTGCAGTGGCGCAGCCAGTTGAGTGACAGCACGCGCCTGGAAGCTTCGCTGTACCGCACCGATTTGAGCGATGCGATCATTCTCGACCAAACCGGCAAGCCGCAGAATGTGGCGTCGGCACGCATCAACGGTGTTGAGGCGGCGCTCAAGCAGGACCTGTTCGGCTGGCAAGGCAACCTCGGGCTGTCGATCATCGACCCCCGCGACCGCGACAGTGGCCACACCCTGGCCCGCCGGGCGCGGCGGACGTTGAGCCTGGACCTCGACCGGCAATTCGACCAGGTGGGCGTGGGCGCCAGTTGGCAGGCGATCAGCCACAGCTATGACGATGAAGCCAACACCCAGCGCCTGGGCGGCTATGGGTTACTCGGGCTGCGCGGCAGTTGGGCGGTGACACGGGAAGTGGGGCTGTCGCTGAAGGTCGACAACCTGCTGGACAAGTCTTATGCGCGGGCGCGCTACAGCTACAACGATCCGGCATTCGTCAACAATCACGATTACCGTGAAGAAGGCCGGATGTGGATGTTTGGCGTGACCTGGACACCTGAAATCTGATTGTGGCCTGGACCGGCCTCAGCGGCTCGGAGCAATCACCTGACACAGCCGCGCCAGCGCTTCCAGCATCTGCCCGCTGGGCCGTTCCAGGCCTTTATCCGGAACCAGCCGTACCCGCACCGCCATGGTTGGCCAGACCGTCCAGGCTTCCTTCTGAGCCTGATCGCCCACCAGGATCATCTCGGGATTGCGCTGCAATACCGCCTCGATGCTGACCTGCGGCGCGGGCAGCTTCAGGTCGTCAAACACATTGCGCGCACCGCACACGCTCAGCGCGTCGCTGATGATCTGGCCGCCGCCCACGGTGTACAGCGGCTGGTTCCACACCTGGTAGAACACCCGCAACGGTTCGGCCCGCTGATAACGCTGACGCAACTGCGCCAGGCGCTGGCGTAGGTGCGCGGCCAATTGCCGGCCGGCGTCGGCACGGCCCAATTGCTCCGCGATGGCCTGGACCTGGGTGGTGAGTTGTTCGAGGCTATGGGGTTCGGCGACGTACACCGGGATATTCAGGCGCTGCAGCTGCTCGCGCTGGGCGGGGCCGACGCTGCCGGGCCAGAGCAGGATCAGGTCGGGCTTGAGGCTCAGCAGGCGCTCCATATCCAACTGCCCATAACGCCCAACCGACGGCACGTCCGCCAGTGCCACCGGCCGGTCGCCGCCATCGAGCACGCCCACCAGCAGGTCGGCAGCACCCAGCTCAGCCACGATTTCAGAAAGTGAAGGCGCCAGACTGACGACACGTTCGACCGCCTGGCCCTGGGCACTGAATGCCAGCAGCAGCATCGCCAGCCAGCGGCGCATCATCCCAACTGACGCGGGATGCGGTAGAGGTAAAACAACACCGTCGTCGACAGCGCCAACAGGAAAAGCGGCACCGCTTCCAGACCGACGAACACCGCCAGTGCGCCCACCCAGGCCGGCACGGCCGCCACCATCAAGGCCGTGCGCCGACGCGCCGCCAGGGTGATCCAGGCAGCCGGTTCTTCAGCGGTATCGAGGGCTTTGGAGGTGGCGATCAGGGCGTGTTTATAGCCGTTGAAGTAGCGCAGGCTGAGGAACATCGACGCCACGCCGGCGATAAAGAACGGCATGGCCAGCACTGGCAGCAAGGGCTCGGCCTGGCCAAACACCAGGTTGATCACGAACAGCGGGAGCAGCGCCAGGGCCAGATACTGCCACCAGCTGAAGGACAGTCGCCTTTTCACCTGGCCACGGGTCACGCGCGGTCGACCTCGCCTTGATGCTCATTGCCCATCATGTGGTCGAGCTTGCTGGCCTTGGTCGCCAGGTAGAGTTTGTTATGCGGGTTATGCCCGGTGTGCAGCGGTACGCGCTCAGCCACGGCGATGCCCATCTCGGTCAAGGCCTTGACCTTGCGCGGGTTGTTGGTCATCAGGCGCAGGGACTTCACGCCCAGGTGTTCCAGCATCGGCAGGCAGATCGCGTAGTCACGCTGGTCGGCGGCGAAGCCCAGGCGCTCATTGGCCTCGACGGTATCGGCGCCGCCGTCTTGCAGCTCGTAGGCGCGAATCTTGTTCAGCAGGCCAATGCCACGGCCTTCCTGACGCAAGTACAACAGCACACCACGGCCTTCACGGGCGATGGCGCGCATCGCGGCTTCCAATTGCGAGCCGCAGTCACAGCGCTGGCTGAACAGCGCATCGCCGGTCAGGCACTCGGAGTGCACGCGACCGAGAACCGGTGCGCCATCGGCGATATCGCCGAGGCTGAGCACAACGTGCTCGCGCCCGGTGGCTTCTTCGAGAAAGCCGCTCATGGTGAACGTGGCAAAAGGGGTAGGCAGCTTGGAAGCAGCGACGAAAACGACGGGCACCGTGTGCTCCTGATTTCAGATTTCACAGAGGCGGGCATTGTAACAGCAGGTTCCTACAGACGCTTAAGCTGAATTATCGCTGATAAAGATCAATCGGTTTGATTGGCCTTCGTCCCGGTTCTATGCAGGTCAGAACGGATACGGCAGTTTCCAGCGCAGGAAAATCGGCTTCAGTTCGCCGCTTTTCACCAGGACCGCCATGCGCTGGTCAAACACGGTGCGTAATGCCCCCCCACGCTCGGTATCGGCAAACCCCACGTAGAGCGGCAGGTCGATGATGTGGGTGAGCCGGAACTGGGACGGGGCGTCCGCCTGACTGAGAACGTATCGGGCTTCGGTGAGCGCATCAATGTAGAAGTCGGCACGACCATGCTGCAGCATCGGCAAGATGCCATCGCGCCGCTGGATCTGATTGAAACGGCGTACATGGGGCAAATACGCCTCGTACTTGTAGCCCCGTACCCAGGCCAGACGATAATCCCCCAGCGTCGCGGCGCTCGGTATCGGCGAGGTCGCCAGCCCAAGGGCGTAGATGGGGTCGGAATCGAAGTTCCAGTGCGGGTAGAGCACACCCTTGACTTCATCGCGGTAGGAACCGACCCAGCCATCCACTTCACCGCGCTGGGCCAGGCCGACCGAGCGGGTATAGGGCTCAATGCGGGTTTGCAGGGTGATCCCGACCGGTTCGAAGACGTGCCGCAACACATCCCAGGCCAGGCCGCTGCCGTCGGCATTGGTGTAGTCGTCCCAGGCCTCGCTGGCCAGCATGACCTTGCCGGGCACCACCGGCACCTCCTGCGCCTGGGACCATGCCGGAAGGGCACACAGCAGCATCAGCAGCCAGCGGCGTACATCCATGGCGATGATCTCCTGCAAATCCAGCATCCGGAACGACGTAATAGAGCGTAGTGCAGCACGCGATTCAGGGTGCCGGGCAAAAATGTTGATAGCCACGGATGGCCGGGGTGATGTCTTGCCCGAGAGCGTCAAGCAGCGTTACGCCCTGCCCCGCCTGGACCTGGCCGATAACATGCACCGGCCAACCGTCAGCCAGCAACGGCGCCAACTCGACGGGCGGCAGGGTGAACACCAGCACGTAGTCATCGCCGCCGCTCAATGCGGCGACCCGCGCCTCGTCATCACCGACAAACGCCAGCAACGCGTTGGACAGCGGCAGCTTCTGGCGCTCGATCAACAGGCTGACAGCCGAGGCCTTGGCGATATGCCCGCAATCGGCCAGAAGACCGTCAGAAATATCCATCGCCGATGTGGCCTTGCCCCGTAGAGCCAGGCCCAGGGCCAACTGCGGTTGTGGCGACCAGTAATGGGCCAGCAGCGGGTCGGCAATCGCAGCATCGGCGCTGCGCTGCCCCAATACCAGCGGCAAGGCACCGGCGGCATTACCCAACTCGCCGCCGACACACAAGAGATCGCCCGGCTGTGCGCCGCTGCGGGTCAACGCTTGACCGGCCGGGACACGTCCAAACACGGTCAGGGTCAGGCTCAGCGGACCGCGCGTGGTGTCGCCGCCCACCAGGCCCACACCGCAGTTTTGCGCCATGGCGTTCAACCCCTGGGCATAGCGTTGCAGCCAATCGGCATCGACGGTCGGCGTAGTGAGTGCGAGGGTAAACGCGAGGGGGTGGGCGCCCATGGCGGCCAGGTCGCTGACCGCCACGGCCAGCGAGCGCTGGCCGAGCAGGAACGGGTCACAGGGGTCGGCAAAGTGCACGCCGGCCACCAAGGTATCGGTGGAAATTGCCAGCTGCTCCCCGGCGGGGAGCGCCAGCAGGGCACAGTCGTCGCCGATCCCCAGGGCAATGCCCTCGCCGCCCTGTGCGCACGGCGCGGCGGCGAAGTACTGGTGGATCAGCTCGAACTCGCCCATTCAGGACTCAAGCGCAGGTTAGCGCTTGTACGCCTTCACTTCGGCTTCACGCAGGCGCGGGGCCAGCTTGTCGAGCACGCCGTTGACGAACTTGTGTCCGTCGGTCGAACCGTAGACTTTCGCCAGTTCGATGCCTTCGTTGATCACCACGCGGTACGGCACGTCGACGCGCTTGAGCAGCTCCCAGGTGGACAGGCGCAGTACGGCCAGTTCAACCGGATCCAGCTCTTCGAGGGTCAGGTCCAGGCACGGCGTCAATGCCGCATCGATCTCGGCCAGGTTGGCCGGAACGCCGTGCAGGATGTCGTGGAAGTAGCTCTGGTCGGCAAACGTGAAGTCGTTATCGACGCGAAACTGCGCTTCGATCTCGTTCAGCGAGGTGCCAGCCATGTGACGCTGGTACAGCGCCTGGGTGGCGAGCTGGCGGGCAGCACGGCGCTTTTCGCTTTTCGACGGCTTGCCGGCGTCCGCTGGACGCTCGTCGCGTGGGTTGAAGCAATCGCTCTCGTCGGAAATCACTTGGCCTCCAACTGCGACAGCAGGCTGACCATTTCCAGGGCGGACAGGGCAGCTTCAGTGCCTTTGTTGCCGGCCTTGGTGCCGGAACGCTCGATGGCTTGCTCGATGGAATCCACGGTCAGTACGCCGAAAGCGACTGGCACGCCGAACTCCATGGACACCTGGGCCAGGCCCTTGGTGCATTCGCCGGCCACGTATTCGAAGTGCGGAGTACCGCCACGAATGACCGCGCCCAGGGCGATGATCGCCGCGTATTCACCCTGCTGAGCAACTTTTTGCGCAACCAGTGGAATTTCGAAGGCGCCAGGGGCGCGGATGATAGTGATGTCGCTCTCGCTCACACCGTGGCGAACCAGGGCATCCACGGCACCGCTTACCAGGCTTTCAACCACGAAGCTGTTGAAGCGGCCAACCACCAGGGCATAGCGGCCTTTGGGGGCGATGAAGGTACCTTCGATGGTCTTCAGGGTCATTCGACAAATCTCTTAAAGAGCCGGGACGCGAAAAGTGCGTCCCTCAGTGATGATTTAACCGCGAACAAGGGGCAAAAGCGCCGGCCTTTATTCGGAGGGCACGTATTCTACAACTTCCAGATCGAATCCGGATATCGCATTAAATTTCATCGGTGCGCTCATCAGGCGCATTTTGCGCACACCGAGGTCACGCAGGATCTGCGAACCGGCACCGACGATGCTGTAGGTGGTCGGCGTTTTCACCTGGGTCTGCTCGGCGGTTTCGCGAATATGCGCGAGCAGCACGTCGCCATCCACCGGGTTACCCAGCAGCAGCACCACACCGCTGCCGGCCTCGGACACCGCAGCCATGGCGGCGCGCAGGCTCCAGCGGCCCGGTTGCTTGACCATCAGCAGGTCGCGCAGCGGGTCCATGTTGTGCACGCGCACCAGGGTCGGCTCGTCGGCGCAGATGGTGCCCAGGGTCAGGGCCATGTGCACGTCGCCTTCCACCGAATCACGGTAGGTCACCAAATTGAATTGGCCCAGTTCGCTGTCCAGTGGCTGCTCGGCAATCCGCTGAACGGTACGTTCGTGGATCATCCGGTAGTGAATCAGGTCGGCAATGGTGCCGACCTTGATGTTGTGTTCGGCGGCAAAGGCTTCGAGTTCGGCGCGGCGGGCCATGGTGCCGTCGTCGTTCATCACTTCGCAGATCACGCCGCAGGGCTCGAAACCGGCCATGCGCGCCAGGTCGCAGGCGGCTTCGGTGTGGCCGGCGCGAGCGAGGGTGCCGCCCGGTTGAGCCATCAACGGGAAGATGTGGCCGGGGCTGACGATGTCTTCGGCCTTGGCGTCCTTGGCGGCAGCGGCTTGCACGGTGCGGGCACGGTCGGCGGCGGAAATGCCGGTGGTGACGCCGGTGGTCGCTTCAATCGATACGGTGAACTTGGTACCAAACCCTGAACCATTGCGCGGCGCCATCAACGGCAGCTTGAGCAGCTCGCAGCGCTCGCGGCTCATGGGCATGCAGATCAAGCCACGGGCGTGCTTGGCCATGAAGTTGATGTGCTCAGGCTTGCAGGCCTCGGCGGCCATGATGATATCGCCTTCGTTTTCGCGGTCTTCGTCATCCATCAGGATGACCATCTTGCCTTGGCGGATGTCTTCAACCAGTTCTTCGATGCTATTGAGCGCCACAGGGCACCCCCTTGGTCAGGATTTCAGGTAGCCGTTAGCGGCCAGAAAACTTTCGGTGATGTTACCGGCGGCAGGCTCTGCGGCCTTATCGCCCATAAGCAGGCGCTCCAGGTAACGGGCAAGCAAGTCGACCTCCAGGTTCACCCGGCGACCAGGCTGGTACGACGCCATGATGGTCTCGCTCAGGGTGTGGGGAATGATGGTCAGTTCGAATTCGGCGCCATTCACGGCGTTCACGGTCAGGCTGGTGCCGTCGACGGTGATCGAGCCTTTGTGGGCAATGTACTTGGCCAGCTCCTTGGGCGCGCGGATGCGGAATTCCACGGCGCGCGCATTTTCGCTGCGGGCCACCACTTCGCCGACGCCGTCGACGTGGCCACTGACCAGGTGGCCGCCCAGGCGAGTGGTCGGGGTCAGGGCTTTTTCCAGGTTGACCGGGCTGCCGGCCTTGAGGTCGTTCATCGCGGTGCAGTCCAGGGTTTCCCGGCTGACGTCGGCGGCAAAGCCGTTGCCCGGCAGTTCGACGACGGTCAGGCACACGCCGCTGACAGCGATGCTGTCCCCCAGCTTGACGTCGCCGAGGTCGAGCTTGCCGGTTTCAACCAGCAGGCGCACGTCGCCGCCCTTGGGGGTCATGGCGCGGATGCTGCCGATGGATTCGATAATGCCGGTGAACATGGCCTTCTCCTGGAAAACGGTGCGGGCACTTGAGCGCCCGGTCAGAATTATACGCTCGCTGCTGGCACAGGGATGGCAGTGACTCGCCAGTCGTCGCCTACAGCGCGCATTTCAGTGATCTTGAGTTGGGGCGCGTCGGCCAGCTTCTCAAGTGGCCAGTCCAGCAAAGGCCGGGCAGCGGAGCCGAGGAACTTGCCGGCGACGAAAATCACGTATTCGTCCACCAGGCCCTGCTGGGCAAACGCGCCCGCCAGGCTAGGGCCGGCTTCCACCAAGACGTCGTTGACGCCACGGGCAGCCAGCGCCACCAGCGCCGAGCGCAGGTCGACCTGGCCGTCCACGCCCGGCACCACCAGGCATTCGGGGCCACGGGGGAACTGGTTTTCCGCGGTGACGCAGGTGATGACCAGCGCCGGGCCGGCCTTGAAGAACGGTGCGTTGAGCGGCACGCGCAAACGGCCGTCGATCAGCACACGCAGCGGCGGGCGCGACATGGCCAGGGCCGTGGTGGCGTCGTCCAGGCCGAGTTCGGCGGCGCGTACGGTCAGGCGTGCGCCGTCGGCCAATACGGTGTCGGCACCGGTCAGCACCACGCTGGCTTCGGCGCGCAGGCGCTGCACGGCGGCGCGGGCGGCGGGGCCGGTGATCCATTGGCTTTCGCCGCTGGCCATGGCAGTGCGGCCGTCCAAACTCATCGCCAGCTTGACCCGTACAAACGGCAGGCCATGCTCCATACGCTTGAGGAAGCCCTTATTCAGGGCCCTGGCTTCACCTTCCAGCACGCCGCTGCGCACCTCGATCCCGGCCTGGGCCAGGCGCTGCATGCCGCGCCCGGCGACTTCCGGGTTGGGGTCCTGCATCGCTGCGACCACCCGCGCCAGCCCGGCACTCACCAGCGCATCGGCGCACGGCGGGGTATGGCCGTAGTGGCTGCAGGGCTCGAGGGTTACGTACGCCGTGGCGCCGCGCGCCTTGTCACCGGCAGCCCGCAAGGCATGCACTTCCGCATGGGGCTCGCCGGTGCGCACATGCCAGCCTTCGCCGACAATCTGCCCAGCGCGGACAATCACGCAGCCCACACGCGGGTTGGGGTGGGTGGTGTACAGGCCGTTGCGCGCCAGTTCGAGGGCGCGGGCCATGTAATGGGCGTCCAGCACAGCCTGTTCAGCAGAAAGTGGGTTCATTCTTTGACCGGCTCACGGGCCAGGCGGTCGATCTCTTCGCGGAACTCGTTGAGGTCCTGGAAGCGTCGATACACCGAAGCGAAACGGATATAGGCGACTTCGTCGAGCTTTTGCAGCTCGCCCATCACCAGCTCTCCCACCACCAGGCTCTTGACCTCGCGTTCGCCGGTGGCGCGCAGCTTGTGCTTGATATGCGCCAGCGCCGCCTCCAGCCGCTCGACACTCACCGGGCGTTTTTCCAGGGCGCGCTGCATACCGGCGCGCAGTTTTTCTTCGTCGAAAGGCTGGCGGCTGCCGTCGGACTTGATCAGGCGCGGCAATACCAGTTCGGCGGTTTCGAAGGTGGTGAAACGTTCACCGCAGCCAGAGGCCAGGCATTCGCGCCGGCGACGCACTTGATCGCCCTCGGCGACCAGACGCGAGTCAATGACCTTGGTGTCGTTGGCACCGCAGAAGGGACAGTGCATGGTGGCAGGCAACAAAAAAAGGGAGGGCCATGGTAGCGCATCCCTGTGGCAAGACAAGCCATAGCCTTTACGGTATATAGGCAGGCCTATATGTTTCTTATATTTCAAGCCACGGATTTTGTCCTTTTCTGGAGCCGTACATGCAGTTACGACCACTTGTTTTGCTCACCGTGTTCAGTGTCCTGGTCGCCTGCAGCAGCGAAGCCCCCAAGCCGGCCGCCCCTCAACCGACGCCCGCACAAGAGAAAAAAGTCCCCGGCATTGAAGACCTCGGTCCCCTGCCCGCCTATCAACGCGAAATCAGCGGCAGCCTCACCAACGTACCGGCCGGCGCCGAAGTCGAGATGGCGCTGCTGGTGATCGATGACCGTTCGCGCCCGCAACAACTGTTGGCGAGCAGCGTCTTGACCGGCAACGGCAAGCCCCTGGCCTTCCGTCTGCGCTACAACCCCGAGGCGTTCCCAGCCGGTGCGCGGGTCGAATTGCGTGGCCGTGCCAGCCAATCCGGCCAGTTGATCCTGCACCTGCCTGCCGTACGCATCACCCAGGCGATCACCCAGACCACCGGCCCCCTGGAACTCGTCAAGGCACCATGACGCCGCCGCTGGACTTGCAGCGCGCCCTGAGCGCGCTGATCGGCGACGCCCAACTGGTGCCCTGCCCGCTGCCGGGCACCGCGCTTTCATTGTGGCTGCTGGATGCGGACAACATGAACCGCGCCTTCAGCCCCGAGGAAACCCGACGCATCCTGCATGAACCGCCCTACTGGAGTTTTTGCTGGGCCAGCGGCTTGGCGCTGGCGCGGTATCTGGCGGCGAACCCGCAATGGGTGCAAGGCAAGCGCGTGCTGGATTTCGGCGCGGGCTCCGGTGTGGCCGGGATTGCCGCGGTCAAAGCCGGCGCGTTGGAAGTGGTGGCCTGCGACCTGGACCCACTGGCGTTAGCGTCCTGCCGGGCGAATGCCGAACTCAACGGCGTGGAACTGAGTTACTCGGCGGACTTTTTCGCCGAAGCCGACCGCTTCGACCTGATCCTGGTCGCCGACGTGCTCTACGACCGCGCCAACCTGCCGTTGCTCGACCACTTCCTCAGCCGAGGCCGCGAAGCGCTGGTGGCGGACTCGCGCGTGCGGGACTTCCAGCACCCCGCTTATCGGCGGCTGGAGATACTCGATGCACTGACGTTGCCGGACCTGGCCGAGCCTTGGGAGTTTCGCAAGGTGAGCCTGTACCATTCGCGGCGCCAGCCCTTATAGTTGCCCCATTCCCGCTTTATTCGAGACGCCCCATGAGTGAACCCACGCCGTACATCTTCGACGTCACCAGCGCCAATTTCGACCAGGCCGTGATCCAGAACTCCTTCGAAAAACCCGTGCTCGTGGATTTCTGGGCCGAGTGGTGCGCGCCGTGCAAGGCGTTGATGCCCATGCTGGCGCAGATTGCCCAGAGTTATCAGGGTGAGCTGCTGCTGGCCAAGGTTGATTGCGAAGCGGAGCAGGACATCGTCGCGCGCTTTGGCATTCAAAGCCTGCCGACGGTGGTGCTGTTCAAGGATGGCCAGCCGGTGGATGGGTTTGCCGGGGCGCAGCCGGAGTCGGCGGTGCGGGCGCTGCTGGAGCCTCACGTGAAGATGCCACCACCGGCGGCGGCTGACCCGCTGGAGCAGGCCCAGGCGCTGTTTGCCGATGGCCGCATCAGCGACGCCGAGGCCGTGCTGGTGGCGCTGCTGGGTGAAGACAACACCAACGCCGCCGCGTTGATTCTGTACGCCCGTTGCCTGGCCGAACGCGGTGAGTTGGGTGAAGCCCAAACCGTGCTCGATGCGGTGAAGAGCGATGACCACAAAGCAGCGCTCGCCGGCGCCAAGGCGCAAATCACCTTCCTGCGCCAGGCCGCCGACCTGCCGGACGCCGCCGAGCTGAAAAGCCGCCTGGCGCAAAACCCGCAGGATGACGAAGCCGCCTATCAACTGGCGATTCAGCAACTGGCGCGCCAGCAGTACGACGCGGCGCTGGAAGGCTTGCTCAAGCTGTTTATCCGCAACCGCAGCTACAGCGAAGGCCTGCCGCACAAGACCTTGCTGCAGGTATTCGAACTGTTGGGCAATGATCACCCGCTGGTGACCGTGTACCGCCGCAAGTTGTTCGCCGCGCTGTACTAATCGCCGATCCAACTGTACAGCGGCGTATCCCCGCCGCTGGCCACCTTGACCTTGGCGCTATGGCGCAGGCGCACCAACAGGCGCTTGCCCGCCGCGGCATCCCCCGCCAAACCTTCCAGTCGATCAAGCAGTTCCAGGCCACTGAGTTGCCCGGCGTTGCGCAACAGGTCCTGGGCGTTCTGCCACAGATCATCGTTCGGCTTGACCGGCGCTGCCGGCGCGGCGGGCGCACTTGCCATGGGCGTTGCCTGCAACTGCGCGCCGAGTCGTGCCCAATCGCCGTCGTCCAGCTCCAGGGTCAAGTCCACCGGCAGGTCGCCGATGGTTCCACGAATTCGCAACATCGTCCTTACTCCTGCATTTTTTCTGACGAGCATGCTCCCATGCGGCTTGCGCAACGCCAAGCGGGCGGGCAAACTCTCGGCACTATTGTTATAAGATCACATAACAAAACTTTCATCTCCTGGAGCTTTCCCATGCGCCGTCTGTTGCTTGCTTTGCCGTTTGCCCTGTTGCCACTCGCCATCGCTCACGCTGCCGACGAGCATGACCACGATCACGAACACGGCAGCCTCGGCGCCCACGAACATGGCGTCGGCCGCCTTAACGCGGTACTCGACGGCCAGGCCCTGGAGCTTGAACTGGACAGCCCGGCGATGAACCTGGTGGGTTTCGAACACCTCGCCACCAGCGCAGCCGACAAAGCCAAGGTCGCCGCTGCACGCAAACAACTGGAGAACCCACTGGCGCTGTTCAACCTGCCCAAGGCCGCGGGTTGCGTGATCAGCTCCCAGGAACTCAACAGCCCGCTGTTCGGCGACAAACCGGAAGCCGACCACGATGACGATGATCATGATGACGACGCCAAAGACGGCGCCCACGAGCATCATCACGATCACAGTGAAATCCACGCCCACTACCAATTCACCTGTGCCACGCCGACCGCCCTGGGCAACCTGGACCTGACCCAGGTGTTCAAGACCTTCCCCGCCACCCAGAAAATTCAGGTACAACTGATCGGCCCGAGCGGCCAGCAAGGTGTTGAAGCGACCGCCACCGCAGCCACCCTGAAGTTCTGAGCGCCCATGACCCACCCATTGATCGAACTGTCTGACCTGGGCTTCAACTGGCCCGGTCACCCACAGTTGCTGGACATCCCCGCGTTCCGCCTGGAAGCGGGGGAAACCCTGTTTCTCAAGGGGCCGAGCGGCAGTGGCAAAACCACCTTGCTCGGCCTGCTCGGCGGTGTGCAGAAGCCCAGCCAGGGCAGCATCCGCCTGCTCGGCCAGGAGCTGACCGAACTCTCGGCCGGCGCCCGGGACCGCTTTCGTGTTGACCACACCGGCTATATCTTCCAGCAGTTCAACCTGCTGCCGTTCCTGTCGGTGCGCGAGAACGTCGAGTTGCCCTGCCACTTTTCCAAGCTGCGCGCGCAACGGGCGATCCAACGCCACGGCAGCGTCGACCAGGCCGCCGCGACCTTGCTGGCGCACCTGGGTTTGAAGGACAAAGACCTGCTGGAGCGCCGTGCCGACTCGTTGTCCATCGGCCAACAGCAACGGGTGGCCGCCGCCCGTGCACTGATCGGCCAACCGGAGTTGGTGATCGCCGACGAGCCCACCTCGGCCCTGGACTACGACGCCCGCGAAGCCTTCATTCGACTGCTGTTCGCCGAATGCCGCGAAGCCGGCGCCAGCCTGTTGTTTGTCAGCCATGACCAGAGCCTGGCGCCGTTGTTCGACCGCAACCTGTCGCTGGCCGAACTCAATCGCGCCGCCACGCCCGCAGAGGTTTGAGATGTATCTGTTTCGTCTAGCCATGGCCAGCCTGGCTAACCGCCGCTTTACCGCGATCCTCACCGCCTTCGCCATCGCCTTGTCGGTGTGCCTGCTGCTGGCGGTGGAACGCGTGCGCGTTGAGGCGCGCAACAGTTTCGCCAGCACCATCAGCGGCACCGACCTGATCGTCGGCGCGCGCTCCGGTTCGGTCAACCTGCTGCTGTACTCGGTGTTCCGCATCGGCAACGCCACCAACAACATTCGGTGGGACAGCTACGAGCACTTCGCCGCCAGCCCCCAGGTGAAATGGGCGATCCCGATTTCCCTCGGCGACTCCCACCGCGGCTACCGCGTCATGGGTACCAACGAGTCGTACTTCGAGCACTACCAGTACGGGCGCAAGCAAAACCTGGAGCTGGCCAGCGGCCGTGCCTTCGCCACCGACCCGTTCGAAGTGGTGCTCGGCGCCGAAGTCGCCGATGCCCTGCACTACAAGCTCGGCGACAAGCTGGTGCTGGCCCACGGCGTGGCGGTGGTCAGCCTGGTAAAACACGATGACAAACCGTTCACCGTGGTCGGTATTCTCAAGCGCACCGGCACGCCGGTGGACCGCACGCTGCATATCAGCCTCGGCGGCATGGAGGCGATCCATATCGACTGGCACAACGGCGTACCGGCCCAGGGCAAAGGCCGCATCAGTGCCGACCAGGCGCGCAACATGGACCTCACCCCGCAAGCCATCACGGCCTTTATGCTCGGCCTGAACAACAAGATTTCCACCTTCGCCCTGCAGCGGGAGATCAACGAATTCCGTGGCGAACCGATGCTGGCGATCCTGCCCGGCGTGGCGCTGCAAGAGCTGTGGAGCATGATGGGCACCGCCGAAAAAGCCTTGTTCGTGATCTCGCTGTTCGTGGTGCTGACCGGTTTGATCGGCATGCTCACCGCGATCCTCACCAGCCTCAACGAACGCCGCCGCGAAATGGCGATCCTGCGCTCGGTGGGCGCGCGGCCGTGGCATATCGCAACCTTGCTGATTTTCGAAGCCTTCGCCCTGGCCCTGTCCGGGGTGATCGCAGGCGTGGGCTTGCTGTATGTGTGCATCGCCGCATCGCGCGGGTATTTGCAGGCCAATTACGGCCTCGACCTGCCGATGTCGTGGCCCAGCGAATATGAATGGACCCTGCTCGCCGGTATCCTGGCGGCAGCGCTATTGATGGGCAGCGTGCCCGCCTGGCGCGCCTACCGACAATCCCTGGCCGATGGGCTGTCCATACGTTTATGAGGAAGGCTTCGATGCGTCGCGCTCTGTTTGCGTTATTGCTGCTGGTGGCCGTGCCGGCCTGGGCGGAGGACCAGCCCAGGGATTTGTCCTGGCAGGAGATGATCCCGCCGGACGCGCCACCGGAAATCCCCAACATGAAACCGCTGCACGACCTGTCGAACATGGCCGATGCCTTGTCCGTCGAAGCGGCGCCAGCGGCCAAGCAGGATCTGCCCAATGCGCCGGTGGTGCAGAGCCTCGATGGCCAGCACATCCGCCTGCCCGGGTATATCGTGCCGCTGGAAGTCAGTGAAGAAGGGCGCACCACCGAGTTCCTGCTGGTGCCGTACTTCGGCGCGTGCATCCATGTGCCGCCGCCGCCATCGAATCAGATCGTGCACGTGAAAAGCGAACTCGGCGTGAAGCTCGATGAGCTCTACCAGCCGTACTGGATCGAGGGGGCGATGCAGGTCAAACCGTCCACCAGTGAACTGGCCGACGCCGGCTACCAGATGGATGCCGAGAAAATTTATATCTACGAACTGCCGGAATAACGCTGATCGCCCTTTCATTGAGCTGAGTCAAAAGACCGGACGGAACGATCTTTACCATTGGACGTACAACTTCTAAACGTCCTCTGGAGCTCCCATGAACAAGTCTCTGCTCGGCGCGTCCCTCTTCGCCCTCGCACTCGCCGCCCCTGCCGTCCACGCTCACGAAGCGGGCGACATTCTGATTCGTGCCGGTGCAATCACCGTGAACCCGAAGGCAGACAGCAGCACCGTCAAAGTTGACCAGGGCCCACTGGCCGGCGCCAACCTGGGCGGCAAGGCGACCATGAGCAGCGACACCCAGCTGGGCTTGAACTTCGCCTACATGCTCACCAGCCATGTCGGTATCGAACTGCTGGCGGCCACGCCGTTCGAGCATGACGTGAAGATCAAGGGCACCGCCCTCGGCGCCGCCAACGGCAAGCTCGGTACGCTGAAACACCTGCCGCCGACCCTGAGCGTCGTGTACTACCCGCTGGACAATAAATCCCCATTCCAGCCGTATGTAGGCGCCGGTATCAACTACACCTGGATCTACGACGAACACGTCGGCAGCCGCGCCTCCGAAGCCGGCTTCAGCAACTTCAAGGCCGAGAACTCCTGGGGTTGGGCTGCGCAGATCGGCGCGGACTACATGATCAACGACAAGTGGATGATCAACGCCCAGGCCCGCTACATCGACATCAGCACCAAGGCCACCGTGGAAAACAACGCCGTGGCGCCTGGCACCCGGGCCAAGGTCAATGTGGACGTGGACCCGATGGTTTACATGGTGGGTATAGGCTACAAGTTCTAAGCAACACTGCATAACCAATGTGGGAGGGGGGTTGCTGTGGTGAGGGACAAGTCCCCATCACCACAGCACCCCCCCTCCCACATTTTGCTTTGTGTCGTGTCAGCTATGGCGGTAGAACCGGTCCAGCAACGCCGGTAACCCCGCTCGCCACGCCCGCGGCTTGATGCCGAAGGTGTGGAGGATTTTCTTGCAGGCCAGCACCGCATGCTGCGGTTCGTCTGCCGCATCCGGCCGTGCCGCGTGGGCCTGGGCGGTGGGCGCTTCAATGGCCAGCGCATGGTAGCTGCGCGCTTCGGTGAGGATCGCCTGGCCCAGCGCCAGCGGCGTGGTCGCCTCATGCCCGGCGTAGTGGTATGTGCCCCACAGTGGCGCCGCGCAATCGAGTTGCTTGAGCACCGAGATGATCACCCGCGCGGCATCGTCCACCGGCGTCGGGTTGCCGCGACGGTCGTCGGCCATCAGCAATTCATCCGGTTTCTCGGCCCGGGCCAGGAAGCGCCCGAGGGTGCCGTCGACGCTGTCATCCAGCAGCCAGCCAAAACGCAACAGCACATGTTGCGGACACGTCGCACGCACGCTCTGTTCGATCCGCCATAACGCCTGGCCACGCAGGCCCAGGGGCACCGGCTCGTCCTTTTCGCTGTAGGCGGTGGCACGGGAGCCATCGAACACGCGGTAGCTGGACGGTTGCAGCAGGGTAATGTTGTGGTGCTGGCACAGTTCGGCCAGGCGCTCGATGGCGAACTCCTGGGCGGCCAGGCGGGTTTCGCTGACGGCTTCGGCCTGGAACCAGTCGAAATAGTAGGCGAGGTTGATCAACGCATCGGGACGGGTGTCGTCGAGCAATTGGGTGAGGCTTGCGGCATCCCAGCCGTCTTGGGGCGGTTTGGGTGCGAGGAAACCAATGTCTTCCTCTGCACCGAGGCGAATCAGCGCCTGCCCGAGGGCATTCCCGCCGCCCAGTAACATAAGGCGCATTCGCATAGATTGAGCAGGCCCGGTCTGTTTGGAACGATGGTTATGGTCGGCAAGCCCGTGAGGCGTGCCGTAGGTTTATTCCAGAATCGTTGCATTTTGCGGGTTTGTAGCGCAACCGTCACGGATAAAGTGCGGGGTTGCAACTTGTTGGAGCGGGCCGCATAACTTAGGCATGAACCTTCCTGAATCAACCGACACGGTATTGAACGGCTTCCACCCCGCCGTCAGCACCTGGTTCCGCCACACCTTCCCTTCGGTGACCAGCGCCCAGGCCCAGGCGTGGCCGCTGATCCGCCAGCGCCGCTCGACGCTGATCGCAGCGCCCACCGGCTCCGGCAAGACGCTGACGGCGTTCCTCGCGGTGCTCGATGACCTGGTTCACCAGGGCCTGGCCAACGGCGGGCAACTGCCGGACGAGACGCTGGTGGTGTATGTGTCGCCGCTCAAGGCGCTGTCCAATGACATCCAGATCAACCTGCAAACCCCGCTGGCCGGGATCACCGAGCATTTGCAGCGCCTGGGCCTGCCGCCGCTGGTGATCCGCACCGCCGTGCGCACCGGCGACACCCCGCAGAAAGACCGCGCACAAATGCGCAAGCGCCCGCCGCATATCCTCGTGACCACACCGGAATCGCTCTACGTGCTGCTGGGCTCGGACTCCGGCCGGCAGATGCTGGCCAGCGCGCGCACGGTGATCGTCGATGAAATCCACGCCATCGCCGCCAGCAAACGCGGCAGCCACCTGGCCCTGAGCCTGGAGCGCCTGCAAGGCTTGTGCGCCGAGCCGCTGACCCGCATCGGTCTGTCGGCCACGCAAAAACCCATTGAAGCCGTGTCGCGCTTTCTGGTGGGCACTGAGCGAACGTGCGACATCGTCGACATCGGCCATGCCCGCCCCCGCGACCTGGATATCGAAGTTCCGCCGGTGCCGCTGTCGGCGGTGATGGCCAACGATGTCTGGGAGCTGGTCTACGACCGCCTCGCCGCCCTTGCCCGTGAGCACCGCACCACGCTGATCTTCGTCAACACCCGGCGCCTGGCCGAACGCCTGGCTCGGCACCTGAGCGAGCGCCTGGGCAAGAGCGCCGTGGCCGCCCACCACGGCAGCCTGGCCAAGGAAATGCGCCTGGATGCCGAGCAACGGCTCAAGGCCGGCGAGTTGCAAGTGCTGATCGCCACCGCGTCACTGGAGCTGGGGATTGATATCGGCGATGTCGATTTGGTGTGCCAGATCGGTTCGCCGGGCTCCATCAACGGCTTTCTGCAACGGGTGGGCCGCTCCGGGCATCAGGTCGGCGGCACGCCCAAGGGGCGCCTGTTCGCCACCACCCGCGACGATCTGATCGAATGCGCCGCCCTGCTCGATTGTGTGCGGCGGGGAGAACTGGACACCTTGCAGATCCCGGTGGCGCCCCTGGACGTGCTGGCCCAGCAGATCATCGCCGAGGTCAGTGCCCAGGAGTGGCCGGAGCAGGTCCTGCTCGACCTGATCCACCGCGCCGCGCCCTACGCCACCCTGGATGAACGCCACTACCAGGCGCTGTTGCAGATGCTCGCCGACGGCTACAACGGGCGCCAGGGTATCCGCAGCGCGTACCTGCACCGCGATGCCCTGACCCGCACCCTGCGCGGCCGCCGTGGCGCCAGGCTGACCGCCGTGACCAGCGGCGGCACCATCCCCGACAACGCCGACTACAGTGTGTTGCTCGAACCCCAGAGCCTGAACATCGGCAGCGTCAACGAAGACTTCGCGGTGGAAAGCATCGCCGGGGATATCTTCCAGCTCGGTAATACGTCCTACAGGATCTTGCGAGTCGAAGCCGGCAAAGTGCGGGTCGAAGACGCCCATGGCCAGCCGCCGACCATTCCGTTCTGGCTCGGCGAAGCGCCAGGGCGCAGCAATGAGTTATCCGCCGCGGTCGCGCGTTTGCAGGGGCAACTCGACACCCTGCTCAGCGCCAGCCCCGGCGACCTGCAACCGGCGCAAGAGTGGCTCACCGGCACCCTTGGCCTGAACCGCGCCAGCGCCGAACAGATCCTCGACTACCTGGCCCGCGCGCGCCTGGCCCTCGGCGCGTTGCCGTCCCGGGACACGTTGATCATGGAGCGGTTTTTCGACGAATCCGGCGGCACCCAGTTGATCATCCACACGCCGTTCGGCAGCCGCATCAACCGGGCCTGGGGCCTGGCCTTGCGCAAGCGTTTTTGCCGCACCTTCAATTTCGAATTGCAGGCGGCAGCCAGCGAAAATGCGATCGTGCTGTCGCTATCCACCAGCCACAGTTTCGAGCTGGATGAGGTGTGGCGTTACCTCAACAGCCACAGTGCTGAACACCTGCTGATCCAGGCGGTGCTGGATGCGCCGCTGTTCGGCGTGCGCTGGCGCTGGAACGCCGGCGTGGCCCTGGCGCTGCCGCGCTTTACCGGCGGACGCAAAGTGGCGCCGCAGCTGCAGCGTATGAAGAGCGAAGACCTGATCGCCAGTGTGTTCCCCGACCAGATCGCCTGCCTGGAAAACCTCGCCGGCGAACGCGAAGTGCCCGAGCACCCGCTGGTGGAACAAACCCTCGATGACTGCCTGCACGAAGCCATGGACAGCGACGCCTGGCTTGCCTTGCTGCGGCGCATGGAGCGCGGCGAAGTGCGCTTGATCAGCCGCGACCTGCCGGCGCCCTCGCCCATGGCCGCCGAAATCCTCAGCGCGCGCCCCTACACCTTTCTCGACGATGCACCGCTGGAAGAACGCCGCACCCAGGCCGTGCTCAACCGCCGTTGGAGCGACCCGCAGAGCACCGACGACCTCGGCGCACTGGATGCGGACGCCATCGCCGGCGTGCGCGAAGAGGCCTGGCCGGCGCCCCATGGCGTGGATGAAATGCATGAGGCGCTGATGAGCCTGGCGTGCATCGCCAGTCACGAAGTCACGGTGCCATGGGCCGAGTGGCTGAACGCCTTGGCCAAGGCTGGCCGCGCCTTTCAATTGTCCAATGGCCTGTGGGTCGCGGTGGAGCGCCTGGGGTGTTTGCAGGCGATCTACCCCAACAATTTGCCGTTGCTCCCCGGCTTCGATGAGCCCTGGACCTTTGACGACGCGCTGGTGGAACTGCTGCGTGCGCGCCTGGGTGGCTTCGGCCCGCAGAGCATTATCGAGATCGCCGCGCCACTGGCCCTGCCGCTGGCCGACGTTACCCGGGCGCTGGCCCGCCTGGAGCAGGAAGGCTACGTGCTGCGCGGTCGCTTCAGCCCCGGCGCACTCGAGGAACAATGGTGCGAACGGCATCTGCTCGCCCGCATTCATCGCTACACGGTCAAGCGCCTGCGCCGGGAAATCGAGCCGGTGGCGCTGCAGGATTTCATGCGCTTCCTGTTCGATTGGCAGCACCTATCCGACAGCACGCGGGGCCAGGGCAGCGCGATGCTGCCGCAGATTGTCGGCCAGTTCGAAGGCTACGCCGCCGCCACGTCGGCCTGGGACAGTGACCTGCTCAGTGCACGGCTCAAGGATTACTCATCGACCTGGCTCGACGAGCTGTGCCGCAGCGGCAGGCTGGTGTGGACGCGCTTGAGCAACAAGTCCGGCGCCATCGCCCTGCGCAGTACGCCGGTGGTGCTGTTGCCGCGCAGCCAGGTGGCATTGTGGAGCGGGCTCACCGAACCCACCGACAGCACGACGCTGTCGCCCAAGGCGCAGAAAGTCCACCTGGCCTTGCGCGAACACGGCGCGCTGTTTTTCGATGAGCTGGTGCACGAAGCCCATCTGCTGCGCAGCGAACTGGAAACCGCCTTGCAGGAACTGGTCGGCGCCGGCCTGGTGAATGCCGACAGCTTTGCCGGGTTGCGCGCACTGACCACCCCGGCCAGCAAGCGCCAGGCGCGCAGCAGTCGGCGCGGGCGTGGGGCGTTTATCGGCGGCATGGACGATGCCGGGCGCTGGGCGCTGATTCGCCGCCCCTCGACCGCCGCCGGCCCGCACTCGGCCGAAACCCTGGAACATGTGGCGATGACCTTGCTGCGCCGTTATGGCGTGGTGTTCTGGCGCTTGCTGGAGCGCGAGGCGGATTGGTTGCCGAGTTGGCGCGAACTGCTACGCACATTCCATCGGCTGGAAGCCCGGGGTGAGATTCGCGGTGGGCGGTTTGTCAGCGGGCTGGCGGGTGAGCAGTTTGCGTTGCCGGAGGCGATCCCGTTGCTGCGCGAGGTGCGGCGCCGCCCCCATGACGGGAGTTTGATCGCCGTGTGCGGGGCTGACCCGCTGAACCTGGTGGGCACATTGTTACCGGGCAGCAAGGTGCCGGCGGTGAGTGGGAATCGGGTTGTGTATCGGGATGGGTTGCCGGCGGCGGTGATGGTCGCCGGCAAGCAGCAGGTGTTGCTGGAGGTGGATCAGCAGGCGGTGCAGGAGAAGTTGATCAGGCATTGAAGTTGAGGGCCTCATTGAGGCCTGGGCTGCTCCGTCAACACCACCGACGCCGGCACCTCTTCATCCGGCTCATCCACCTGGGATGTACGCTTGGGCAACAAAACCTGCTGTGGATAAGTCTGCGCGAAGTGCACCGCATCACAGTTATCCACAAGCTTTTTCAAACGCTGGTTGAACGCACGGCTCACCGCGTATTGCCCACCCGACACAGTACGAAACTGCGCCGTGAGCACCACGCCATTGAGGTCCATCTTGTCGACGCCAAACACCTCCAGCGGCCCTTGCAGGTTGTACTTGAGGAACACATCGTCGCGGATAGACTGCCCGGCCTCGCGGATCAGCTCCACGGCCTTGTCCACATCGGTGTCGTAGGTGAACTGCACCGAGAAGAACGCATAGGCAAATTGCCGCGACTGGTTGGTGACCGCCTTGATCTGCCCGAACGGCACCGAATGCACGAACCCCTTGCCATCGCGCAGGCGCAGGGTGCGGATGGTCAGGCCTTCGACGGTGCCGGCGTGGCCGGAATCAAGCACCACCCAGTCGCCGATGGACAAGGTGTCTTCGATGATGATGAACAGGCCGGTGATCACGTCCTGCACCAATTGCTGGGAGCCGAAACCAATCGCCAGGCCGACCACACCGGCCCCCGCCAGCAACGGCGCGACGTTGATGCCGAGGTTGGCCATGGTGGTGATTGCGCAGATCACCACCAGGATGATTTTGATCGCATTGCGCAGCAGCGGCAGGATGGTCTTCACCCTTGTGCTGGGCTGGCGATTGGAGCGTTTGTTCACCGGCGGTTTCAGCGCTTCCTGGATCGCCGTGTCGAGTACGACCCAGAACAGCCAGGTCATCAACAGGATCAGGCCGATGCTGCTGAGGGAGTCGCTGATCGCACGGCCTACCGAGTTGCGCTGGGCAAATTCGAACAGCGATACGCCCCAGATGCGCCCGAGGATTTCGATAAAGGCGATGGCCATGACGATACGCAGGATCGCGTGCAAGAGGCTGAGAAAACGCTCCTTGTAGGCACTGCTGCGCTGGATCGCCACTTGGCTGCGGGACTTGAACAGGTGTTGCAGCACCGTGCTCAGGAATACCGTGCCGATCAACAGAATCGTGGTGAACAGCGCGCAGCGCAGGGCTTTCTGGTTGTCGTCGCCGGCGCCGATCAGGTTGATCGCCGAGACCAGCACCATCAACAGGATGGGCCAGTACCAAAGGCCGGAAAATACCCGCAGCGACTGCTGCAACGCCGGGTGTTTCAGGCGCTGGGCCAGCGGTCGATTACGGATCAGGTGGGCCACCGGGCGGCGCAGGCGCACCACCAGCACGCCAAAGATCACCGCCGCGAACAGGCCGGTAAACACCGCGATACTGCTGGTGATATTGCCGCCGAGCTGGCGGGCGATCTGTGGACTGGTCAGGGCGTCGCTGAGGGCCGCGAGGAAGCCGATCAGGAACAGCGGCTTGGGGCAGTAGTCGCGAATGATCTGCACCGCCGGCCGCTTATGGCCGACGTTGAACATCACAATCACGCACAGCAGCATCGACGTGGAGAAGATGCCGCTGCTGGTCGCATAGGCAAAGCACAGCGCCAGGGCGCGACCTATGGACGTGGGCAGGAAGTGACTGACATAGAGCGTCAGCGGCAGGCAGATCAACGCCGGGATCGTGTAGGGCACCACATAACCCAGTACGCCTTGCAGGCGCCCGCGGCGTTCGACGAACGGGCGCCGGTTCAAGCGCCGCACGATAAAGCGCCCCAGCAACGTCAACAGCGCGAAGGCGCCAATCCACACACTGGACAGCAGCAGGAAGTCGCCGGCCACGCTCCACGGCGAACGCTCCGACGTCTGGTCAACCAACCGGCCGACTTCATCCGCCGCGCGATCCGCGCGCAAGCGCCAGGCATCAACGAGGTTCTGATTGAGGTCGAGCTTGTTCTGCACATCATCGATGCTGGAACTGATGGCACCGAGCAATCCACCCTCCACCAGCAACTCCGGCTTTGCCGGCGCCTCGGGCTCCGGCGCGGTGGCCGCGGCGTACAGTGCGCCGCTGCCGCAGAACAGCAGCGCGCCGAGCAGTAATGCAGTCTTTAGATTCAGCAAAACACCGGGCTCCTTCAGAAGGGTCTGTAAGGAACTGACGGATTTGAGCACTGATCGTTCCCCTGCCTATTGCCGGACACCGATCCAAATGGGTTTATGCCGCCTGTAGGACGGCGGAAACTTTCGGCCAAAAATCGCAGTCAGCCATAAACGGGGGTCAGGCCCCTCACTCTTTCACAGGAGCAATCATGGCTGCGATCCCCGACTGGGTGCCCATCACCCCTAGCGTCGCCATCACTCGCTTCACGGTGCTGACGGTCAATATCCACAAGGGCTTCACCGCCTTGAATCGACGTTTCATCCTGCCCGAGCTGCGCGAAGCGGTGCGCAGTGTGGGCGCTGATATGGTGTTCCTGCAGGAAATCCACGGCACCCACGAGCGCCATCCCCAGCGCTACAGCGACTGGCCGAACATGCCGCAGTACGAGTTCCTCGCCGACAGCATCTGGCCGCAGTTCGCCTACGGGCGCAACGCGGTCTACCCCCATGGCGACCATGGCAATGCGTTGCTGTCGAAATTCCAGATCGTGCGCTACGACAACCTCGATATCTCCCAAAGCGGCCATGAAAACCGTGGCCTGTTGCATTGCGTGCTGCGCTTGCCTGGCACCGGACAGGAAGTGCATGCGATCTGCATCCACCTGGGCCTGCGCGAGGTGCATCGCCAGCAGCAATTGCGCTTGTTGGAGCAGCGTATCAGCGAGATCCCGGCGGATGCGCCGTTGGTGGTAGCCGGCGATTTCAATGACTGGCGCCAACGCGCCGACCTCAGCCGAAGCGGCCTGCAGGAAGTCTTCATGCAGGCCCACGGCAAACCCGCACGCACCTTTCCGGCGCGCCTGCCGCTGCTGGCGCTGGACCGCATCTATGTGCGCAATCTAAAGATTCATAACCCCAAGGTGCTGACCACCCGCCCCTGGTCCCATCTGTCAGACCACGTGCCCCTGTCGGTGGAGATTGAACTATGAACATTGCCGTTGAGCACATTGCTACCGACCAGCCGCCGGATGAAGCCAAGGCCCGCGACCTCGATTACGGCTGGCAGCCTGACAACCGGCTCGCGTTGCTGGAGAACGGCGAGGCGTACTTTCCCAAAGTGTTCGACGCCTTGCGCGGGGCGCAGCGGGAAATCCTGCTGGAGACCTTTATCCTCTTCGAAGACAAGGTCGGCCATGAGCTGCAACGCATCTTGATCGACGCGGCGCAGCGTGGGGTCAAGGTGGTGGTCAGCCTGGATGGCTTTGGCTGCGGCGAACTGAGCCGCGCTTTTCTCGGCGAATTGGCCCAGGCCGGGGTGGCCGTGCAGATGTTTGACCCGGCGTCCAAGACCCTGGGTATTCGCACCAACTGGTTTCGCCGCCTGCACCGCAAGATCGTGGTGGTGGATGCCGCCGTGGCGTTTATCGGCGGGATCAATTTTTCTGCCGATCACCTGGGGGATTTCGGCCCCGAGGCCAAGCAGGATTACGCGGTGCAGGTGATAGGCCCGGCGGTGGCCGACCTGCATCATTTCGCCCTCGCCCAAAGCGGTCGCCAGGTGCGCACGCGGCGCGGTTGGCGACGGCGCCAGCAACGGCCATCGCCTTGGCCGACCGATACAGGCGACGGCCTGGTGCGCCTGATTTACCGCGACAATCTGCAACACCGCGACGACATTGAAGAGGCCTACATCCATGCCTTGAGCAAAGCCCGGGAACGCGCGGTGATTGCCAATGCCTACTTCTTCCCCGGTTACCGCCTGCTGCGCGAGATCCGCAATGCGGCGCGCCGTGGCGTGAAGGTGCAATTGATCATGCAGGGCCAGCCCGATGTGCTGCTGGCCAAGCTGGCCGCGCGCATGCTCTACGACTACTTGCTCAAGGATGGCGTGGTGATTCATGAATATTGCCAGCGCCCGCTGCACGGCAAGGTGGCGCTGGTGGATGACGAGTGGAGCACCGTGGGTTCGAGCAACCTCGACCCGTTGAGCCTGTCGCTGAACCTGGAGGCCAACGTGCTGATTCGTGACCGGGCGTTCAATCAGCAACTGTACGAACGCCTGGACGCACTCGCCAAGGAGCATTGCCAGACCATGCCGGAAAACCGCAAGCCGCGCCTGTGGCTATGGCGACTGACCGTCGGTTTCCTGGTGTTCCATGTGATGCGCCACTTCCCCGCGCTGACCGGCTGGTTGCCGGCGCACAAGCCACGGTTGAAACCCTTCGAGGCTCGCACCCATGACATCTGAAGCCAGCGATTCACGCTTCAAGCGCTGGAAGAAACCGCTGACCGTGGCGTTCTTCCTGTTGCTGATCGTGCTGTTCACCCTGCTCGCAAGGCGTATCGACTGGAGCGAAGTGTTCCAGACCCTGGGCGATTTCAAGCTGCGCACCCTGCTGATCGCGGGCACGCTGACGTTGTGCAGCTTTATCGTCTACGCCTGCTTCGACTTGATCGGCCGCACCTACATTCGCCAACCGCTGCGCTGGAAGCAGATCCTGCCGGTCGGGATCATCAGCTATGCGTTCAATCTGAACCTGAGTGCCTGGGTCGGCGGAATCGCCATGCGCTATCGGCTGTATTCGCGGCTGGGGGTGAGCACCGGCAATATCGCCAAGATTCTCGGGCTGAGCCTGGCCACCAATTGGTTCGGCTATATGGCATTGGCCGGGGTGGTGTTCAGCAGCGGCCTGGTGACCATGCCGCCGGGCTGGAAGCTCAGCAGCGGCGCCCTGCAGGGCGTGGGTGTGCTGTTGGTGCTGGCCAGCCTGGGCTATCTGGCGGCGTGCCAATTCTCGACAAAGCGTGCATGGTCGATTCGCGGCATCGAGATCAACCTGCCGTCGCTGCGCATGGCGTGCCTGCAGTTGGCATTGGGCGCGTTGAACTGGTCGCTGATGGCCGCGGTGATTTTCACCTTGTTGCCCGCCAAGCTGGACTACCCGCTGGTGCTGGGCGTGCTGTTGATCAGCGCGATCGCCGGTGTCATCACCCATATCCCCGCCGGGCTCGGGGTACTGGAAGCGGTGTTTATCGCACTGCTGCAACATGAAGCGTCGCGCGGCAGTTTGCTGGCCGGGCTGATCGCCTATCGGGCCATCTACTTTATCCTGCCGCTGCTGATCGCCCTGGTGATGTACCTCGGTGTCGAGGCCAAAGCCAAGGCGCTACGGGTGAAGAAAACACCGGCATGACCGCGTTACTGGGACTGGATGATGCTCAACCGTTCCCCCACCACCATCTCGGTGATCCAGTCCACCAGGATCGAGGTATAGGCCTGTTGTGACACTGGATCGCTCAGGGAGTGGTCGGCACCATCGATGATGCGGTGCGTCAGGGAGTGCGTGTGCTGGCACGCCGCGCGGTAGCTCATGATGGTGGCGTGGGGCACATGGTCGTCGGTTTCCGATTCGACAATCAGCACATCACCGGTAAATTGCGCGCAGGCATGCAGCGCGCGGTTGGTTTCGGCGTGCACCAGGGTGCTGCGGTAATCCATCAGGTCGGCCTTATCGAGGTCACGCTTGGGCTTGAGCCATTCCTGGTCGCGGTACAGCGCCGGCACGCGCAGCGCCAGCCAGCGCACCGGGCGCAATGAGGTGAGAATCGCCGCCAGGTAGCCGCCATAGCTGGTGCCCACCACCGCCACCGCCGAGGTGTCGATGGCCGGGTGCGAGAGCAGTCGGTCGTAGGCCGCCAGCAGATCGCGCAGGTTGTCTTCACGGGTCACGCGGGACAACGGGATACCTGTGCCCGCGTGGCCACGCAGATCGAACGTCAGGCACACGCATCCCAGGCCGGCGATACCTTTGGCGCGCTCCAGGTCGCGCTCCTGGCTACCGCCCCAGCCGTGCACGAATAACACCCCCGGCACCTTCGATTTGGGGCTGAGGAACGTGCCGCTCATCTGTTCGTCGTCGATGTCGATCGCAATGCTTTCGCTTCTAGCCGTCATAAGATTTAACCGTCACGTACTTGAGAAGAAAGTCGCTGTTTTCCGCCGGGCCTCGGTACACCTCGATAGCATCTGCGGGCAGTGCCTGGTCCACGTAGGTTTCTACCGAAGACACCTGAATGGCCTTGAGGCCCGGGTGGTTGATAAAGCTCTGCAGCGCCGCGACTTCCGCGCTGCTGGCGCCACCCATGCGCCAGGATTGTTCAAGCACACCACTGCGCCGCTGGCCGTCGCTGTCCAGACCCTGGGCGATGTCGTAGTTGCGCCGGGACGCGTAGAAACCTGGGTAAGCTTCGTCAGCGGCCGCGTCGAAGACCTGGGCTTGCTCGATGGCTTGGCGCACGTCGCCGGGCAGCTCGAGCTTGAGCAAATCGTCATAACCGCCAGGCACCACCAGCAGGTTGGAGCCACCGTAGACCTCCTCGCCCTGTCCGTCCTGGGTCAGGTATTGCTCGCCGCAGTAGCTGATGACGTGATCGCCGATAAAACTCTGGCCCACACTATGGGTGACCACATCGTGCAGGTCTTGTTCCAGCACGACGCCTTCGCTGAACATCCGGGCCGCTTCGGGGCGCGCCAGCACGGCCTCGAACTCATCCAGGCTGTGGATAACCTCTTGGCCGCGCCCGGCGCAGGCATGCACCGGCTTCAGGCGGATCGGCCCGCTGTAGAGCAGGCGTTTGGCGGCTTCCCGTGCATCGTTGAGCGCAAATACGCTCAGGCCGTCCAGCACAACGTCGCGCACGCGCTCGCAGAACAAGGGCGACCAGCCTTCGGGAGCTGCGGCGTCCGGGCCCAGCAGGCCGTGACTGATGGCTTTGGTGCCGATGAAATCATGCTCCACATAACCGCCCCACAGGTCTTCGGGACCCTTGATATCAAGGGCCAGCACCTGTGCAGGGCCAATCAGTGTTTGCGTGGGAAGCAGGTAGCGTTCACGGCCGGCGTGTTTGCGTGGATCGTAATCACCGCCGTACTTGAGCCCAAGGATTTGCGCCAGCCACCGCGCAAGGGCTCGGTTGGTTTCGACTTCATGCCGGGGAGCGCCCTCTCGCGTGGAGTGAGCAACTACCCATTTCTTGCGTTGAGTCGGGGTCATGCATCCCCCTTGGCCATCCCGCCATGTGTGTGGGTGGAAGGTTGCAGGGATCAGGCCAACGCAGGTTCAAAAGTGATGGCTTTGAAATCAATCGCTTGCGCAAAAAGCGATAGCAGTTGGCCTGTATTATTCTGCACGACACCACCCTGACCGTGGGGCGTTCTGCACGATTCACACGCCAAAACGGCTGCGGTAATCACTGGGTGCCAAACCGGTGATCTTCTTGAAGGTGGCGCGAAACGCACCAGGGTCCTGATACCCCACGGTCCAGGCGATGTGGTCGATGGTGGCGGTGGTGAACTCCAGCATTTGCCGCGCTTTGCCGACGCGCAAATGCTGGCAGTATTCGGTGGGTTTCAATCCCGTGGCACTGCGAAAACGCCGTAGGAACGTGCGCTCTTCCAGCCCCGCCTCTTGCGCCATGGCGGCCACGGACACATCCACCGCGCCACTGGCTTGCAACCAATGCTGGACCTTGAGGATGGCCACATCGCCATGGCTGAGGATCGGCGCAAAGTTGCTGCCGCACTGGCTGGCACTGTCGCTGTGCTCGATCACCAGGAAACGCGCGGTAGCGGCGGCGACGCTGGGGCCCATCAGGCGGTCGACCAGGCGCAGGCCCAGCTCGGACCAGGCCATCAGCCCGGCGGTGGTGATCAGGTCGCCGTCATCGACGATCGGTTTATCCGCCTCAAGGCGTACGGCCGGATAACGGGTCGCGAAGGATTTGGCTGAGGACCAATGGGTGGTGGCGCTGCGCCCGTCCAACAGACCGCTGCGCGCCAGCAGGATCGAACCGATGCACACGCCACCGAGCACGGTGCCCGCAGCGTGTTGCTGGCGAATCCACTCGAGCAGTGCAGGCGGCGCCTGGTCTTCGGTGAACTCGCCGATTGAAGGCGGCACCAGCACCGCCATCATCGGTTGCTCAGGCCCTGGGTGGCTGTCGAATACCCGCGTGGGTATACCATCGCCATCCACCAGCCAGTGGCTCACGCGCAGCAACGGCAGCTGTGCGGATTGATGCTCGGCGGCGATCCGGTTGGCGACACCAAACAGATCGGTCAGCCCATGCACCGCTGCCAACTGCGCACCGTGGTAGATCAACACGCCCAGCTCAACAACCGCCATTGTCAGTTTTCCCCCTGTTATTGTCGGTGCAGCCAATCCCCCGCCCCGGCGCCAGCTAACATACTGGCCCCATCAACCCATCACGAGGCAATACCCATGGCCAAACAAGCGCTCATCCTAATCGATATCCAGAACGACTACTTCCCTCAAGGCAAGTGGCCGCTCGATGGCGTGGAAGCCGCCGCGGACAAGGCTGCGCAGGTGCTCCAGGCGTTTCGCCAGAACGGGGAGGCAGTGATTCATGTGCGCCATGAGTTCACGTCCGAGGATGCACCGTTTTTCACGCCGAACTCTGAGGGCGCCTATTTGCACCCCAAGGTGCTGAACGAGGGCAGCGAGCCGGTGGTGCTTAAACATTTCGTGAATGCGTTCCGCGAAACCCCTCTACGCGCCCTTCTGGAACAGCGCAGCATCACCGAACTGGTGGTGGTCGGCAGCATGAGCCATATGTGCATCGATGCGGTGGTGCGGGCCGCAGCGGACCTGGGCTACAAGGTCACGGTGATTCATGACGCGTGCGCCACCCGCGACCTGGAATTCAACGGGCAGGTGATTCCGGCGGCGCAGGTGCATGGCGCGTATATGGCGTCGTTGGCATTTGGCTACGCGGGCGTAGTGTCGGCGGATGAGTATTTGAAGGCGCAAGCAGCAGCGGCGTAAGCGCTGCTTGCTTCTGTGCCGTCAGCGGGTCGCGATAATAAACAGGCGCGGGAAAGGCAGTAATACGGTGCCATCGCCTAGCGCTGGATAAGCCTGTGTAATCCGCGCCTGGTATTCCTGTAGGAAAGCGGCTTTTTCGCTATCGGTCAGTGGCGCGAGAAAGGGTCGCAAGCCCGAGCCCTTGAACCACTCCACCACCGCCGCGTGATCCGCCAACGGGTGCTGGTAAGTGGTGCGCCATACGTCCACGGTGCTGCAGTGTTTGCTCAGCAACTCGTAGTAGTAGCTCGCCGAGTGGCGCTCATTGTGTTGGAACGCGCCGATCTTTGCCGCCCATGGGCCATCTGCCGCCACTTCGCGCGCCAGCCGGTGGGCGGGTTCATTGAGGTTGTCCGGGGTTTGTACGGCGAGCGTGCCGCCAGGCGTCAACTGGTCGACCAGATGCGGATAGAGCGTGGCGTGGTTTGGCAGCCATTGCAGCGAGGCGTTGGCAAGGATCACGTCGAATGGCTGCGACGGACTCCAGGCACCGATGTCCGCCAGCTCAAAGTTCAGCGCGGGCAGGCGCTTGCGGGCGTCGACCAGCATATCCTCGGAACTGTCCAGGCCCGTCACCTGCGCCTGCGGGAAACGCTCGGCCAATACCTGGGTGGAGTTGCCGGGGCCGCAACCCAGGTCCACCGCTGTGTGCACCGCGGTATTCGGAATGGCCGCGACCAGGTCACGGACCGGACGAGTGCGTTGTTGTTCAAACATCGTGTATTGCTTGGCAGACCAGGTCATCGCGGCTCTCCTTGTTCTGTGGAAGTGGGTTACAGCCTAAATCGAGTGGCCCCTGAGGACAAATGTTGGGGCCGGCGATCGTCCATCCCATGATTTAATCCGTTGCGGGTGCAGCTTCATGCATCACGAAATTACAAAAAAGCCCCGAGAGCAGGGCTCACGGGGCTTTTTGGGAAAGCTATACGGATTGCGCCGAGCGATATCCTAGAACGGAATATCGTCATCAAAGCTGTCGAAATCCGGAGCTGGCTGCGGAGCGGCCTGTTGCGGCGCTGGACGCGACTCACGCTGTGGCTGCTGGCTTGGCTGCGGACGCGACTGCTGTGGACGCGGTGCCGAGTTGGACATGCCACCCTGGCCCTGTTGGTCGCCCTGTGGACGACCGCCCAGCAGTTGCATGGTGCCTTGCATGTCGACCACGATTTCAGTGGTGTAACGCTTGATGCCGTCTTTTTCCCACTCGCGGGTTTGCAGCTTGCCTTCGATGTAGACCTGCGAACCTTTGCGCAGGTATTCACCGGCGATCTCTGCGACCTTGCCGAACATCGACACACGGTGCCATTCGGTTTTCTCGACCTTCTGGCCGGTCTGCTTGTCGGTCCACTGTTCGCTGGTCGCCAGACTCAGGTTGGTCACGGCGTTACCGTTAGGCAAGTAGCGAACTTCGGGATCCTGGCCGCATGTACCGACCAATATGACTTTGTTAACCCCACGGGCCATAACGTTCTCCTATGCTGGGCGCGCTGTCGGCACTGGGTTGACCAGTTGCTCGAGCGTCGCGCGATCCAATAATTCGGTGTCCAATTTGATGTAAATGGCCGCCTCTTCCGCGACCACGACAGCATCCGTTACCCCTACGACAGCCTTCAGGCGCTCTACCAGACCGCTTTCACGGATCGCCTCAGGCGATAGCGGCAAACGCAGGCTTGTGACGTAGGGAGGTTCGCGCATGGTAACAGCAAAGGCCAACCAAAGTGCAGCCAGCCCGGCGCATCCAAGGAACACAACCGACAAACCGCCATGCTGGAACATCCAGCCGCCCATGATGCCGCCCAACGCCGAACCCAGGAACTGGCTGGTGGAATACACCCCCATCGCCGTGCCCTTGCCGCCGGCCGGTGAAACTTTACTGATCAGCGAAGGCAACGAAGCCTCCAGCAGGTTGAACGCGGTGAAGAACACCACCGTACCGATAACCAGCGCCCGTAGGCTGTCGCCGAACTGCCAGAAGAATAGTTCAGTGAGCATCAATGTCGCGACGGCGCCGAGCAAAACTCGTTTCATTTTGCGTTTCTTCTCGCCATAGATAATGAACGGGATCATGGCGAAGAACGAAATCAGCAGTGCCGTGAGGTAGACCCACCAGTGCTGTTCCTTGGGCAGCCCGGCTTTTTCCACCAGCGCCAGGGGCAAGGCGACGAAGCTGCACATCAGCATTGCGTGTAATACGAAGATACCTAAATCCAGGCGCAACAGATCGGGGTGCTTGAGCGTCGGCAACAGGGCCTTGCGTGCGACGCCCGACTCACGGTGCTGCAACGTGCCAGTGGAGCGCGGCACCATGAAGGCCACGATCACGATCCCGAACAACGCCATGCCGCCGGTGGCAAGGAACAAGCCATGCAAGCCAAAGGCACGCGTCAGCAACGGGCCCACGACCATGGCCACGGCGAACGACAGACCGATGGTCATGCCGATCATGGCCATGGCCTTGGTGCGGTGTTGCTCACGCGTCAGGTCGGACAGCAGCGCCATGACGGCAGCAGAAATCGCCCCGGCACCTTGCAGGATGCGTCCGGCGATCACGCCCCAGATCGAATCGGATTGTGCCGCGAGCACGCTGCCGAGGGCGAAGACAATCAGCCCGAGGTAAATCACCGGACGCCGGCCAATCCGGTCGGAAATGATTCCGAACGGAATCTGAAAAATCGCCTGGGTCAGGCCATAGGCGCCAATCGCCAGGCCGATCAGCGCGGGGGTCGCGCCTGCCAGATCCATTCCATAGGTCGCCAGCACCGGCAACACCATGAACATGCCAAGCATACGGAACGCGAACACCAGGGCCAGACCGCTTGCTGCTCGGGTCTCGCCGCTACTCATGCGTTCGCTGTGGGGATCGTGCATGGAAAAACCTCGTGTGAACCGGCGGCGATTCTACCAGTCCCATCGATTGAGAGGGTATATGCGGCGCTTTGCCGCGCAGCTTTCATGTAAGGCTGCACCCGGCACTTTGACAGTGTATATTCATCCAGTCTTTAGCCGTATACTCCTGCATTATTTACGCCCGCCGTGCGAGGCCATCTTGGACAAGATCCTGATTCGTGGGGCTAGAACCCACAACCTGAAGAACATCGACCTGACCCTGCCCCGGGACAAACTGATCGTCATCACCGGCTTGTCCGGCTCCGGCAAATCGTCCCTGGCGTTCGACACGCTGTATGCCGAAGGTCAGCGTCGCTATGTGGAATCGCTGTCGGCCTATGCCCGGCAGTTCCTGTCGATGATGGAAAAGCCGGACGTCGACACCATTGAAGGCCTGTCGCCGGCGATTTCCATTGAGCAGAAGTCGACCTCCCACAACCCGCGTTCCACCGTGGGCACCATCACCGAAATCTACGACTACCTGCGCCTGCTGTACGCGCGGGTAGGCATCCCGCGCTGCCCGGACCACGACATTCCGCTGGAGGCCCAGACCGTCAGCCAGATGGTCGACCTGGTGCTGGCCCAACCGGAAGGTGCCAAGCTGATGCTGCTGGCGCCGGTGATTCGCGAGCGCAAGGGCGAACACCTCTCTGTATTCGAAGAGCTGCGTGCTCAAGGTTTCGTACGTGCGCGTATCAACGGCAAGCTGTATGAGCTGGACGAAGCGCCGAAACTCGACAAGCAGAAGAAGCACTCGATTGATGTCGTGGTCGATCGCTTCAAGGTGCGGTCCGACCTGCAGCAGCGTCTGGCGGAATCGTTCGAGACCGCGTTGAAGCTGGCGGATGGCATTGCCCTGGTGGCGCCGATGGATGACGAGCCGGGTGAAGAGATCATCTTCTCCGCGCGCTTTGCCTGCCCGATCTGTGGCCACGCCATCAGCGAGCTGGAGCCCAAGCTGTTCTCCTTCAACAACCCGGCCGGTGCCTGCCCGACCTGCGATGGCCTGGGCGTGAAGCAATTCTTCGACATCAAGCGCCTGGTCAACGGCGACCTGACATTGGCGGAGGGCGCGATACGCGGCTGGGACAGGCGTAACGTCTACTACTTCCAGATGCTCGGGTCGTTGGCGGCCCATTACAAGTTCAGCCTTGAAGTACCTTTCAACCAACTGCCAGCAGACCAGCAGAAAGTCATCCTTAATGGCAGCGGCTCGCAGAACGTCGACTTCAAGTACTTGAACGACCGTGGCGACATCGTCAAGCGCTCCCACCCGTTCGAAGGCATCGTGCCGAACCTGGAGCGGCGCTACCGCGAGACTGAATCGGCGAGTGTGCGCGAGGAGCTGGCAAAATTCCTCAGCACCCAACCTTGCCCGGATTGCCGGGGCACTCGCCTGCGCCGTGAGGCGCGGCATGTATGGGTGGGTGAGAAGACGTTGCCGGCGGTGACCAACCTGCCGATCGGCGATGCCTGTGAATACTTTGGTGTACTGAAGCTCACCGGACGCCGTGGGGAAATTGCCGACAAGATCCTCAAGGAGATCCGCGAGCGCTTGCAGTTCCTGGTTAACGTTGGCCTGGACTATCTGTCGCTGGATCGCAGCGCGGATACGTTGTCCGGTGGTGAAGCGCAGCGAATTCGCCTGGCCAGCCAGATTGGTGCCGGCCTGGTGGGGGTGTTGTACATCCTCGATGAGCCTTCGATTGGCCTGCACCAGCGGGATAACGATCGCCTGCTGGGCACGCTGAAGCACCTGCGGGATATCGGCAATACGGTGATCGTGGTCGAGCACGATGAAGACGCGATTCGCCTGGCGGACTATGTGGTGGATATTGGCCCAGGCGCCGGCGTGCATGGAGGACATATTGTCGCCGAGGGCACGCCTGCGGAGGTAATGGCACATCCCGACTCGTTGACCGGCAAGTACCTGTCCGGCCGCGTGAAGATCGCAGTGCCAGCCAAGCGTACACCGCGCAACAAGAAGATGGCATTGCACCTCAAGGGCGCGCGTGGCAACAACTTGCGCAATGTTGACCTGGAAATACCACTGGGCCTGCTGACCTGCGTGACCGGTGTTTCCGGCTCAGGCAAGTCGACGCTGATCAACAACACGCTGTTCCCCTTGAGTGCCACCGCCTTGAACGGCGCCACCACCCTGGAAGCCGCCGCGCACGACAGCATCAAGGGCCTGGAACACCTGGACAAGGTGGTCGATATCGACCAAAGCCCGATTGGCCGCACACCGCGCTCCAACCCGGCGACCTACACCGGGCTGTTCACGCCTATTCGTGAGCTGTTTGCTGGCGTGCCGGAATCCCGTTCACGGGGCTACGGGCCAGGCCGGTTCTCTTTCAACGTCAAGGGCGGTCGCTGTGAAGCGTGCCAGGGCGATGGCCTGATCAAGGTGGAGATGCATTTCCTCCCGGACATCTACGTGCCGTGCGATGTGTGCAAGAGCAAGCGTTACAACCGCGAAACCCTGGAAATCAAGTACAAGGGCAAGAGCATCCACGAAACCCTGGAGATGACCATCGAAGAAGCGCGGGTGTTCTTTGATGCGGTTCCGGCGCTTGCGCGCAAGCTGCAGACGCTGATGGATGTGGGCCTGTCGTATATCAAGCTGGGGCAGTCGGCGACCACACTGTCCGGTGGTGAAGCGCAGCGGGTGAAGCTGTCTCGCGAGCTGTCCAAACGCGATACGGGCAAGACCTTGTATATCCTGGACGAACCGACAACCGGCCTGCACTTTGCTGATATTCAGCAATTGCTGGATGTGTTGCACCGCTTGCGTGATCACGGCAACACCGTGGTGGTGATTGAGCACAACCTGGATGTGATCAAGACGGCCGACTGGCTGGTGGATCTAGGGCCGGAAGGCGGATCCAAGGGCGGCCAGATCATTGCGGTGGGTACGCCGGAGCAGGTCTCCGAGATGCCACAATCGCATACGGGTTACTACTTGAAACCATTGCTGGCGCGCGACCGGGCCTGATTTATCAGGCTCAATAAAAAGCCCCTGTCACTGCTGAGGTGACAGGGGCTTTTTTGTAGGAAATCAGAACTGCGATTGCAGGTAGTTTTCCAGGCCAATCAGCTTGATCAAGCCCAACTGCTTTTCCAGCCAGTAGGTGTGATCTTCTTCGGTATCGTTCAACTGCACGCGCAGGATTTCCCGCGTGACGAAGTCGCTGTGCTGTTCGCAGAGCTCGATGCCCTTGCAGAGAGCGGCACGCACCTTGTATTCAAGACGAAGATCGGCTGCAAGCATGTCAGGTACGCTGGTACCCACATCCAGATCGTCGGGACGCATACGTGGCGTACCTTCGAGCATCAGGATACGACGCATCAGTGCATCGGCGTGCTGTGCCTCTTCTTCCATTTCGTGGTTGATACGCTCGTAGAGTTCGGTAAAACCCCAGTCTTCGTACATGCGCGAGTGGATGAAATATTGATCACGAGCTGCCAGTTCGCCCGTCAGCAACGTGTTGAGGTAATCGATTACGTCGGGGTGACCTTGCATCGCCCTACATCTCCCTGCTTGAAAGTCTGTAGTTTGAACCATGCTGACTCGGAGGTCACGGGACTAACGGCAGAAAAGTGAAGATTTCCGCAGAAAAGTAGCTGAAATAACGCAAAAACCGCCCAAATGAGGGCGGTTCTGCTTATCGTTTAGAGTCAGTTAAGCGATACACCCAGTGCCTTTGCGATTGCGTCTCCATAAGCAGGATCTGCCTTATAGAAGTGCTGCAGTTGACGCTGGACCACATCACTGGAGACACCGCTCATTGCGCCGGCGATGTTATTGGTGAGCAGTGCTTTCTGCTCATCATTCATCAGGCGGAACAGCGCACCTGCGTGGCTGTAGTAGTCGGTATCTTCACGGTGATCGTAACGATCAGCCGCACCGCTCAAGGGCAATGCAGGCTCGGCGTACTGTGGCGCTTGCTTCGGAGCTTCGGCGTAGCTGTTCGGTTCGTAGTTCGGAGTCGCACCACCATTGCTGCCAAATGCCATCGAGCCATCACGCTGGTAGCTGTTGACCGGGCTGCGCGGAGCATTCACCGGCAATTGCTGGTGGTTGGTACCCACACGGTAGCGGTGAGCATCTGCGTAAGCGAAAACCCGACCTTGGAGCATACGGTCTGGCGACAGGCCAACGCCTGGAACCATGTTGCTTGGGCCAAATGCAGCCTGCTCTACTTCAGCGAAGTAGTTCTGCGGATTGCGGTTAAGTTCCAGCTCAGCCACTTCAATCAACGGGAATTCTTTCTGCGACCAGGTTTTGGTCACATCAAACGGATTCTCGTAATGGGCGTTCGCCTGGGCCTCGGTCATGATCTGGATGCAGACCCGCCATTTCGGGAAGTCACCGCGCTCGATCGCACCAAACAGATCACGCTGGGCGTAATCAGGATCAGTACCGGCCAGGCGGGCCGCCTCAGCCGGCGCCAGGTTCTTGATGCCTTGCTTGGTTTTGTAGTGCCACTTCACCCAGTGCCGCTCACCGCGGGCGTTAATCAAGCTGTAGGTGTGGCTGCCAAAGCCGTGCATATGACGGTAGCCATCGGGAATACCACGATCCGAAAACAGAATGGTGACCTGGTGCAGCGCCTCTGGAGAGTGCGACCAGAAGTCCCACATCATTTGCGCGCTTTTCAGGTTGCTTTGCGGTAACCGCTTCTGAGTGTGGATGAAATCGGGGAATTTCAGCGGATCGCGTATGAAGAACACCGGTGTGTTGTTACCCACGATGTCCCAATTACCTTCTTCGGTGTAGAACTTCAAGGCAAAACCACGGGGATCGCGCTCGGTGTCTGCGGAACCACGCTCACCGCCCACAGTAGAGAAACGCAGGAACGTTGGAGTTTGCTTACCAACGGACTCGAACAATTTGGCGCTGGTGTACTGGGTGATGTCCCGGGTGACCGTAAAAGTACCGTAGGCACCCGACCCTTTGGCGTGTACACGACGCTCAGGGATGTTTTCACGGTTGAAATGGGCAAGTTTCTCGATCAGGTGAAAATCGTCAAGAAGCAGCGGGCCGCGGGGGCCGGCTGAACGGGAATTCTGGTTATCCGCAACGGGAGCGCCGCTGGCGGTGGTAAGGATTTTATTCTGGCTCATGCTCAATTTTCCTCAGGTCGGACTTGGAACTGCCGGATAATCGGCTTGGAGGGAGTATTGACCATCAACATGACACCTACAAATTCATTAAATCGTAAGCTTCAATAGAGAATAACTAACAATACCCCCGCGCACATAGTGCTGAGCGCTGTCTGAGGAAGCTTGTACACATCGCGCTTTTGTTACGCGCACAAAAAACCGGGCACTAGGCCCGGTTCTTCGTTACAGCTTGTCGTCTTACTCGGCGCTTACAGCTTCGCCGGCAGTAGCACGATCAACCAACTCGACGTACGCCATAGGCGCGTTGTCGCCAGCGCGGAAACCGCACTTGAGGATGCGCAGGTAGCCACCCTCACGGGTAGCGTAACGCTTGCCCAGGTCGTTGAAGAGCTTACCAACGATAGCTTTCGAACGAGTACGGTCGAAAGCCAGACGGCGGTTAGCCAGGCTGTCTGTCTTGGCCAAAGTGATCAGCGGCTCAGCAACGCGACGCAGTTCTTTAGCTTTCGGCAGTGTAGTTTTGATCAGCTCGTGCTCGAACAGCGACACCGCCATGTTTTGAAACATGGCCTTGCGGTGCGAGCTGGTACGGCTCAGGTGACGACCACTTTTACGATGACGCATGGTTCATTCCTTACCAAACTCACGTTCGGTGATTACGACGATCAGGCAGTCGCCTTGTCGTCCTTCTTAAGACTTGCAGGCGGCCAGTTGTCGAGGCGCATGCCGAGGGACAGACCGCGGGAGGCCAGAACGTCCTTGATTTCAGTCAAGGATTTCTTGCCCAGGTTCGGAGTCTTCAACAGTTCTACTTCGGTACGCTGAATCAGGTCGCCGATGTAGTAAATGTTTTCCGCCTTAAGGCAGTTAGCCGAACGTACAGTCAGTTCCAGATCGTCAACCGGGCGAAGCAGGATCGGATCGATCTCGTCTTCCTGCTCGATTACCACTGGTTCGCTGTCACCTTTGAGGTCGACGAACGCAGCCAACTGCTGTTGCAGAATGGTTGCAGCGCGGCGGATAGCCTCTTCAGGATCCAGAGTACCGTTGGTTTCCAGATCAATAACCAGCTTGTCCAGGTTAGTACGCTGCTCGACACGGGCGTTTTCCACCACGTATGCGATACGGCGAACCGGGCTGAACGAAGAGTCAAGCTGCAAGCGACCAATGCTGCGGCTTTCGTCTTCATCGCTCTGACGCGAGTCGGCCGGTTCATAACCACGACCACGAGCTACGGTGAGCTTCATGTTCAGGGCGCCGTTAGACGCCAGGTTAGCGATTACGTGATCGGGGTTAACGATCTCGACATCATGATCCAGCTGAATATCGGCAGCGGTAACCACCCCCGAACCCTTCTTCGACAAGGTCAGCGTAACTTCGTCACGGCCGTGCAGCTTGATAGCCAGACCTTTAAGGTTCAACAGGATTTCAATTACGTCTTCCTGTACACCTTCGATGGCGCTGTACTCGTGGAGCACACCGTCAATCTCGGCCTCGACTACTGCACAGCCGGGCATTGAGGACAACAGGATGCGTCGCAGCGCGTTGCCCAGGGTGTGGCCAAAACCACGCTCGAGAGGCTCGAGAGTGATCTTGGCGCGGGTTGGACTGACAACCTGCACATCAATGTGGCGGGGTGTCAGGAACTCATTTACCGAAATCTGCATGGATGCACCTATTTTCTAGCCCTTACTTGGAGTAGAGCTCGACAATCAGGCTTTCGTTGATGTCGGCGGACAGATCACTGCGAGCAGGAACGTTCTTGAAAACGCCCGACTTCTTCTCAGTGTCTACTTCTACCCATTCTACGCGGCCACGTTGGGCACACAGATCGAGAGCTTGGACAATGCGAAGTTGGTTTTTTGCTTTCTCGCGAACTGCGACCACGTCACCAGCACGAACCTGGTAGGACGGAACGTTTACGGTCTGACCGTTAACGCTGATCGACTTGTGCGATACCAGCTGACGGGATTCGGCACGAGTCGAACCAAAGCCCATACGGTATACAACGTTGTCCAGACGGCATTCGAGCAGTTGCAGCAGGTTTTCACCGGTTGCACCTTTCTTGCCAGCAGCTTCTTTGTAGTAGCCGCTGAACTGACGCTCGAGAACGCCGTAGATACGACGGACCTTCTGCTTTTCACGCAGTTGGGTGCCGTAATCGGACTGGCGACCGCGGCGTTGGCCGTGGATACCAGGTGCTGCTTCAATGTTGCACTTCGATTCGATCGCGCGCACGCCGCTCTTCAGGAAGAGATCGGTGCCTTCGCGACGAGCGAGTTTGCATTTTGGACCAATGTAACGAGCCATTCTTTACAATCTCCTGGATTACACGCGGCGCTTCTTCGGCGGACGGCACCCGTTGTGCGGGATTGGCGTCACGTCGGTGATGCTGGCGATCTTATAGCCACAGCCGTTCAAAGCACGGACAGCAGACTCACGACCTGGACCTGGACCCTTGACGTTAACGTCGAGGTTTTTCAGGCCATATTCCAGCGCAGCTTGACCAGCACGTTCAGCAGCTACTTGAGCAGCAAACGGCGTGGACTTGCGGGAACCGCGGAAACCCGAACCACCGGAGGTAGCCCAAGAAAGCGCGTTACCTTGACGGTCGGTGATGGTCACGATGGTGTTGTTAAAAGATGCATGGATGTGGGCGATGCCATCAACCACTGTCTTTTTAACTTTTTTACGAGGACGAGCAGCAGGTTTTGCCATGATAATTTTCCTGTCGATTCGCTGGGGCGATTACTTGCGGATCGGCTTACGCGGACCTTTACGGGTACGCGCGTTAGTCTTGGTACGCTGACCGCGCACTGGAAGACCACGACGATGACGCAGACCGCGATAGCAACCGAGGTCCATCAAACGCTTGATTTTCATGTTGATTTCGCGACGCAGGTCACCTTCAGTGGTGAACTTCGCCACTTCGCCACGCAGCAATTCAATCTGCTCGTCGCTCAGATCCTTGATCTTAGCGGCTGGGTTTACCCCAGCAACCGCGCAAATTTTCTGCGCAGTAGTGCGACCAACACCATAGATGTAGGTCAGCGAGATAACAGTGTGCTTGTTATCTGGAATGTTAACGCCTGCAATACGGGCCATTCAGTGGGACTCCAATTGACAGCTACCTACGCCCCGGAAGCCAAGAAATAGGGCGCGAGATAATATCGCTGTAATAACAAATAATCAACCCGGCAGCGCACTAGCTGCCGGGCTTCAAGCGGATCACACTCAGCCTTGGCGCTGTTTGTGACGCGGTTCCGCGCTGCAAATTACTCGAACAACACCTTCGCGGCGAATAATCTTGCAGTTACGGCACAGCTTTTTCACCGATGCACGAACTTTCATCACCAACTCCTCGAACCTTATGGGTACTCAGCGCAACATGCCGCTGCCGTAACCCTTCAGGTTGGCTTTCTTCATCAGGGATTCGTACTGGTGCGAAACGAGGTGCGATTGTACTTGGGACATGAAGTCCATCACAACCACGACCACGATCAGCAACGAGGTCCCGCCAAGGTAGAACGGAACGTTTGCTGCAACCACCAGGAACTGGGGCAACAAGCACACGGCCGTCATATATAGAGCACCGAACAGGGTCAAACGAGTCAGAACGCCATCAATGTAGCGTGCCGACTGCTCACCTGGACGAATACCCGGAATAAAGGCACCGGACTTCTTCAGGTTTTCCGCTACGTCTTTCGGATTGAACATCAACGCCGTATAGAAGAAGCAGAAGAAAATAATCCCTGCACTAAACAGCAGAATATTCAACGGCTGACCAGGAGCGATCGACTGAGAGAGGTCCTGCAGCCAGCCCATATTTTCAGACTGACCAAACCAGGTACCCAACGAAGCCGGAAACAGCAAAATGCTGCTCGCGAAAATTGCCGGAATAACACCGGCCATATTCACTTTCAGCGGCAAGTGGCTGGTCTGCGCAGCAAAAACCTTACGGCCCTGCTGACGCTTGGCGTAGTGAACAGCAATACGACGCTGGCCACGCTCAATGAACACCACAAAACCGATAATCGCTACTGCCAGCAAACCGATGGCAACCAGGGCGAAGATATTGATATCACCCTGACGTGCAGACTCGAAAGACTGCCCGATTGCTCTCGGAAGACCGGCGACGATACCTGCGAAAATCAACATCGAGATACCGTTACCAACACCACGCTCAGTAATCTGCTCACCCAGCCACATCATGAACATCGCACCAGCCACAAACGTGGATACCGCGACGAAATGGAAGCCAAAGTCACCAGTGAACGCAACACCCTGCCCAGCCAGGCCAACGGACATGCCGATAGCTTGGACCAGGGCGAGGATGACAGTGCCGTAGCGGGTGTACTGGCTAATCTTGCGACGGCCAGCTTCACCTTCCTTCTTCAACTGCTCCAGCTGCGGGCTGACGGCGGTCATCAGTTGCATGATGATCGATGCCGAGATGTACGGCATGATCCCCAGTGCAAAAATGCTCATCCGTTCCAGCGCACCGCCAGAAAACATGTTGAACAAGCTAAGAATGGTCCCCTCATTCTGTCGAAACAGGTCTGCGAGTCGGTCCGGGTTGATACCTGGAACCGGGATGTGTGCGCCTATTCGGTAGACGATAATCGCCAGGAACAGAAAACGCAGACGAGCCCAAAGTTCAGACATACCGCCTTTGCCGAGCGCTGAGAGAGCACCTTGCTTAGCCATTTATTCCTCGAACTTGCCGCCAGCTGCTTCGATAGCCGAACGCGCACCTTTGGTGGCGCCGATTCCCTTGCCGATAGTGACAGCGCGAGTCACTTCACCGGACAGCATGATTTTCACACGCTGTACGTTGACGTTGATCACGTTGGCATCTTTCAGGGTCTGCACAGTAACGATGTCGCCTTCCACTTTAGCCAGCTCGGACAGACGCACTTCTGCGCGGTCCATGGCCTTCAGGGAAACGAAGCCGAACTTAGGCAGGCGACGATGCAGCGGCTGTTGACCGCCTTCAAAGCCTGGAGCAATGGTGCCACCGGAGCGGGAGGTTTGACCTTTGTGGCCACGGCCACCAGTCTTACCCAAACCGCTACCGATACCACGGCCCGGACGATGCTTTTCGCGACGGGAACCCGGCGCTGGACTCAGATCATTGAGTTTCATCGATTAACCCTCGACACGCAGCATGTAGTAAGCCTTGTTGATCATCCCGCGATTCTCGGGAGTATCCTGGACTTCTACAGTGTGACCGATGCGACGCAGACCCAAACCCTTAACGCACAATTTGTGGTTAGGGATGCGGCCGGTCATGCTTTTGATCAGCGTTACTTTAACGGTAGCCATGATCAGAAGATCTCCTTGACGCTTTTGCCACGCTTGGCGGCAATGGATTCAGGAGATTGCATAGCTTTCAAACCCTTGAAAGTGGCGTGAACCACGTTTACCGGGTTAGTCGAGCCATAGCACTTGGCCAGAACGTTCTGAACGCCAGCAACCTCGAGGACAGCACGCATAGCGCCGCCAGCGATGATACCGGTACCTTCAGAAGCAGGCTGCATGTACACCTTCGAAGCGCCGTGAGCGGACTTCATTGCGTACTGCAGCGTGGTGCCGTTCAGATCAACTTGGATCATGTTGCGACGAGCAGCTTCCATTGCCTTCTGGATCGCAGCAGGCACTTCACGTGACTTGCCACGGCCGAAGCCAACGCGCCCTTTACCATCACCCACCACGGTCAACGCGGTGAAAGTGAAGATACGGCCGCCTTTAACGGTTTTGGCTACGCGGTTAACTTGAACCAGCTTCTCAATGTAGCCTTCGTCGCGCTTTTGGTCGTTATTTGACATAACTTAGAACTCCAGCCCAGCTTCACGAGCAGCATCAGCCAGCGCTTTAACGCGGCCGTGGTACTTGAAGCCAGAGCGGTCGAAAGCCACTTGCGAGACGCCAGCGGCCTTAGCACGCGTAGCGACCAGCTGGCCAACCTTTGTGGCCGCGTCGATGTTGCCAGTGGCACCATCACGCAGTTCTTTATCCAAAGTCGAGGCGCTGGCCAGGACTTTGTTGCCGTCGGCCGAGATGACCTGGGCGTAGATGTGCTGCGACGAGCGGAACACGCAGAGACGCACGACTTCGAGTTCGTGCATTTTCAGGCGTGCTTTGCGAGCGCGACGCAGTCGAGTAACTTTTTTGTCGGTCATTTGCTATGCCCTACTTCTTCTTGGCTTCTTTACGACGGACGACTTCGTCCGCGTAGCGCACACCTTTGCCTTTGTACGGCTCTGGTGGACGGAAGTCGCGGATCTCAGCAGCCACTTGACCTACCAGTTGCTTATCGATGCCCTTGATCAGGATATCGGTCTGGCTAGGAGTCTCAGCGGTGATGCCTTCCGGCAGTTCGTAATCCACTGGGTGCGAGAAGCCAAGGGCCAGGTTCAAAACCGTGCCTTTTGCTTGCGCTTTGTAACCAACACCGACCAGCTGGAGCTTACGCTCGAAGCCTTGGCTTACGCCTTGGACCATGTTGTTTACCAACGCACGCGTGGTACCAGCCATTGCGCGAGTTTGTTGATCGCCATTGCGAGCAGCGAAACGCAGCTCACCAGCTTCTTCAACGATCTCAACGGACGAATGGATATTCAGTTCAAGAGTGCCCTTGGCACCCTTCACCGAAAGCTGTTGGCCTGCGAATTTGACTTCGACACCGGCTGGCAGCTTAACGGGGTTCTTAGCGACGCGAGACATGCTTATCCCCCCTTAGAACACAGTGCAAAGAACTTCGCCGCCGACACCGGCAGCGCGCGCAGCACGATCCGTCATCACACCTTTGTTGGTGGAGACGATAGACACGCCCAGACCGCCACGAACTTTCGGCAGATCTTCAGCGGACTTGTACTGACGCAGGCCTGGACGGCTAACGCGCTTCACTTCCTCGATGACCGAACGGCCTTCGAAGTACTTCAGCTCGATGGACAGCAGTGGTTTGATTTCGCTGCTGATCTGATAACCCGCAATGTAGCCTTCGTCTTTCAGGACTTTGGCAACAGCAACCTTCAACTTGGAAGACGGCATGCTTACGACGGACTTTTCAGCCATCTGGGCATTACGGATACGAGTTAGCATGTCCGCTAACGGGTCCTGCATACTCATGGGCTAGACGCTCCTAATACAAAAAAATTAGCCTTGCGGCTACATATGTCGCTGAGAACTTCCGGGTAAAAAACACGGGCTCAGGCGAGCCGCGTATTTTAGACACACTCCGGAAATGAAACAAGCCCCAAAAGGGGCTTGTTCCAGATTCAAGGTCACCGGCGGTCAGTATCTTTCGATTCAGACCACCTGGACGCTGAAAGTACTTACCAGCTGGCTTTAACCAGACCTGGTACGTCACCACGCATTGCCGCTTCACGCAGTTTGTTACGGCCGAGGCCGAACTTGCGGTAAACGCCGTGTGGACGACCGGTCAGGCGGCAGCGGTTACGCATGCGCGAAGCGCTTGCGTCACGTGGCTGCTTCTGCAGGGCAACTGTAGCTTCCCAACGCGCTTCTGGACTTGCGTTCAGATCAACGATGATTGCTTTCAGTGCTGCACGCTTCTTGGCGTACTTGGCAACCGTGAGCTGACGCTTCAGCTCGCGGTTTTTCATGCTCATCTTGGCCATGGTCCTACTCCAATCAGTTGCGGAACGGGAATTTGAAAGCACGCAACAGGGCGCGACCTTCATCATCGTTCTTGGCAGTGGTGGTCAGGGTGATGTCCAGACCGCGGAGAGCATCGATCTTGTCGTAGTCGATTTCCGGGAAGATGATCTGCTCTTTCACGCCCATGCTGTAGTTACCACGACCATCGAAGGACTTGGCATTCAGGCCGCGGAAGTCGCGAACCCGAGGCAGGGAGATCGACAGCAGACGATCCAGGAATTCGTACATACGCTCACGGCGCAGAGTCACTTTGACGCCGATCGGCCAACCTTCACGGACTTTAAAGCCAGCGATGGATTTGCGAGCGTAGGTCACAACGACTTTCTGGCCGGTGATCTTTTCCAGGTCAGCAACAGCGTGCTCGATGACTTTTTTGTCACCGATCGCTTCGCCCAGACCCATGTTCAGGGTGATTTTGGTAACGCGCGGAACTTCCATCACGTTCCCAAGCTTAAGTTCTTCCTTAAGCTTAGGGGCGATTTCCTTCCGGTAAATCTCTTGTAGTCGTGCCATGGTCTAATCTACCTAGCAGTGTTCAAGCATCAACCGCTTTTTGGGTCGACTTGAAGACACGAATTTTCTTACCGTCTTCTACTTTGAAACCAACGCGGTCAGCCTTGTTGGTTTCGCCGTTGAAGATGGCGACGTTAGAAGCGTCCAGCGGAGCTTCTTTCTCGACGATACCGCCCTGCACGCCCGACATCGGGTTAGGCTTGGTATGACGCTTGACCAGGTTCAGACCACCGATAACCAGACGGTTATTAGCGAGAACCTTAAGCACCTTACCGCGCTTACCTTTGTCTTTGCCGGCGATCACGATGATCTCGTCGTCACGACGAATCTTTTGCATGTCGGATCTCCTTACAGCACTTCTGGGGCGAGCGAGACGATCTTCATGAACTTCTCAGTACGAAGTTCACGGGTCACTGGCCCAAAGATACGGGTGCCGATCGGCTCTTGCTTGTTGTTCAGAAGAACAGCAGCGTTGCCATCAAAGCGGATAATGGAGCCATCTGCACGACGTACGCCGTGACGAGTGCGGACTACAACAGCAGTCATCACTTGGCCTTTTTTCACTTTACCGCGAGGAATTGCTTCCTTGACGGTAACCTTGATGATGTCACCGATACCAGCGTAACGACGATGGGAGCCACCCAGCACCTTGATGCACATAACACGGCGAGCGCCGCTGTTATCGGCCACATCGAGCATGGATTGAGTCTGAATCATATAATTTCTCCGACCCCTAGTCCTTAGACTTCCACAGCGCGTTCGAGAACATCAACCAATGCCCAAGACTTGGTCTTGGCCAGCGGACGAGTTTCACGAATAGTGACTTTGTCGCCGATGTGGCACTGATTGGTTTCGTCGTGCGCGTGCAGCTTAGTCGAACGCTTAACATATTTACCGTAGATCGGGTGCTTAACGCGACGCTCGATCAAAACGGTGATGGTTTTGTCCATCTTGTCGCTGACAACACGGCCAGTCAGCGTACGGACAGTCTTTTCGGCTTCAGCCATGATCACTTACCTGCCTGCTGGTTGAGCACAGTCTTCACGCGAGCGATGTCACGCTTAACTTGCGAGAGCAGATGAGACTGCCCCAACTGGCCAGTTGCTTTCTGCATACGCAGATTGAACTGGTCGCGCAGCAGGCCGAGCAGTTGCTCGTTCAGCTGCTGTGCGGATTTTTCACGAAGTTCATTCGCTTTCATCACATCACCGTCCGTTTAACAAAGGCGGTGGCGAGCGGCAGCTTTGCAGCAGCCAGGGCAAAAGCCTCACGCGCCAGCTCTTCAGTTACACCCTCGATTTCATACAGGACTTTGCCTGGCTGAATCTGGGCTACCCAGTATTCCACGTTACCCTTACCTTTACCCATCCGAACCTCGAGAGGCTTTTTGGAGATCGGCTTGTCCGGGAATACACGGATCCAGATCTTGCCGCCACGTTTAACGTGACGGGTCAGTGCACGACGCGCTGACTCGATCTGACGAGCGGTGAGACGACCACGAGCTACAGACTTCAGCGCGAACTCGCCGAAGCTGACTTTGCTACCGCGCTGAGCCAGACCACGGTTGTGGCCTGTCATCTGCTTGCGGAACTTCGTACGCTTTGGTTGCAACATTTGGCGTACCCCTTACTTAGCAGCTTTTTTACGAGGCGCTGGTGCTTGTGGTTTCAGTTCTTCTTGGCGACCACCAATTACTTCGCCTTTGAAGATCCAAACCTTTACACCGATCACACCGTAAGTGGTGTGAGCTTCGTAGTTGGCATAGTCGATGTCGGCACGCAGGGTGTGCAGTGGCACACGACCTTCGCGATACCATTCAGTACGTGCGATTTCAGCACCGCCGAGACGACCGCTCACTTGGATTTTGATGCCTTTGGCACCAATGCGCATGGCGTTCTGTACGGCGCGCTTCATAGCGCGACGGAACATTACGCGACGCTCCAGCTGCTGAGCTACGCTCTGCGCAACCAGCATACCGTCGAGCTCCGGCTTGCGGATCTCTTCGATATTGATGTGCACAGGCACACCCATTTGCTTGGTCAGGTCCTGACGCAGTTTCTCAACATCTTCACCTTTCTTCCCGATAACGATACCTGGACGAGCGGTGTGGATGGTGATACGTGCAGTTTGCGCCGGACGATGGATATCGATACGGCTTACGGACGCGCTTTTTAGTTTGTCTTGGAGATACTCACGCACCTTCAGATCAGCGAACAAATAGTCCGCATAAGTCCGACCGTCTGCGTACCAGACGGAGGTGTGCTCCTTGACGATTCCCAGGCGAATGCCAATGGGATGTACTTTCTGACCCATCTCTTCGACTCCGTTACTTGTCAGCAACCTTGACAGTGATATGGCAAGACCGCTTGACGATGCGATCAGCACGGCCTTTGGCACGCGGCATGATGCGCTTCAGCGAACGCCCTTCGTTGACGAAAACGGTGCTGACCTTCAGGTCATCAACGTCTGCGCCTTCGTTATGCTCGGCGTTGGCTACGGCCGACTCCAGCACTTTCTTCATGATCTCGGCGGCTTTCTTACTGCTGAAAGCCAACAGGTTGAGCGCTTCGCCCACCTTCTTCCCGCGGATCTGGTCGGCGACCAAGCGGGCTTTCTGGGCGGAGATTCGAGCGCCCGACAACTTAGCGGCTACTTCCATTTCCTTACCCCTTAACGCTTGGCTTTCTTGTCTGCCACGTGCCCACGATAAGTGCGGGTACCGGCAAACTCGCCTAGTTTGTGGCCGACCATGTCTTCGTTAACGAGAACTGGGACGTGCAGACGACCGTTGTGTACAGCGATGGTCAGACCGACCATTTGTGGCAGGATCATCGAACGACGCGACCAGGTCTTAACTGGTTTGCGATCGTTCTTTTCCGCCGCCACTTCGATCTTCTTCAGTAGGTGAAGATCAATAAAAGGACCTTTTTTCAGAGAACGTGGCACTGTCGTATCCCTCTATTTACTTGCGACGACGGACGATCATTTTGTCGGTACGCTTATTACCACGAGTCTTCGCGCCCTTAGTCGGGAAGCCCCATGGCGATACCGGATGACGACCACCAGAGGTACGACCTTCACCACCACCGTGTGGGTGGTCAACCGGGTTCATGGCAACACCACGAACGGTTGGGCGAACGCCACGCCAGCGTTTGGCACCAGCTTTACCCAGCGAACGCAGGCTGTGCTCGGAGTTCGAGACTTCACCCAGGGTCGCGCGGCATTCAGCCAGCACTTTACGCATCTCACCAGAACGCAGACGCAGGGTCACGTAGACACCTTCACGAGCGATCAGCTGAGCCGAAGCACCAGCGGAACGAGCGATTTGCGCGCCTTTACCTGGCTTCAATTCGATGCCGTGTACGGTGCTACCAACTGGAATATTACGCAGTTGCAGAGCGTTGCCCGGCTTGATCGGTGCCAAGGCACCTGCGATCAGCTGGTCGCCAGCACTCACACCTTTAGGCGCGATGATGTAGCGACGCTCGCCATCTGCGTACAGCAGCAGAGCGATGTGAGCAGTACGGTTTGGATCGTATTCGATACGCTCGACAGTGGCAGCGATGCCATCTTTGTCGTTGCGACGGAAATCGACCAGACGATAATGCTGCTTATGGCCACCACCAATGTGACGAGTGGTAATACGACCATTGTTGTTACGACCACCAGTCTTCGATTTCTTCTCGAGCAGCGGTGCGTGAGGAGCGCCTTTATGCAGCTCCTGGTTGACCACCTTGACCACAAAACGGCGGCCAGGGGAAGTCGGTTTGCATTTAACGATTGCCATGATGCACCCCTTCCTTACTCAGCACTGCTGCTGAAATCGAGATCTTGGCCTGGCTGAAGGGAGATAACTGCCTTCTTCCAGTCATTACGCTTGCCCAGACCGCGAGCAGTGCGCTTGCTCTTACCCAGAACATTCAGGGTAGTAACACGCTCAACTTTCACGCTGAACAGGCTTTCGACGGCCTTCTTGATTTCCAGCTTGGTTGCGTCAGTTGCAACCTTGAAAACGAACTGGCCTTTCTTGTCAGCCAGAACCGTAGCCTTTTCGGAAACGTGCGGGCCAAGCAGAACTTTAAATACGCGTTCCTGGTTCATCCCAGCAGCTCCTCGAATTTCTTCACGGCCGACACGGTGATCAACACCTTGTCGTATGCGATCAGACTAACTGGATCGGAACCTTGCACGTCACGCACATCAACGTGTGGCAGGTTACGAGCAGCCAGGTACAGGTTCTGATCAACAGCTTCAGACACGATCAAAACGTCGGTCAGGCTCATGTTGTTCAGTTTGCCCAGCAGATCTTTGGTTTTTGGACTTTCAACAGCGAAGTCCTGAACCACGACCAGGCGATCAGTACGCACGAGTTCAGCAAGGATGGAGCGCAGTGCTGCGCGATACATCTTCTTGTTGAGCTTCTGAGAGTGATCCTGCGGACGAGCTGCGAAAGTGGTACCGCCGCCACGCCAGATTGGGCTACGGATAGTACCGGCACGAGCACGGCCAGTACCTTTCTGACGCCAAGGGCGCTTACCGCCACCACGAACGTCGGAACGGGTCTTTTGCTGCTTGCTACCTTGACGGCCGCCGGCCATGTAGGCCACGACTGCTTGGTGAACCAGCGTCTCGTTGAATTCGCCGCCAAATGTCAGTTCGGAAACTTCGATCGCTTGAGCGTCATTTACATTTAATTGCATGTCAGCTTCCCCTTAACCGCGAGCCTTGGCCGCTGGACGTACAACCAGGTTGCCGCCAGTAGCGCCAGGAACAGCACCCTTGACCAACAACAGATTGCGTTCAGCGTCGACGCGCACTACTTCGAGGGACTGCACGGTCACGCGCTCAGCGCCCATATGACCGGACATTTTTTTGCCCTTGAATACACGACCAGGAGTCTGGCACTGGCCAATAGAGCCCGGGACGCGGTGGGAAACGGAGTTACCGTGAGTGTTGTCTTGACCACGGAAATTCCAACGCTTGATCGTACCCTGGAAGCCTTTACCCTTGGACTGACCGGTTACATCAACCAGTTGACCAGCGGCGAAGATTTCAGCGTTGATCAGATCGCCAGCCTGGTAGTCGCCTTCTTCAAGACGGAACTCCATGACAGTACGACCAGCTGCAACGTTTGCTTTAGCGAAGTGACCTGCTTGAGCAGCAGTCACACGCGAAGCGCGACGCTCGCCGACAGTGACTTGCACTGCACGATAGCCATCGGTTTCTTCAGTTTTGAACTGGGTGACGCGATTCGGCTCGATCTCAATGACCGTAACCGGAATGGAGACACCTTCTTCGGTGAAAATACGGGTCATACCGCATTTACGACCGACTACACCAATAGTCATGTTGTAAACCTCATGAGTGTACGGGGCTTTCACCCGCTATGGCCGCCCATTTCAGAGCGTTACACGACTAAGACCCAAGTCTTAGCCGAGGCTGATCTGTACTTCCACACCGGCCGCCAGATCGAGCTTCATAAGAGCATCAACGGTTTTATCCGTTGGCTGGACGATGTCCAGTACGCGCTTATGAGTACGGATCTCGTACTGGTCACGCGCGTCTTTGTTGACGTGCGGGGAGACCAGAACGGTGAACCGCTCTTTACGGGTAGGCAGTGGAATTGGACCACGCACTTGAGCACCAGTACGTTTCGCGGTTTCCACGATTTCCTGGGTGGATTGGTCGATCAGGCGATGGTCAAAAGCCTTCAACCTGATACGGATTTGCTGATTTTGCATTGGATTTCAGACTCCGGCTGCTATTCCCAGCGAGCGCAATACGCCCGTTAAAAGGAGGCGCAATTCTATAGACGCCCTAGATAGGTGTCAACCCAATAAAAAAGCCCCCGCTGAGCGGGGGCTTTTCAAAGCATCGAAACTATCTCAGAAGAGACGCTTACTCGATGATTTTAGCTACAACACCAGCACCAACGGTACGGCCGCCTTCACGGATAGCGAAGCGCAGACCGTCTTCCATTGCGATGGTCTTGATCAGGGTAACTTCCATTTGGATGTTATCGCCTGGCATTACCATTTCAACGCCTTCTGGCAGCTGGCAGTTACCAGTCACGTCAGTAGTACGGAAGTAGAACTGTGGACGGTAGCCTTTGAAGAACGGAGTGTGACGACCGCCTTCTTCCTTGCTCAGAACGTAAACTTCTGCGGTGAACTTGGTGTGCGGCTTAACCGAACCTGGCTTAACCAGAACCTGGCCACGCTCAACGTCGTCACGCTTGGTACCACGCAGCAGAACGCCGCAGTTCTCGCCAGCACGACCTTCGTCGAGCAGCTTGCGGAACATTTCAACACCAGTGCAGACAGTGTTGGTAGTGTCACGCAGACCAACGATTTCCAGCGCATCTTGAACGCGAACGATACCGCGCTCGATACGACCAGTCACAACAGTACCACGACCGGAGATCGAGAATACGTCTTCGATTGGCATCAGGAACGGCTTGTCGGTCAGACGAACTGGTTCTGGGATGTAGCTGTCCAGGGTTTCAACCAGTTTACGAACGGCAGTGGTGCCCATTTCGTTATCGTCTTTGCCTTCCAGCGCCATACGAGCAGAACCGATGATGATCGGAGTGTCGTCGCCTGGGAAGTCGTAAGTGCTCAGCAGATCGCGCACTTCCATCTCAACCAGTTCCAGCAGCTCAGCGTCGTCTACCAGGTCAGCCTTGTTCAGGAAAACCACGATGTACGGAACGCCTACCTGACGGGACAGCAGGATGTGCTCACGGGTTTGTGGCATCGGACCATCAGCGGCCGAGCAAACCAGGATCGCGCCGTCCATCTGGGCAGCACCAGTGATCATGTTCTTCACATAGTCAGCGTGACCTGGGCAGTCAACGTGAGCGTAGTGACGGATCTTCGAGTTGTACTCGACGTGCGCGGTGTTGATGGTGATACCACGAGCTTTTTCTTCTGGAGCGCTGTCGATTTTATCGAAATCAACGACTGCAGAACCGAAAACCTCGGAGCAGACGCGAGTCAGAGCTGCGGTCAGAGTGGTTTTACCGTGGTCAACGTGACCGATAGTGCCAACGTTGACGTGCGGTAGGGAACGATCAAATTTTTCTTTAGCCACGACAATTAACTCCTTGCCTAAAGGACTGAATCAGCCTTGTTTTTTGGATACAGTTTCAGCGATGTGCGCCGGAGCTGTGTTGTATTTTTTGAATTCCATAGAGTAGCTTGCGCGACCCTGGGACATGGAGCGAACGTCGGTCGCATAACCGAACATCTCACCCAACGGAACCTCGGCGCGAATCACTTTGCCGGAAACCGTGTCTTCCATACCCAAGATCATGCCGCGACGACGGTTAAGGTCGCCCATGACATCACCCATATAGTCTTCAGGTGTAACAACTTCTACCGCCATGATTGGCTCAAGCAACTCACCACCGCCCTTCTGGGCCAGTTGCTTGGTTGCCATGGAAGCAGCCACCTTAAACGCCATCTCGTTGGAGTCGACGTCGTGGTAAGAACCGTCAAAAACGGTTGCTTTCAGGCCGATCAGCGGATAGCCGGCAACAACACCGTTCTTCATCTGCTCTTCGATACCCTTCTGGATAGCAGGGATGTATTCCTTAGGAACAACACCACCCACTACTTCGTTCACGAATTGCAGACCTTCCTGACCTTCGTCAGCAGGAGCAAAACGGATCCAGCAGTGACCGAACTGACCACGACCGCCGGACTGACGAACGAACTTGCCTTCGATTTCACAGTTTTTCGTGATGCGCTCACGATAGGAAACCTGAGGCTTACCGATGTTGGCTTCGACGTTGAACTCACGGCGCATCCGGTCAACCAGGATGTCCAGGTGCAACTCGCCCATGCCAGAGATGATCGTTTGACCAGTCTCTTCATCAGTTTTGACGCGGAAAGATGGATCTTCCTGAGCAAGCTTGCCCAGAGCGATACCCATTTTTTCCTGGTCATCCTTGGTCTTAGGCTCTACGGCAACCGAAATAACCGGCTCCGGGAAGTCCATGCGAACCAGGATGATTGGCTTGGCAGCGTCGCACAAAGTCTCACCAGTGGTGACGTCCTTCATGCCGATCAAGGCCGCGATGTCACCAGCGCGCACTTCCTTGATCTCTTCACGGGCGTTTGCGTGCATTTGCACCATACGACCCACACGCTCTTTCTTGCCTTTGACCGAGTTGATCACGCCGTCGCCGGAGGCCAACACGCCCGAGTAAACGCGGACGAAGGTCAGAGTACCCACGAATGGGTCGGTAGCGATCTTGAACGCCAGAGCCGAGAACGGCTCGCTGTCGTCAGCATGACGCTCCATCTCTTCTTCCTCATTATCAGGGTTGGTACCCTTGATAGCAGGAATGTCGGTAGGAGCAGGCAGGTAGTCGATCACGGCGTCGAGAACCAGGGGAACACCCTTGTTCTTGAAGGAAGAACCGCAAACAGCCAAGACGATCTCACCAGCGATAGTACGCTGACGCAGAGCGGCCTTGATTTCCACGTTGGTGAGTTCTTCACCTTCGAGGTACTTGTTCATCAGCTCTTCGCTGGCTTCGGCGGCAGCCTCAACCATGTTGTTGCGCCACTCGTCAGCCAGTTCCTGCAATTCTGCAGGGATAGGCTTGCGAACAGGAACCATACCCTTGTCAGCGTCATTCCAGTAGACCGCTTCCATGTTGATCAGATCGATCTGACCCTGGAAGTTGTCTTCGGAACCGATAGCCAATTGGATTGGCACCGGAGTGTGACCCAGACGCTGCTTGATCTGACCGATCACGCGCAGGAAGTTGGCACCAGCACGGTCCATCTTGTTTACATAAACAAGACGTGGAACGCCGTATTTGTTGGCTTGACGCCATACGGTTTCCGACTGAGGCTCGACACCCGAGGTACCGCAGAACACAACGACAGCGCCGTCGAGTACGCGCAGGGAACGTTCAACTTCAATAGTGAAGTCTACGTGGCCTGGGGTATCGATAACGTTGAAGCGGTGCTCATCTTTGTACTGCTTCTCGGAACCTTTCCAGAAGGCGGTAATAGCAGCAGAAGTAATGGTAATACCACGCTCCTGCTCCTGAACCATCCAGTCTGTGGTCGCGGCGCCATCATGCACCTCGCCCATTTTGTGACTTTTGCCGGTGTAAAACAGTACGCGCTCGGTGGTGGTGGTTTTACCAGCATCCACGTGAGCAACGATACCGATGTTACGGTAGCGGCTAATCGGAGTAGTACGAGCCATAAAGCCCTCGCAAAATTAGTGAAGCTAAGATTAGAAGCGGTAGTGCGAGAAAGCTTTGTTAGCTTCAGCCATACGGTGCACGTCTTCACGCTTCTTAACAGCAGCACCTTTACCTTCAGCAGCGTCCAACAGTTCGCCGGCCAAACGCAGAGCCATAGACTTCTCGCCGCGCTTACGGGCGAAGTCTACCAACCAGCGCATTGCCAGAGCGTTACGACGGGACGGACGAACTTCGACCGGAACCTGGTAAGTAGCACCGCCTACACGGCGCGACTTCACTTCGACCAGCGGAGCGATGGCGTCGAGAGCTTTCTCGAAGATTTCCAGGGGGTCGCTGTTCTTGCGTTCTTTAACCTTTTCCAGCGCGCCATAAACGATACGCTCGGCAACGGCTTTCTTGCCGCTTTCCATCACGTGGTTCATGAACTTGGCCAGAATTTGGCTTCCGTATTTTGGATCGTCAAGCACTTCGCGCTTGGCTGCTACGCGTCTTCTTGGCATGGATAAGCCCTCAAACGGTCTTCAGGTTCGCTCGGAATCGGTGCCCTTTCGGGACGCCTCCGACCTTACTCTTATCGACTCAGAAAATAAGATGATTCAGTTTTACAAAAAGCCGCTACTACTTAGGCTTCTTGGTACCGTACTTCGAACGACCCTGGTTACGACCTTTAACGCCGGAAGTATCCAAGGAGCCGCGTACGGTGTGATAACGAACACCTGGCAAGTCTTTTACACGACCGCCGCGGATCAGTACCACGCTGTGCTCTTGCAGGTTGTGGCCTTCACCGCCGATGTACGAGGAAACCTCGAAACCGTTGGTCAGGCGCACACGGCATACTTTACGCAGTGCCGAGTTAGGTTTTTTCGGCGTGGTGGTATACACACGGGTGCATACGCCACGACGTTGCGGGCAGTTCTGCAGCGCAGGCACGTCGGATTTCTCGACGATACGCTTACGCGGCTGACGTACCAGCTGGTTGATAGTTGCCATCTACTAGCTCCACTGTTGTCTTGCGACGCTATTGTCTTGCAAGAAAAGCAAAATGGCAGGAACGAATTCCCGCCAAATTTAGGGGTACAAGAGTCTAAAGAGGATCTTGCCCCCAGTCAAGGCAAGGCCCCGACCTCCCCTCCCGTCGAACCCGGGCAAAACTGCCTTGATCCGACGAATGGGGCTGCCAGGGCCCAGACTTATTTACCGCAGAACTCAGTTACCGCTTGAGTTCAGTGCTTCGGTCAGTGCAGCTTCCACTTCACTGGCGCTTACGCGCAACGGCTTGTCAGCATCACGGCGACGCTTACGCTCGCTGTGGTAAGCCAAACCGGTACCAGCCGGGATCAGACGACCCACGACCACGTTCTCTTTCAGGCCGCGCAGGTAATCGCGCTTGCCGGTTACCGCTGCTTCGGTCAGTACGCGAGTGGTCTCCTGGAAGGAGGCCGCCGAGATGAACGACTCAGTGGACAACGACGCCTTGGTGATACCCAGCAGTACGCGAGTGAACTTGGAAACGAATTTCTCGTCGCCAGCCAGACGCTCGTTTTCCACCAGCACGTGAGTCAGTTCCATCTGGTCGCCCTTGATGAAACTGGAATCGCCGGATTCAGCGATCTCAACTTTACGCAGCATCTGACGCAGGATGGTCTCGATGTGTTTATCGTTGATCTTCACGCCTTGCAGGCGGTAAACGTCCTGGATCTCGTTGACGATGTACTTGGCCAGCGCACTCACACCCAGCAGACGCAGGATGTCGTGTGGATCGCTCGGGCCGTCGGAGATCACTTCGCCGCGGTTTACCTGTTCGCCTTCGAAAACGTTCAGGTGACGCCACTTTGGAATCAGCTCTTCGTACGGATCGGTACCGTCGTTCGGGGTAATGACCAGACGGCGCTTGCCCTTGGTTTCTTTACCGAACGCGATGGTGCCGCTGACTTCAGCCAGGATCGACGCTTCTTTCGGACGACGAGCTTCGAACAAGTCGGCAACACGCGGCAAACCACCGGTGATGTCACGGGTCTTCGAAGTTTCTTGCGGGATACGCGCGATAACATCACCGATCGCGATCTTCGCACCATCCGCTACACCGACCAGGGCGTTGGCTGGCAGGAAGTACTGAGCGATTACGTCAGTGCCTGGCAGCAACAGATCCTTGCCGTTGTCGTCGACCATCTTCACAGCAGGACGGATGTCCTTACCGGCAGCTGGACGATCTTTCGCGTCGAGTACTTCAATGTTGGTCATACCGGTCAATTCGTCAGTCTGACGCTTGATCGTGATGCCTTCTTCCATGCCCACGTAGGTCACGGTACCTTTCATTTCGGTAACGATTGGGTGAGTGTGCGGATCCCACTTGGCCACGATTGCGCCAGCGTCGACCTTGTCACCCTCTTTAACCGAAATCACAGCACCGTACGGCAGCTTGTAGCGCTCACGCTCACGACCGTAGTCATCAGCGATTGCCAGCTCACCGGAACGGGACACAGCAACCAGGTGACCATCCACTCGCTCAACGTGCTTCAGGTTGTGCAGGCGAACAGTACCGCCATTCTTCACCTGAACGCTGTCGGCTGCGGAGGTCCGGCTTGCCGCACCACCGATGTGGAACGTACGCATGGTCAGCTGGGTACCCGGCTCACCGATGGACTGGGCGGCAATAACGCCGACCGCTTCACCGATGTTCACCTGGTGGCCACGAGCCAAGTCACGACCGTAGCACTTGGCGCAAATGCCGTAGCGGGTTTCGCAGCTGATCGGCGAGCGAACGATCACTTCGTCGATGCTGTTGAGTTCGATGAACTCGACCCACTTCTCGTCAACCAGAGTGCCGGCAGGAACGATAACTTCCTCGGTACCTGGCTTGAATACGTCACGGGCAATAACACGACCCAGTACGCGCTCACCCAGCGGCTCTACAACGTCACCGCCTTCAATGTGCGGAGTCATCAGCAGGCCGTGCTCGGTGCCGCAGTCGATCTCGGTGACAACCAGATCTTGCGCAACGTCTACCAGACGACGCGTCAGGTAACCGGAGTTAGCGGTTTTCAACGCGGTATCCGCCAGACCTTTCCGAGCACCGTGAGTAGAGATGAAGTACTGGAGTACGCTCAAACCTTCACGGAAGTTCGCAGTAATCGGCGTTTCGATGATGGAGCCGTCCGGCTTGGCCATCAGGCCACGCATACCGGCGAGCTGACGGATCTGCGCAGCAGAACCCCGTGCGCCCGAGTCGGCCATCATGTACATCGAGTTGAAGGACTCTTGGTCAACTTCTTCGCCGTGACGGTCGATGACCTTCTCTTTCGAGAGGTTGGCCATCATCGCCTTGGACACTTCGTCGTTGGCCTTGGACCAAAGGTCGATCACTTTGTTGTACTTCTCGCCCTGTGTTACCAGGCCCGAGGCGTACTGGCTTTCGATCTCTTTCACTTCATCAGTAGCTGCACTGATGATGCGGGCTTTTTCATCAGGGATAACGAAGTCGTTAACACCGATGGAAACGCCGGAAATGGTCGAATAGGCAAAACCGGTGTACATCAACTGGTCAGCGAAGATGACGGTCTCTTTCAGACCAACCACGCGATAGCATTGGTTGATCAGCTTGGAGATCGCCTTTTTCTTCATCGGCAGGTTGACGACGTCGTACGACAGGCCTTTTGGCACAACCTGGTACAACAGCGCACGGCCTACGGTGGTGTCGACAATACGGGTGCCGCTCACGCTGCCGCCATCACGGTCGTTGACCGTTTCGTTGATGCGCACCTTGACCTTGGCGTGCAGTGCGGCTTCGCCGGCACGGAACACACGGTCAACTTCCTGCAGGTCAGCGAACACACGACCTTCGCCTTTGGCGTTGATCGCCTCACGGGTCATGTAGTACAGACCCAATACAACGTCCTGCGACGGAACGATGATTGGCTCACCGTTGGCTGGCGACAGAATGTTGTTGGTCGACATCATCAACGCACGCGCTTCCAACTGGGCTTCCAGTGTCAGCGGTACGTGCACGGCCATTTGGTCGCCGTCGAAGTCGGCGTTGTACGCAGCACAGACCAGAGGGTGCAGCTGGATAGCCTTACCTTCGATCAGTACCGGTTCAAACGCCTGGATACCCAGACGGTGAAGGGTCGGTGCACGGTTGAGGAGAACCGGGTGTTCGCGAATCACTTCAGCGAGAACGTCCCAAACCTCTGGCAGCTCGCGCTCGACCATTTTCTTGGCCGCTTTGATGGTGGTCGCGAGACCGCGCATTTCCAGCTTGCCGAAGATGAATGGCTTGAACAGTTCAAGTGCCATCTTCTTAGGCAGACCGCACTGGTGCAGACGCAGGGTCGGGCCTACGGTAATTACCGAACGACCAGAGTAGTCAACACGCTTACCGAGCAAGTTCTGACGGAAACGACCTTGCTTACCCTTGATCATGTCAGCCAAGGATTTCAGAGGACGCTTGTTGGAACCGGTGATAGCGCGGCCACGACGACCGTTGTCGAGCAGGGCATCGACAGCTTCCTGCAACATACGCTTTTCGTTGCGCACGATGATGTCCGGAGCGGACAGATCGAGCAAGCGCTTCAAGCGGTTGTTACGGTTGATCACACGGCGGTACAGGTCGTTGAGGTCGGAAGTCGCGAAACGACCACCATCCAACGGCACCAGCGGACGCAGATCTGGCGGCAGAACCGGCAAAACGGTCAGCACCATCCACTCTGGCAGGTTGCCGGAACCCTGGAAGGCTTCCATCAACTTCAGACGCTTGGACAGCTTCTTGATCTTGGTTTCGGAGTTGGTTTGCGGAATTTCTTCGCGCAGACGACCAATCTCGTGCTCCAGGTCGATAGCGTGCAGCAGTTCGCGGACAGCTTCGGCACCCATGCGGGCATCGAAATCATCACCGAACTCTTCCAACGCCTCGAAGTACTGCTCGTCGTTCAGCAGCTGACCTTTTTCAAGGGTAGTCATGCCTGGATCGATAACGACATAGCTCTCGAAGTAGAGAACGCGTTCGATATCACGCAGGGTCATGTCCATCAGCAAGCCGATACGGGACGGCAGCGATTTCAGGAACCAGATATGGGCAACCGGCGAAGCCAGCTCGATGTGCGCCATGCGCTCACGACGAACCTTGGCCAGCGCAACTTCAACGCCACACTTCTCGCAGATCACACCACGGTGCTTCAAGCGCTTGTACTTACCGCACAGGCACTCGTAATCCTTTACCGGGCCAAAGATCTTGGCGCAGAACAGGCCGTCACGCTCAGGTTTGAACGTACGGTAGTTGATGGTTTCCGGCTTTTTAACTTCACCGAACGACCACGAACGGATCATCTCAGGCGATGCCAATCCAATACGGATGGCGTCGAACTCTTCGACTTGACCCTGGTTTTTCAGCAAATTCAGTAGGTCTTTCAAGGCCTTTCCTCCTGGCGGAGCAGAGAGCGGGCTAAACAGCCCCGCTCTCGATTCGCGTCACGTGTTATTCGGTTTCCAGATCGATATCGATGCCGAGGGAACGAATTTCTTTGATCAACACGTTGAAGGACTCGGGCATGCCCGGCTCCATACGGTGATCGCCATCCACGATGTTTTTGTACATCTTGGTACGACCGTTCACATCGTCCGACTTCACTGTGAGCATTTCTTGCAGAGTGTAAGCAGCACCGTATGCTTCCAGTGCCCAGACCTCCATCTCCCCGAAACGCTGACCACCGAACTGAGCCTTACCACCCAGCGGCTGCTGGGTAACCAGGCTGTACGAACCGGTAGAACGAGCGTGCATCTTGTCGTCTACCAAGTGGTTCAGCTTCAGCATGTACATGTAGCCAACAGTAACCGGGCGCTCGAACTTGTTGCCGGTACGGCCGTCGAACAGCTGCATCTGGCCGCTTTCTGGCAGGTCTGCCAGTTTCAGCATGGCCTTGATTTCGCTTTCCTTGGCACCGTCGAACACCGGGGTAGCCATTGGAACGCCACCGCGCAGGTTCTTCGCCAGATCCAGGATTTCCTGGTCGGAGAAGGTATCCAGCTCTTCCTTACGACCGCCGATCTCGTTGTAGATCTCGTGCAGGAACTTACGCAGGTCAGCAACCTTGCGCTGCTCTTCGATCATACGATTGATCTTCTCGCCCAGACCTTTGGCCGCGAGGCCAAGGTGGGTTTCAAGGATCTGACCAACGTTCATACGCGAAGGTACGCCCAACGGGTTGAGGACGACGTCGACCGGGGTGCCATTGGCATCGTGCGGCATGTCTTCAACCGGCATGATCACGGAGACCACACCTTTGTTACCGTGACGACCGGCCATCTTGTCGCCCGGCTGGATGCGGCGACGGATTGCCAGGTAAACCTTGACGATTTTCAGCACGCCTGGAGCCAGGTCATCGCCCTGCTGCAGTTTGCGCTTCTTGTCTTCGAACTTGTCGTCCAGCAGACGGCGACGATCAACGATATAGGCCTGGGCCTTCTCGAGCTGCTCATTAAGAGCATCTTCAGCCATGCGCAGTTTGAACCACTGGCCGTGCTCAAGACCGTCGAGGATTTCGTCGGTGATGTCCTGACCTTTCTTCAGACCTGCGCCGCCTTCAGCCTTGTGGCCTACCAGGGCGGAACGCAGACGTTCGAAGGTCGCGCCTTCAACGATACGGAACTCTTCGTTGAGGTCCTTGCGGATCTCGTCGAGCTGGGTCTTCTCGATGGACAGTGCACGAGCATCACGCTCGACGCCGTCACGGGTGAAGACCTGTACGTCGATGACAGTACCCTTGGTACCGGTAGGTACACGCAGGGAGGTGTCTTTAACGTCGCTGGCTTTTTCACCGAAGATGGCACGCAGCAGCTTCTCTTCCGGAGTCAGTTGGGTCTCGCCTTTCGGAGTGACCTTACCAACCAGGATGTCGCCCGCACCCACCTCAGCACCTACGTAAACGATACCGGCTTCGTCCAGCTTGTTCAGTGCAGCTTCACCCACGTTCGGGATGTCTGCAGTGATTTCCTCTGGCCCAAGCTTGGTGTCACGCGCCACACAGGTCAGTTCCTGAATGTGGATCGTGGTGAAGCGATCTTCTTGAACCACACGCTCGGACAGGCAGATGGAGTCTTCGAAGTTGAAGCCGTTCCATGCCATGAACGCGATGCGCATGTTCTGACCCAGAGCCAATTCACCCATATCGGTGGACGGACCGTCAGCCATGATGTCGCTACGCTGAACGCGATCACCCTTGCGCACCAGCGGACGCTGGTTGATGCAAGTGTTCTGGTTCGAGCGGGTGTATTTGGTCAGGTTGTAGATGTCGACACCGGCTTCACCGGTTTCAACTTCGTCATCAGCAACACGAACCACGATACGGCTGGCATCAACGGAATCGATCACGCCGCCACGACGAGCCACGACGCAAACGCCGGAGTCACGGGCTACGTTACGCTCCATGCCGGTACCTACCAGCGGCTTGTCGGCACGCAGGGTCGGTACAGCTTGACGCTGCATGTTGGAACCCATCAACGCACGGTTGGCGTCATCGTGTTCCAGGAACGGGATCAGCGACGCTGCGACCGAAACTACCTGCTTCGGCGATACGTCCATCAAGGTGACGTCTTCCGGCGCCTTGACGGTGAACTCGTTCAGGTGACGAACAGCTACCAGCTCGTCGATCAGGACCTTCTTGTCGTTCATCGTGGCCGAAGCCTGAGCGATCACGTGATCAGCTTCTTCGATGGCGGACAGGAACACGATCTCGTCGGTAACCAGGGCGTCTTTCACCACACGGTACGGGCTCTCAAGGAAGCCGTACTGGTTGGTGCGCGCATAGGCGGCCAGGGAGTTGATCAGACCGATGTTCGGGCCTTCCGGCGTTTCGATTGGGCATACACGACCGTAGTGAGTCGGGTGTACGTCACGCACTTCAAAGCCAGCACGCTCACGGGTCAGACCGCCCGGGCCCAGTGCGGAAACACGGCGCTTGTGGGTGATCTCGGAAAGCGGGTTGTTCTGGTCCATGAACTGCGAGAGCTGGCTGGAACCGAAGAACTCTTTCACCGCCGCAGCCACTGGCTTGGCGTTGATCAGGTCTTGCGGCATCAGGCCTTCGCTTTCAGCCATCGACAGACGCTCTTTGACCGCACGCTCAACACGCACAAGGCCAACGCGGAACTGGTTCTCGGCCATTTCGCCTACGCAGCGAACACGACGGTTACCCAGGTGGTCGATGTCATCGACGATGCCTTTGCCGTTACGGATGTCGACCAGAGTCTTCAGGACCGCAACGATGTCTTCCTTGCACAGCACACCCGAACCTTCGATCTCGGTGCGACCGATACGACGGTTGAACTTCATCCGGCCGACCGCAGACAGGTCGTAGCGCTCAGGGCTGAAGAACAGGTTGTTGAACAGGGTTTCTGCAGCGTCTTTGGTTGGTGGCTCGCCAGGACGCATCATGCGATAGATTTCTACCAGCGCTTCCAATTGGTTGCTGGTGGAGTCGATCTTCAGGGTGTCGGAGACGAACGGACCGCAGTCGATATCGTTGGTGTACAGGGTCTCGATGCGAACAACCTGCGCCTTGGCGATTTTGGCCAGGATCTCGGTGTTCAGCTCGGTGTTGCACTCAGCCAGGATTTCGCCTGTAGCCGGGTGAACGATGACCTTCGCGGTAGTACGGCCCAGGACATAGTCCAGGGGAACTTCCAGCTCTTTGATACCCGCTTTTTCGATCTGGTTGATGTGGCGCGCAGTGATACGACGGCCAGCCTCAACGATGACCTTGCCCTTTTCATCCTGAATGTCCAGGACAGCAATTTCACCACGCAGACGCGAAGCGATCAGCTCCAGCTTGAGGGTTTCATCCTTCAGGCTGAATACGTTGGTGGTGTAGAACGCATCCAGGACTTGCTCAGTGGTGTAGCCGAGCGCGCGCAGCAGTACCGAGGCCGGCAGCTTGCGACGACGGTCGATACGCACGAACACGCAGTCTTTCGGATCGAACTCGAAGTCCAACCACGAACCGCGGTACGGAATGATCCGCGCGGAGTACAGGAGCTTGCCGGAGCTGTGCGTCTTGCCGCGGTCGTGGTCGAAGAACACGCCCGGGGAACGGTGCAGCTGGGAAACGATAACGCGCTCGGTACCGTTGATAACGAAGGTACCGTTCTCAGTCATCAATGGGATTTCGCCCATGTAGACTTCTTGCTCTTTGATGTCCTTGATCGCTTTGTTCGACGACTCTTTGTCGAAAATGATCAGACGGACTTTTACCCGCAAAGGTACGGCGTACGTAACACCGCGCAACACGCATTCTTTGACATCAAATGCCGGTTCGCCCAGGCGATAACCGACGTACTCCAGCGCAGCATTGCCGGAGTAGCTGATGATCGGGAAAACGGATTTGAAGGCCGCATGCAGGCCCACGTCGCGGAACTGATCTTTGGTCGCTCCCGCCTGCAAGAATTCACGATACGAATCCAGCTGGATAGCCAGAAGGTACGGGACATCCATGACGTCCGGCAACTTGCTAAAGTCCTTGCGGATACGTTTTTTCTCAGTATATGAGTAAGCCATCAGCGTTCCCCAGCTTGGTCACCTGCTTGTTTGGCCCTCCCGACGGGAGCAGCCAGAAAATCTTGCAAACCCCATGGTTTGCACCACCGCATCGGGTGGCTACAGCGCGTTAATGGCGGCGACCGAGTCGACAGCCAAGAACGGAAAAAGGCCGGTGGCAAGAGCCACCAGCCATCAGCCTTCAGCTTAACGCTTGGGCTGGAGACGCAAGGTCGATGCTTACTTCAGCTCGACTTTAGCGCCTGCTTCTTCCAGAGTAGCTTTGGCTTTGTCAGCTGCTTCTTTGGCAACAGCTTCCAGAACCATGGCAGGAGCGCCGTCAACTACAGCCTTGGCTTCTTTCAGGCCCAGACCGGTCAGTTCACGTACTGCCTTGATCACGTTTACTTTCTTCTCGCCAGCTTCGGTCAGCATGACGTTGAATTCGGTTTGCTCTTCAACAACGGCAGCAGCAGCAGCTGGGCCAGCGGAAGCAGCGGCAGCGGAAACGCCGAATTTTTCTTCGAAAGCTTTGATCAGCTCAACAACCTGCAGAACCGACATTTCAGCTACGGCGTTGAGGATATCGTCTTGGGAGATAGACATTGCTGTATTTCCTGAATTGGGGGACGGCCTACGCGGCCATCGAAATAAACAAAAATACGCGAGAGAAGTTGCTCAGCCTTAGGCTGCGGCAGCTTCTTTTTGCTCGCGAACTGCAGCCAGAGTACGAGCCAGCTTGCTGGTAGCGCCTTGAATCACGCTCATCAGCTGCGAAATGGCTTCGTTGCGGGTCGGCAGTGTTGCCAGTACGTCGATTTGGTTAGCTGCGAGGAACTTGCCCTCGAACGCAGCTGCCTTGATCTCGAACTTATCCTGACTCTTAGCGAACTCTTTGAACAAACGGGCAGCAGCGCCTGGATGATCCTTGGAGAAGGCAATCAGAGTCGGGCCAGTGAACACGTCGTTGAGGACACTGTATTCAGTGTCAGCAACGGCGCGCTTGAGCAGGGTGTTACGTACAACACGTACGTATACGCCAGCTTCACGAGCCTCTTTACGGAGTCCGGTCATAGCGCCTACTGTCACACCACGGGCATCAGCCACGACAGCGGACAGAGCAGCTTTGGCAGCCTCGTTGACTTCAGCGACGATGGCCTTCTTGTCTTCGAGATTAATTGCCACGGGTTTAACTCCTGCTTGTTACCGTTTCATCTGGCCGGAGCCGGATGTCGTTTTGGTGTCTGATTCGGTAAGGAACCGGGAGCACCATCTGCGTAGGCTTGTTGGTTTAAGACTTGCGTCGCCTACGGTCTTGGATAGCCCCCGCCAGGCAGGGACCCCAATCTTTCAATTGGCGCAATCGCTTGCGCCAACTTGTGTCTTATACGTCCAGCGAGCCTTGGTCGATGACCAGGCCTGGGCCCATGGTGGTGCTCAGGGTAACGCGCTTGACGTAGATACCTTTCGAGGAAGCTGGCTTGATACGCTTCAGATCGGCGATCAGGGCTTCAACGTTTTCCTTCAGCTTGACGGCGTCGAAGCCGACCTTGCCAACGGAGGTGTGAATGATGCCGTTTTTGTCGGTACGATAACGAACCTGACCAGCCTTGGCGTTTTTAACCGCGGTAGCTACGTCTGGCGTTACGGTGCCGACCTTAGGGTTAGGCATCAGGCCACGTGGACCCAGGATCTGACCCAACTGGCCCACAACACGCATTGCGTCCGGGGAAGCAATAACTACGTCGTAGTTCAGGTCGCCGCCTTTCATTTCGGCAGCCAGGTCGTCCATACCAACGCGGTCAGCGCCGGCGGCCAGAGCAGCTTCAGCTGCAGGGCCTTGGGTGAAGACAGCTACACGAACAGTCTTACCAGTACCGTGTGGCAGCACAGTAGCGCTACGAACGACCTGGTCAGATTTACGTGGGTCAACACCCAGGTTTACAGCAACGTCAACGGACTCGCTGAACTTGACAGTCGACAGCTCGGTCAGCAGAGCAGCAGCGTCTACAAAATTGTAGGACTTGCCCGCTTCGATTTTGCCGGCGATAGCCTTTTGGCGCTTGGTCAGCTTAGCCATTACACACCCTCCACGTTAAGGCCCATGCTACGAGCAGAACCGGCGATGGTACGCACGGCTGCATCCATATCAGCTGCAGTCAGATCCGCGTTTTTGGTTTTCGCGATTTCTTCCAGCTGAGCACGAGTTACGGTGCCAACCTTAACGGTGTTAGGACGAGCGGAACCGCTAGTCAGACCAGCAGCCTTCTTCAGCAGAACCGAAGCCGGGGTCGACTTGGTTTCGAAAGTGAAGCTACGGTCGCTGTATACAGTGATGATCACTGGAGTCGGCAGACCTGGCTCAAGACCCTGAGTACGGGCGTTGAAAGCCTTGCAGAATTCCATGATGTTCACGCCGTGCTGACCCAGGGCTGGACCAACAGGTGGGCTTGGGTTGGCCTGAGCGGCCTTCACTTGCAGCTTGATGTAAGCGGTAATCTTCTTGGCCATGAGGCACTCCAATTACGGGTTCAAGCGCCTCGAAAGGCTCCCCGGTTACTTGCGCGTTTATCCCAGTGACGACAAAACCCCACAGCCTAAGGCTGCGGGGTTGGGATGCTTACTCAGCTAGACCTTCTCGACCTGGCTGAATTCCAACTCTACCGGAGTAGAGCGACCGAAAATGAGCACCGCGACCTGGATCCGGCTCTTTTCGTAGTTAACCTCTTCGACGGTCCCGTTGAAATCAGCAAACGGACCATCTGTGACACGAACAACCTCACCCGGCTCGAACAACGTCTTCGGCTTGGGCTTGTCGCTACCGTCGGCGACACGACGCAGAATTGCTTCTGCCTCTTTGTCAGTGATCGGAGCAGGCTTATCAGCCGTACCGCCGATAAAACCCATAACACGAGGAGTGTCCTTGACCAAGTGCCAAGTACCTTCGTTCATGTCCATCTGTACCAGCACGTAGCCAGGAAAGAACTTGCGCTCACTCTTGCGCTTCTGACCATTCCGCATTTCAACCACTTCTTCAGTGGGAACCAGAATTTCGCCGAAGCCATCTTCCATGCCTGCCAGCTTTACGCGCTCCAGCAAAGAGCGCATAACATGCTTCTCGTAACCCGAGTAAGCATGCACAACGTACCAACGCTTAGCCACGGGACACCCTTAGCCAACAATCAAGGAAACAAGCCAGCCGAGCAGGGAATCAAGCCCCCACAACAGCAACGCCATAACCAGAACAACAGCCACAACAATCAACGTGGTCTGCGTGGTTTCTTGGCGAGTTGGCCAAACGACTTTACGAATTTCGGTGCGAGCTTCCTTCACCAGGACCGCGAAAGACTTGCCTTTGGCAGTCTGCAGGCCTACAAAGGCAGCTACAGCAGCAAGGGCGAGCAAAACGAGAACGCGGTACAGGATCGGCGAAGCAGAATAGTACTGGTTGCCAACAACGCCCACGACCACCAAAGCGACTACAGCGAGCCACTTGACGAGATCGAAACGAGAGCTTTGAGCTTCAGCCTTAGGAGTCATCTATGAAGATCCTGTGAAAAGAAAGCCAGACACACCACGTGAATCTGGCAGGTCAGGAGGGAATCGAACCCCCAACCTACGGTTTTGGAGACCGTCGCTCTGCCAATTGAGCTACTGACCTAAAACAAAATCAGGCCGACCATTATGCAGACCCGAAAAAGACTTTACAACAACCAACCCCCAAAGACTTGAAATCACTCAACAACAAGCGATCTGAACACCATCAAGCCGAGCCAGCCGTTAAAACAAAGGCAGATATTTTCATATCTGCCTTGTTATATGGAGCTCTTGAGCGGATTTGAACCGCTGACCTCACCCTTACCAAGGGTGTGCTCTACCAACTGAGCTACAAGAGCGAAACACCGTGCACAACCTGCAAACTTGGAGCGGGTAGCGGGAATCGAACCCGCATCATCAGCTTGGAAGGCTGAGGTTCTACCACTAAACTATACCCGCGGAGCTTGCAGCTCACGCTAAAATGGTGGAGGGGGAAGGATTCGAACCTTCGAAGTCGTAGACGTCAGATTTACAGTCTGATCCCTTTGGCCGCTCGGGAACCCCTCCTAAGCGAGCCGGCATTCTACATCACGCCGGCCTTCTGTCAAGCATTTTCTCATTAAAAATATGAGGTTAGCTGCATTGACCTTCGCTTCGCACCTTAGACCTTAAAGGTCTTCACTGCGAAGCGGGCGCCATTCTATGCAAACTATTCGAGAGTTGCAATGCCTTCGCACAGCATTATTTTATGTTTTAACTCATTGAATTCCTTAGCAAGGTTTTCAAAGGGCAGGTCGTCAGCCAGGCGTCGGCTTTCCGGGGCAACTCGAAGCCAGTAACCTTGCGCATCAGGAGCACTCAGCAGCTGCACCTTAACCTTTATATCCAGGCTAGTGAGGCGCTGCTCAAGGAATTGCGCCTGTCGCTGGTCGGCAAAGCCTCCTATGTATAAGCAAGTATTTTGCGCATCAGATGCCTTAGCCCGATCCTTGCGCACCACAGCGTCGGAAGACTCGCTCAGCAGGCGAATATCCTGCTGCGTATTCCGATAGAGGCTCAGAGGGGTCACGTCTTTAGTACGCAACGGCGCCTCTTGCTGATGCCATATGTAGTAAAAGGCGTTCAGGATCAATAAAAGCAAAAACAGCCAACGCATAAACACCTCAAGATAAAGGGCACGCCATTGCCAGACCTACGAAAATCAAATCAGGAACGAGTCGAGCCTGAGGCACGGCATCCCTCACCAAATCAGCATCGCCCCCCGTCAGGAACACAGTGAAGTTATCACCCCAATAACTTCGGGCCAGCTCAAGCTGGGTCAGCACAAACCCTCTGAGCATCAACGTACAGCCACGCTCTACAGCCTCTACGGTCGTATGCCCTGGCGATAGATGCTCCAAGGCTCTTTCAGCAGCTGCATCGTCGTAACGTATCTTGCGCGTATGCGTGCGCAGCTGATTACGCATGAGGGGCATACCTGGACAGATGAAGCCACCTAAATGCTCACCATCGCCAGCAACAAAATCTGCAGTAGCAGCCGTACCGAAATCAAGCACCAAGCATGCGCCCGACGCCAATTTGAAGCCGCCCAGCATTGCTAACCAGCGATCAAGACCAAGACGCTCGAAATCTTCGTAACCGTTGCGCACCCCAGCCATTTCTCGCGCAGAAACAGCGCAGGAAACCGCAACGCCAAAGGCCTCCACCAGCGCCTCAACCAGATTTTTTGTTTCGTCCAGAGCACGAACACTCACCAACCGGCAATGTGTCAATAACACACCAGGCAGCACTGACAGACTTTCAATCAATGCAACATCCGAACTAGCGACACCTTCTGCAGATGCCGTCGCCCGATCCGAATCAAGTACGCGCCACTTGATGAAGCTATTCCCACAGTCGAGCTCAAGAATCATCACGCAACCTCAGGCTTAACTCACCACCACTGTATGTTTTTTCAACACCACCGACACTTAAACGTAATGCCCCCTGACCGTCGATACCCAGCACCACCCCATCGACACGGCTGGCACCCGCTATGAGTGACACTGCCTTTCCCTGCCAGGCATGACCTTTTTCCCACTCATCCCGAAGCGATGAAAATCCTTGCGCCCTGTGTCGATCCAAGTAGCTTTGCAACTGCAAGCACAGGCGCGCCACCAGAGAGTTACGATCAACTGGAGACCCCGTCTCCAACTGCACTGACGTCCATTGCTGATCAACCTCTTCAGCCTTCTGCATATTCACGTTAATACCGATGCCGAGGACAACGTGGCAAATATCCGCGGGATCCCCTACGAGCTCCAGCAAAATCCCGGCAATCTTCTTCTGCCCCACCAGGACGTCGTTTGGCCACTTCAGAGCCGCACCCCGCACTCCAGACTCACGCAACGCCTGCATTACCGCCAAGCCAACCACAAGGCTCAGGCCTTCCAGCTGTCGCGGACCATTCTCGATACGCAATAAGAGGCTGTAATACACATTCTGAGCGAACGGGCTGACCCACTTTCGACCACGTCGCCCTCTTCCCGCCGTTTGCTGCTCCGCAAGCACCAGGTACGGCGTCGCACGCTCAACCTCAACAAGGCGCAGAGCCTCGGCATTTGTCGAGTCGATGGAGTCGTAGATATGGATAGGCCACGCGAGGGAAGACGTATGCAGTGCAATCTGCTCGGGACTCAAGAAAACCAGCGGCGAAGCTAATTGATATCCCCTCCCACGAACCTTGTGGACCGGCAGATTCAATTCGGCCTCAAGATGCTGGAGCTGCTTCCAGACTGCACTGCGACTAACGCCCAGGGCTGCACCAAGTGCTTCTCCGGAATGGAATCGGCCATCTTTTAGAAGTTCTAACAACGTCAGCATGCAAGTATCGCCTCACAATGAGGCACGCATGATAGCCATGCGCAGGGTCATTGCATAGAAAGGCCGGACTTTAGCACTGAAGACCCAGCCGAGGCGCCTCTTCGCACTTTCCGACCGCCCAAAACAAAACCCCATCTGCTTTCGCAAATGGGGTTTCGGAATTTAATCTTGACGATGACCTACTCTCACATGGGGAAACCCCACACTACCATCGGCGATGCATCGTTTCACTGCTGAGTTCGGG
>NZ_QCWA01000007.1:0-386516 GCF_003058245.1 Pseudomonas sp. GV047 | reverse complement strand
AGGGCATGATCAGTTACCTCCTGATCATGCGTATTAGCCTGTAAACCATGTCCCCGGTTAGAAATGTAAACGATGTCCCCGGTTTGTACCGGGGCTTGCCCCCTCCCACATGGGGTCTGCATCAAGTTTCAGACTTGCGTCGACCACGGGTTTGAACACCCGCCTCCACCGCCATCCCGGCGGTACGCTCCAACGCCTCGGCAAACGCCTGACGCTGCTGCGGTTCGATCTGCGACAGGAACAACTCGTCCACCGTACTTTCGTAGATCTTCCACATTTTTTTACGCAACGCCCGGCCGGCATCGGTGATAGATGCAAAGGCCGCGCGGCCATCGCCGTCGGAGCGTGAACGCAGCACCAGGCCGTCCTTTTCCAGGCGGTCTACCAGGCGCGTGAGGTTATAGCGCTCGATGGCCAGCACATCGGCCAATTCGTGCATGCGGCGGGTGCCTTCGGGGCCGCTTTCAAGGCCCCACAGTGCGTCGTACCAGGCGTAAGGCGGCAAGTCGGCGGCCGCCAGGCGGCGCTCGATTTCGCGGATGACGGTTCTGTGGGCCCTGACAAAACGGAACCATACATCAGGCTCTTTCGACGACATGCAACACCATCCGGCGGATTTCAAGAAGGTTGCAATAGTAGCTCATCCCGCGCTAGATTCGACCATGTAGTTGCAATTGCAACAACTTTGGCGACACTCCCACAAGGAGCCCGCCACTTGAAATCCGCCGACCCTGGAGCCTCACATGACCCCGAATAACGAAGTCAGACGCGACGTCGATCCACAGGAAACCCGCGAGTGGCTGGAGTCCATCGAATCGGTGCTGTCCACCGAAGGCCGCCCGCGCGCCCATTACCTGATCGATCAGTTGCTGGATTTCGACGTGGCGCGGCATGGTGACTTCTACGGGCGGGTGACCACGCCTTACGTCAACACCATCCCGGTGGAACGCCAGTTGCCCTACCCCGGCAACCTGGTCATCGAACGCCGTATCAACGCGTTTATCCGCTGGAACGCCATGGCCATGGTATTGCGTGCAGGTAAACACTCCGGTGTGGGTGGGCATATCGCCACTTATGCGTCAGCCGCTGTGCTGTACGACGTAGGTTTCGACCACTTCTTCCGTGGCCGCACCGACAACTTCGACGGCGACCTGGTGTACATCCAGGGCCACTCCTCCCCAGGCATCTACGGCCGTGCCTACCTCGAAGGCCGCATCAGCGAAGCACACCTGGATAACTTCCGCCGCGAAGCCGGTGGCGAGGGCATTTCGTCCTACCCCCACCCACGGCTGATGCCGGACTTCTGGCAATTCCCCACCGTGTCCATGGGCCTCGGGCCGATCACGGCGGCCTACCAGGCGCGCTTTATGCGCTACCTGGAGTTTCGTGACCTCAAGCAACACCAGGGCCGCAAGGTCTGGGCATTCCTCGGTGATGGCGAAATGGACCAACCGGAATCCCTGGCCGCCATTTCCCTGGCCGGACGCGAGAAACTCGACAACCTGATCTTCGTGGTCAACTGCAACCTGCAACGCCTGGACGGCCCGGTACGCGGCAATGCCAAGGTGATCCAGGAGTTCGAAAGCCTGTACCGCGCCGCCGGGTGGAATGTGATCAAAGTGATCTGGGGCGGTGGCTGGGATGCACTGCTGGAAAAAGACACCAGCGGCCTGCTGCGCCAACGCATGATGGAGTGCGTGGACGGTGACTACCAGAACTACAAATCCCAGAACGGCGCCTACGTGCGCGAACATTTCTTCGGCAAATACCCGGAGTTGCTGGCACTGGTTGCAGACCTGTCCGACGACGATATCTGGAAACTCTCACGGGGCGGCCATGACCCGGACAAGGTCTACAACGCCTATACCGCCGCCGTGCGCCACAGCGGCCAACCGACGGTGATCCTGGCAAAAACCGTCAAGGGCTTTGGCATGGGCGAAGCCGGCGAAGGCCAGAACATCAATCACCAACTGAAAAAGATGGGCGCCGATGCCGTCAAAGCCTTCCGCGACCGCTTCGGCCTGGAAGTGCCCGATGAGCAACTCGCTGAAATTCCGTACCTCAAGCCCACCGCCGACAGCGAAGAAGCCCGTTACTTCGCCGCGCGTCGCCAGGCCCTGGGCGGCTATGTGCCCGCGCGCCACACGGCGGTCGAACCGTTGCAGATCCCCGAACTGAGCGCCTTCGCCACTCAGCTCAAGGACACCGGCGAGCGCGCGATATCAACCACCATGGCCTTCGTGCGCATCCTCGGTACGCTGCTGAAAGACCCGCACCTGGGCAAGCTGATCGTGCCCATCGTGCCGGACGAATCACGCACCTTCGGCATGGAAAGCCTGTTCCGACAGATCGGCATCCACTCCGCCGTCGGCCAGCTCTATACCCCACAGGACTCCGGGCAACTGAGCTATTACAAGGAGAGCAAGGACGGACAGATCATGCAGGAAGGCCTGAATGAGTCCGGCGCCATTTCCTCGTGGATCGCAGCAAGTACGTCCTACAGCAACCACGGCCTGATGACCGTGCCGTTCTATATCTTCTATTCGATGTTCGGCTTCCAGCGCGTCGGCGACCTGGCCTGGGCGGCGGGCGATGCACGGGCGCGTGGTTTCCTGCTGGGTGCCACGGCCGGGCGCACCACGCTGATGGGCGAAGGCCTGCAGCATGACGATGGCCATAGCCATATCCTGTCGTCGGTGATTCCGTGCTGCGTGTCCTATGACCCGACCTTTGCCTACGAACTGGCGGTGATTATTCGCGAGGGCATGCGGCGTATGTATGTCGAACAGGAGGATATTTACTACTACATCACCCTGCTCAACGAAAACTACCCGCACCCGGCGATGCCCGAAGGTGTGGAGGATGGCATTGTTAAAGGCATGTACCGCCTGAGCGGCAGCCAGCACGCCAAGGTGCAACTGATGGGCAGCGGGTCGATCCTGCGCGAAGTGATCGCAGCCGCCGACCTGCTCGCCAACGACTTTGCCGTGCAATGCGACGTTTGGAGCGTGACGAGCCTGACCGAGTTGCGCCGTGACGGACACGCGGTGGAGCGCTGGAACCTGTTGCACCCCGAGCGTGAGCCGCGCGCGAGCTACGTCGAGCGATGCCTGGCCGGGCAAACGGGACCGGTGGTGGTGGCGACGGATTACGTGAAACTGTTCGCCGATCAGATCCGTCCGTTCGTGCCGGGCCGACGCTTTGTCGCACTGGGCACTGATGGCTTCGGGCAATCAGACACCCGGGAAGCCTTGCGCGCGTTCTTTGAGGTGGATCGCCACTTCATCGCCCTGGCTGCCCTGAAGGCACTGGCGGATGACGGCGTGATCGGTCGCGACAAGGTCAGTGAAGCGATCAAGCGCTACGGGATCAACGTCGACAAGGCTGACCCCGTAGCGGTTTGATTTACTGCGCAGGCGTCGGCAGCGGCGGAATCGCTTCTGTCGGCGGCGGCAGGTCCGGCGTGGTGGCAGCGGGTGCGGGTTCGGCCTGCGGCGCAATCGGTGCAGCCTCAGGCGCGGGCACAACCGGCTCCGAGGCAGCCGGTGCGGCAGGCTGTTCCTTCGGCGCCTCGACTTTCTCGGCGGCCGGTGCGGCCTTCGGCTCCGGCACACCCAGGTCGGCCTTGGGCTGCTCGGGGATATGCTCGGCCTTCTTCACTTCCTGTGGCAGGAACACATCCACCAACGCAAAATAACGGTCGTAGAACTTCGGCGCGGACACCGTCTCACTGGCCACCTTCACCATCGAGTCATCGGTAGAGCCGATCGGCATCGACACCGACCCCAGCACGCCCACACCCAGGCTTGCGGAGTTGTTGACCTTCTTCAGCGCATAACGATCCTGCAGGGCATTGGCGAACATCGTCGAGTGGTTCTTGCCTTTGCCATCATCGGCGCAGACCACGTTGAAGCTGATCTGCAGGTGCGTTTCGCCGGTCTGCTGGAAGCTCTTGTTACCCACGACCAGTTTCGGATCGCTGCTGGTGATGATGTAGCCCTGGCTCAGCAAGGCGCGCCGCGCGGCCTCGCACGCCGCTACATCGGTAACCGGATAATCCCGGGAAAATGTACCGGAGTCGTCGAAGTTTTCATGTTCATAAATAGCGGTCTTGGGTGACGAGCAGCCCGCGGCGCCCGCCAGCACCAGCGCCAGCCCGAGGCTACGCAAGTGGAATGATGTCGACATTGATATTCCTGAGGAAAACGGTCTGGGCGGTATTGTGCAACAGAACGAGGTCTTGGCGCGCACATTCCTGTCGGTAAAACGTCACAGGGTTACGCACCGGGGCCTGCAGGGAAAAGCCCGGCGCACATATGGTCAATAAACACACGGAGCTTGGCCGAGGTATGGCGACCGGGCCACAATATCCAGAAATTGCCCCGATGCTCCAGGTATTCATCCAGCACCCGTTGCAAGCGCCCTTCGTCCACGGCCTGGTTGACCATGTAGTCCGGCAGGCAGGCAATCCCCAACCCCTCGAGCACCACATGCTTGAGGGACTCGATGGTGGTGCTGACCAACGGCGTACGCAACAGCGGTTCCGCAGCCCCCGGGGCAAGGCGCAACGGCCAGGGCTCGAGCTTGCCCGTGGCGCAGAACTTGTGGCGCAGGCAGGCGTGACCATTGAGGTCCTGTGGTTGCTGCGGCGTGCCGTGTTGGGCGAAGTAGCCCGGTGTGGCGACGAGTACCAACTGGTAGTGGCCCAGGTGGCGGGCCATCAAGCGTGAATCTTCCGGCTTGCCGGTGCGAATCACTGCATCGAAACCTTCCTCGATCACGTCCACCATGCGGTCGGAAAAATCCACGTCCAGCTCGATCTCCGGGTAGGCGCGCATAAAGTCACTGAGCACCGGCATCAACAAGCCGCGCACCTGCGGCACACTGATGCGCAACTTGCCCCGTGGCGTTGCAGCGGCGTCCGTCAGTTCCTGCTCGGCCGCTTCCACCTCAGCGAGAATCCGCCGCGAGCGCTCAAGGAACAGCGCACCTTCACTGGTCAAGGTGATACTGCGCGTGCTGCGGTGAAACAGCCGCACGCCCAGGCGCTCTTCCATCCGCGCAATGCTTTTGCCCACGGCCGACGACGACACCCCCAGCACGCGGCCGGCGGCGGTGAAGCTGAGCGTCTGCGCCACCTGCACAAATACCGACAGGCTGCCCAAGCTGTCCATGATCTGCCTCCAGCAATTACGGACACCGGCGTCCGATAAGTTCGGAACCTTAGCCTGTTTTTCCGCCAGTCACAGCCCCCTACTCTGCCTGCTTGCCCTTTTACCTGGATAAAACGTCATGAGCAGCAGCCCTTCACTCACCGCATCAGCCCAGCGGGATTCCTTACCCCTGGGCGGTTTACTGGCCCTGGCCAGCGCCGGCTTTATCACCATCCTCACCGAAGCCATGCCCGCCGGGCTTCTGCCGCAGATGGGCGAAGGCCTGGGCGTGTCACCCGCCCTGGTCGGCCAATTGGTTACCCTCTACGCCCTTGGCTCCCTGCTGGCAGCCATCCCGCTGACGCTGCTGACCCGCGGCTGGCGCAGGCGGCCCTTGCTGCTGCTGGCCATTGGCGGGTTTGCCTTGGTCAACAGCGTAACCGCGCTGTCCAGCCATTACGGGCTGACCCTGGTGGCACGCTTTTTTGCCGGGGTCTTCGCCGGGTTGCTGTGGGCGCTGCTGGCGGGGTATGCGAGCCGAATGGTGGCGCCACACCTGCAAGGTCGCGCCATTGCCGTGGCGATGCTGGGTGCACCGCTGGCACTGTCGCTGGGTGTACCCGCGGGTACCTTCCTCGGCACCGCCGTTGGCTGGCGCTTGAGCTTTGCGATCATGACCGGGCTGACCCTGGTACTGCTCGCCTGGGCACGCTGGCAACTGCCGGACTTTGCCGGCGAACGGGCGGATAAACGCCTGGGGCTGCGCGAGGTGCTGAACCTGCCGGGCGTTCGTCCGGTGCTATGGGTGACGTTTACCTACGTGCTGGCCCATAACATTCTGTACACCTACATCGCCCCGTTGCTGGTGCCCGCCGGGGTTGAGGCAGACGTTGACCGAGTGCTGCTGGTGTTCGGCCTCTCGGCGGTGCTGAGCATCTGGCTGGCAGGTGTATTGATTGACCGGTGGCTGCGCGCTTTGCTGCTGACCAGCTGTGCGCTGTTTGGCCTGATCGCCCTGGCGCTGGCGTTGTGGATCAATGTGCCGGCAGTCATCTATATCGCCGTGGCGTTATGGGGCCTGGCGTTCGGCGGTTTGCCGGCATTGCTGCAAACCGCACTGGCCCAATCGGCGGGCAAGTCGGCGGATGCCGCACAATCCATGCTGGTGACCGTGTGGAACCTGGGGATAGCCGGTGGCGGCCTGGCGGGTGGTGTATTGCTTCAAGGTTGGGGCGCCACGGCCTTTCCTTGGGCGGTTGTGCTTCTGATGCTGCTGGCCTGGGCCGGTGCATCACAGACGGCGCCCCAGCAGTTGGCCCGGCCACCCCGCCAAGTCGAACGTTGAAATGCGCTGGTAACCACAGGACTCATAAAAACGCACCAGATCCCCTGTCCCGCCGCCGTAGCAGTCCACACGCAAGCCCGTGACTCCTGCTGCGCGGGCCTGGTCATCGGCAAAGGCCATCATGCGCCGGCCAAGGCCGCGAACACTCGGGTCACGCGCGGCAATCAACAGGCGCACATACACCTCGGGCTCAGTCGCCGACGGTACATATGGCATGGGATCGCCCAACACCAGCGCTCCTCGGAGATGCCCCTCGGGGTCCTCGACAACCCAGGCCCCGGGCAACGCGCAGGCTTCAGCCACTTGCGCGACCCGCCGGGGCGACGCCGACCAGGGATCGGTGCCCCACTGATGGGTATTGCCCCTGCCAACGAACCAGGCGATCACCTCGTCGAACACCTGCAGCACGGCAGGAACATCCGCCACGCTGGCGCGGCGGATCAGCAAGCCATCCATTCCTTGAATCAACACGCTTGGAACTCCTGGGTCGACGATACCGAGTACCCAGTCTAGCGCACATAAAAAAGCCCCCGGTCTTTTCAGGCCGGGGGCTTCTTGTTCAAAGCGACATCAGTACTTCTTGATATCAGCCTTGGTTTCCAACTGCTTGCGGTACGCCGCGAAGTCCTGCTGGCCGACACGGGAAGCGAGGAAGCGGCGGTATTGCGCCTTTTCTTCGTCCGTTGGGGCAGCCGCTTCGTTGACGCCGTTCAAGCGCACGATCACCAGGCTGCCATCAGCCAGGGTCACGGTGGTGAAGGTCGGCTTGTCCTTGGCCGCAGGCTTGGGCATGCGGAACAGGGCTTGCAGCACGGCCGGGTCAATCGCTTCCTGGCTACGGGTAGCCGCTTCAGTGACTTTCCAGGCCTGGCCGTCGACCGGCTGGTTCAGCGGGGTCTTGCCATCACGCAGGCTGGCGATCAGCTCGTCAGCGTGAGTCTTGGCAGCCGCGCTGGCGCGCTCCTTGGCCATCTGTGTGCGAATCGCCGCAGCAACGCTTTCCAGCGGCAGTTGCGCCGGTTTGCGGTGCTCTTTGGCACGCAGCACGATGATGGTTTCCGGGTCCAGCTCGATGGCGCTGCTGTTGGCACCCTCATCCAGCACTTCCGGGCTGAACGCAGCGGTGACCACGGCGCGGTTGGCCGCAACACCGTCACCACCTTCACGGCCAAACGGCGCGGAGGTGTGTACGGTCAGCTTCAGGTCCGATGCTGGTTGGGCCAGGTCGGAGGCTTCGAATGCCGCATCTTCCAATTGCTTGGTTGCTTCGACAAAACGCTGCTCGACCTGTTGGGTCTTGAGCTCGCGGGTCAGCTTGTCTTTCAGGCTGGCGAACGTCGGCACTTGCGGTGCTTCAACGCCCAACAGCTTGATCAAGTGCCAACCGAAGGTGCTGCGCACCGGTGCAGATACCTGGTCCTTGTTCAAGGCGTACAAGGCTGCTTCGAAGTCCGGGTCGTAGACGCCAGGGCCGGCAAAGCCCAGATCGCCGCCATTGTTGGCCGAACCTGGATCCTGGGAGAACTCCTTGGCCAGGGCCTCGAACTTCTCACCCTTGGCCAGGCGCGCCTGGATTTCTTCGATCTTGGCCTTGGCTTGCGCGTCGGTGACCTTGTCGTTGACTTCAATCAGGATGTGCGCGGCACGACGCTGCTCAGCAAGGTTGGCGGTTTCTTTCTGATAGGCAGCCTGCAGTTCATCGTCCTTGACGCTGACCTGATCGAAGAAGGAAGACTTCTTCAGTTCCAGGTAGTCGATGACCACCTGGTCCGGGGTCATGAACTCCTTGGCGTGCTGGTCATAGTAAGCCTTGACCTCGTCGTCGGTGAGTTTCACCGCCGCAGGGTTGGCCTTGATATTGACGGTAGCGAAATCACGGGTCTGTTTTTCCAGACGGGCGAATGCCAGCACTTCGGCGTCGGTCACGAAACCGCTGCCGGCGATGCCTGCGCGAACCTGGCCAATCAGCATTTCCTGGGTCAGCATCTGACGGAACTGCAGACGGCTGTAGCCCAGCTGACGGATAACCTGGTCAAAGCGTTCGGCGTTGAACTTGCCGTCCACCTGGAATTCCGGGGTCTGCAGGATCACCTGGTCCAGTGCAGCTTCGGAGAAGCCAAACTTGGAGTCGGCGGCGCCTTGCAGCAGCAGCTTGCGATCGATCAGGCCCTTGAGGGCCGCTTCGCGCAGCAGTTTTTCGTCCAGCAGTGAAGCATCGAAATCCTTGCCCAGCTGTTGCATCAGCTGGCGACGTTGCATGTCGACGGCCTGGCTCAGTTCAGTCTGGGTGATTTCTTCACCGTTGACCTTGGCCACGTCCTGCTTGGTGTTGGTCGAAGCCTGGAAAATGGCCTCGATACCGGTGAACGCCATCAATGCGACGATGATCCCGATAATGGTCTTGGCAATCCAGCCTTGTGAATTGTCCCTGATATTTTGCAGCATGCGTCCCCCAGAAACGGTTGAACTTCAAAAATTGGCAACCGTGGAGCGTGGGTAGAGTCCGGATAGAAGAAAGGCGCATCCGAGGATGCGCCTTCTCGTAACTGGCGGAGCGGACGGGGGGTTGAATCTACACCCCCGGCTTGGCGACCCGATGGATACTTGGGTCAGCTTTCGCTCCGCTGCCAGGCCAGACCTGCGTCCGACCCGGGTAGCAAAGGCTTGATCGAAGCTTAGTTAACCGCTTCTTTCAGGGCTTTACCGGCTTTGAAACCTGGTTTCTTGGCAGCAGCGATTTGCAGTGCTTTGCCAGTCTGTGGGTTACGGCCAGTGCGAGCTGGGCGGTCAGTCACAGAGAAAGTACCGAAGCCTACCAGTACCACGGAGTCGCCGGCCTTCAGAGCGCCAGTGACGGATTCGATTACTGCATCCAGCGCACGGCCGGCAGCAGCTTTCGGGATATCAGCGGATGCAGCGATAGCATCAATCAGTTCCGACTTGTTCACTCTAAGTCCCCTTATATATCTATTGAGTATGATTCTAAGTTTTTTGGTAAACAGCAAAAACCAGTGCTGAATGGCCTACAGACACTTAAGAGCCGCTTTATAACAAGGGCTCTAAAAAGCTGTCAAGGAAGCCCCCAGGCTTATTCACATTAATGCGTGCTAATTCTTTCCTTGGAATCAGACTCTCGTTTTTCGTCCTTTGCAACTATCTCCGGAACCACATCCGGCAAGGGCTCCGGCGCGTATTGCAGCGCAATTTGCAGGACCTCGTCAATCCATTTAACCGGTTTAATCTGAAGATCCTGCTTGATATTGTCAGGAATTTCCTTCAAGTCGCGAACATTCTCTTCAGGAATGATCACAGTCTTGATGCCCCCGCGGTGTGCAGCCAGCAATTTCTCTTTCAGGCCACCAATGGCCAATACCTGGCCACGCAGGGTGATTTCCCCGGTCATCGCGACATCGGCGCGCACCGGTATGCCGGTCAATGCCGAAACCAGGGCCGTGCACATGCCTACGCCAGCGCTCGGGCCATCCTTCGGTGTAGCCCCTTCCGGCATGTGGATGTGGGTGTCGTGCTTCTCGTGGAAGTCCAGGGGGATCCCCAGGCTCCTGGCGCGGCTGCGCACCACGGTCTGCGCGGCGGTAATGGATTCGACCATCACGTCACCGAGGGAGCCGGTCTTGATCAACTGGCCCTTGCCGGGGATCACCGCAGCTTCGATGGTCAGCAATTCGCCGCCCACCTGGGTCCACGCCAGGCCAGTCACCTGCCCTACCTGATCCTGCTGTTCTGCCAGGCCGTAACGGAATTTACGCACACCCAGGAAGTGCTCAAGAGCGTCGGCCGTGACCTTCACCGAGAAGCGTTTTTCCAGCGCGTGCTCCTTGACCGCCTTGCGGCAAATCTTCGCGATCTGGCGCTCAAGCCCCCGTACACCGGCCTCGCGAGTGTAGTAGCGCACGATGTCGCGGATCGACTCGACGTCGAATTCGATCTCGCCCTTCTTCAGCCCATTGGCCGAAATCTGCTTGGGCGCGAGGTATTTGACGGCGATATTGATCTTCTCGTCTTCGGTGTAACCCGGCAGACGAATCACCTCCATCCGGTCCAGCAATGCCGGCGGAATATTCATGGAGTTGGAGGTGCACAGGAACATTACGTCGGACAGGTCGTAGTCGACCTCCAGGTAATGGTCGTTGAAATTGTGGTTCTGCTCAGGGTCGAGCACTTCCAGCAAGGCCGATGCCGGATCGCCGCGCATGTCGCTGCCCATTTTGTCGATTTCATCGAGCAGGAACAGCGGGTTGCGCACACCCACCTTTGTCATTTTTTGAATCAATCTTCCTGGCATCGAACCGATGTAAGTCCGGCGATGACCACGAATTTCCGCCTCATCGCGCACGCCACCGAGGGCCATACGTACGAATTTACGGTTGGTGGCATTGGCGATGGACTCGGCCAGGGAGGTTTTACCTACCCCAGGCGGGCCAACCAGGCACAGCACCGGGCCACGAATCTTCTTCACGCGCTTCTGCACGGCGAGGTATTCGAGGATGCGTTCTTTGACCTCTTCAAGGCCATAGTGGTCGGCATCGAGAATGTCTTCGGCACGAGCCAGGTCCAGGCGTACCTTGGTCTGAGCCTTCCACGGCACCTGCACCAGCCAGTCGATGTACGAGCGCACCACGGTGGCTTCGGCCGACATCGGCGACATCTGCTTGAGCTTGTTCAACTCGGCGGTGGCTTTGGTCAGGGCGTCTTTAGGCAGGCCGGCAGCATCGATGCGCTTTTTCAGCTCTTCGATTTCGTTGTGGCCTTCCTCGCTGTCGCCGAGCTCCTTCTGAATGGCCTTCATCTGCTCATTCAGGTAGTACTCGCGCTGGCTGCGCTCCATTTGTTTTTTGACACGACCCCGGATGCGCTTCTCGACCTGGAGCAGGTCGATCTCGGCATCCAGCAACGCCAGCACGTGTTCGACACGGGCCGACAGGTCAATGATTTCGAGGATGTCCTGCTTCTGCTCGATCTTCAGCGCCATGTGCGCGGCCATGGTGTCGACCAAGCGGCTTGGCTCATCGATGCTATTGAGGGAAGACAGGACTTCAGCCGGGACTTTCTTGCCCAACTGCACGTACTGCTCGAACTGCGAGAGCAGGCTGCGCACAAACACTTCGGACTCGCGCTCAGGGGCCTCGACTTCGTCGATCAGCACCACTTCGGCGCGCAGGTGGCCGTCCACCTCCATGAAACGCTCTACCGCACCGCGCTGCTCGCCTTCCACCAGCACCTTGACGGTGCCATCGGGCAGCTTGAGCAGTTGCAGGACAGTGGCAATGGTGCCGACGCGATACAGGGCATCTTCGCCTGGATCATCATCGGCAGGGTTTTTCTGGGCCAACAGCAGGATTTGCTTGTCGCCCGTCATCGCGGCCTCGAGGGCTTCGATAGACTTCTCGCGCCCCACGAACAGCGGGATAACCATGTGCGGATAGACGACGACATCACGCAACGGCAGGAGAGGCAATTCGATGGTTGTCTTCATGATTTCGCCTCTATGACAGTTGAAAAATAAGCTTGAAACCAAGATGGGGGCTGCGTGTAAAAAAAACAAGCTCAATGCTGGCAGTTACACGCAGTAAAAATCCTTATGAAAAACAAAGGAGCCCCTAGAGGCCCCTTCGTTTGTACCAAAACTGCGAAACGCTTACGCGTCTGGCGCAGCCTTGGCAGTCGGCTCACTGTTTTCGTAGATATACAGTGGCTTGGACTTGCCTTCTATAACGCTTTCGTCGATCACCACTTTACTCACCTCGGACTGCGAGGGGATTTCGTACATGGTGTCGAGCAATACACCTTCGAGGATCGAACGCAGGCCACGTGCACCGGTCTTGCGCTCCAGTGCCCGCTTGGCCACCGATTTGAGCGCGTCAGTACGGAACTCGAGGTCCACACCTTCCATCTCGAACAGCTTGGCATATTGCTTGGTCAGGGCGTTTTTCGGTTCGGTGAGGATCTGAATCAGAGCCGCCTCATCCAACTCGTCCAACGTGGCCAGGACCGGCAGACGGCCAACGAATTCCGGGATCAGACCGAACTTGACCAGATCGTCAGGCTCGACTTCACGCAGGGACTCGCCCACCTTCTTGCCTTCTTCCTTGCTGCGCACTTCTGCACTGAAACCGATGCCGCCACGGGTAGACCGTTGCTGAATAACCTTCTCCAGGCCGGAGAATGCGCCGCCACAGATAAACAGGATGTTGCGCGTATCAACCTGAAGGAATTCCTGCTGCGGGTGCTTGCGGCCGCCTTGTGGCGGTACGGAAGCAACCGTGCCTTCGATCAGTTTCAACAGGGCCTGCTGCACGCCTTCACCGGAAACGTCCCGAGTGATCGACGGGTTGTCGGACTTGCGCGAGATCTTGTCGATTTCGTCGATATAGACAATACCCATCTGGGCCTTCTCTACGTCGTAGTCGCACTTCTGCAGCAGTTTCTGAATGATGTTCTCGACATCTTCGCCCACGTAGCCAGCCTCGGTGAGGGTGGTGGCGTCGGCGATGGTGAACGGAACGTTCAGCAGGCGAGCGAGGGTTTCTGCAAGCAGGGTCTTACCCGAGCCTGTAGGACCGATCAGCAGGATGTTGCTCTTGCCGAGTTCGACTTCGTCGCCTTTCTTGTCACGCTGGTTCAAGCGCTTGTAGTGGTTGTATACCGCTACGGCCAGAACCTTCTTTGCACGCTCTTGACCAATCACATACTGATCAAGGATGCCGCTGATTTCTTTAGGCGAAGGCAATTTATGCGCGCTGCTTTCGGCCTGGGCTTCCTGCACCTCCTCACGGATGATGTCATTGCACAGGTCGACGCACTCGTCGCAGATAAAGACCGAGGGGCCGGCAATCAATTTGCGCACTTCATGCTGGCTTTTGCCACAGAAGGAGCAATAGAGCAGCTTGCCGTTGTCCTCGCCGTTGCGGGTGTCAGTCATTCGTTCGATCCAAATCCGATAGGCTTGCAACACAAGATGAAGGCTTATGCGGGCTTTTTCAAGCCCGCAGATGATCGGAAAACCCGACCAGCCCTATTTTGAGCGGCTTATATTAAGCGGGGCGCTTTTCGATCACTGCGTCGATCAACCCATATTCACGTGCGGCTTCGGCGCTCATGAAGTTGTCACGGTTGGTGTCGCGCTCGATTTCTTCCAGGGTGTGCCCGCTGTGCTTGGCCATCAGCGTGTTGAGGCGTTCGCGGATGAAGAGGATTTCCTTGGCGTGGATTTCAATGTCCGACGCCTGACCCTGGAAACCGCCCAGTGGCTGGTGAATCATCACACGCGAGTTCGGCAGGCAGTAACGCTTGCCCTCGGCACCTGCGGTCAGCAGGAACGCGCCCATGCTGCAGGCCTGGCCAATGCAGGTCGTCGATACGTTCGGCTTGATGAACTGCATGGTGTCGTAGATCGACATGCCCGCTGTCACCGAACCGCCCGGCGAGTTGATGTAGAGATGGATGTCCTTGTCCGGGTTTTCCGCTTCAAGGAACAGCAGTTGCGCACAGATCAGGTTGGCCATGTAGTCCTCTACCGGGCCCACCAGAAAGATCACTCGCTCCTTGAGCAGGCGCGAGTAGATGTCGTAGGCGCGTTCGCCACGAGCGGACTGCTCGACAACCATCGGGACCAGGCCGCCTGCGGCCTGGATATCAGAGTTCTGCTGAATATAGGAATTACGGAACATGCTCTGCAGTTACTCCCAAATAGTCATGTCTTGAAAACGCATAAGCCAGCGCGAGGCTGGCTTATGGTTGAATTTCCAACGAGTTGGACAATCAGTCGGCTTGTGCTGCTTCCGCCGGCTTGACTGCTTCTTCGTAAGAGACCGCTTTATCGGTCACCTTAGCCTTCTGCAGAACAGTATCCACAACTTGTTCTTCCAGCACAACCGAACGTACTTCGTTCAGCTGCTGGTCGTTCTTGTAGTACCAGGCCACGACCTGCTCAGGCTCCTGGTAGGCCGAAGCCATTTCCTGGATCATTTCGCGGACGCGATCTTCGTCAGGCTTGAGGTCGAACTGCTTGACCACTTCAGCCACGATCAGACCCAGCACCACACGGCGCTTGGCTTGCTCTTCGAACAGCTCGGCCGGCAGTTGGTCTGGCTTGATGTTGCCGCCGAACTGCTGGACAGCCTGTACGCGCAGGCGATCCACTTCGTTGGACAGCAGGGCCTTAGGCACTTCGATCGGGTTGGAGGCCAGCAGACCATCCATGACCTGGTTCTTGACCTTGGACTTGATAGCCTGGCGCAGCTCGCGCTCCATGTTCTTGCGAACTTCGGTGCGGAAGCCTTCGATACCTGTTTCCTTGATGCCGAACTGATTGAAGAACTCTTCGTTCAGCTCTGGCAGCTTAGGCTCGGAAACGCTGTTGACGGTCACGGTGAACTCGGCGGCTTTGCCAGCCAGGTCCAGGTTCTGGTAGTCAGCAGGGAATTCCAGGTTCAGGACACGCTCTTCGCCGGCCTTGGCGCCAACCAGGCCGTCTTCGAAGCCAGGAATCATGCGGTTGGAACCCAGCACCAGCTGAGTGCCCTTGGCGGAGCCGCCAGCGAATGCTTCGCCATCAACCTTGCCAACGAAATCGATGTTCAGCTGGTCTTCGTTCTGGGCAGCACGGTCGACCACTTCGAAACGGGTGTTCTGCTTGCGCAGGATTTCCAGCATGTTGTCCAGGTCCGAATCAGCCACTTCGGCGCTTAGGCGCTCGATAGCGATACCGTCGAAACCGGCCACTTCGAACTCAGGGAACACTTCGAATACGGCAACATATTCCAGGTCCTTGCCCGCTTCCAGGGACTTGGGCTCGATCGAAGGCGAACCAGCCGGGTTCAGCTTTTGCTCAACCACTGCTTCGTAGAAAGAAGCCTGGATCACGTCACCGACGGCTTCATTGCGTGCATCAGCACCAAAACGGCGCTTGATTTCGCTCATTGGCACTTTGCCTGGACGGAAACCAGCGATCTTGGCCTTTTGGGCAGTCTGCTGCAGACGCTTGTTGACCGCAGTCTCGATGCGCTCAGCCGGCACGGTGATGCTCATGCGGCGCTCGAGAGCAGTAGTATTTTCAACAGAAACTTGCATGGATATTCCTCGTTGCACAGACGTTAGCCGGCCATTTCCGACCCCAATCAAGGGCATGCATTCTAGTGGGTCAAACTCAAGAAGTCACCCTACTGGAAATACGCCCGTAAACAGCCGGCAATTTATCGGTACGAAGGCACTGTCGCGCCCCGCCCCGGTGACAAATAAAGCCAATCACGCCAGGGCTCTGCGCCGCCCCTCTATATATAGAAGGGATCGTCGCCCATCTCCCTGACGGCCTACCTCGCAATGAAGGCAGATAACAATGCAGTATCATCGAGACACATAAATACGATGAAACGCATCGCCATCGCGACCCACAACCCGCAGCCACGAAAAACCGAACCGCCAAAACCAAAAAAGGCGCCAGACTGTTAAATCTGGCGCCTTTCGAATATGGGGTGGACGAAGGGGATCGAACCCTCGACAACGGGAGTCACAATCCCGTGCTCTACCAACTGAGCTACGCCCACCATATTGCGTTAACAAAGAAACCAAACTACTTCTTTGTCTAACCCCACCCTGCATGTAAACCGAGTAAGGCCTTATTTGGTGCGGATGAAGAGACTCGAACTCTTACGCCTCGCGGCGCTGGAACCTAAATCCAGTGTGTCTACCAATTCCACCACATCCGCGCTTGAAGCTCTTAAAGCAAAGGCGCCAGACGGTTAATCTGGCGCCTTTCAAAATATGGGGTGGACGAAGGGGATCGAACCCTCGACAACGGGAGTCACAATCCCGTGCTCTACCAACTGAGCTACGCCCACCATATAGCGCTACTTGTGCCAAAGCTGCCTAATGGCGCACCCGGCAGGACTCGAACCTGCGACCATCCGCTTAGAAGGCGGATGCTCTATCCAGCTGAGCTACGGGCGCCTTATTAATCTGTACTCTTGGAGGATTACAAACTAAGTGCTTCCAGCCTTGCAGAACAACCATTCTGCTCGACCTTCTTAACCAGTGCTAGGCTGTGCCCGACAAGTGCGACGAATAGTATAGAGGGCCTGGAAACCCGTCAAATCTTTTTTGAAAAAAATTCATTTTATTTAAGGGGTTAGGCCAATTTGCGGACCAAGCGCCTTTGCCCTCACGCCGTGGCGTGCGAGAATGCGCGCACTTTTCCTCCCCCTCTCGATGGTTAATCACGCGTAATGACTGCACAACTTATCGACGGCAAATCAATCGCCGCCAGCCTGCGCCAGCAGATCGCCAAACGAGTCACCGAGCGCAGCCAGCAAGGCTTACGCACGCCTGGCCTCGCGGTGATCCTGGTCGGCAGCGATCCTGCCTCTCAGGTTTATGTCTCGCACAAGCGTAAAGACTGTGAAGAGGTCGGCTTTCTTTCCAAGGCCTACGACCTGCCTGCCGACACCACCCAGCAGGCCCTGACCGACCTGATCGACAGCCTCAACGACGACCCGGCGATGGACGGCATCCTCCTGCAATTGCCATTGCCCGCGCACCTGGACGCGTCCAAGCTGCTCGAGCGCATCCGCCCTGACAAAGACGTCGACGGTTTCCATCCTTATAACGTTGGCCGCCTGGCGCAGCGTATCCCACTGCTGCGCCCGTGCACGCCCAAAGGCATCATGACCCTGCTGGAAAGCACCGGTGTCGACCTGTACGGCCTCGATGCCGTCGTCGTCGGCGCGTCCAACATCGTGGGCCGCCCAATGGCCATGGAGTTGCTGCTGGCCGGCTGCACCGTCACCGTGACCCACCGCTTCACCAAGGACCTGGCCGGCCACGTTGGCCGTGCCGACCTGGTCGTCGTGGCCGCCGGCAAGCCGGGCCTGGTCAAGGGCGAATGGATCAAGGAAGGCGCCATCGTCATCGACGTGGGCATCAACCGCCAGGAAGACGGCAAGCTGGTCGGCGACGTGGTGTATGAAACCGCCCTGCCCCGCGCCGGCTGGATCACCCCGGTGCCGGGTGGCGTTGGCCCGATGACCCGTGCCTGCCTGCTGGAAAATACCCTGTACGCCGCAGAAACCCTGCACGGTTAATAACCAGCCGTACTGAAAAAGCCCTGCCTTATCGCAGGGCTTTTTATTGCTCGGAAGAAAACCTGTTTTTTCTTAGTTTTTAAGCACTTTCGTCCGGTTTTAGAAGAACATTCGACAGTCTCTCGTCCATACTCCTAAAATGTAACGCCATTTATCACAAAACCCGTTTCCCAACGGTATTTCTTACTTTTTAGCGAGTTCATCCGCGTGAAAATTCGTCTTTCCATTGTCAGCCTGTTTTTTGCGTTCACCGGCACCTTTGCACACGCTGCCGACTCCGCCCTGGCGCCGCGGGATCCCTCCAAACTGCAGATCGCTTCCGGCAGCGCCATGCTGGTGGACCTGCAGACCAACAAGGTCATCTACGCCAGCAACCCCGACGTGGTAGTGCCTATCGCTTCGGTGAGCAAGCTGATGACGGGCCTGATCGTGCTTGAAGCCAAGCAGAACATGGACGAGTACATCGACATCAACATCACCGACACGCCGGAGATGAAAGGCGTGTTCTCCCGCGTGAAGATCGGCAGCCAGATGCCGCGCAAGGAGATGTTGCTGATTGCCCTGATGTCCTCGGAAAACCGCGCCGCCGCTAGCCTGGCGCACCACTATCCGGGCGGCTACGCGGCCTTTATTGCCGCGATGAACGCCAAGGCCAAGGCCCTGGGCATGACCAGCACCCATTATGTCGAGCCCACCGGCCTGTCGATCCACAACGTGTCCACCGCCCGCGACTTGAGCAAGCTGCTGGCCTATGCGCAAAAATTTCCGATGCTGAGCCAGTTGAGCACCACCAAGGAAAAGACCGTAGCGTTCCGCAAGCCCAACTACACCCTGGGTTTCTCCAACACCGACCACCTGATCAACCGCGCCAACTGGGATATCAAGCTGACCAAGACCGGTTTCACCAACCAGGCCGGTCATTGCCTGGTGCTGGTCACCCGCATGGGTAATCGTCCCGTGTCGCTGGTGATCCTGGATGCTTTCGGCAAATTCACCCACTTTGCCGATGCCAGCCGTATCCGTAGCTGGGTCGAGACCGGCAAGGGCGGCTCGGTGCCGGACGTCGCGCTGCGCTACAAGGCTGACAAGAACCTGAAGAACCGCGCGAATGCCGCCGAAGTCCGCCGTTAAGGAACACCGAGAACGCATTTAGGAGGGGCTCGCCCCTCCCATTTTATTTGTGTTCCGCCAACACCTTGAGCGCCTGCGCGGCCGCCCGCTCCTGCCCGGCCTGGGCCGTTGCGTTCGCCGAATCCCGCCAGCGCTGCGCATCCACATTGGCCGGTAATTGGCTCGGGCGCTGGGTGACGATTGCCCAGTGCCCGGCACTGCTCCACTTCGACTCAAAGTCGCTGAAGCTCATCAGCAGGCGTCGGTCCATGCCTGAACGCAACAGCACCGTGCTTTTCTGCTGGTTGAAACCCACCACCACCACGTAGCGCGCGTCAGACAACAGGCCGCCGCCAATCCGCGCCATCACCGGGTAACCCGCCGCCACCTGCGCCAGTACCGCGGTCAGCTTGGCATCCAGCGGGTACACCATCAGCCCGTACTCACGGGCCAGCACCTGCATGTTGCGCTCCAGGTCCGCTTCACCGCCCGGCAAATGCAACGGTTTATCCAACAAGCCCGGTGTCATCACAATGCCTTGTTGCGACAGCATGCTGGCTAATGCCGTAGGACCGCTCTGATAAGCCTCGCTGCGAAAGGTCGGCACACCATTGAGTTCGACACGTTCCGGCAGGCCCGGAAGTTTCGACGGCTGCCCGGAACAGGCCGCGAGCCCCAGGGCACAGGCCAGCAACAAGGATGTTTTAAGGTTCGACCGTAACCGCAATTTTTTACTCTCTTGATCAACTGCCGGTGAGGGCCCTGATCATAGGACGCTCTGCCACGCGGGTATAGCCCACAGGCTCAGTAAAGCGTCGCGGTTAGAGCAAACGAGTTGGACGAACACGACCATTGGTCAATAGCAGGCAACCGCCGGGTAGCTAGACTGTCCATTGAGAAGACTGTGTGTGCCCCCTGCGGGGCGAAAGGAGGCCAAAATGAGCCTTGCAACAACGATTTTCCTGTTGATCTGCGGTTGGCTGGCGGTAGCCGGCGCCATGTTGTGGGGGGTGTTGCGCATTACCCGCCGGCACCATCACCCCCACGTCAAACCTGAGGCACCCGCCAAGCCCCATAGAGCGGCGGTGCACCACGCCTAGCCAGGCATGCAATTGAAATCCTGAGTCGCCGCGACTTCTTTACCGTGCCCGTCCATCAGGGATGCGCGCACGGTGGTGCCCAGGCTCGACTCCACCAGGGTGTAATGCTCACCCGCCTTGAAATCCTTGTACTCGACCCGACCCTGGCAGTCCTGCTGGTTGTCGTCGCCTGCCTCTTCCTCGAACAACGTCACGTCCAGGCGGTGATCCCCGGGGGTCACCTCGAAAAAGCGCCCGTCGTCGACACGCTTGCCGTCCACACGCTCGGCCATCAGGTCGTTCGGCGCTTCTTCTTTCAAGCCGATCCAGGCTTCGCTGGGGTCCGCCTTGGGAATCGGGCCGGCACAGGCCGACAACAACAAAACAGCCCCCAGGGCGGGGATCAACAATAAAGGTTTGAGTGACATGGCAGGGCTCCAAAGAACATCAGTAAAAAGACAAGTCGTCCGATGGGATGCAAGCTTGGGCAGCCACGCCTTGTAGAACAAATGAATCCATATGAAACGATCTTCAGCCCTTACCTAAATGTTCCTTCACCTGGCTGAAAGGCGCGTGTTAGGTGGGTCGGGCAAGACTGCCGGGGTTTGCAATCCTGCTCCCTCGGAGGTTCACGCATGCTCGGGCTGGTAAAGACCGCACTGCAAAAGCCGTACACGTTTATCGTGTTGGCCATATTCATCTGCATCATCGGGCCGATGGCGGCCCTGCGAACCCCCACCGACGTGTTTCCCGATATCGGCATCCCTGTGGTCGCCGTGGTCTGGCAGTACAACGGCCTGTCGCCGGACGCCATGGCCGGCCGGGTGATCTACACCTATGAACGCTCCCTGAGCACCACCGTCAACGACATCGAACATATCGAATCGCAATCCCTGCCCGGCATGGGCATCGTGAAGATTTTCTTCCAGCCCGGCGTCGACATCCGCACCGCCAACGCCCAAGTGACCGCCGTATCACAAACGGTGCTCAAGCAGATGCCACCGGGCATCACGCCACCGCTGATCCTCAACTACAGCGCCTCCACGGTGCCAATCCTGCAAATGGCGTTCTCCAGCCCCACGCTGTCGGAAGCCAAAATTCGCGACCTGGTGCAGAACAATATCCGCCTGCCCCTCAGCGCCCTGCCCGGCCTGGCCATGCCCACGCCGATGGGTGGCAAGCAGCGGCAGATCACCCTCGACCTCGACCCCCAGGCGTTGGCGGCCAAGGGCTTGTCGGCCCAGGATGTGGGCAATGCCCTGGCGCTGCAGAACCAGATCATCCCGGTGGGCACCGCCAAACTCGGCCCCAATGAATACACGATCCTGCTCAACAACAGCCCCAAGGCCATCGATGAGCTCAACGACCTGCCGATCAAGACCGTCGACGGCGCGCTGATCACCATCGGCCAGGTCGCCCACGTGCGCGACGGTTCGCCGCCGCAGACCAACATCGTGCGCGTCGACGGCCATCGCGCGGTGCTGATGCCGGCGTTGAAAAACGGCAGCATTTCCACCTTGTCGATCATCGACGGTATCCGCCAGATGCTGCCGCGCATCAACGAAACCCTGCCGCCGTCACTGAAGACCTCGTTGCTGGGCGACGCCTCGGTATTCGTCAAGCAATCGGTGGGCAGCGTGGCCCAGGAAGGCATCATCGCCGCGCTGCTGACCAGTGCGATGATCCTGCTGTTCCTCGGCAGCTGGCGCTCCACGATCATTATCGCGGCGTCGATTCCCCTGGCGGTACTGTCGGCCATTGCGCTGCTGGCGGTCAGCGGGCAGACCCTCAACGTCATGACCCTCGGCGGGCTGGCGTTGGCCGTAGGGATCCTGGTGGACGACGCCACGGTGACCATCGAAAACATCAACTGGCACCTGGAACAAGGCAAGGCGGTGAAGACCGCGATCCTCGACGGTGCCGCGCAAATTGTCGGCCCGGCGTTCGTCTCGCTGCTGTGCATCTGCATCGTGTTCGTGCCGATGTTCCTGCTGCAAGGCATCGCCGGTTATCTGTTCCGGCCGATGGCGCTGGCGGTGATCTTTGCCATGGCCAGCTCATTCATTCTTTCGCGCACCCTGGTGCCGACGCTGGCGATGTTCCTGCTCAAGCCGCACACGCCGGAGCCAGGCGTGGGGCACCATCCCGAAGATGCATTCATCAACCACCATGAGGGCGAGCAGCACCCGAAACCGCGCAATGCCGCGCTGCAAGCCGTGCTGAATTTCCAGCAGGGTTTCGAGCGTCACTTCTCGAATATCCGCGACACCTACCACGGCCTGCTGACCTTGGCCCTGGGCAATCGCAAGGGTTTTATCGTCGGCTTCCTGGCCTGTGTGCTCGCCTCATTCCTGCTGTTGCCCAGCCTGGGCCAGGACTTTTTCCCGGCGACGGATGCCGGCGCGCTGGCCCTGCATGTGCGCCTGCCCCTGGGCACGCGCATCGAAGAAAGCGCCGCCGCCTTCGACCGCATCGAAGCGCGGATCCGTGAAGTGATCCCCGCCGAAGAGCTGGACACCATCGTCGATAACATTGGCATTCCGCTCAGCGGCATCGACATGGCCTACAGCAGCAGCGGCACCATCGGCCCGCAGGATGGCGACATCCAGGTCAGCCTGAAAAAGGGCCATGCGCCCACCGCCGACTACGTGAAGAAACTGCGTGAAGCGCTGCCGCAAAGTTTCCCTGGCAGCCACTTTGCGTTCCTGCCGGCGGACATCAGCAGCCAGATCCTCAACTTCGGCGCGCCGGCGCCGCTGGACGTGAAAATCTCCGGGCGCAGCGATGCAGAAAACCGCGCCTATGCCGTCGAGTTGGAACGTCGCCTGCAACATGTGCCCAGCATCGCCGACCTGCGCATCCAGCAGTCCACCGGCTACCCGTCGCTGCAGGTGAATGTCGACCGCATGCGCGCCAACGGTCTGGGCATCACCGAGCGGGACGTGACCAACAGCATGGTGGCGTCGCTGGCCGGCAGTTCGCAGACCGCGCCGACCTTCTGGCTCAACCCGGCCAACGGCGTGTCCTATTCCATTGTCGCCGCCACCCCGCAATACCGACTCGACAGCCTGCCGTCACTGGAAGCGCTGCCCGTCACCGGCGCCGATGGGCAGTCACAGATCCTCGGCGGCGTGGCCACCATCTCCCGCGTGCAAAGCCCGGCGGTGGTGACCCACTACAACATCGAACCGACCCTGGACCTGTACGCCAACGTGCAGGGCCGCGATCTCGGCGGCGTAGCCCGCGACGTGCAAAAGGTGCTGGATGACACCGCGCATCTGCGCCCCAAAGGCGCGACGATCAGCCTGCACGGGCAGATCGATGCGCTGCATGAAGCCTTCAGCGGCTTGAGCCTTGGCCTGCTGGGTGCGGTGGTGCTGATCTACCTGCTGATCGTGATCAACTTCCAGTCGTGGGCCGACCCGTTCGTCATCATCACCGCGTTGCCGGCGGCGCTCGCAGGCATCGTGTGGATGCTGTTCCTCAGCGGCACCTCCTTGTCGGTGCCGGCGCTCACCGGCGCCATCCTGTGCATGGGCGTGGCCACGGCCAACTCGATCCTGGTGGTGAGCTTCTGCCGTGAGCGCCTGGCCGAACATGGTGATGCGTTGAAAGCCGCCATGGAGGCCGGTTACACGCGCTTCCGCCCGGTGTGCATGACCGCCCTGGCGATGATCATCGGCATGTTGCCCCTGGCAATTTCCGAGGAGCAGAACGCCCCGCTCGGGCGCGCCGTCATCGGCGGTTTGATCTTCGCGACCCTCGCCACATTGTTGTTTGTTCCCGTGGTCTTCAGCCTGGTCCACGGTCGTCACCCTACTCGCGCAGTTGCAGGAGAAACCCCACATGTCGTCTGATCACAAACCCTCGCGCAAGCGTCTGATGCTCATGGGTGTCGGCGGCCTGACCCTGGCCGCCCTGTTGGTCGCCAACGGCCTGCATGCCCGCACGCTGCACGAACAATCGGTCACGGCCTGGACCGAGACCGCCGCCATCCCGCACGTGATGGTGTTCCAGCCCCGGCAGATTGTGGCCGGCGATACCTTGCGCCTGCCGGCGCACCTGGAAGCCTGGAGCAAGGCGCCGATCCACGCCCGGGTCAGCGGTTACCTGAAGGATTGGAAAGTCGATATCGGCAGCCGGGTCAAGGCCGGGCAAGTCCTCGCGGAAATCGACAGCCCCGACCTGGATCAACAGCTGGCGCAGACCCATGCACGCCTGGTGCAGGAACAGGCCAACGCACGCCTGGCCGAAACCACCGCCACGCGCTGGCAAAACCTGCTGGCCAGCCATTCGGTCTCGCGCCAGGAGGCCGATGAAAAAACCTCCAATGCCGCTGCCGCCAAGGCCAACGCCGAGGCCGCCGCTGCCGACTACGCCCGGCTGTCGGCGCTGGAAAACTACAAGACCCTTCGCGCCCCGTTCGCCGGCACCATCACCGCGCGCAACACCGATATCGGCCAGCTGATCAAGGCCGACACCGACAGCGATCCGGAACTGTTCAACATTGCCGACACCCATCAATTGCGCCTCTACGTACCGGTGCCGCAGAACTACGCAGCAGTCATCCATCCGGGCCTTGAAGCCGAGCTGACCGTGCCCGAGCACCCCGGCAAGCATTTCAAGGCGCGCCTGATCGGTGACTCCACCGCCATCGACCGCCGCTCCGGCACCCTGCTCGCCCAGTTCGTCGCCGACAACCCCGACGGCGAGCTGCTGCCCGGTGATTATGCCGAGGCCACCCTGCCGATTCCGGCCGATACCCATGGCGTGAGCATCCCGGCCAGCGCCCTGATCTTCCGCGCCCAGGGCACTCAGGTGGCGGTGTTGGACGGGCAGAACCATGTGCACCTGCAGCCCATCCATATCGGCCTCGACCTGGGCGAACGCCTGGTGATCGACCAGGGCTTGAAACCCGCCGACCGCATCGTCGACAACCCGCCCGATGCGCTGCGCGAAGGTGATCCCGTGCAACTCGCCGATGCCTCCGGAGGTGCGCATGCGCATAAGGCTTAAACCGCTCGCCGCATTGACGCTGCTGGTCTTGCAGGGTTGCTCGATGGCGCCGACCTACAAGGTGCCGGCGATCGACCTGCCGGCCCACTACCGCGAACAGACCAGCGATGGGCCCTGGCACAGCGCCCAGCCCTCCGACCAACTGGCGCCCGAATGGTGGAAACTCTACAACGATTCGCGCCTGAATGACCTGCAACAGCAGCTGCTCAAGGCCAACCCGGACCTGGCGGCGGCGCTGGCGCACTTTGATGCTTCCCAAGCGTATGCCAGCCAACTGCACGCAGGCCTGTTCCCGCAGATCACCGCCAGCGCGCAACCGCTGCGCCAGCGGCAATCGGATTCGCGACCGTTGCGGGGGGATACGCAACCGTCGGTGTACAACAGCAACATCGCGGGGTTTTCCTTGAGCTATGACCTGGACCTGTGGGGCAAAATCCGCAACCAGGTCGCGGCCGGCGATGCCCAGGCGCAAGCGTCCGGGGATGACCTGGCGGTGGCGCGCCTGAGTTTGCAGCGTCAGTTGGCGACCTTGTACGTGCAGCTCAATGGGCTGGATGCACAGAGCCGGATTCTCACTCGCTCGCTGGATGATTTCAGCCAGGCATTGCAATTGACCCGCAGCCGCTACGAGGGCCAGATAGCCTCGGAGCTGGACCTGACCCGTGCGCAAAATCAACTGGCGCAGGCCAGGGCGCAATTGGATGAAGTGCGTGGGCAACGCAACCTCACCGAGCACGCCATCGGCGAGTTGGTGGGTGTGGCAGCCAGCGACTTTACCTTGCCGCCCGGCCAGCAACTGATCGCCCTGCCGGGAATTCCGTCGCAGTTACCAAGCCACCTGTTGCAACGTCGCCCGGATATTGCAGCGGCAGAGCGCCGGGTGTTTGCGGCCAACGCAAATGTCGGCGTGGCCAAGGCGGCGTGGTACCCGGACTTCAGCTTGACCGGGTTGATTGGCGGACAGACACAGGGCGTCGGCAATCTGCTGTCGGCGGGCAATCGGTATTGGGCGCTGGGACCGTTGGTGAACCTGCCGATCTTCGACGGTGGCCGCTTGAGCGCCAATGAACGCCAGGCCAAGGCCGAGTTTGAAGAGGCGTCGGCGCAGTACCGTAGCCAGGTGCTGAAGGCCGTGCGCGAGGTGGAAGATAACCTGGCGCAACTACGGGATTTGCAGCAGGAGGCGCAGGATGAACAGGCGGCAGCGGATGCGGCGCAGCATACGCAATCATTGGCGATGAACAGCTATCAGGCGGGGGCGGTCAGTTACCTGGATGTGGTGACCGCGCAGACGGCGGCGTTGCAGGCGCAGCGGACATTGCAGGCGGTGCAGACGCGGCAGTTGCAGGCCAGTGTAGGACTCATGACCGCACTCGGCGGCGGCTGGCAACCTGGCGCCTGACATCACCCCAGGCACAGTGATAGCGGTGGAACAGCCAGTTTATCCGTAGCTGAGCCACCGCCATCGGGGGCAAGCCCCCTCCCACACGGGTCCTGCGTCAGACACATAATGTATAAGCGCCGCTGAACCAATGTGGGAGGGGGCTTGCCCCGCGATTGCGGTGATTCAGTCAATCATCACTGACTGATCCACCGCATATTTCAGCCCTCTGGCCGACTATTAAGAAAAACACTCACCACTGTGTAATCACTACCATTGGCATGCCGATACAGGGTACTGCTGTGATAGTCGGATACATCCCCCGACACCGAAACCGTAATCGAACGGCTCTCGACATCAACTTTTACCGCCCCGTCACGCGTAACTAGAAACGGATTGGCATCTTTCAATAAAGCCAATATTTCACTATCGGTTCCCAAGGTGCGGTAAACGTAATATCGGTAACTGAACGGCACAGTGGCCCCTCCGCGATCATCCTTGACGCCATAGATCGAAGCGTCATCACTGATCGGCACGCGGAGTACAACCTCCGTCAATTGCGGACGGCCCGGCGAAAGCAGCCAATCACCAGCGATATACACCAAGCAAAGCGCCAGCAAGATCGTTGTGACCGTTGAATAAAGCGACTTTCTAGTAGTTCCTGAACCTGGCATACCTGATTCCTTTCTTGATCCAATATTGGTCGACTGGATCGTCACCGAAAGGCGCATCCCCCCACCAACGACCAAACTCGGGTTTATCCGTACCCGCCCTGGTTTGAGCAAGTCCCGCTGCACGTAAAAGCACTTCTTCGCTGAAACCCGCGGCAATCCCCACGGCGCCATAGTGAAAGTTTCCAAACGCTTCATATTCTTTGGAAATTTGCTTGTAGTCCCACGGGCCGCGATTGCGGACCTGAGTATAAAACCAAGAGTACATAAACGCTGAACCGGCTTTCAGTACATTCTTTTTATGAAAAGCGGTGGCCATATTTTCGTCAACCGATACACCAGGCGGGGGTATAGGGTTCGCCATTGCATGCTTCCTCTGCATTAGGTTTTTGCGCGGCAGAACCTAACACCGGATAGCCAAGATGATGAGCGAGGAGAAGAGCAAAAGAGGATTCGTACGAAGGAGTAAGACATGCCTTACACCACAGCCTCAAAGCAAGATACTTCCAAGTGCAATGAGGTTGCGGCAGCGTCAGTTCTGGCCTCATCGGGGGCAAGCCCCCTCCCACACTGATCCTGCGTCAGACACATAATGTATAAGCACTGCGGACCCCATGTGGGAGGGGGCTTGCCCCCGATAGCGTCCTTCCAGACACATCCTGCCAAAAGCCTGCCCATCAACCTCCTGCTCGCCAATCTAGCCTCTCTAAGCACATCTAGAGAGGGCCAGGGAATGGCAGATTTACCCGCTTCACACCGCCTGCGCATCGGTCGATTCAGCGAACCCGACCGCATCTACCTCGTCACCACCAACACCCACGAACGCATACCGATATTCAGCAATTTCCATCTCGGTCGCCTGGTGGTCTGGCAATTTCGGTTAGCCCAGTACCAAGGGCTGGCCAACTCCCTGGCATGGGTCATCATGCCGGACCATTTCCATTGGTTGCTTGAGCTGAAAAAAGGCTCGCTGGCGGACTTGATGTGCCAGGTGAAGTCAAAAAGCACCAGGACCGTCAATGGCGTGAGTGGTCGCAAGGGCCGGCTCTGGCAAGAGAGCTTTCATGACCGGGCTCTGCGCAAGGAAGATGACTTGGTGAAAATGGCCCGGTATGTGGTGGCTAATCCATTGAGAGCGGGTCTGGTCGAGCGGATTGGCGACTACCCACTGTGGGATGCCATCTGGGTTTAACGTCAAGCACAGTTCAAATGTGGGAGGGGCTTGCTCCCGATTGCGGTAGGTCAGTCAGCTTATCTGTAACTGATACACCGCTATCGGGAGCAAGCCCCCTCCCACATTTTTTACCCGCATTTCAGGCGGCGAGTTTGCCGCTGGCGATGGCTGCCGATGCAGCCACCATGGCCCGCAACAACACCGCACACCCCGCCGCCAGGTCATCCGGGGCGGCGTTCTCGATTTCGTTGTGGCTGATGCCCCCTTCACACGGCACAAAGATCATCCCCGCCGGCCCCAACTCGGCGACGAAAATCGCGTCGTGCCCTGCCCCGCTGACGATGTCCATGTTCGACAAGCCCAGCCCATTGGCCGCATCGCGCACGGCGTCCACACAGCCTTTGTCGAAGTACAGCGGCGGGAAGTCAGCCGTGGGTTCCATTTCAAAACTCAGCCCATGCCTGGCACAGGTCTCGTCGATTACCTTGCGCACCTGGGCAATCATCGAATCCAACCGTGCCGGTTCCAAGTGCCGGAAGTCCAGGGTCATGCGCACTTCGCCAGGAATGACGTTGCGTGAACCGGGATACGCCTGCAGGCAACCGACGGTCCCGCACGCATGGGGCTGGTGCCCCAAGGCCGCCGCATTGACCGCCGCCACCACCGCCGCCGCGCCTACCAGGGCGTCCTTGCGCAGGTGCATCGGCGTCGGCCCCGCATGGGCCTCGACACCGCGCAGTTTCAGGTCGAACCACTTCTGCCCGAGGGCGCCGAGCACCACGCCGATGGTCTTTTTCTCATCCTCCAGAATCGGCCCTTGTTCGATATGCGCCTCGAAATACGCACCGACCTTGTGCCCACTCTCAGGACGGGTTCCCGCGTAGCCGATCGCATTCAGCGCATCACCCACGCTGACCCCGTCCGCATCGACCTTGGCCAGGGTATCCGCCAGGGTGAATTTCCTGGCAAACACACCCGAGCCCATCATGCACGGCGGGAAGCGCGAGCCTTCCTCGTTGGTCCACACCACCACTTCCAAGGGCGCCTCGGTTTCGATCTTGAGGTCATTGAGCGTACGCAGCACCTCCACTCCCGCCAGCACGCCAAAGCAGCCATCGAACTTGCCACCTGTGGGCTGGGTATCGATATGGCTGCCGGTCATCACCGGCGGCAGGTCGGGATTACGCCCAGGGCGGCGCGCGAAGATATTGCCGATGCCGTCGACGGTCACGGTGCAACCGGCGTCTTCGCACCACTGCACAAACAGGTCGCGGGCCTTGCGGTCGAGGTCGGTGAGGGCCAGGCGGCACACGCCGCCCTTGGGGGTGGCGCCGAGTTTGGCCAGGTCCATCAGCGACTGCCACAAGCGGTCGCGGTTGATGTGCTGGTGGGTCGATTGCAGAACGTCAAGGGCAGCGTTCATGGGGATCTCCTCAGGCGTGTATTTCTTATGAATTGACAACCACCGGGCTGGCTCCACGCCTGGCATTCAGGCCGTAATACAACAACCCGCCCAACGCCGAACCGGTAAACCAGCCGTAGCTGTAGAACCAGCTGAACGCATCACTGCCCAGGGACAGCAAGGTCAGCACCACCGGCACACCGAAGGCGATAAAACCGCTCCAGTTCCACGCCGGGTACACGTCGTCGCGGTAGAGGCCGGCCAGGTCCAGTTGTTGTTTGCGGGTGATGAAGTAGTCCACCACCATGATCCCGGCAATCGGCCCCAACAGGCTCGAATAGCCCAGCAACCAGTTGGAATACACGGTTTCCAGGCTCACATCCGAGACGATCAGGCCGAGTTTTTTCAGCAGTTCGTGGCCCATCAACGCCAAGCCCACCAACCCGGTGAGGATCACCGCCGTGGTGCGGTTGATCAGCTTGGGCGCGATGTTCTGGAAGTCGTTGGTGGGCGAGACGATGTTTGCAGCGGTGTTGGTGGACAACGTGGCGACGATAATCAGCGCCATGGCCACGGCCACCCATACCGGGCTCTGGATATGGCCGATCAGGGTCACCGGGTCGGACACGCTGACGCCCACCAGTTTCACCGAGGCGGCGGTCATGATCACGCCGAGGGCGGCGAACAGGAACATGGTCAGCGGCAGGCCGAAAATCTGCCCGAGGATCTGGTCCTTCTGGCTTTTGGCGTAGCGGCTGAAGTCGGGAATATTCAGCGACAAGGTGGCCCAGAACCCCACCATCGCGGTAAGGCCGGCCATGAAGTAACCGGTCAGGCTCGCGCCTTCGGGCCGCTTGGGCGGGATTGCCATCAACTCGCTGATCGACACGTTGGGCATCGCCCATACCAGCAGGCCGATGCCCACCGCCACCAGCAACGGCGCCGAGAGGGTTTCCAGACGCTTGATCGACTCGGCACCGCGCAGCACCACCCACAGATTCAGGCACCAGAAAATCATGAAGCCGATCACTTCACCGGTGCCGCCGAGGGACTTCCATCCCTCGAAAATCGAGCCCAGGAACAGATGGATCGCCAGCCCGCCGAACATGGTCTGGATCCCGAACCAGCCGCAGGCCACCAATGCCCGAATCAAACACGGCACGTTGGAACCGAGGATGCCGAAGGACGAACGCAGCAACACCGGAAACGGAATGCCGTACTTGGTGCCGGGGAAAGCGTTGAGGGTCAGCGGGATCAGCACCACGATATTGGCCAGCAAGATCGCCATCAGCGCCTCACCCACCGACAGCCCGAAATACGCGGTGAGCACACCGCCCAGGGTGTAGGTGGGCACGCAGATCGACATGCCGACCCACAGCGCGGTGATGTGCCACTTGTTCCAGGTGCGTTCGTGCACCTTGGTCGGTGCCATGTCGTGGTTGTAGCGAGGGCTGTCGAGGACGTCGGGGCCGGCGTCGAGTTCGTACAGGCCGTTGCGCTCAATGACTTGCGATCTGTTCTGTTGCATGGCCGCTCCACGGTTTTTTCGAATTATTGTTGCTCACCCCGCGCTGAACGCAGGGTGGCCGGAGTACCTCGTAAACAACATGACATCACGGGCCCGGCCAGCCACCACTGCACTCAATAACCGTGCCGACAACTGCCCTTGAACCCGCACCGCTTATATAACTGGCTGATGTTAATCAGCTTTCCGATTGTGCCTAAGGTACTTGCCGCGTGACTCAGGCTAAATAACGCGCAAGTTATCCGAACTGTCAGGACTCAATCTGGTGCACCACAATTATTTTTATTTACCGACCCCGTCAAGAGGCATCTCTCAAGCGTCTGATTTGCAATAAGAAATGTTGCTCATATTGGGAACCTGTCAAGTGCGTCAAAATGGTGAGAGGCCGCTGCATTTTGGTGATTTTGTATTTTTTACCTTATAAATCAACAATTTAAATTCAATATAAGCTTATAAAAAATCTTCTTGCCCAATCGAAAAACTCGGGCTAGTTTCTATTCCTGTCACCGATGACAGGAATTAACCGACCATCGGCGCGTAGCCATACAACACTTAGAACTGGCACAAGCCGGTCAAGCCTGTGAGGAACTCGACATGTCGCTGTTGATCCGTGGCGCCACCGTTATTACCCATGATGAAAGTTACCGCGCCGATGTTTTATGCGCAGGCGGTCTGATTCGCGCCATTGGCACGGACCTGGATATCCCCGCCGGCACTGAACAACTCGACGGCAGCGGCCAATATTTGATGCCCGGCGGCATCGACCCCCATACCCATATGCAACTGCCCTTCATGGGCACGGTGGCCAGTGAAGATTTTTTCAGCGGCACGGCGGCGGGTCTGGCCGGAGGCACCACGTCGATTATCGACTTCGTGATTCCCAACCCGCAGCAATCGTTGATGGAAGCGTTCCATCAGTGGCGGGGCTGGGCGGAAAAATCCGCGGCCGACTACGGCTTCCACGTGGCGATCACCTGGTGGAGCGAGCAGGTGCGCGAGGAAATGGCCGAGCTGGTCAGCCACCACGGCATCAACAGCTTCAAGCATTTCATGGCCTACAAGAACGCGATCATGGCGGCCGACGACACCCTGGTGGCCAGCTTCGAACGCTGCCTGGAACTCGGCGCCGTACCCACCGTGCATGCGGAAAACGGCGAGCTGGTGTACCACCTGCAACGCAAGCTGATGGCCCAGGGCATCACCGGGCCGGAAGCGCACCCGCTGTCGCGCCCGTCCCAGGTGGAAGGCGAAGCGGCCAGCCGCGCTATCCGTATCGCCGAGACCATCGGCACGCCGCTGTACCTGGTGCACGTGTCCACCCGGGAAGCGCTGGATGAAATCACCTACGCCCGGGGCAAGGGCCAGGCGGTCTACGGCGAAGTGCTCGCCGGCCACCTGCTGCTGGACGACAGCGTCTACCAGCACCCCGACTGGCAAACCGCCGCCGGCTATGTGATGAGCCCGCCGTTCCGCCCGCGCGGGCATCAGGAAGCGCTGTGGCATGGCCTGCAATCCGGCAACCTGCACACCACCGCCACCGACCACTGCTGCTTCTGCGCCGAGCAAAAAGCCGTCGGGCGTGACGACTTCAGCAAGATCCCCAACGGCACCGCCGGTATCGAAGACCGCATGGCGCTGCTGTGGCACGAAGGGGTCAACAGCGGACGCCTGTCGATGCAGGAATTCGTCGCGCTGACCTCCACCAACACCGCGAAGATCTTCAACCTCTACCCGCGCAAAGGCGCGATCCGCGTGGGTGCGGATGCCGACCTGGTGCTGTGGGATCCCGAAGGCACGCGGACCATTTCCGCCAAGACTCACCATCAGAAGGTGGACTTCAACATCTTCGAAGGCAAGACCGTGCGCGGCGTGCCGAGCCACACCATCAGCCAGGGCAAGCTGGTCTGGGCCGATGGCGACCTGCGCGCCGAGCGTGGCGCCGGGCGCTATGTGGAACGGCCGGCATATCCGTCGGTGTTCGAGCAGTTGAGCAAGCGGGCGGAGCATTCCAGGCCGGTTGCTGTGAAGCGCTGAGACCGCTATCGGGGGCAAGCCCCCTCCCACACTTGACCGCATTCATTCAGATACAACTCGGTCGAATGTGGGAGGGGGCTTGCCCCCGATGAGGCCCGAACAGGCAACAAAAATGCCCACTTAGAGGCAATCCAGAAAAACCGTGAGGCCCACACCGTGATCCAGACCCTGACCCACCTCCCCCATCCCCATGAAGACGGCGCCACCCTCGCCAGCCATTTCACCGACCTGGCGCCGCCGCTCAACGCGCGCCAGGCCCAACTGGAAGCCTCGCGCTGCCTGTATTGCTACGACGCCCCTTGCGTGAACGCATGCCCCAGCGAAATCGACATCCCGTCGTTCATCCGCAATATCCACACCGACAACGTCCAGGGCGCAGCGCAGAAAATCCTCTCGGCCAACATCCTTGGCGGCAGCTGCGCGCGGGTCTGCCCGACGGAGATCCTCTGCCAGCAAGCCTGCGTGCGTAACAACGCCGAAGAATGCGCGCCGGTGCTGATCGGTCTGTTGCAACGCTACGCCATCGATAACGCCCACTTCAGCGAACACCCGTTCCAGCGTGCCGCCCCCACCGGCAAACGCATCGCCGTGGTCGGCGCAGGTCCCGCAGGGCTGGCCTGCGCCCATCGTGCCGCACTGCACGGGCACGACGTGGTGATCTTCGAAGCGCGGGAAAAGGCCGGTGGCCTGAATGAATACGGGATCGCCAAGTACAAGCTGGTCGACGACTTCGCCCAGAAGGAACTGGATTTCCTCCTGCAGATCGGCGGCATCGAAATCCGCCATGGCCAGCGCCTGGGCGACAACCTCACCCTGAGCGAACTGCACCAGCAATTCGATTCGGTGTTCCTCGGCCTGGGCCTGGCGGCCAGCAAGCAACTCGGCTTACCCCATGAGGACGCACCCGGCCTGCTCGCCGCCACCGACTATATCCGCGAACTGCGCCAGGCCGATGACCTGAGCCAACTGCCCCTGGCCGACCGCTGCATCGTGCTCGGCGCCGGCAATACCGCCATCGACATGGCTGTGCAAATGGCCCGGCTCGGTGCCCGTGATGTGAACCTCGTCTACCGCCGTGGCCTGGCCGACATGGGCGCCACCCACCATGAGCAGGACATCGCCAAGGCCAATCAGGTGCGCCTGCTGACCTGGGCCCAACCCGAAGCAGTCCTGCTCGACGACCAGGGCCACGTACGCGGCATGCGCTTCGCCCGCACCCGCCTGGAAAACGGCCGCCTGCAATCCACCGGAGAAACCTTCGAACTGGCCGCCGATGCCATCTTCAAGGCCATCGGCCAGGGCTTCGACAACGACGCCTTGCACGATCCCCTGGCGCAACAGCTGCACCGCGTCGGCGAGCGTATCTTCGTCGACGAACAGCTGCGCACCAGCGTCCCTGGGGTCTACGCCGGTGGTGACTGCGTCAGCCTCGGCCAGGACCTCACCGTGCAGGCGGTGCAACACGGCAAGCTGGCCGCCGAAGCCATGCACGCCCAACTCATGCTGAATGTGGAGGCTGCGTAATGGCCGATCTCTCGATTGTGTTTGCCGGTATCAAGGCCCCCAACCCGTTCTGGCTGGCCTCCGCGCCGCCCACCGACAAAGCCTACAACGTGGTCCGCGCATTTGAAGCGGGCTGGGGCGGCGTGGTGTGGAAGACCCTGGGTGAAGACCCGGCGGCGGTCAATGTGTCATCGCGCTACTCGGCGCATTACGGCGCCAACCGTGAAGTGCTGGGCATCAACAATATCGAACTGATCACCGACCGCTCCCTGGAGATCAACCTGCGGGAAATCACCCAGGTCAAAAAGGACTGGCCCGACCGCGCGCTGATCGTGTCGCTGATGGTGCCCTGCGTAGAGGAGTCCTGGAAAAACATCCTGCCCCTGGTGGAAGCCACCGGCTGCGACGGTATCGAGCTGAACTTCGGCTGCCCCCACGGCATGCCCGAACGCGGCATGGGCGCGGCGGTGGGCCAGGTGCCGGAATACGTGGAACAGGTGACGCGCTGGTGCAAGACCTATTGCTCGCTGCCGGTGATCGTCAAGCTCACGCCGAATATCACCGACATCCGCGTGGCGGCGCGGGCGGCGTATCGCGGCGGTGCGGACGCGGTGTCGCTGATCAACACCATCAACTCCATCACCAGCGTGGACCTGGAACGCATGGTCGCCCTGCCGATGGTCGGCACCCAGAGTACCCACGGCGGTTACTGCGGCTCGGCGGTCAAGCCGATTGCCCTGAACATGGTTGCCGAAATCGCCCGTGACCCACAGACCCAGGGCCTACCGATCTGCGGGATCGGCGGCATCGGCAACTGGCGCGACGCCGCGGAATTCGTCGCCCTCGGTTGCGGCGCGGTGCAGGTGTGCACGGCGGCGATGCTGCATGGTTTTCGCATCGTGGAAGAGATGAAGGATGGGCTGTCGCGGTGGATGGACAGCCAGGGCTACACCAGCCTGCAAGAATTTTCCGGGCGTGCGGTGGGCAACACCACGGACTGGAAGTACCTGGACATCAACTACCAGGTTATCGCCAGGATCGACCAGGCGGCGTGCATTGGCTGTGGGCGTTGCCATATTGCCTGTGAGGACACCTCGCACCAGGCCATCGCCAGTCTGAAACAGGCGGACGGCACGCATAAATACGAAGTGATCGATGATGAATGCGTGGGCTGCAACCTGTGCCAGATCACCTGCCCGGTGGCGGATTGCATCGAGATGGTACCGATCGACACGGGCAAGCCGTTTTTGAATTGGACGCAGGATCCGAGGAATCCGTACCGGGAGGCTGTGTAGTCCTGTAGACCGCTATCGGGGGGGGGGCAAGTCGAATCGTCGCACCGCCCCTCCCACCTTTTGATTTGTGAACACAGTCAAGTGTGGGAGGGGGCTACACCCCGATGAGGCCCTCAGCCCCACCACAACACTCAAGGCTCCAACCCAATCCCACGCAAAATCACACTGGTCACCGTCTGGATCGCCTTCTCGAACTGCATATCCGACAACGGCTGGTGATCATTCAAAATCTTCACCTGGTGATCAAAATCGGCATAGTGCTGGGTCGACGCCCAGATCATGTACAGCAGGCTCGACGGCTCCACCGGCAGGATGCGTTTGTCTTCCACCCACTGGCGAATTTTCGCTTCCTTCATCTTGGCCCAGTCGTACAGGCTCTCATCCAGGGCCTCACCGAGTGTGGGCGCACCGTGGATGATCTCGTTGGCCCAGACCTTGGAACCATAAGGCCGCGTGCGCGAGCGTTGCATCTTGGCGCGGATGTAACTGCTGAGCACCACCCGGGGATCATCGAAGGTCTCGAAGCTGAGGGCGTCCTGCTTCCACACTTCCAGCAGGTCGAACAGCACCGCGCTGTACAGCTCGCTCTTGGTGGTGAAGTAGTAATGCAGGTTGGAGCGCGGCAGTTGCACTTCTTCGGCGATATCGGCCATGGCGGTGCTGCCGTAGCCCTTTTCGGCGAAGATTTTCTCCGCCGCCAGCAGGATTTTCTCGACGTTGACCCGGCGAATTCCGCTCTTGTGATTGCCCATAAGGGCTCCCTGACAAAGACATGCCCCAAAGACTACCACCGCTCTAGATCGGGGCGACAGGCGCAGTCGAAACTTCGTACACTGCCCGCTCCTAACCATTGATGGGTATTGCACAATGTTGATCAAGAAAACCCTGACCACTGTCGCCCTGCTCGCCTCCCTGCTGGGTGCCTCCGCAGCATTTGCCCATGCTCATCTCAAAAGCGCCACGCCTGCGGCGGACAGCAGCGTCACCGCGCCCCAAGACCTGCGCCTGACCTTCAGCGAAGGCGTCGAAGCCACCTTCACCAAGGTGTCCCTGAGCAAGGACGGCATCGAAATCGCCATCAAAGGCCTGGAAACCCCGGACGCCGACAAGAAAACCCTGGTGGTGACACCGGCCGCCCCACTTGCGGCGGGCACCTACAAGGTGGTGTGGAATGCGGTGTCGGTCGACACCCACAAAAGCAACGGTGAATACAGCTTCAAGGTCGGCCAATAACCCATGGCAACGCTGCTGGTGCTGTGCCGGTTCGTGCATTTCATCGTCGTGCTGTTGATGTTCGGGGCCTGTGTATTCAGGCCCTGGCTTCTCGGCGCTGAACCGCAGCCGGTGCTGGACCGGCAATTGCTGCGCATCACCCGTGGGCTGGCATGGACGGCCCTCGCGTCGGGGCTGATCTGGCTGGGGTTGATTACCGCCAGCATGGCCGGTTCATGGCCGGCGGCACTGGAACTGTCGACCGTGCAGTTGGTGCTGGGCAAGACCTTTTTTGGCCAGGTGTGGACCTGGCACCTGATCGTCAATGGCTTGGTGGTCATCGCCCTGATAACCCCGTGGAAAACCCCGCGCCTGCCATTGCTCACACTGCTGCTGATGACCCTCGCCCCGGTCGGCCATGGCGCCATGCTCGACGGGCTGAGCGGGCAGTTGTTGATCCTCAACCAGGTGGTGCACCTGATATGCGTCGGCGCATGGCTGGGTGGGTTACTGCTGCTGGTATTGATCCTCAGGCAGCCACACCGTGTTGAGCTGGCGCCTGTCCTGCGTCGTTTCAGCGGCGTGGGTTATGGCCTGGTCAGCGGCCTGCTGGTGACCGGCCTGATCAATGTGCGCGTACTTACCGGGCAGCTGTGGCCCACCCCGTTGTTCAGTGGTTTTGCCCTGATTCTGTTGATCAAGGTGATGCTGGTGCTGGGCATGTTGGCGCTGGCATTGTTGAACCGGTTGCGCCTGGATAGCGGCGAACAGCGGTTGGGCAGCTTGAAGGCCAGCGTGATGCTGGAATGGCTGCTCGGTGTTTGTGCAGTCGCGGCCGTTTCACTCCTTGGCACTTTGCCGCCGATGGCCCTGGCGGGCTGAATGTGGAAGGGGCAAGTCGAATCGTCGCACCGCCCCTCCCACATTGACCCTGTGCGCTCTGGATCAACCCTCACCTAGTCATCGTATAACTTCTGCTTGACACCCCACGAAAACCCCGCAAATATCCGCCCTAATGTTGTACGACGACGTATAACAAATAATAAAAAAAACAAATGAAAGGGAGCGTCACTGTGAGTCCATTCGCCCGCAATTCGTCCGCGCGTCTCAGTGTTATCGGCCTGTTTACCCTGCCCCTCCTCGCCCACGCCGACGGTTTCGTCGACGACGCCAAGGCCACGCTCAACCTGCGCAACGCCTACTTCAACCGCAACTTCACCAACCCGAGCAACCCTCAGGGCAAGGCTGAAGAGTGGACGCAGAGTTTTATTCTCGACGCCAAGTCCGGCTTCACCCAGGGCACCGTGGGGTTCGGCATCGATGTGCTGGGGCTGTATTCCCAGAAGCTCGATGGCGGCAAAGGCACCGGCGGTACCCAGTTGCTGCCGATCCACGATGACGGCCGCCCCGCCGACAACTTCGGGCGCCTGGGCGTGGCGCTGAAAACCAGGCTGTCGAAGACCGAATTGAAGGTCGGCGAGTGGATGCCGGTGCTGCCGATCCTGCGCTCCGACGATGGCCGCTCGCTGCCCCAGACCTTTCGCGGCGGCCAGGTGACGTCCAGCGAAATCGCCGGCCTGACCCTCTACGGCGGCCAGTTTCGCGGCAACAGCCCGCGCAACGACGCGAGCATGGAAGACATGTTCATGAACGGCAAAGCCGCGTTCACCTCCGATCGCTTCAACTTCGGCGGCGGCGAATACACCTTCAACGACAAGCGCACCCAGGTCGGCGTGTGGTATGCCGAGCTGGCCGATATCTACCAGCAGCAGTACTTCAACCTGACCCACAGCCAGCCCGTGGGCGACTGGACCCTGGGGGCCAACCTCGGTTTCTTCAACGGCAAGGAAGACGGCAGCGCCCTGGCCGGCGACCTCGACAACAAGACCGTGTTCGCCCTGCTCTCGGCCAAATACGGCGGCAACACCTTCTATGTGGGCCTGCAAAAACTCACCGGCGACAGCGTGTGGATGCGCGTCAACGGCACCAGTGGCGGCACCCTGGCCAACGACAGCTACAACGCCAGCTACGACAACGCCAAGGAAAAATCCTGGCAGGTGCGGCATGACTTCAACTTCGTGGTACTCGGCGTGCCGGGACTGACCCTGATGAACCGCTATATCAGCGGCAGTAACGTACATACCGGGGCGATCACCGATGGCAAGGAATGGGGGCGCGAATCGGAACTGGCCTACACCGTGCAGAGCGGTGCGTTGAAGAACCTCAACGTTAAGTGGCGGAATTCCACCATGCGTCGGGATTTCAGCACCAACGAGTTCGACGAAAACCGGATCTTTATCAGCTATCCAATCTCCCTGCTGTAGAACCTAGTCTCCCAGCCCCAGAAAATCCCCTGTGGGAGGGGGCTTGCTACCGATGGCGGTGGGTCAGTAACAGATGCATTCACTGGCATGCCCTCATCGAGGGCAAGCCCTCTCCCACATTTTGCTCCGCACTCTGTCCGCAAGAACGTTGACAACCTGGGGGATCCCTAACAATACTTCGGCATAGTCATACGACAACCTACAACAAAAATTTGGAATTCCCATGACCACGACCACCCCCGCTCCCTTCAACCGCCTGCTGCTCACCGGTGCCGCCGGCGGCCTCGGCAAAGTCCTGCGCGAACGCCTGCGTCCCTACACCCAGGTGCTGCGCCTGTCGGACATCGCCAGCATGGCCCCGCCGGTGGATGCCTCGGAAGAAGTCCAGCCCTGCGACCTCGCCGACAAACAAGCGGTGCACCACCTGGTGGAAGGCGTCGACGCCATCCTGCACTTCGGCGGTGTATCGGTGGAGCGTCCGTTTGAAGAAATCCTCGGCGCCAATATCAGCGGCACCTTCCATATCTACGAAGCCGCGCGCCGCCATGGGGTAAAACGTGTGATCTTCGCCAGTTCCAACCATGTGATCGGCTTTTACAAGCAGACCGAAACCATCGACGCCCACTCCCCACGCCGCCCCGACAGCTACTACGGCCTGTCCAAGTCCTACGGCGAAGACATGGCGAGTTTCTACTTCGACCGCTACGGCATCGAGACCGTGAGCATCCGTATCGGCTCCTCGTTCCCGGAACCGCAGAACCGCCGGATGATGCACACCTGGCTGAGCTTCGACGACCTGACCCAACTGCTGGAACGCGCGCTGTATACGCCGAACGTCGGCCACACCGTGGTCTACGGCATGTCGGATAACCTCGACACCTGGTGGGACAACCGCTACGCCGCACACCTGGGCTACGCCCCGAAAGACAGCTCCGAAGTCTTCCGTGCCCAAGTCGAAGCCCAGCCACCGGTGGCCGCCGATGACCCGGCCAAGGTCTATCAGGGTGGCGCGTTCTGCGCCGCCGGGCCGTTCGGTGACTGAGTTCACACCAACCCAAGGGAATGAGTGGCCATGACTGCTGAATTGATCGTCGACGCCCGCAATGCCGTGGGCGAATGCCCGGTGTGGGTGCCCGAGGAAAACGCCCTGTACTGGGTGGATATCCCCAACGGCGGCCTGCAAAAATGGAGCGCCGCCAGCGGCCACGTTGCCGCCTGGAAAGCCCCGCAGATGCTCGCCTGCATTGCCCGCACCACGGCGGGCAACTGGGTCGCCGGGATGGAAACCGGCTTCTTCCAACTCACACCGCACAACGACGCCAGCCTCGATACCACGCCGTTGGCCAGTGTCGAGCATCCACGCCCGGACATGCGCCTGAACGACGGCCGTTGCGACCGCCAGGGCCGTTTCTGGGCCGGCAGCATGGTGCTGAACATGGGCGCGAATGCGGCCGAAGGTATCCTCTATCGCTATGCATCGGGTTCAGCCCCCCACGCCCAGCTGGACGGTTTTATCACCCTCAACGGCCTGGCCTTCAGCCCCGATGGCCGCACGATGTATGCCTCGGATTCGCACCCGCTGGTGCAGCAGATCTGGGCCTTCGACTACGACATCGACACCGGCACGCCGTCCAACCGTCGCGTGTTCGTCGACATGCACAACTTCCTCGGCCGCCCCGATGGCGCTGCGGTGGACGCCGATGGCTGCTACTGGATCTGCGCCAACGACGCCGGCCTGATCCACCGCTTCACCCCCGACGGGCGCCTGGACCGCTCCCTCACCGTACCGGTGAAAAAACCCACCATGTGCGCCTTCGGCGGCAGCCGCCTGGATACTCTGTTTGTCACCTCGATCCGTGACGACCAGAGTGAACAGTCAGTGTCCGGCGGCGTGTTCGCCCTCAACCCCGGTGTCACCGGATTGCCGGAGCCCCGCTTCATCCTCTAGCTGCATCGCTGTGCCTTGAATACAACAATAACAACACAGGAGTGACCTCCCATGGACTTCAAACGCACCTTGCTCGCCGCCGCAGTCTTTACCCTCAGCAGCGCCGCCCATGCGCTGGAAATCAAATTCGCCGACATCCACCCCGCCGGCTACCCCACCGTCGTCGCCGAAGAAAACATGGGCAAGGCCCTGACCAAGGAAAGCAACGGCGAACTGACCTTCAAGTACTTCCCCGGCGGCGTGCTGGGCTCCGAGAAGGAAGTGGTCGAACAGGCCCAGGTCGGCGCCGTGCAGATGACCCGCGTCAGCCTCGGCATCGTCGGGCCGGTGGTGCCGGACGTGAACGTGTTCAACCTGCCGTTCGTGTTCCGCGACCAGGCGCATATGCGCAAGGTCATCGATGGCGAGATCGGCGATGAAATCCTCGCCAAGATCACCGACTCCGAGTTCGGCCTGGTGGCCCTGGCCTGGATGGACGGCGGCACACGCAACCTCTACACCAAGAAGCCGGTGCGCAGGATCGAAGACCTCAAGGGCATGAAGATCCGCGTGCAAGGCAACCCGCTGTTCATCGACGCCTTCAACGCGATGGGCGCCAACGGGATTGCCATGGACACCGGCGAGATCTTCAGCGCCTTGCAGACGGGGGTGATCGACGGCGCGGAGAACAACCCGCCGACCCTGCTGGAACACAATCACTTCCAGAACGCCAAGTACTACACCCTCACCGAGCACCTGATCCTGCCCGAGCCCATCGTGATGTCGAAAATCACCTGGAACAAGCTCACCCCGGCGCAACAGGTCATGGTCAAAAACGCCGCCAAGGCCGCCCAGGCCGATGAGCGCGCGCTGTGGGACGCCAAGTCCGCCAGCAGTGAGGAAAAACTCAAAAAGGCCGGCGTCGAGTTCATCACCGTCGACAAAAAGCCCTTCTATGACGCCACCGCAGCGGTTCGCGCCAAGTACGGCGCGCCTTACGCCGACATCATCGCGCGCATCGACGCCGTTCAATAACCTCTCCTGCCTCTCGCACAAGGCCCGGCGCGGTCTGCACCGCCGCGCCCGGTTACGGTGAACGCCATGAAGAATCTACTGCTGCGCATCAACGACCGCATCTACATGACCTGCATCTGGGTCGCCGGCCTTTCGGTTCTCGGCGTCGCGCTGATCATTCCCTGGGGCATCTTCGCCCGCTACGTCCTCGGCACCGGCTCCAGTTGGCCGGAGCCCACCGCCATCCTGCTGATGCTGGTGTTCACCTTTATCGGTGCCGCCGCCAGCTACCGCGCCGGCGCGCATATGTCGGTGGCCATGGTCACGGACCGCCTGCCGCCCGCCCAGCACCGCATCGTCGGCATCCTGTCGCAACTGTTGATGGGCACCATCTGCCTGTTCATGGCGATCTGGGGCACCAAGCTGTGCCTGTCCACCTGGAACCAGTTCATGAGCGCCATCCCGACCCTGCGCGTGGGCATCACCTATATGCCGATCCCGATTGGCGGGTTGCTGACCCTGATCTTCGTGGTGGAAAAACTCCTGCTCGGAGACCAGAGCAACCGGCGCGTGGTGCGCTTCGACCTGGTGGAAGAAAGCGAAGGGGCTGCCTGATATGGACGCATTGATTCTGCTGGGCAGCTTTATCGCCTTGATCCTGATCGGCATGCCGGTGGCCTACGCCCTGGGCTTGTCGGCGCTGATTGGCGCATGGTGGATCGACATCCCGTTCCAGGCCCTGATGATTCAGGTGGCAGGCGGGGTGAACAAGTTTTCGCTGATGGCGATACCGTTCTTCGTGCTGGCGGGGGCGATCATGGCCGAGGGCGGCATGTCGCGCCGGCTGGTGGCGTTTGCCGGGGTGCTGGTGGGGTTTGTGCGCGGTGGCCTGTCGCTGGTGAACATCATGGCTTCGACGTTCTTTGGCGCCATCTCCGGCTCGTCGGTGGCCGACACCGCCTCGGTGGGTTCGGTGCTGATCCCGGAAATGGAGCGCCGTGGCTACCCACGGGAATTTGCCACCGCCGTCACCGTCAGCGGTTCGGTGCAGGCGCTGCTGACCCCGCCCAGCCATAACTCGGTGCTCTACTCCCTGGCGGCAGGCGGCACAGTGTCCATCGCCTCGCTGTTCATGGCCGGCGTGGTGCCCGGCTTGCTGATGAGCGCGTGCCTGATGGTGCTGTGCCTGATCTTCGCGAAAAAACGCAACTACCCCAAGGGCGAAGTGATCCCGCTCAAGCAGGCGCTGAAAATCTGCGCCGACGCGCTCTGGGGCCTGATGGCCATGGTGATCATCCTCGGCGGCATCCTCTCGGGCATCTTCACCGCCACCGAGTCCGCCGCGATTGCCGTGTTGTGGGCATTCTTCGTGACCATGTTCATCTACCGCGACTACAAGTGGAGCGAGCTGCCCAAGCTGATGCACCGCACGGTGCGCACCATTTCCATCGTGATGATCCTGATCGCCTTCGCGGCCAGCTTCGGCTACATCATGACCCTGATGCAGATCCCGGCGAAGATCACCACGCTGTTCCTGACCCTGTCGGACAACCGCTACGTGATCCTGATGTGCATCAACGCCATGCTGCTATTGCTCGGCACAGTGATGGACATGGCGCCGCTGATCCTGATCCTCACGCCCATCCTGCTGCCGGTAATCCTCGGTATCGGCGTCGACCCGGTGCACTTCGGCATGATCATGCTGGTCAACCTCGGCATTGGCTTGATTACGCCGCCGGTGGGCGCGGTGCTGTTCGTGGGCGCGGCGGTGGGCAAGGTGAGTATCGAGAAGACCGTGAAGGCGCTACTGCCGTTTTATGCCGTGCTGTTCCTGGTGCTGATGGCGGTGACGTACATTCCGGCGCTGTCGTTGTGGCTGCCGAGCGTGGTGCTGTGATGATTGAACTCGAAGATAACCTGACCCACCTCACCGTGAATCCGGCCGTGGGCGGCAGCCTCGTCAACTGGACGGTGCGCGCCACCGGCCAGCCGTTGTTGCGCCATAACGATGAGCAGGCGATCCATACCGGTTTGCCGGGCAAGCTGGGGTGCTATCCATTGGTGCCCTGGTCCAACCGCATTGCCCACGGCGGTTTCGACAACCCCGACGGCTGGCTCCCGCTCACGCCCAACAGCCTCACCGATCCGCTGCCGATCCATGGCTCGGCCTGGCAACAGGCGTGGCAGGTGGTCAGCCACACGGCGGATGAAGTGGTGCTGGAGGTACTGTGCGAGACGCCGTTTGCCTATCGCGCCGAGCAGCGGATTCGCTTGAGCGATGGGATGCTGAGTATCGAGCTACGGGTGACGCACCTGGCCGAAACAGCCGCATGGCATGGCGTGGGCTTGCATCCTTACTTTCCGCGCCGGCCGGGTACCCGGTTGCAGGCCAGGGCCGCACAGGTGTGGATGAGTGACGCATCCAAGCTGCCGACCGGGTTGGCGCCGGTGCCGGGCGAGTGGGATTTCCAGGCATTGAAACCTCTGCCCGAAGGCCTGGTGGACAATGGCTTCTGCCAGTGGGATGGCTATTGCCGGATCGAACAGCCGGACCTGGGCTATACACTGGAATGCCAGGCCAGCGGCGCCGATTACTTCCTGCTGTACTGCCCGCCGGGGCTGGGGTTCTTTTGCATCGAGCCGGTGAGCCATCCGGTGAATGCTCATCACCTGGCGGGACGGCCGGGCCTGAAACTGCTGGAACACAATCAATCGGTCCAACTCAATTTCAACCTGAAATACATTCAACATGTGGGAGGGGGGCTTGCCCCCGATGGCGGCCTGACAGCCGACCAGGATGTTGGCGTGGAATGAGTACATATCCGTTGCCGCGGTAACGGCCACTTAGGGTTTCGCTCTTACAGCGACTCACTTTTGAACAGCGCAAAAGTAAGCAAAACGCTTCGCCCCACCACTCGGCACCTCGCCCAGGCTCGGTGTGCCCGTAATCCGAGAGTGATGTCAGGGTGGAGAGTTTTTCAGCCGCCCAGCCGTGTCGATACTCACCACAACCGACAACCCCGGCCGCAACCGTTCGCTCTCAGCCTGATCCGGGTCCACCGTAATCCTGACCGGCACGCGCTGGGCAATCTTCACAAAGTTGCCCGTCGCGTTGTCCGCCTGCAACAGGCTGAACTCCGAGCCCGTGGCTGGGGAGATATGCTGCACCGTGCCGTGAAACCTGCGGTGGTTGAGCGCATCCACGGTGAAGGTCACCGGCTGGCCGACCTGCACATTGTCCATCTGGGTTTCCTTCATGTTGGCGATCACCCACAGCTGCTTCGGCACCAGCGCCATCAACTGCGCGCCGGAGTTGACGTAGGCCCCCAGGCGCACGCCAATCTGCCCCAACTGCCCGTCACGGGGCGCCGTAATGCGGGTGTTGGACAGGTCGATCCGCGCCAGCTCCACCGCCGCCTCGGCACTGGCCACCGCCGCTTCCAGGGAGCCGCGATTGACGATCACCGTCTGCAAATCCTGCCGCGCAATTTCCAGGCTGGCCTGGGCCTGGGCCACCGCCGCGATGGTCTGGGCATTGGCGGCGCGGGTCACGTCCAGCTCGCGCCGGGACACCGAACCGTCGCTGATCAGCTCTTCGTTGCGGCGCAGGTCGGCAGTGCTTTTGCGCGCCTGGGCCTGGCTGTCCACCAGTGCGGCCTGGCGCAGCTTGATCGTCGCTTCGGCACTGTTGCGTTGCTGCACCACATTGGCCAGCGCGGCCTTCTGCACCGCCAGTTGCGCCAGGGCCTGGTCGAGGCGTTGCTTGTAGATGCGGTCATCCAGGCGCACCAGCAGGTCGCCGGCCTTGACGTACTGGAAGTCCTGCACCGGCACCTCGAACACATAGCCGCTGAGCTGCGGGCCGATGATGGTCACCTGGCCGCGCACCAGGGCGTTCTCGGTGGTTTCCACCGCGCTGCTGAACGGCGGCAATTGCCAGGCATACAGCACGATCAGCACGCCGACGATGGCAATCGCGGCAAAGCCCAGGGACGAGAGAATGCGCACGCGCAATGAGCGCGGCTCGGTGACCGTGGCGCCGGGCGGCGTGGTGCCTTCCGGGGTGGCGGCGATGGCGTTGGTGGTCGTGGTGGTCGGTTCGGTCATGAAGTAGCGCCGCTGGGTTGAACGGGAGTGGCTGTTTTAGTGGTGCTCATCAGCCACAGACTGCGGATAAAGATCCAGATCATGGTCAGGATCGCGATAATCGCGATCAGCATGAACACATCGTTGTAGGCCATGACATTGGCCTCGCGGGTCGCCGCGGTGGCCAGGCTGCGGATGCCCATGAGGTTACGCAATTCCGGGTCGGCGACGATGCCGCCATAGGCCGAGCCGCCGCTCTGCACCCGCGCGGCCACACGCGGGTCAAGCAAGGTCAGATGCTCGACAATCATGCTGGAATGATACTTCTCGCGCACGATCTGGAAGGTCCCGAGCAAAGCCGCGCCGATCAGGCCGCCGAGGTTCTGGCAGATCCCGAACATCACCGAAAAGCTCACCAGGTTACGCGGGTTGGCCAGCACGTTTTTGGTCCCCAGCACCATGGTCGGCCCCAGGAAGAAGGTGCCACCGAAGCCTAGCAGGAACTGGCTGATGTACAGGTTCTGCGGACGCGTGAGGTTGCTGGAGAAACTGTCCATCACCGAGCCGGTGGCCATCAGCGCCAGGGAAATCACCAGCGGCATCAGCAGGTGCGCCGGGTTGATCGTCAGCGCACTGACCACCAGCCCGCTGATCGCGCCGGCCAGCATCACCACGTACAGCGTATGCATCTGCTGGTAGCTCATGTTCAGCATCTGCATGAACCCCACCGCACCGGTGGACTGCTCCGACAGCACCATGCGAATCAGGATCACCGCCAACGCCAGGCGGATCATGGTGCCGCTGCCCAGCCAGCGGGTCATCAGCATCGGGTTGGCGCGGTTATGCTCGATGGCCAGGCCGGCCATGATCAGCAGCAGGGAACAGGCCGAGGCCACGCCGATCCACGGCGCTTCCAGCCACCAGTCGATACGCCCCAGGGACAGCACCGCACACAGCAGCGCGACACCGCTGGCGAGAATGGCGAAGGTGACGAAGTCGAGTTTTTCAAAGGTCTTGAAGCGGTCGCCGGGGGGCAGTTTGAGCAGGAATACACAACCCAGGCAGATCAGCGCCAGGCCCAGTTCGAACAGGTAAAGCCCGCGCCATTCGGCGATCTGCAGCAAGTCCTCGGAGAACAGTCGCGCCAGGGGCAACGCCAACTGCGCCGTACCCAGCCCCAGCACCAGGGATTTCAACCGCCACTTGGCCGGGAACGCCTGGATCATGTAGTACAAGCCCAACGAACTCAGCGCCGCGCCGACCATGCCGTGGGCGGCCCGTACGGCGATGGCCGAGTTGAGGTCGTTGACGAACAAGTGGCCGAAGGTCACCAGCGCGTAGAGCACCAGGAACACCTCGGTAAACGCGCGCAGGCCGAATTGCTGGCGGAACTTCACCAGCAGCAGGTTCATGCACACGTTGGTCATCACATAGGCGGCGGGCAGCCAGGCCATTTCCGCGGTGGTCGCACCGAGGGCGCCTTGCAGGTATTGCAGGTTGGCGATGACCAGCGCGTTGCCCAGGCCACCGGTGATTGCCACCAGCACGCCGACCATCGCGAACAGCCAGCGCTTGTGCGTCGGATGCAACGGCGTCGACGGCGAGCCCGGCAGGCTCGGGCGCTCGTGGGGTTCCCAGGGGCGGGGGGTGTATTTGTCCATTCGATGACCTAGATGAGCCGACGGGTGACGTCGGTAAAACCACTACTCAGAGTAGTAAACCTGAGCGGGGTTCATCTTGCCATCTTGGGCGCGTCGGTCAGCGCCCATCTTGCCACTCATGCGCTGCTTTCTTTACTCGATGGCAGGGATGCCATTATCTCAGCGCGGCACGTTTCCAATATTTCATCCGCCAGGGCCGAGTCATCCGGACACGCCCGCGACAGCATGACCGCACCGATTGCATGGGCCAGCAGGTCGATCATTTTCGCGCGGACCTCTTGCCTGGGCACATCCACACCCGCCATGTACTTGTCCTCGAGTGCTGCCAGCGTGTTTTCAACGCCACTGGCAAAGGTTGCCTTCAGATCATCTGACTGACGGGCCGCGTCACCACACAGGGCTGCCATGGTGCACCCCTCTCCCCTGCCGTCTCTGTGATCCCTGGACACGTACAGGTTCACAAAGCCCGGAATGTCCAGATCGGAGCTATTCGACAGGGACTTTGCCAGGCTATTTTCCGCTGCTTCGGCCATCAAGTCGGCCTTGGAGCCGAAGTGTTTGTAGAAGCCTCCCTGGGTAAAACCCGCAGTAGCCATGAGTTCTGCCACACCCACACCGTCATAGCCACGCTCACGAAACAGCTCTGACGCCGTCTCCACAATATGAGCTCGGTTGGCGAGTGATTGTGTCTTGGTGATCTTCATTTCGCGCCCCTGGGACTCCTGAACAATGGCCTGACTATACTCTGATGTCGATCACAATCAAAACTGTTGACAGCTTTGATTATGATCGACATCATAAAACCACCAGCCCATGTCTCTGCGGCTGTGCGGCGCGGGTCGCCGTCTCTGATCATCCTGAACAATCAAGAGCATCTACTTATGAGCACCCCAGAAACCGTACTGATTACCGGCGCCTCAACAGGCATTGGCGCGACCTACGCCGAGCGTTTTGCCCAACGTGGGCACAATCTCGTGCTGGTAGCCCGCGATAAAGGCCGGCTGGACGCACTGGCCTCGCAGCTGCGTGAGAAACACGCGGTGTCCATTGACGTGATCCAGGCCGACCTGACTCAAACCGGTGACCTGGTCCGCGTCGAAGCACGCCTGCGTGACGACGCCAGTATCGGCATCCTGGTGAACAATGCGGGCGCCGCCCTCTCCGGCAGCTTCATCGAGCAATCCATCGACAGCGTTACCAACCTGGTCGCGCTCAACACCACCGCCCTGGTGCGACTCGCCAGCGCCATCGCGCCACGCCTGGTACACGCCGGTAACGGCGCGATCATCAACATTGGCTCGGTGGTGGGGCTGGCACCGGAATTCGGCATGAGCGTCTACGGCGCAACCAAGGCGTTCGTGCTGTTTCTATCCCAGGGGCTGAGCCTCGAACTCTCGCCCAAGGGCGTCTACGTGCAAGCCGTTCTTCCAGCCGCCACCCGCACGGAAATCTGGGATCGCGCAGGCATCGACATCAATACCCTGAGCGAAATCATGAGCGTGGACGAGCTGGTCGATGCTGCGCTGGTCGGTTTTGATCGTCGCGAGCCGGTGACCATTCCGCCCTTGCAAGACGCCGCCCGCTGGGATGCCCTGCAAGCCGCCCGCCAGGGTTTGCTGTCAGAGATTCGCCAGTCGGTCGTCGCCGAGCGCTATCAAGCCAAGGCGTGATTGTCACCTATAGCCATGGGAACCGAACGATGAAAGCCTTCCTGATCGACCGTTACGGCAAGCATCAAGGACGCCTTGCCGAGGTACCGGACCCGGAACCGGGCATCCACGACGTACTGGTCAAGGTACATGCCAGCAGCGTCAACCAGCTGGATTCGAAGATCAGCAAGGGTGAATTCAAACTGATCCTGCCCTACACATTCCCGCTGATCATGGGCAACGACCTGGCCGGCGTCGTCGTTCGCGTAGGGTCAGGCGTGCGCACCTTCAAACCCGGTGACGAGGTCTACGCGCGCCCGCCCGACGCGCGCATCGGTGGCTTTGCCGAACTGATCGCGATTGAGGAAAGTGCCCTCGCACTGAAACCCAAAAACACCAGCATGGAACAAGCCGCCGCCCTGCCCCTGGTGGCACTGACCGCCTGGCAGGTGCTGGTTGAAACAGCCCGCGTGAAGAAGGGGCAAAAAGTCTTTATCCAGGCGGGCTCCGGTGGTGTCGGCAGCATTGCCATCCAGCTGGCAAAACACCTGGGGGCTTTCGTTGCCACCACGACCAGCACCGCCAACGTGGAGTGGGTCAAGGCGTTGGGAGCGGACGTGGTCATCGACTACACGCAGCAAAACGTCGAAAACGTGTTGCGTGACTACGACGTCGTCTTGAACAGCCTCGGCCCCGCCGAACTGGAAAAATCCCTACGCATTCTCAAGCCGGGTGGGCAGCTCATCTCCATCTCGGGACCACCGACCGCCGAGTTCGCACGCGAGCAAAAGCTGTCCTGGGGACTGGGCTGGATCATGCGCCTGTTAAGCAGCGGCATACGCAGAAAAGCCCGCAGGCAGGGCATCGACTACGGGTTCGTGTTCATGCGTGCGAGCGGTGCGCAATTGCAGAAAATCACCGCGCTCGTCGAGTCCGGCGCCATCACACCGGTGATCGACCGAACCTTCCCTCTCGAGGCAACGGCTGAGGCCTTGAGCTACGTCGAACGGGGCAGAGCCAAGGGCAAGGTGGTGATCAAGGTCCTATGACTAAGCCCACCCAACGCTCAAGCTGATGGCGATGCAGACTTGTCCCCCGTGAGGGTGCGAAGCGCCCCCAATGAAGGACGAATGGGGTGTACCCGATATTGCGCAGTGGCTGGTTTTGGGGCTGCCGAGCAGCCCAGCGCGGGACAAGCCCGCTCACCACATCCACAGTGGATCTCATGGGCATCCAGAAACGCATTTCAAATCAGATCCAACCGAGCCAGCTCCAATAAGTCGCCGCAAACACCAACATCAACCCATACCCGATCAACGTCACCAGGATCCCCACCTTGGCAAACTGCCGCGCCGTAAACGTCCCGGTCCCCAAACACACCATGTTCTGCGGCGCATTGATCGGCAGGATAAACCCGTAGCTCATCACAAACCCCAACAGCATGGTCATGCCCAAGCGGTTGAACTCCCCCGGCAAGGTCTGCAGCACCGCAATCAATATCGGCAACAACGCCGAGGTCAACGCCGTGGCGCTGGCAAAGCCCAGGTGGATCACAATCAGAAACGCCCCAAGGATCGCAAACACCCCCAACGGCCCGACCTGATCCAGGCCGGTGTGCGTCACCACCTGGGACCCCAGCCATTGCCCGGCCTGGGTGGTCAGCAATGCGGTACCGAGGCTGATGCCCACGCCAAACACGATCACCGTGCCCCACGGAATGCGCGATTGCACATCTTTCCAAGTCATCACCCCGATGCCCGGCAGCAGCAGGAACACCAACCCGGCGTAGGTGGTCGAGGTGGTGTCGAACGGGTGCAGGCGCCCTTCCGTGGCCCATGCCAACAGCAGCAGCACCGACACCGTCAGCAAACGTTTCTGCGGGCCGGTCATCGGGCCGATGTCCACCAGGGACTGGGCCACGGCCTCCTTGCCACCGGGGATGCTGTCGGTTTCCGGCGGCAGCAGCTTGATCACCAGGAACAGCAACAGCGCCGACATGATCAGCGCCCACGGCGCGCCGGCGATCAGCCAGTCGATCCACGACACACGCTGGCCGAGCATCTTGTCCATAAAGCCCACGGTCAGCAGGTTTTGCGCGGCGGCGGTCTGGATGCCGACGTTCCAGATGCTGGTGCCCTGGGCTACCACGATCATCAGGCCGGCGGCGATGTTGGAGCGCTTGTCCACGCCGAACGCGGCGACCACGCCCATCATGATCGGCACCACACAGGCACTGCGCGCCGTGGCGCTGGGCACCACGAGGCTGAGCAGGATGGTCACCGCAATTGCCCCCAGCAGAATGCCCCGCGTGCTGGTGCCGACGCGGGTCAGGGTCACCAGGGCGATGCGCCGGTCCAGGCCGGTGTGGGTCATGGCCGCCGCAATGAACAACGCGCCCGCCACCAGGGCCAGTGCCGGGTTGGAAAAGCCGGTGAGCGCCATGCTGATGGCAGGGCTGGAACCGATCAGGTGCGTGGGGTCTTGCAGCGACGGCGCGGTGCCGAGCAAAAACGCCATGAGCGAGGTGATCATGATCGCGCTGGCTTCATAGGACACCGCCTCGGTGATCCACACCACCACCGCAAACGCGAGGATCGCCAGCATGCGCTGCCCGGCCACCGGCAGGTCGGCGGGCAGCGGCAACAGCAGCACGCCGACCATCACCAGTACGCCGATCACCAGGCCCAGGGGCAACTTGAAAGAGGCTGCGGTTGTTGCGGGGGCGTTCATGGCGGGCTCCGTCGGGCTCTGAATCAGGGAGGCAGCATGGGGCAAAGCGCCGCAACAGGTGTTGACGGGTATCAACCCGAGGTCAATAACTGGCTCAACACCGCCCGCAACTTGCCGGGCTTGAGCGGTTTGTTCAGCAACGGCGCGTCCAGCCGGCGCAGCGCGCGGCGGCACTGGTCGGTGCGGTCGGCGGTGATGATCACGGCGGGGATGTTCTGCGCGAAATGCTCGCGCAGGTGCTTGACCACCGCGCAGCCCACCACGCCATGGTCGAGGTGGTAGTCGGCCAGGATCAGCTCCGGCGCCCTGCCCTGCAACGCCAGCAACGCCCCGGCCTGGTCGGTGGCGGTAATTACCTCGCAGCCCCACTGCGCCAGCAGCGCACGCATGCTGTCGAGGATGCTCACCTCGTTGTCGATCACCAGCAGGCGCCTTCCCGGCAGCGGGTTGCCCGTGGTCGGTAGCACCGGCAGCTGGCTGATCGCCAGGGGCATCTCTTCGCTGATAGGCACCTCGATACTGAACATCGAGCCGCGCCCCGGCCACGAACGGACTGCCACCGGGTAGCCGAGGATCTCGGCGATGCGCTCGACAATCGCCAGGCCCAGCCCTACGCCTTTGCGGTCCGAGGCACGGCCGACGTCGAGCTGGTTGAATTCAAGGAAGATCGCGTCGAGGCGGTCGGCCGCGATGCCGCGCCCGGTGTCCCACACTTCCAGGCGCAGGCGATCGCCACGTCGGCGCGCGCCGAGCAGGATGCAGCCCTCGTCGGTGTAGCGACAGGCGTTGCTGAGGAAGTTGCGCAGGATCCGCGTCACCAGGCGCAGGTCGGTGCGAATCGCGTAATGTCCGGTACGCGCGCGCAGGTTCAGCCCGGCCGCCAGCGCCACCGACTGGAACTCCGAGACCAGCGGCGCAAACAGCTCATCCAGGCGATACAGCGCCACATCGGGCTTGACCGCCGCCTGGTCGAGCCGCGAAATATCCAGCAGGTCGGTGAGCAAATCCTCGGCGCCTTCCAGGGCCTGGTGCGTACGTTCCACCAGCACCTGTTCGACGCTGGGCAGGTTGCGCTCGCGCAAGGTGGAGATCAGCAGTCGCGCGGCGTTGAGTGGCTGCAACAGGTCATGGCTGGCGGCGGCGAGGTATTTGTCCTTGCTGCGGTTGGCGGCCTCGGCGGCATCGCGGGCGTCACGCAGCTCCTGCTCGACCTGCTCGCGCTGGGCGATCTGCTGTTGCAGGTTGCGGTTGGCTTCCAGCAGTTCATCGGTGCGCGCCGCCACGCGCTGCTCCAATTCATCGTTGAGACGGATATAGCGGTTGCGCTCGGCCTCCAGTTCGTCGAGACGCGCGGTGAGTTCCGGGTAGTGGCTCTTGCGCGCCGAGTGATTGCCCAGGCCCAACAGACCGGCGAGGGCCTGTTGCTGGTCGTCAGAGCGCTTCGCCATACACCACCTCGACATCACGCTGGCTGGACTCGCGCGGGTTGGTGAGGATGCACGGGTCGTGCATCGCATGCTGGGACAGGAACGGAATGTCCGCCACGCGCACGCCATGCAGGCCGAGGGTTTCATGGAAGCCGATGGCGTGCTTCAGCGCAATCAGATGCTCCACCAGCCGCCCGCGAATCTGCCGATGGTTGAGCCCCCGGCAGTCAATGCCAAAGGTCTCGGCAATCACCTTGAAGCGCTCCGGCGCCGAGTTGTAGTTGAACGCCACCACGTGTTCCACCAGGACCGCGTTGCACAAGCCATGGGGCAGGTCGAGAAACCCGCCGAGGCTGTGGGACATGGCATGCACCGCGCCAAGGATCGCATTGGAGAACGCCAACCCTGCCTGCATGCTGCCGAGCATGATCTTCTCGCGCAGGGCAATATCGCCGGGGTTGGCGATCATCTGCACCAGGTTGCCGTTGATCAGGCGCATGGCCTCCAGCGCATGGGGGTCGGTCAGCGGGCCGTGGCCGGTGGACACGAATGCCTCGATCGCATGCACCAGCGCGTCGATGCCGGTACAGGCGGACAGGAACGGGTCCATGCTCGCCGTGGTTTCCGGGTCGATCAGCGACACATCCGGCACCACCGCCTTGCTGACGATGGAGAACTTCATGCGTTCCTGCTGGTTGGAAATGATCACGAACTGCGAGACATCCGCCGAGGTGCCGGCGGTGGTGGGGATCAGGATCAGCGGCGGGCTCGGCACGCGGATGGTGTCCACGCCTTCGAACTCGAGGATGCAGCGCCCATGGGCGACCACAATGCCGATGGCCTTGCCGCAGTCCATGGGGCTGCCGCCGCCGATGGCCACGATCACGTCGCAATGGTTTTCCCGGTACACCTCGGCACCGAGCATCACTTCCTCGACGCGCGGATTGGGCGACACGGCGCTGTACAGGCAGTAGTCGATGCCGATGGCCTGCAGGCTGGCTTCCACATCGGCGACCCATCCGGCGGCGATCACACCGGGGTCGCTGACCACCAGGACCTTGCGCGCACCAAAGGTCTTGGCGTAGTTACCGACGTTGTGCCGACAGCCGGCACCGAAGATGATTTCAGGCGAGACGAATTTACGCAGGAGGCTCAGATTGGGGCTCATTGGAAAGCCTGTTGTTATTATTTTTGGGAGATGCGCTCCACACTAACCCATTCCCAGGCGTTTGCAATCAGACCAAAGGGTCATTCCCCATAGGGCACCGGCCAGCGCGAGGCTGGCCGGAGATGGATCAGCGGCTGGCGAAGTACATGGTCACTTCGAAGCCGATACGCAGGTCGGTGAAGGCGGGTTTGGTCCACATGGGGAGAGTCCTCTTGTTGTGCCGGAAGATTCCGGTAAAGGCATTAATGCATGGGGGGGATGGGGGTGCGAATGCTACTTTCGAAGTAAATGCCGCACTGCATTAGTCGCGAATGTACAGGGAGCAAAATGTGGGAGGGGGCTTGCTCCCGATGGCGGTGGGTCAGAGGCATAAATGCTGGCTGACACACCGCCATCGGGAGCAAGCCCCCTCCCACAGGGGACCGCATTGCAATCAGAGGGTTAGAAGAAACCCAATGGATTGATGTCGTAGCTCACCAGCAAATTCTTGGTCTGCTGGTAGTGATCGAGCATCATCTTGTGGTTCTCACGCCCCACGCCCGACTTCTTGTAGCCGCCAAACGCCGCATGCGCCGGGTACAGGTGATAACAGTTGGTCCACACGCGACCGGCCTTGATCGCCCGGCCCATGCGGTAGGCGCGGTTGATGTCGCGGGTCCACAGCCCGGCGCCGAGGCCGAATTCGCTGTCGTTGGCAATCGCCAGGGCTTCGGCTTCGTCCTTGAAGGTGGTGATACCCACCACCGGGCCGAAGATTTCTTCCTGAAACACGCGCATCTTGTTGTGGCCCTTGAGCAAGGTCGGCTGGATGTAGTAACCGCTGGACAGGTCGCCCTCCAGGCGCTCGGCCGCGCCGCCGGTGAGCAGCTCGGCGCCCTCTTCCTGGGCGATCTTGAGGTAGGAGAGGATCTTGTCGTATTGCTGCTCGGACGCCTGGGCGCCGACCATGGTCTCGGTGTCCAGCGGGTTGCCGCGCTTGATCTTGACGATCTTCTTCATCACCACTTTCATGAAGTCGTCGTAGATCGACTCCTGCACCAGCGCCCGCGACGGGCAGGTGCACACTTCGCCCTGGTTGAAGAACGCCAGCACCAGGCCTTCGGCGGCTTTTTCGATGAACTGCGGCTCAGCCTGCATGATGTCTTCGAAGAAGATGTTCGGCGACTTGCCGCCCAGTTCCACGGTGGAGGGAATGAGGTTCTCGGCGGCCGCATGCATGATGTGCGCACCGATTGGGGTCGAGCCGGTGAACGCGATCTTGGCAATGCGCTTGCTGGTGGCCAGCGCCTCCCCGGCTTCGCGGCCAAAGCCCTGGACGATATTCAGCACGCCCGGTGGCAGCAGGTCATTGATCAACTCGGCAAACACCATGATCGACAGCGGCGTCTGTTCGGCCGGCTTGAGCACGATGCAGTTGCCGGCGGCCAGGGCCGGGGCGAGTTTCCAGGCGGCCATCAGCAACGGGAAGTTCCACGGAATGATCTGCCCGACCACGCCCAATGGCTCATGGAAGTGATAGGCCGCGGTGTGTTCGTTGATCTCGGCGGCGCCGCCTTCCTGGGCGCGAATGCAGCCGGCGAAGTAACGGAAGTGGTCAGCGGCCAGGGGCACGTCGGCGTTGAGGGTTTCGCGCACGGCCTTGCCGTTGTCCCAGCTTTCGGTCACGGCCAGCACTTCGAGGTGCTGCTCGATACGGTCGGCGATTTTCAGCAGCACCAGGGAGCGATCCTGGGGCGAAGTCTTGCCCCAGGCGTCGGCGGCGGCATGGGCAGCGTCAAGGGCCTTGTCGATATCGGCAGCGTTGGAGCGCGGGAATTCGGCGATCGCTTCACCGGTCACCGGCGAGGTGTTGGTGAAGTACTCACCACTGAGCGGGGCGACGAACTCGCCGCCGATGTAATTGCCGTAGCGCTGCTTGAAGCTGACGATGGCGCCAGGGGTGCCAGGTTGTGCGTAGATCATGTTAAAGCCTCTGTCTGGGTCCGGGCCTGTCGGTCAACAGGCGATGACCCGATAGTAAAGAGCCCCCGCTGGCGGGCGAATGCGCCGTTGGCAGGGGGGCACTTGTCATTTGGTCGTAGTTTCAGTGCCTGGCGACCAGCTCTTTGGGCAGCTTGAAGGTCCAGAGCATGCCGCCCTGGTTGAAGTCCTTGATGCGCTTGGCCACTTCACCGCCCCACAACGGCACGGCGCCGCCCCAGCCGGAGAGCACCGAGACGTACTGTTCGCCATCCATTTCCCAGGTCACAGGCGAGCCGAGCACGCCGGAGCCGGTCTGGAATTCCCAGACCTTCTCGCCGGTCTTGGCGTTGAACGCCTGCAGGAAGCCTTCCGGCGTGCCGGTGAACACCAGGTTGCCCTTGGTGGTCAGCACCCCGCCCCACAGCGGCGCAAAGTTCTTGTGGCGCCAGACTTCCTTGCCGGTCTTCGGGTCGATGGCGCGCAGTACGCCGATGTAGTCTTCGTTCAGCGGCTTGATGGTGAAGCCGGCGCCAAGGAACGCCGCGCCCTTCTTGTAGGCGATGCCTTCGTTCCAGATGTCCATGCCCCACTCGTTGGACGGCACATAGAACAGCCCGGTGTCGCGGTTATAGGCCATCGGCATCCAGTTCTTCGCACCGAGGAACGCCGGCGCGACAAACACCGAGGTGCCCTTGGTTTCGCTGCCCGGCGCGCCTGGGCGGCTGGCTTCGTTGTAGATCGGTCGACCGTCCTTATCCAGGCCGCTGGCCCAGGTGATCTTGTCGACAAACGGGAAGCCGCGGATGAACTTGCCGTTGGTGCGGTCGAGCACGTAGAAGAAGCCGTTGCGGTCGGCGGTGGCCGCCGCTTTGATTTCCTTGCCGCCTTCGGTGTAGTTGAAGGCGATCAGCTCGTTGACGCCGTCATAGTCCCAGCCGTCGTGGGGCGTGCTCTGGAAGTGCCACTTGATGGTGCCGTCGTCCGGGTTCAGCGCCAGGCGCGAGGACGAGTAGAGGTTGTCGCCGGGGCGCAGGTGCGAGTTCCACGGCGCCGGGTTGCCGGTGCCGAACAGCAGCAGGTTGGTTTCCGGGTCGTAGTAGCCGCCCAGCCACGGTGCGGCGCCGCCGGTTTTCCACAGGTCGCCCGGCCAGGTCTTGCCCGCCTCGCCGCCGGAGATGCCGTTTTCCACGGCTTTGCCGTCCTTGTAGACATAACCCATATGGCCTTCGACCGTCGGGCGGCTCCACAGCAGCTCGCCGTTTTTCGGGTCATAGGCCTGGATCTTGCCGACCACGCCGAATTCGCCACCGGCCACGCCGGTGATCAGCTTGCCGTTGACCACCAGGGGCGCGGCGCTGATCGAGTAGCCTTCCTTGTGGTCGGCGACCTGCTTGCTCCACACCACTTTGCCGGTGTCTTTGTTCAGCGCCACCAGCTTGGCGTCGAGGGTGCCGAAGAACACCAGGTCGCCGTACAGCGCCACGCCACGGTTGATCACGTCACAGCACGGGCGGATGTCATCGGGCAGACGCGCATCGTACTGCCAGAGCTTCTTGCCGGTGCGCGCATCCACCGCGAACACCCGCGAGTAGGAACCGGTGAGGTACATCACCCCGTCCTTGATCATCGGCTGCGCCTGTTGCCCACGCTGCTTCTCGCCGCCAAAGGAAAACGCCCAGACCGGGCGCAGGTCCTTGACGTTGTCGACGTTCAGGGTGTCGAGGGGGCTGTAGCGCTGGCCCTGCACGCCCAGGCCGTTGGTGACGATCTGCCCGGGGTTTTTCGGGTCCTGGAGGATGTCCTCATCGCTGACCGAGGCCATGGCCTGGCCGGATAACAGGATGGCACCGAGCAACACACTCAAGGCGAAGGGTTGGCGACGTGCGGGTTGGGTCATGACGGCTACCTCTGCGGTTTTTTGTTATACCCGGGAAATTTTCCCGGTCTGGTGCAGATTCTTGGGCGCAGGGGCCGTTGTCACAATTGACCGCAGTATCGAGTTTGCTAGTTCCTTAGTAGCGGGTCAGCGCGGCGAATCCACGCGTTGCATCTGTTCGCGCTCGTACCGCGGGTACAGGTGGCTGACGCTGCGGATCAATTCATAGCGGCTCAGGCTGATCGCGGCGAAGCGTGCGGGGATGGGGCTGCGGATCATCTCGGCCATGTCGCTGCCCTGGGCGGCCCCGTCACGCAGCAGTTGATCGAGCCAGGTCAGGTAGTCGCGCATCTGCGTAAAGGGTTGCGCGTCGCTGGCCACCGGGCCATGGCCGGGCACGATCAGGGTCCAGGGCAAGGCTTGCAGGGTGCCGAGGTCCGCCAGCCACACCGCCAGCCCCGGGCTGTTGGGGGTGGTGAGGGCGCGCTGGTAAAACACCAGGTCGCCGGCGAACAACACGCCGGTGCCCTGGTCGAAGATCGCCAGGTCGGCGCCGGTGTGGCCGCTGAGCGCGAGCAGGCGCAGGTCATGGCGGCCCACGCTCAGCACACCGGGCTCCAGCACCTGGGTGGGCAACACCACCTCGGTGCCGCGCATCCAGTCGCCGACCATGCGGTAGAGGTTTTCCGCCATGCCGTCGCCCTGCTCGTGCAGCAGGCGCGTGGTCTCGGCCAGGGCGCCGATGGGCACGTCCTTGAAGGCCTGGTTGCCCAGCGCATGGTCGGGGTGATGATGGGTAATCAGTACCTGGATCACCGGCTTGGGGGTGACACGGGCGATGGCCTCGCGCATGGCTTCGCCGTAGCGCCGCGACGGTCCGGTATCGATCACCACCACACCGGCCTCGGTGACGATGAAGGCGGTGTTGACGATATTGCCGCCGTTGGCCTTGGCAAAATTGTCGGTGCTGCCTTCGAGCAGCCAGGTGTCGTCGGCGATCAGCCGGGGCTTGAGGGCGTAGTCGAGGTCCGCCAGGGCGGGCAGGCTCAGGCCCAGGCATAACAATAGAATCCAGCGCATGCGGCGCTCCTTCTGGTCAGGGAATGGCCGCGTCGAACTCATTGCCGCTGTTGTCGCGCAGCACCAGGCGGGTGGGCCCCGGCGCGTCGATGTCGAAGGCCAGGTTGGGGTTCTCGCTGACCGCCGGGAACAGCTCAAGATCAGCCAGCACCTGGCCGTCCTGGCCGCGCAGTTGCGCATGGTTGATAAAAAACTCGGGGATGCCGCTGACCATGCCGTTGTCCATCGGGTGCGCCACCTGCACACGCACGCGGCTGAACTCGCCACGCGGGTAACGGCCGCCGAGCACTTCGCCGATGTGCTCTTCCCAGCCCGGCTGGGTGCGTACCACGCTGGGCGCGGTGCAGCCGCCACCGGCCGCGTCGATCAGGGTCGAGCCCACATGCCACAGGCCGTCATCGGTGAGCACCGCCGCCCGCAACGGGGTGGCCTGCTCGATACGAATCCGCAGCGACAGCCATGGCAGCACCCCGGCCTTGAGCTGGAAGTCGACGATTTTCGGCAATGGGTTGAGCTCGGCCCAGGCCAGGATCTTCACCACATGGCCGTTGAAGGCGCGCGCATCGATTTCCAGGGGCACCTGACGCGCATCTTCGGCGAACGGCGGCGCGAGCAGCTTGACTCGGTCGTCGAACACGAACGGCGCCTGCGCCAGGAACTGCTTGTGATAGAAGTCCCACATCACCGACGGCACCGGGTCGACCTCCACGGCGTGCGCCGCCAGCGGCAGCCAGCAGGCCAGGATGCAGCTCAGTCGCCAGTTCATCCCCTGCTCCTATTGATACATCTCGGGCACTTCGTACTGCAGGCCGTAACGGGCATAGATGGCTTGCACCGCGCCGTCGCGGATCAGGCCTTCCAGCGCCTCTTCCACCGCGTAGGCCAACTGGCGATTGCTCTCGTGCACTGCCATGCCGATCTCCCAGCGTTGCTTGCCCATGTTCGGGTAGGCGTTTTCGGCGAGGGCCAGTTGCGGGTCATGGGCCTCGTGCACCTGCCAATCGACTTCGCCGCGCATCGCCATCACCGCATCGACCTCACCGGCTTTCATCGCCGCAAAGGCCTGGGGTACGTCAGGGTAGTGATGGGTCCTGGCGGCGAGCATGCCGTTGAACACCGAGGTGAGGTAGAACGACGGCACACTGTCGACCTCGACGCCAATCGGGTGCTGCTCGAACACCGCCACGCTGGCGACCGTGTCCAGGCGCCGACGATCGTAGGCCACCTGCCATTGTTCGTTCTGGTACGGCCCGAACATCACCACATGGCCGTTTTCCAGTTCGCCCTGGTCGTTGCGCTTTTGTGCGTAATCGCGGTCGTAGGGCGCGCGCATCATCAGGTCGGCCAGTTGCTGGTTGTGCAACGGGCTGCCGCGCCAGATGTAGTCGCGCAGGTCGTCGTCGAGCTTCTCGCCGGCCGGCGCCCAGATCAACGTGAGCCGTACCCCCAGGGCCGTGGCCAGGGCCTGGGCCAGTTCCACGTCGACCCCGCGCGCGGTGGCGCCGTCCTTGAAGCTGTAGGGGGCAAAATCCTTGTACACCGCCACGTTGATTTCGCCGGCGGCGATCATCTGGTCATAGCTGCGCACCTGCGCCTGTGCCGGCTGGCAACACAGCAGGGCCAGGCCAAGCACATAAGCGAACAGGCGCATGGCTTACTCCTCGACGTGCACGCTGTCCAGGTAGGTGCGCACGGCCCACAAGGCTTCCTGGCTCAGGTAGTCGGCCATTTTCGGCATGTACACGCGGCCGTCACGCACCGCGCCATGGCGCACGCGCTCGACGAACCACTCATCACCGGCTTCGCCCACATCCAGCATGCGCAGGTCGGGGGCGATGCCGCCGGACTTGGCTTCCAGGCCGTGGCAGGCGGCGCAGTTCTGGTTATAGGCGGACGAGCCGATTTCCACGGCCCGGTCGTGTTCAGGCGAGGTGCGGTACGGATTGACCGCCGCCCAGCCGTCTTCGTTGACCGGTACGCCGGCGTCCTTGATCGAGGTCAGGCCCTTGGTTTCCACCGCTTGCGGGACCACGTTGCCATGGGCCCAGGCGGAGCCCCCGGCGATCACACCGACCAACAGCCCGGCGACGAGCAAGGCATTGTGTTTTGTTGTCATTATTTTTGCCCTCAGGATTGCACGCAAAACCTCATTGCAGAGGCTATGGCAACCATCTTAGAAACCCCGGGGCATGGGCCGTATGCTGCTTTGGTGGCCGCCCTCTCCTCCCTTGGTAGTAGGGCTTGTGGGGCACGCCTAAAACAGCGGCGCCTCGGGAAGTCTTCCCGGCCACAGCGGGAGTTTTTCCGTATCCGCCCGGCGCCCCGGCGTTCCACCCTGTGCAGGCCAAAACCTCCACTGGGAACTGCAACCATGACAATAAGATCGCTACCCGCCCGCTCACCTTTAAGCCTTGCCGTGCAAGCCTTCGTGCTGGTGGGCAGCCTGTCCCTCAGTGCCGTAACGTTCGCGGCCGCCGAACCCGCCAAGCCGACGCACAATGTCACCTGGGAAGACATCGCCAACGACCACCTGACCACCCAGGACGTGCTGCAATACGGCATGGGTACCAACGCCCAGCGCTGGAGCCCGCTGGCCCAGGTCAACGACAAGAACGTGTTCAAGCTCACCCCGGCCTGGTCCTATTCCTTTGGCGATGAGAAGCAACGCGGCCAGGAGTCCCAGGCCATCGTCAGCGACGGCGTGGTCTACGTCACCGGCTCCTATTCCCGGGTGTTCGCCCTCGACGCCAAGACCGGCAAGCGCCTGTGGACCTACAACCACCGCCTGCCCGACAACATTCGCCCGTGCTGCGACGTGGTCAACCGCGGTGCGGCGATCTTCGGCGACAAGATCTACTTCGGCACCCTCGACGCACGCCTGATCGCCCTCGACAAGCACACCGGCAAAGTGGTGTGGAACAAGAAGTTCGGCGATCACGCCGCGGGCTACACCATGACCGGCGCCCCGGTGCTGATCAAAGACAAGGTCAGCGGCAAAGTGCTGCTGATCCACGGCAGCTCCGGCGATGAATTCGGCGTGGTCGGCCAGCTGTTTGCCCGCGACCCGGACACCGGGGAAGAAGTGTGGATGCGCCCGTTCGTGGAAGGCCATATGGGCCGCCTCAACGGCAAGGACAGCACCACCACCGGCGACGTCAAGGCGCCTTCGTGGCCGGATGACCCGACCACCGCAACCGGCAAGGTCGAGGCCTGGAGCCACGGCGGCGGCGCTCCTTGGCAGAGCGCGAGCTTCGATGCCGAGACCAACACGATCATCGTCGGCGCCGGCAACCCCGGCCCGTGGAACACCTGGGCGCGCACCGCCAAGGACGGCAACCCCCACGACTTCGACAGCCTCTACACCTCCGGCCAGGTCGGCGTCGACCCGAGCACCGGCGAAGTGAAGTGGTTCTACCAGCACACCCCGAACGATGCCTGGGACTTCTCCGGCAACAACGAGCTGGTGCTGTTCGACTACAAGGACAAGGACGGCAAGGTGGTCAAGGCCACCGGCCACGCCGACCGCAACGGCTTTTTCTATGTGGTGGACCGCAACAACGGCAAGCTGCAGAACGCCTTCCCGTTCGTGGACAACATCACCTGGGCCAGCCATATCGACCTGAAGACCGGGCGTCCGGTGGAGAACGAAGGCCAGCGTCCGGCCAAGCCCTTGCCGGGTGAAACCAAAGGCAAACCGGTGGAAGTCTCGCCGCCGTTCCTGGGGGGCAAGAACTGGAACCCCATGGCCTACAGCCAGGACACCGGCCTGTTCTACATCCCGGGCAACCAGTGGAAAGAGGAATACTGGACCGAAGAGGTCAACTACAAGAAAGGCTCGGCGTACCTGGGGATGGGTTTTCGCATCAAGCGCATGTATGACGACCACGTCGGCACCCTGCGGGCGATGAACCCGACCACCGGCAAGGTAGTGTGGGAGCACAAGGAAGCCTTGCCGCTGTGGGCCGGCGTGCTGGCGACCAAGGGCAACCTGGTGTTTACCGGTACCGGCGACGGTTTCTTCAAGGCCTTCGACGCGAAAACCGGCAAGGAGCTGTGGAAGTTCCAGACCGGCAGCGGCATCGTTTCGCCGCCGATCACCTGGGAGCAGGATGGCGAGCAGTATGTCGGCGTCACCGTCGGCTACGGCGGCGCGGTGCCATTGTGGGGCGGCGACATGGCCGAGCTGACCAAGCCGGTGGCACAAGGCGGGTCGTTCTGGGTGTTCAAGATCCCGAGCTGGGATCAGAAGACCGCGCAAAAATAACCTCCGCGAGAATGCCGGGCCGCTTTTTGCAGCAGGCGGCTTCTTCCCTTGTGGTGAGCGGGCTTGCCCCGCGCAGGGCTGCGAAGCAGTCGTAGAACCTGAGCGCACGGTGGTGCTGGAGGAATGCCGGGGCCGCTTCGCAGCCCAGCGCGGGGCAAGCCCGCTCACCACAACAAGCCCACTCACCACAACAAGCCCGCTCACCACAGGATCCCCAGAGGTCGTACGATGAACTACCTGCCCTTGTTACTCCTGCTCTGCCTGCCCGTGGCCCACGCCGACGACGGCGACGATGCGCCGCTGATCATCAACGGCTGCACCATCGCCGCACACAGCCAATGCCCCGGCGCCAACCTCAAGGGCGCCAACCTGCGCAACCAGGACTTGAGCAAGATGAACCTGGCCGGCGCCGACCTGCGCGAGGCGGATCTGCGCCATGCCAACCTCGACCTGGCCAACCTGGAAAAAGCCCGACTGCAAGGCGCCAACCTGACCCGCGCCAGCCTGCAACAGGCCAACCTGCGCCTGGCCGACTTCAGAGGCGCCACGCTGATGGCGATCCAGGGTTGGGGCCTGTTCGCCCAGGGTGCGCAGTTCGAAAACGCCAACCTCAGCGCGGCCTACCTGCAATTTGCGCGGCTGTCGGGGGCGAAAATGCACAAGGCCAACCTGCGTGCGGCCGACCTGGAAATGACCTGGTTGAGCAAGGCCGACCTGCAAGGGGCCGACCTCAGCGATGCCAACCTGCAGGAAGCCAAGTTCGGCGAGAGCAACCTGGAACAGGCCACCCTCACCGGCAGCCGCCAGCACTACGCGAACTTCCAGGATGCCAATATGGAAGGCTGCATCGACTGCCCCACCACCTGGGATCGCTAGCCCCCCCGCGCATACGCTGTTATCCAACCACCCGCACCACGCCCATGTCGATCCCCAGGTGCACCAGTTCGGCATGGGAACTCACCTGCAATTTGCTCTTGAGCAAGGTCAGGTGATTGGACACGGTCTTGCTGCTGATATTCAGCTGGTCGGCAATCGCTCGGGTCGGCGTGCCCCTGGCCAGCATCAGGAAGATTTCCAGCTCGCGCGGGGTCATGCCCTGCAAACGTTGATCACCGGGCGTATAGGCCAGTTCAGTGGCCAGGGCCTGTTCGATGTAAGCGTGACCGTCGAGGATGCGCCGCACCGCTTCGATCAACACCTCGGGTGCCGAGGTTTTGGTCAGGTAGCCCGAGGCGCCCGCCTCCAGGGCCTGGCGCACCAGGGGCAACTCGTCGTGCATGCTGAAAAACAGCACGCGCAGGTGCGGCAGGCGCTGGCGCAGGCGCCGGGTGGTTTCCAGGCCGCTGATGCCCGGCAGGCCGAAGTCCATGATCACCAGGTGCGGCAGCGCTTCCTGGACCCGGCTCAACGCCTCTTCGCCACTGGCCGCCTCGCGCACTTCAACGGCCGGCAGCAGCGCACGCAACAGGCTGGCATAGCCTTGGCGTACCACCGCGTGGTCATCCACCAACAGAATATTCATGAGGCCTCCAACGGCATGTTCAACGCCAACGCCCAGCCGGCGCCGGGCTGGCTGATGATCTTCAATTCGCCGCCCAGGCAACGGGCGCGTTCGGCCATTGAATACAGGCCCACGCCGGGCCGCTGGGGCGTGTCTGCACCGCGACCGTTATCACGCACCCACAGGCGCAGGCGCGAACCGCGATGTTGCAGGCGCACGTGCACCTGGCTGGCGTCGGCATGCCGCAGGATGTTGGTCAGGGCTTCCTGGAGCAGGCGGTACAGATGAGTCTTGCTGGCGCCGGGCAACAGCGGCAGGTCGGTGCTGACCTGCAGGTGGCAGGGAATGCCGTGGCTGGCCTGCCACTGGGTGACCAGCAGCGCAAACGCCTCGGCCATCGGCATGTGTTGCAGGGCCACCGGATAAAGGTCGTGGACCAGTGCCCGGAAGCCTTGCTGCAAGTGCTCGCAGTGATCCTCGAGTTGCGCCACCGTGGGCGCCAGCAGGTGCGGCTGGTCGGTGGCCAGGCGCAACAGGCAGGCCTGGGCGCGAATGCCGGCCAGGTATTGGCCGAGGTCATCGTGCAGGGTCTGGGCCAGGTGGGTGCGCTCCTGCTCCTGCACCGCCAGCAGGGTCTGGGTAAGCCGGGTGTTATCTGTGCGCGCCTGCTCCAGGGCGTCGGTCATGCGGTTGAAGTGCAGCGCCAGTTGGCGTGCTTCCGGCGCGCCTTGGCTGCGCAGGCGCACATTGAGCTGGCCGGCGCACACCTGTTGCAGTGCGCGCAGCAATTCATCCAGCACGCCCATGCCCCGGCGCACCGCCCAGCGGATGGTCAACAGGCTCAGGGCCAGAGCCAGTGCGCACAGGCCCAACAATTGTTGCAGGGAGTCCCAGACCTCGTCGATTTCATCCCGTGGGTCGACAGCGATGGACACACGCCGGCCGTCCGGCAAGTCCAGCACCTGGGCACTGCGCCGCGCCTCGGCAAACAGCAGGCGCCCAAGCCAGGCGTCCAGCCCGTCCGCGTCCGGCGCTTGCACGGTGTCGCCGCTCGCCAGCCAGTGCACACGCACATGACGCAAACTCGCGGTGAGGTGGGGTTGCAGGCTGGCCGGATCGCGCGCGGCGGTTTCGCTCAGGTAGTGCACCACCGCTTCGGCCGATTGCAGCTCGCGCTCCACATCGGCCAGGGCCTGGTGCAGCAACAGCGCGGTGCAGGCGCAGGTCACCAGGATGAAGAAGCCGCACACCCATAGGTTGATGCGCCACAAGGCCGACAAGACGCGCATGCTGGTGTCACTCCTGTGGATAGAGCCCGTGGTGCTCCATGCTAAAACCCCACGGCGCACCCGGGGCTACTACCTTGGTACTGCCCCAGCGCTACTTTCTGCATATTTGCAGCGACGTTCAGGGTTCCTATGCTGGCGCTACCTGTCATGGAGTGCCCTATGCGCCAGCTCGCCCCCTACGCCGTGATCTGCCTGCTGGCGATCGCCTGGGCCGCCACCGGCCAGGCCGCCGAAGCGCCCTTGCAGGTGCAGATCGGCTACCTGGGTTATCGGCCCGATCCGGGGCCGCTGCTGTCGAATGTGATTGCCGAGCCCGCCGATGCCGGGCGGCGTGGCGCTGAACTGGCGATCATCGACAGCAACAGCACCGGCGCCTTTCTCAACCAACGCTACAGCCTGACCAGCGCCACGGTGGACACTCCGGACGCGCTGCTCGCCGCCGCCCAGGCCCAGCATGCCCAGGGCCTGCGCCTGTTCGTGATCAACGCACCCGCCGCCAGCCTGCGCCAACTCAGCGCGGCGTTGCCCGACAGCCTGCTGTTCAACGCCGGCAGCCCGGATGACCGCCTGCGCAGCAGCGACTGCCTGGGCAACGTGCTGCATACCCTGCCCAGCCGCGCGATGCTCGCCGATGCCCTGGCGCAGTTCCTGGTCGTGCGCAAATGGCAGAAGGCACTGCTGATCGTCGGCCCCACCGAGGATGACCAGGCCTACGCCGCCGCCCTGCGTCGTGCCGCCAAGCGCTTCGGCGTGCAGCTGGTGGCGGAAAAGGCCTGGCGCTTCGATAACGACCAACGCCGCAGCGCCCAGGCGGATATGCCGCTGTTCACCCAGACCGCCGAATACGACGTGGTGCTGGTGGCCGACGAGCGCGGCGACTTCGGCGAGTACGTGCCCTACCAGACCTGGTACCCGCGCCCCGTCGCCGGCACCCAGGGCCTGACGCCCACCGGCTGGCACAAAACCGTCGAGACCTACGGCGCCGCCCAATTGCAGAAACGCTTCGAGGCCCTGGCCGGGCGCTGGATGAACGACCGCGACTTCGCCGCCTGGATGGCCGTGCGCAGCGTCGCCAGTGCAGTGAGCAAGTTGCGCCAGGTCGAGCCCATGGCGATCCGCCAAGTGGAAATCAGCGAGCAACTGCCCCTGGACGGGTTCAAGGGCCGCAAGCTCAGTTACCGCCCCTGGAACGGCCAACTGCGCCAACCGATTCCCATCGTGCAGCCCCGCGCGCTGGTCAGCACCTCACCCCAGGACGGTTTCCTGCACCCCACCAACGAAATGGACAGCCTGGGCTATGACAAACCCGAGGTGACCTGCCGCTTCCCTTGATCGCCTACCCACAATAATAAGGAATCCGCCATGCGCCGCACCCTGCTCCCATGCGCCCTGCTGCTTGCCGCCGGGCACGCCGTGGCCAGTACCGCCTGGGTCTCCAACGAGAAAGACAACAGCCTGAGCCTGATCGACATGCAGACCCTGCAAGTCACCGACACCCTCAAGGTCGGCCAGCGCCCACGGGGCCTGCTGCTGTCCCATGACAACAAGCTGCTGTACATCTGCGCCAGCGACTCGGACCGCGTGCAGGTGATGGACGTGGCCACACGCAGGATCATCAAGGAACTGCCCTCTGGCAAAGACCCCGAGCAGTTTGCCCTGCACCCCAATAACCGCTGGCTGTACGTGTCCAACGAAGACGACGCGCTGGTCACCGTGATCGACACCGAGACCTCCAAGGTGCTCGGCCAGATCAACGTCGGCGTCGAGCCCGAAGGCATGGCCGTGAGCCCGGATGGCAAGTGGGCGGTGAACACCAGCGAAACCACCAACATGCTGCACTGGATCGACACCAGCACCCAAACCCTGGCCGACAGCACCCTGGTGGACCAGCGCCCGCGCTTCGTCGAGTTCAACCACGATGGCTCGCAGCTGTGGGCCTCGGCGGAAATCGGCGGCACCGTGACCATCCTCGACGTGGCCAGCCGCGCGATCCTCAAGACCCTGACCTTCAAGATCAAGGGCGTGCACCCGGACAAAGTCCAGCCGGTCGGCATCAAGCTCAGCGCCGACGGCAAGTACGGCTTTGTCGCCCTCGGCCCGGCCAACCATGTGGCGGTGATCGACGCCAAGACCTTCGAGGTCCTCGACTACCTGTTGGTGGGCCGCCGCGTGTGGCAGATGGCATTTACCCCGGACGAGAAACAGTTGCTGGCCACCAATGGCGTGAGCGGTGATGTGTCGGTGATCGATGTGGACAGCCTAAAGGTGATCAAGTCGGTGAAGGTCGGGCGTTATCCGTGGGGCGTGGTGGTCACGCCATGAACGCCCTGGAAGTGCGCGAGCTGAGCTTCGCCTACGGCGCACGGCAGGCCTTGTGCGAGGTGAGTTTCAGCCTGGCACCAGGGCGCTTTGCGGCGCTGCTGGGGCCCAATGGCGCCGGCAAATCCACCTTGATCGCCCTGCTCACGCGGCTGTATGACCTGCAAAGCGGCGACATTCGCGTGGGCGGTCATTCCCTGCGTGAGGCGCCGCGTGCGGCCCTTGCGCAATTGGGTGTGGTGTTCCAGCAAAGCACCCTGGACCTGGATTTGAGCGTGGAACAGAACCTGCGTTACCACGCTGCGTTGCATGGTTTGTCGCGGCGCCAGACCGACCTGCGCGTCGCCGCCGAACTGGCCCGCCAGGCCCTCACCGAACGGCGCCGGGAAAAAGTCCGCGAACTGAACGGCGGGCACCGCCGCCGGGTGGAAATCGCCCGCGCATTGCTGCATGAGCCGCGCCTGCTGCTGTTGGATGAGGCCAGCGTCGGCCTCGACCCCGCCAGCCGCCTGGCGCTGAACCAGCACGTGCGCAGCCTGTGCTGCGAACACGGCATCAGCGTGCTGTGGACCACTCACCTGCTCGACGAAGTACAGGCCGACGATGCCTTGATGATCCTGCACCAGGGCCGCCTGGCGGCCAGTGGGCAAGTCGATGCCTTGATCGCGCAACAAGGCGGCGACCTGGGCAGCGTGTTCGCGCGCTTGACCCGCCCCACCACGACGGGAGCGGCGGCATGAACGCTTACTGGCAATGCCTGCGCGGCATCGTGCTGCGCGAGTGGCTGCGCTTTGTGTTGCAGCGCACGCGGTTTCTCAGTGCGCTGGTGCGCCCCTTGCTGTGGCTGCTGGTATTCGCCGCCGGGTTCCGCGCCGCGTTGGGCATCTCGGTGATCGAGCCCTACGACACCTATATCCCCTACGAGGTGTACATCGTCCCGGGGCTTGCCTGCATGATCCTGCTGTTCAACGGCATGCAGGGCTCGCTGTCGATGGTCTACGACCGCGAGATGGGCAGCATGCGCGTGCTGCTGACCAGCCCGCTGCCGCGCACGTTTTTGCTGTGCAGCAAGCTGTTGGCCACCGCGCTGATTTCGCTGTTGCAGGTGTATGGGTTCCTGGCGATCGCCTGGGTGTACGGCGTGCAACCGCCGGCCATGGGGCTGGTCGTCGCCCTGCCGGCGTTGCTGCTGGTGGCCTTGATGTTGAGTGCCCTGGGCTTGCTGCTGTCGAACGCGATCCGCCAACTGGAGAACTTTGCCGGGGTGATGAACTTCGTGATCTTCCCGCTGTTTTTCCTGTCATCGGCGCTGTACCCGCTGTGGAAGATGCGCGACTCCAGCGAATGGCTGTACTGGCTGTGCGCGGTCAACCCGTTTACCCACGCCGTGGAGTTGGTGCGCTTTGCCCTGTACCAACGCTTCGCCGGCCTGGCCCTGGCGGTGTGCCTGGGCTTGACCGTGCTGTTCGCGGTGTTGGCGGTGCTGACCTTCAATCCCCAGCATGCGGCGTTGCGCAAAAAGGGCTGAAGGCGGCAAAACTACTACTTTGGTACTGGTTTTCCTGTCTATCGTCGCATTCCCAAGGGCTCGGGACTCACGTGTAATGCGCGCATAACGATAAGGATTGCCCTGCCATGCTGCCTGCCCGACTGCCTCTATTGGCGCTGTTGTGCCTGTTCGTCGCCCACGTCCAGGCCGACACCCCACTGTTTTCCGCCGAGGGCTACCGCATCAGCCTGTACCGCAGCCCCACGCCCGACCACCTGCCAGGCGCCACGATTGTCGACACCGCGGCCCTGCAAACCCTGCTCAATCAAAGCCCGGCACCGGTGCTGATCGACGTGTACCGCCGCCAATGGCTGCAAGGCCGCTTCATCGAAGACCAGCCCCACGCCAACCTGCCCGGCAGCCACTGGCTGGCCAATACCGGCGACGGCGACCTGACGCCGGAGTGGCAAAGCTATTTCGTACGCCACTTGTATGCCTACAGCGGCGGCGACCTCAAGCGACCGTTGGTCTTCTATTGCCGCTCCGATTGCTGGCTGAGTTGGAACGCGGTAAAACGTGCCGCCAACCTCGGCTATACCTCTGTGTACTGGTATCGCGACGGCCTGGATGCCTGGGAAGCGGCGAAGCTGCCGGTGACGGTCGCCCAACCCGAGCCATTTCAAACCTCACAATAAGAAAGGTGAACGGCCATGTACAAAATCCTGATTGCCGACGATCACCCACTGTTTCGCGAAGCGATCCATAACGTCATCAGCGACGGCTTCCCCGGCAGCGAAGTGATGGAAACCGCCGACCTCGACAGCGCCCTGGCATTGACCCAGGAACACGACGACCTCGACCTGATCCTGCTCGACCTGAACATGCCCGGCATGCATGGCCTCAATGGCCTGATCAACCTGCGCAACGAGGCGCCGACCATTCCGGTGGTGATCGTCTCGGCCGAGCAGGACAAGCAGATCGTGCTGCAAGCCATCACCTACGGCGCCGTGGGCTTTATCACCAAATCCTCGCCGCGCCTGCAAATGACCGAGGCGATCCAGCAGATTCTCAACGGCAACGTGTACCTGCCGCCGGACATCATCCGCACCCAGAAACCCGGCACCCACCGACGCCTCAACGAAAATCCCGGCTTCGCCCCCGAACTGCTGCAAGCCCTGACGCGCAAGCAGTTGCTGGTGCTGGAGCGCATGACCAAGGGCGAGTCGAACAAGCAGATCGCCTACACCCTGGAGATTGCCGAGACCACGGTGAAGGCCCATGTGTCGGCGATCCTGCGCAAGTTGAATGTACATAACCGGGTGCAGGCGATCCTCAGTGCCGGGGATATCGATTTCGGCTCGTACCTGCGCCGCTGACCCATCTGACACAACACAAATAAAATGTGGGAGGGGCTTGCTCCCGATGGCAGTGGAGCAGTCGGCATCTACTTGACTGAACCACCGCTATCGGGGGCAAGCCCCCTCCCACATTGGTTCTCTGTTTGTCAGGGCCGGCCGAGCAGGTGGCTCATGGCAGTCTTGAGCATCAGCGCCGCCAATCTTCCAGACACAACACAAATAAAATGTGGGAGGGGCTTGCTCCCGATGGCAGTGGAGCAGTCGGCATCTACTTGACTGAACCACCGCTATCGGGGCAAGCCCCCTCCCACATTGGTTCTCTGTTTGTCAGGGCCGGCCGAGCAGGTGGCTCATGGCAGTCTTGAGCATCAGCGCCGCCAATCTTCCAGACACAACACAAATCAAAGGTGGGAGGGGGCTTGCCCCCGATGGCGGTGCATCAGTCAGTTATGATGTCGACTGACCCACCGCTATCGGGAGCAAGCCCCCTCCCACATTTTGATCTCCACTTGTGGGTATTTCGCCGTTCATTTTCCGAGCAGGTGGCTCATGGCGGTCTTGAGTTTCATCGGCCGCACCGGCTTGTGCATCAGCGTGTGCCCCAACTCGCGAATTTGCAGCTTGAGTTCATTGCTGTAGTTGGCGGTGATCATCAGCGCCGGTATCGCGCGGCCGCGGCGTCCATTGATGCGGGCGACGGCGTCGACGCCGTTCTGGTCGTCGTCGAGGTGGTAGTCGGCGATCAGCAAGTCGGCTTCGGCATGGTAGTTGTCCACCTGGCGTGCCAGGTCCTGCTCGGACAACGCGGTGATCACCTGGCAGCCCCACCCTTCGAGCAAGGTGCGCATGCCCGCGCAGATCGCCGCGTCGTTATCCAGCACCCACACCCGCGCGCCTTGCAGGCGTTCGAGCATCGGTTCGCTCATGGCCAGGATCGGCAGAGACTTGGGCGCCGTGGCGCTCAACGGCACCTCCACCGAGAACATCGAGCCCTTGCCCGGCCAGGATTTGACGCTGATGCGATGCCCCAGGATCCCGGCGATCTTTTCCACGATCGCCAGCCCCAGGCCCAGCCCACGGTCCTGGTCGGGCCGCTGCACATCGCCGCGCTTGAATTCCTGGAAAATCTCCTCCAACCGCTCCTCGGCGATGCCCATGCCGCTGTCCCACACTTGGATCGACAAACGCTGATGCTGGCGGCGACAGCCCAGTACCACCCGCCCCTTGTAGGTGTAGCGAAGCGCATTGCTCAGCAGGTTGCGCAGAATCCGCGCCAGCAACTGAATATCGCTGCGCACCAGCGCCGAACAACCGACAAAATGCAATTCCAGGCCCTCGCTGCGGGCCAATTCGGTGTACTCGGCGGCCAGGTTATCCAGCAGTTCACTCAGGGCAAACGGCGCGATGTCGGCCTTGATCACCCCGGCATCCAGCTTGGAAATATCCACCAGGGTGCCCAGCAGGTTTTCCACGTCTTCCAGGGAATTGCTCACGTTGCGCACCAGGGTTTCGCTGGGCCGCTCCAGCAGTGCGCTGGTGAACAGGCGCGCCGCATTCAAAGGTTGCAGCAGGTCATGGCTGACAGCGGCGAGGAATTTGGTTTTCGACAGGTTGGCCTGCTCGGCCTCGAGCTTGGCTTCGCGCAGGCGCGCCTCCATGCGCCGGCGCTCGTCGATCTCCTGCAACAACTGGTCGTTAAGCGCGGTGAGCTCCGAGGTGCGCTGGGCCACGCGCTGCTCCAGGTGCTGATAGGCCTGGTGCAGGGCTTCGGCGGTGCGGCGGCGTTCGGTGATGTCGCGGATCAGCACGAAGATCCCCACCACTTCGCCGCTGGCCAGCATATTCGGCACATAGGAGCGCAGCATGTAGCGCTCCTGGTTATTGATATTGGTCTCGGCGAACTCGAAGGTCACGCTCTCCCCGGCCAGGGCGCGGGCGACGTAGGCGTCCAGGCGCTGGCAATGCTGTTCGCTGTGGACTTCGCGCAGGCTCTGGCCGAGCATCATGCCGCGCGGCCAGCAATACCATTCTTCATAGACTTTGTTGGTGAACTCATAGACCAGGTCGGCATTCAGGTAGCCGATCAGGGCCGGGACGTTATCGGTGATCAGGCGAATCCAGCGTTCGCTTTCCTGGGCCTTTTGCGCCGCCGCCTGTTCGCCGCGCAGGGTTTCGGCGCGCAGCCGGGCGTTGATCAGCAAGTGGTTGCTGGCCTTGAGTTCGGCCATCGCCTGGTTCAGCGCGTCGGTGCGTTCGCGCACTTGCTCGGCCAGCACCACCGAATGCTGGAAGGTGGTGTACGGGTTATTGCCCTGGGCCATGCCGGACTCGATGCGCTCGATCAGCGCCGCGTTGATCCGCGCCAGCTTGTGGTTGTCCTGCTGCAGCTGGGCAACCTGGGCGAGCAGTTCAGCGCCGGCCTCGGGCAATGGCGACCCCGGTGAAGGTCTGGTTGATATGCATGCCATTGAACTGTTCTCCGTAGGTGTTGAAACCCATCACCCGCTGGTCGCGCAGGAAGCCGCCGATCTGTTCCAGATTGTCACTGTCTTCCAACTCCAGGCGGCGCAGGAAGCAGTCGCAGCCGATGGTCAACAGCAGGTCGCCAAGGCGCGCCTGCAGGCCGTCGAACAGGGTTTGCAGGTTTGGCAGGATCGGCCCAGGCTTCATCACGGTAAGGACGATGCCGTTTTCCACCGCGCAGTAGAAACTCAGGCTCAGGTCGTCGTGCACTTGCTGGATCGCGCGCACGTAGTACTGGTCGTGGATGCGCACCGCCAACGGGTGCGCGGCGAAGACGCGGTGGTCGAGGTCGGCCACGGCCACGCCGATATGCCGCGCGTACTCTTCGGCGGCGGGTTCGGCGTTGAGCTCGAAGACCCGGCGTGACGGGCTGTCGGCGCCGGTCACCACCAGCTTTTCACTGCGCGGCAGGATGTGGTGGGTGGTGAACACCTCGAAGTCCAGCCAGGTATTGACCAGCACCACCACCGCCGCGCCGCTGTGGAAGGCGCCGTTGAAGTACACATGGGTGTGGGTGAGGAAGTTGTCGTCGCCGGCCGAACCGCCGAAATGCGGAATGTCGCCGAGCGCCGCGCTGAGGGCGGCGAGCACCACTTCTTCGCGGCTGGACAGGCCATCGAGCAGGGTCAGGGCGAAGGTGTTGCCCTTGATCGGTGCCAGGGTATTGCTGCGGCAACCGCCGACCAGACGTTCGACCATCTGCTGGGCGTCGATCAGGCTGAAGTGTTCCACCTGGTCGATCAGCTCCGTGGCGATGGAAAAGTGCGCGTGGTTGAAGCCCATCGCCGTAATGCAATTGCGGCCATAGCCCTGGGGCGTTATCTCGCCGGCGCTGGTGCAGCCCACCACGCGCACGTTGCCGAAACACTCCTGCAGGGCGCGGCCCAGGGCCTGCAGGTCGTAGGACGCCGAGCAGAAAAACAGCACGAAGCCCAGGTACGGATGCAACAGTTGCCGCGCCAACTCCTCGGCGGCCTGCCCGGCATCGGTGGCCTGGGACATGGCACTGACTACGCCTTCACTGTTGTGCATCGTTGCCTCCTCCTCTGAAGCATGAGTGTACGAAGGGCGGGGGACGGGACCTATGCTACTTGGGTACTGGGTGGGGGGATGCGATGGGATGAATCGCTCAAAAACAAGGGAGATTCAACTGTTGGACGGCATTTCAAATTCACAGCAAAGCGTTCACAAGCATTCCAGCTGCAACCACTACACACAGGCTGGCAAACCCCACCTGCAAGGTGCGGGCGGGGATCACCGAACACAGGCGCCGGCCGATCAGCATGCCGACGATGCTCGCCGCGATAAACACCCAGCCCACGGGTTCGATGCGCACACCGGCATGGAACGCGCCAGCCACGCCGATCAGCGAAATCAGGCTGATCACCATCAGCGACGTGGCGACGATGCCGCGCATCTGCACGTCGGTGAGTTGCTTGAACGCCGGTACGATCAGAAAGCCGCCGCCCACCCCGAGCAACCCCGAGACTGCCCCCGTCACCGCGCCCAGTGCGGCCAGGGTGGCGCTGCATTTGGCGGTCCAGGCCAGGCGCCCGGTCTGCTGGTTGAGCATGCAGTTCTTCTGGCCCCAGGACGCCGCGCCATGGTCACTCGGCCCGGCCTCGAGCTTTTCGCGCTGCAACATGCGCCAGGCCACCAGCACCATCAAGGCACTGAACAGGCCCATCAGCGCCGGCTCCGGCAACTGGTGGGCGAGAAACACCCCCAGCGGCGAAAACAGCGCGCCGAGCAAGGCGATCAACAGCGCGGCGCGGTAACGCACCAGGCCGTGGCGCAAGCCGTCAACCGCCCCGACGGCCGCGGCCGCGCCCACGGCCAGCAACGACACCGGTGCGGCCTGGGTCATGGTCAAGCCCAGCCCCAGCACCAGCGCCGGCACCCCGAGGATGCCGCCGCCCGCGCCGGTCAGGCCCATGACCAGGCCCATCAACACGCCTAAAACACTCGCCAGCAGCATTCAGTCCACCTTGCTCAGACGGGTCAGCCACTCGCGGCCCTTGAGCATGCCGTTCCAGTAGAACCACGGCAGCCAGGTGGCCTTGAGGAACCACATCGAACGGCGCGCCCGGGTCGGGTCGAGGGGAAAGGTCGGCAGCAGCTTGCCGCCGTAGCCGAACTCGGCCAGCACCACCTTGCCCTTCTCCACCGTCAGCGGGCACGAACCGTAGCCGTCGTACTTGAGCGGCAGCGGCGCCTGTTTGCGCAGGGCCAGCAGGTTTTCGGCGACCACCACGATTTGCTTGCGCACGGCGGCGGCGGTCTTGGCATTGCTGGTGCCGCACACATCGCCCAGGCCGAAGATCTGCGGGTAGCGCTGGTGTTGCAGGCTGTGGGGGTTCACCTCGCACCAGCCGGCAGCGTCGGCCAGCGGGCTTTGGCGGATAAAGTCCGGGGCAACTTGCGGCGGCACCACGTGCAGCAGGTCGAAGGATTTTTCCTCGAGGGTGATAGTGCCCTCGGCGTCCTTCACCTCGAACCAGGCCTTGCGCGCCGGGCCGTCGACCTTGACCAGGTTGGCGTTGAACGCCAGGCGCGCGTTGTACTTCTCCACGTACTTCATCAGCGGTGGCACAAAAGTCGCCACGCCGAACAGTGCCGCGCCGGCCAGGTTGAATTCGACGTCGATGTGCTTGAGGTCACCGTGCCTGAGCCAGTGATCGCAGGACAGGTACATGGCCTTTTGCGGTGCACCCGCACATTTGATCGGCATGGCCGGCTGGGTAAAGATCGCCTTGCCGCGCTTCAACTGCTGCACCAGCTGCCAGGTATACGCCGCGTGCTCATAGCTGTAGTTGGACGTGACGCCGTTGCGGCCCAACGTGTCTTCCAGGCCCTCGACTTTCTCCCAGGCCAGGCGCAGGCCTGGGCAGACGATCAGGTGGTTCCAGGTCACCCGCTGGCCGCTGTCGAGCACCAGGGCGCGCTCATCCGGCAACAACTCGGTAACGGCAGCCTGCACCCAGGTGACGCCATTGGGCAGCACGTCGGCCAGGGGGCGTCGGGTCTTTTCCAGGTCGTAGGCGCCGCCGCCGACCAGGGTCCAGGCCGGCTGGTAGCAGTGCTGGTCGCAGGGTTCGATAAGGGTGATGTTGAGGTCGGGGTCGCGCTTGAGCAGGCTGGCCAGCAGGCCGATGCCTGCCGAACCGCCGCCGATGACGACGATATCGCCACTGATGGTTGGCCCCCAGTGTTGGTCGGTCATGGTCTATTGCCTTTTATCGTCAATGCACACAAGGGTCGCTGCCGTATGGCATCACGCCCAGCTTTTTATCACCGCGCCGCAGTAAAGGCCGGACAGTGTCTTCATCACTTGGATCACTTCGTGGCTGGCCAGCCCGTAGAAGATGTACTTGCCTTCGCGACGGGTGGCGACCAGCCCTTCGTCACGCAGGATGCCCAACTGCTGTGACAGCGTGGGCTGGCGTACGCCGGTCATGGTTTCCAGCTCGCCGACGTTGCGTTCGCCCTGGGTCAGTTGGCACAGGATCAACAGGCGATCCTCATTGGCCAGGGCCTTGAGCAAGGCACAGGCCTTGGATGCCGACGCGCGCAACTGGGCGACTTCGCCTTCACTCAGAGTAGATTCCATTTGCCTCGGGTCCTTTGCGTCACTTAAGCTCAAAACATTATGTGTAAATGTAAAGTGATTGTAATCACTTTTTTCAACATCAGGGGCAGCCATCATGTCAGCGTTGATTAATTCCTTTCTGGACGAGGCGTCGTCGACCTACACCTATGTCGTCTATGAAGCAGACGGCGGCCCCTGCGCCATCGTCGATTCGGTGCTCAACTACGACCCGGCCTCCGGGCGCACCGACACCGCCCAGGCCGACAAGGTCATCGCCTTTGTGCGTGAGCACGACTTGCAGGTGCAATGGCTGCTGGAAACCCACGCCCACGCCGACCACCTGTCGGCCGCGCCGTACCTGCGCCGCACCCTGGGCGGCAAGATTGCCATCGGCCAGGCGATCAGCAAGGTGCAGGACGTGTTCAAGCACCTGTTCAACCTGGAGCCGGAATTTCGCGTCGATGGCTCGCAGTTCGACCACCTGTTCGCGCCGGATGAAATCTTCCACATCGGCACCATCAAGGCCCAGGCCCTGCACGTGCCCGGGCATACCCCGGCGGACATGGCCTACCTGATCGACGACCGCTTGATCCTGGTGGGCGACACCCTGTTCATGCCCGATGTCGGCACCGCCCGCTGCGACTTCCCCGGCGGCGATGCGCGCCAGCTGTATGCATCGATGCGCAAGCTCTTGGCCTTTGCCCCCGACACCCAGCTGTACGTGTGCCATGACTACCCGCCCGAAGGCCGCGAGGCCAAATGCCTGACCACCGTGGCGGAGCAGCGCGCGGGCAATATCCATGTGCATGACGGAGTGGATGAAGCGGCGTTCGTGGCGATGCGCACCCGACGCGATGCCGGGCTGGGGATGCCCACGCTGTTGTTGCCGGCGATCCAGGTGAATGTGCGAGCGGGGAATATGCCGCCGGCGGAGGAGAACGGGGTGGTGTACTTGAAGATTCCGTTGAACCAGCTCTAAAACCGTCCTGCCTGGCGTCCATGCCGTTCCATGCTCCGGGGGTGCTGCGCAGGTGTGATCAGGCTACGGCAAATTTCGACACGATCTGCTTGAGGTCCACCGCCAGCCTCGACAGTTCCTGGCTGGCGATCGAGGTCTGGCCGGCCGCCGAAGAACTCTGGATGGAAAGATCACGGATGCTGATCAGGTTCTGGTCCACCGAACGGGCCACGTGGGCCTGTTCCTCGGAGGCCGTGGCGATCAACAGGTTGCGGTCATTGATATCGGTAATGGCTTCGGTGATCTGAGTAATTGCCAGGCCCGCTTCATGGGCAATCTTCAAGGAGTCCACCGCTTCGTTGCGGTTGAGGGCCATGGAAGACACTGCTTCGCTGGAGCACGTCTGGATTTTCGCGATCATCTGCTCGATTTCCTGGGTCGATGTCTGCGTTCTGTGGGCCAGGGCCCGCACCTCGTCGGCCACCACCGCAAAGCCCCGGCCCTGCTCCCCTGCCCTGGCGGCTTCAATGGCGGCGTTCAAGGCCAGCAGGTTGGTTTGCTCGGCAATCGAGCGGATCACTTCAACCACCCGGGCAATATCCTGGGCCTGCCTGGCCAGCCCTTCGACTTCGACGCCGGTCTGCTGCACCGTGGCGCTGAGTTTCTCGATGGAGGCGATGGTTTGCGTCACACGCTCCTGGCCCACTTTGGCCGAGCGTTGGGAGTCCTGGGTGGACTGGGACGCCGACACCGCATTGCGCGCCACTTCTTCAACTGCTGCCGTCATTTGGTTAACCGCCGTGGCGGCCTGATCGGTTTCCATGCTTTGGCGTTCAATACCGGCGCTGGACTCGCGGGTGATGGCGCTCATCTCCTCCGCCGCCGAAGCCAATTGCCCGGACGCCTCGGAGATGTGCTGCAAGGTACTTTTCAGGTTCATTTGCATGGACGCGGTGGACCGTTGCAACGCGGTCAACTCGTCATTGCCATTGATGGCAATCGCCACGCGCAGATCGCCGTCGGCAATCTTGCCGGTCGATACCAGCAATTCACGCACCGGAGTAATGATGCTGCGGGTAAACAGGCTTGCTACCACGACGGTGATCAGCAAGGAGGCGGCCATCAATATCCAGGTGAACAGACGCGCCGCGTCATATTCGCTGGAAGCCACCTGCACCGCCGCCTTGGAGCCCCGTTCATTCAACGCGATCAACTCGCTGATGGAACGCTGCACATCCAGGGCAATCGGCCCGTTGACTTCGCGCAGGTAGGTCGACATCTGTTCAGCGGACAAGGTGGAGGCTTGTGCGAGGAACTCATCCATCTTCTGGCTGTAGTTCTTGATGCTGGCTAATGCTTCGTTGTACTTGGCTTGCTCTTCGGGGCCTGAGACTAACGGCCCATAGCGTTCGGCAATATCGAGGGCTTCGGTACGGGTCGCCTTGAGTTTTTCCAGGGAGGCCGGATCCTGGCGGCTGATATCCATGGCATAACGACGCAGATCGAGACGAAGTTTATAAAACGCCGAATCTATTTCACCCGCCAACCGAATACTGGGGAGCCAGTTAGTTTCGATTTCAACCGTCGACGAATAGACCTTATCGACTTTTATCAGGGTCATTGCCCCTTGTATCAGCAGCAAAAGGCACACCAGACCAAAACACAGTGTGGTACGGAAGTTCAACTTCAAGGCTCTCATGGACATCGCGGCTTACCCCTTTCCTGGGCCGCGAACTTCACGGCCTGATGGGGCCAATGTGTTGAAATACGTGTGAAAAATACGTGACCGCTGATGCAATTTTTCATTAACTGAAAATAAAAAGCCCGCCCTGATTATTACTTGGCTAACTATCAGGATCAGCGGTGCAGCCCCTATTGAAATCAAACCATTAACCCACCCGGCGGCAATGGCAGCGCCGTCTTGTAGCGCACTTGCTTGAGGGCAAAGCTCGAGCGGATGTTGGCGACACCCGGCACCTTGGTCAGGAAGTCCATCATGAAACGCTCCAGCGACTGGATCGTCGGCACCAACACCCGGATCAAATAGTCCGGGTCGCCGGCCATCAAGTAGCACTCCATCACCTCGGGCCGGTCGGAAATCGCGCCTTCGAACTGCTGCAACGCCAGCTCGTTCTGCTTTTCCAGGCTCACATGGATAAACACGTTGACGTGCAGCCCCAGCAGATCGGCGTCGAGCAGCGTGACCTGCTCGCGAATCAGGCCCAGTTCCTCCATCGCCTTGACCCGGTTGAAACACGGTGTGGGCGACAGGTTGACCGAGCGGGCCAGGTCGGCGTTGGTAATCCGCGCATTCTCCTGCAGCGCGTTGAGAATGCCGATATCGGTACGGTCCAGTTTGCGCATGAGAAAAAATCACCTGTTTATTATGTTTATGCAGGTTTTTTATCCGCAAATGATCGCGGGCGCAATGAAACACAGATAAATATTCTTCTACGCCACGCCTATGATTGTTGTAGGACAAGATTTCTCTTACCCGGAGACTGACTGTCAGCTAGCGCGCCCACTACAAGAAATTCACAAGATCGAGCGTAGAAAGCCATGAATCAGCCGTATGCCCCACTGCGCCTGCACGTTCCCGAACCCTCGGGCCGCCCAGGCTGCAAGACCGACTTTACCTACCTGCGCCTGACCGACGCCGGCCTGGTGCGCAAACCCGCCATCGACGTAGAACCCGCCGACACCGCCGACCTGGCCAAGGGCCTGATCCGCGTGCTCGACGACCAGGGCCAGGCCCTGGGCCCGTGGGCCGAAGGGGTTCCCGTGGAGATCCTGCGCAAAGGCATGCGCGCCATGCTCAAGACGCGGATCTTCGACAACCGCATGGTGGTCGCCCAGCGTCAGAAAAAAATGTCGTTCTACATGCAGAGCCTTGGCGAAGAAGCCATCGGCAGCGCCCAGGCCCTGGCCTTGAACATCGACGACATGTGCTTCCCCACCTACCGCCAGCAAAGCATCCTGATGGCCCGCGACGTGCCGCTGGTGGACCTGATCTGCCAGTTGCTGTCCAACGAGCGCGACCCGCTCAAGGGCCGCCAGTTGCCGATCATGTACTCGGTCAAGGATGCAGGCTTCTTCACCATTTCCGGCAACCTCGCCACCCAATTCGTACAGGGTGTGGGCTGGGGCATGGCCTCGGCGATCAAGGGCGATACCAAGATCGCCTCGGCCTGGATAGGTGACGGCGCCACCGCCGAATCCGACTTCCACACCGCCCTCACCTTTGCCCACGTGTACCGCGCCCCGGTGATTCTCAACGTGGTCAACAACCAGTGGGCCATCTCCACCTTCCAGGCCATCGCCGGTGGTGAAGCCACCACCTTCGCCGGACGCGGCGTCGGCTGCGGCATCGCCTCCCTGCGCGTGGACGGCAACGACTTTATCGCGGTATACGCCGCCTCCGCCTGGGCCGCCGAGCGCGCGCGCCGTAACCTCGGCCCAACCCTGATCGAATGGGTCACCTACCGCGCCGGCCCGCACTCCACCTCGGACGATCCGTCCAAATACCGCCCCGCCGACGACTGGAGCCACTTCCCGCTGGGCGACCCGATTGCCCGCCTCAAGCAGCACCTGATCAGGATTGGCCAGTGGTCCGAAGAGGAGCACGCGGCGGTCAGTGCCGAGCTGGAAGCCGAGGTGATCGCCGCGCAGAAACAGGCCGAACAGTACGGCACCCTGGCCGGTGGCCAGATCCCAAGCGCCGCGACCATGTTCGAAGACGTCTATAAAGAGATGCCGGAGCACTTGAAGCGCCAGCGTCAAGAGTTGGGGATCTGACATGAACGATCACAACAACAGCATCGAATTGGAAACCGCCATGACCACCACCACCATGACCATGATCCAGGCCCTGCGCTCGGCCATGGATGTGATGCTTGAACGTGATGACAACGTGGTGGTGTTCGGCCAGGACGTCGGCTATTTCGGCGGCGTGTTCCGCTGCACCGAAGGCTTGCAGACCAAGTACGGCAGCTCGCGGGTGTTCGACGCACCGATATCGGAAAGCGGCATCGTCGGCGTGGCGGTTGGCATGGGTGCCTATGGCCTGCGCCCGGTGGCCGAGATCCAGTTCGCCGACTACGTCTACCCCGCCACCGACCAGATCATCTCCGAAGCGGCGCGCCTGCGTTATCGCTCGGCCGGCCAGTTCACCGCGCCCTTGACCATGCGCATGCCCTGCGGCGGCGGCATCTACGGCGGCCAGACCCACAGCCAGAGCATCGAAGCGGTGTTCACCCAGGTCTGCGGCCTGCGTACGGTGATGCCGTCCAACCCCTATGACGCCAAGGGCCTGCTGATTGCCTCCATCGAAAACGATGACCCAGTGATCTTCCTCGAGCCCAAGCGCCTGTACAACGGCCCGTTCGACGGTCACCACGACCGCCCCGTAACGCCGTGGTCGAAACACCCGCAAGCCCAGGTGCCGGACGGTTACTACACGGTGCCGCTGGACGTGGCCGCCATCGTGCGTCCGGGCTCGGCCGTCACTGTGCTGACCTACGGCACCACGGTGTATGTGTCGCAGGTCGCCGCCGAAGAAACCGGCATCGACGCCGAAGTCATCGACCTGCGCAGCCTGTGGCCGCTGGACCTGGACACCATCGTCAAATCCGTGAAGAAGACCGGCCGTTGCGTGGTGGTGCACGAAGCCACCCGTACCTGCGGCTTTGGTGCCGAGTTGGTGGCGCTGGTGCAGGAGCATTGCTTCCACCACCTGGAAGCGCCGATCGAACGCGTCACCGGTTGGGACACCCCCTACCCGCACGCGCAGGAGTGGGCGTATTTCCCAGGCCCGTCCCGAGTGGGCGCGGCGTTGAAACGGGTCATGGAGGTCTGAATGGGCACGCACGTTATCAAGATGCCGGACATTGGCGAAGGCATCGCGGAAGTTGAATTGTCGCAGTGGCATGTGAAGGTCGGCGACATGGTCGTCGAAGACCAGGTGCTGGCGGATGTGATGACCGACAAGGCGATGGTGGACATTCCCTCGCCGGTCCATGGCAAGGTGATTGCCCTCGGCGGCGAGCCGGGTGAAGTGATGGCGGTGGGCAGTATCCTGATCAGCATTGAAGTCGAAGGCGCGGGCAATGCCAAGGAGGTGCCGGTAGCCGCGGAGCCGGTGAAAGCGGCTGCCGTTGTCGAGGCCAAGCCGGCAACGGTGGTCGAAAGCAAGCCCGCACCAGTGGCAGCCGCACAGGCCCCCGTGGCCCGCGATGCCGACGAACGCCCTCTGGCCTCCCCCGCCGTGCGCAAGCACGCGCTGGATGCCGGTATCCAACTGCGCCTGGTCCAGGGCTCCGGCCCGGCCGGGCGGATCCTGCACGAAGACCTCGACGCCTACCTGCAACAAGGGGCGTCAAAAGCTTCGATGGCCGCCAACCCTTACGCCGAACGCAACGACGAAGAACAGATCCCGGTGATCGGCATGCGCCGCAAGATCGCCCAGCGCATGCAGGACGCCACCCGGCGTGCCGCGCATTTCAGCTATGTGGAAGAGATCGACGTCACCGCCCTCGACGAGCTGCGCGTGCACCTCAACGACAAGCACGGCGCCACGCGCGGCAAGCTGACGTTGCTGCCGTTTATCGTGCGCGCCATGGTCGTGGCGCTGCGGGAATTCCCGCAGATCAACGCGCGCTACGACGACGAAGCCCAGGTCATCACCCGCCTCGGCGCGGTGCATGTGGGCGTCGCCACCCAGAGCGACGTGGGCCTGATGGTGCCGGTGGTGCGTCACGCCGAAGCGCGCAGCCTGTGGGGCAACGCCGAGGAAATCACGCGTTTGGCCACTGCTGCACGCAATGGCAAGGCCAGCCGCGATGAGCTGTCCGGTTCGAGCATTACACTGACCAGCCTGGGCGCCCTGGGCGGCATCGTCAGCACCCCGGTGCTGAACCTGCCGGAGGTGGCCATCGTCGGCGTCAACCGTATCGTCGAGCGGCCGATGGTGATCAAGGGCCAGATCGTGATCCGCAAGATGATGAACCTCTCCAGCTCCTTCGATCACCGCGTGGTCGATGGCATGGACGCGGCGCAATTCATCCAGGCCATTCGCGGCCTGCTCGAACAACCCGCCAGCCTGTTCCTGGAGTAAGGGCATGACCCAGACATTGCATACCACGCTGCTGATTATCGGCGGCGGCCCTGGCGGTTATGTGGCCGCCATTCGTGCCGGCCAGCTGGGCATCCCGACCATCCTGGTGGAAGGCCAGGCGTTGGGCGGCACCTGCCTGAATATCGGCTGCATTCCGTCCAAGGCCTTGATTCACGTGGCCGAGCAATTCCAGCAAACCGTGCATCACAGCCAGGGTTCCCGGTTGGGAATCGAGGTGGATGTGCCGACCCTGGACATCCGCAAAAGCGTGGAATGGAAAGACGGCATCGTCGACCGCCTGACCACGGGTGTCGCCGCACTGCTTAAAAAGCACAAAGTGCAGGTGATCCATGGCTGGGCCAAAGTAGTAGACGGCAAGACCGTCGACGTCGGCGACCAGCGCATCCAGTGCGAACACCTGCTGCTGGCCACCGGTTCGACAAGCGTCAACCTGCCGATGCTGCCGATCGGCGGGCCGATCATCTCGTCCACCGAAGCCCTGGCGCCGACCCGCGTGCCCAAGCGCCTGATTGTGGTGGGCGGCGGCTACATCGGCCTGGAGCTGGGGATTGCGTATCGCAAGCTCGGCGCCGACGTGAGTGTGGTCGAAGCTCAGGATCGTATCCTGCCGGCCTACGACGCCGAGCTGACGCAACCGGTGCACGAATCCCTCAAGCAATTGGGCGTGAAGCTGTACCTCAAGCACAGCGTCACGGGTTTTGCCGATGGCAGCCTGCAAGTACGCGACCCGAATGGCGACATCCTGTCGCTGACAGCCGATCAGGTGCTGGTTGCCGTTGGTCGCAAACCCAACACCCAGGGTTGGAACCTTGAGGCGCTGAACCTGGAGATGAACGGCGCGGCGATCAAGATCGACAGCCGCTGCCAGACCAGCATGCGCAACGTGTATGCCATCGGCGACCTTAGCGGCGAGCCGATGCTGGCGCACCGCGCCATGGCCCAGGGCGAAATGGTCGCCGAACTGATCAGCGGTCAATCCCGCGAATTCAACCCGGCGGCGATCCCGGCGGTGTGCTTTACCGACCCGGAACTGGTGGTGGTCGGCAAGACGCCCGACGACGCCAAGGCCGCCGGCCTGGACTGCATCGTGTCGAGTTTCCCGTTCGCCGCCAACGGCCGTGCAATGACCCTGGAGTCGAAAACCGGCTTCGTGCGGGTGGTGGCGCGACGGGACAATCACCTGATTGTGGGCTGGCAGGCGGTCGGCGCCGGCGTGTCCGAGCTGTCCACCGCCTTCGGCCTGAGCCTGGAAATGGGCGCACGCCTGGAAGACGTGGCCGGCAGCATCCACGCCCATCCGACGCTTGGCGAGGCGGTGCAGGAAGCTGCGCTGCGGGCCCTGGGCCACGCCTTGCACCTATAGCGTTTGTGGCGAGGGCGCTACAGGGGATGCGAACGGGCCCGGGAATGAAGTATTGTTGCGCCCATTCAGAAAAAAACCGACTTGACCAAAGATAGAGGGTGTCATGGGTAACGAAAGCATCAATTGGGACAAGCTGGGTTTTGACTACATCAAGACCGACAAGCGGTTTCTCCAGGTCTGGAAAAACGGCGAATGGCAAACCGGCACCCTGACCGACGACAACGTGCTGCACATCAGCGAGGGCTCTACCGCCCTGCACTACGGCCAGCAGTGCTTCGAAGGCCTCAAGGCCTACCGCTGCAAGGACGGCTCGATCAACCTGTTCCGCCCGGACCAGAACGCCGCGCGCATGCAGCGCAGCTGCGCCCGCCTGCTGATGCCCCACGTCCCGACCGACGCGTTCATCGACGCGTGCAAGCAAGTGGTCAAGGCCAACGAGCGGTTCATCCCGCCGTACGGCAGCGGCGGCGCGCTGTACCTGCGCCCGTTCGTGATCGGCACCGGTGACAACATCGGCGTGCGCACCGCACCGGAGTTCATCTTCTCGGTGTTCTGCATCCCGGTCGGCGCCTACTTCAAGGGCGGCCTGGTGCCGCACAACTTCCAGATCTCCACCTTCGACCGCGCCGCGCCACAGGGCACCGGCGCGGCCAAGGTCGGTGGCAACTACGCCGCCAGCCTGATGCCGGGCTCGGAAGCGAAGAAATCCGGTTTCGCCGACGCGATCTACCTGGACCCGATGACCCACTCGAAAATCGAAGAAGTCGGCTCGGCCAACTTCTTCGGGATCACCCACGACAACAAGTTCATCACACCGAAATCACCTTCGGTGCTGCCAGGCATCACCCGCCTGTCGCTGATCGAACTGGCCCAGACCCGCCTGGGCCTGGAAGTGGTCGAAGGCGAGGTATTCATCGACAAGCTGGATCAGTTCAAGGAAGCCGGTGCCTGCGGGACTGCGGCAGTGATCTCGCCGATCGGCGGTATCCAGTACAACGGCCAGTTGCATGTGTTCCACAGCGAGACCGAAGTCGGCCCGATCACCCAGAAGCTCTACAAAGAGCTGACCGGCGTGCAGACCGGCGACGTCGAAGCGCCAGCGGGTTGGATCGTTAAGGTCTAACAGGCTCAACGCATATCCCATGTGGGAGGGGGCTTGCCCCCGATGGCAGTGGGTCAGTCAATGAATCTGTTGACTGATACACCGACATCGGGGGCAAGCCCCCTCCCACATTTGCTCTCCAGTGTCCTCAGGATTGAGCCGGGATATTCTCGGCAATCTTCTTGCCCATGCTGATCCTCGGCTCCACCCCATACCCCAGCGCCTCATAGAACCCCACCACCGCCTCATTGCCACCGGTGATCTGCAGGTTGATCTTCATGCAGCCCAGGGCCGTCAGGGCCTGTTCCGCATGCCGCACCAGCGAGGAACCGAGGCCATGACGCCGATAGCCAGGGTGCACGGCCACCGAGTACAACCAGCCGCGATGACCGTCGTAGCCGGCAAGCACCGTCCCGATGACAGTCTTTTTGTCCGTCGCCACAAAAAACAGCCCGTCATTGACCGCCAGTTTCTTATCGATCGCCAGGGTCGGCAGGTTATGCGCCGTGTCATACCCAAACGCCTCCTGCCATAACGCCACCACTTGCCCGCGGTGCTGGCGGTCGCGATACGGACCGATGGGATGGCGCGACAACAGCGCCTTTTCCATCACCAACGTGCGCTCATTGCCGTGGTAGACGTCGCGTACCGTGTGAAAACCCAGCCTGGTGTAGAACGGCTCGGCGGTCAGCGAAGACGGCACACTCAGCGTCGTCACCCCCGCTTCCCGCGCGCGCAGTTCGATTTCAATCATCAGCAACCGGCCAATGCCCTGCCCTTGCAGCGTAGGGTTGACGAACACCGAACGCACCACATTGGCATCCAGGGCCGCCGTGGCGACGATCACCCCGTCCTGGACCGCCACCAGCACCACACGGCGCTTGAGCAGGTCGAGCACCGCGTCCGGGGTGAAGTTGCTGGCCACCCGGGCAATCACATCCGCTGGATAGTCCCGCGCATTGCTGCTGTGCAAGGCCGCCAGGATGACCTGGCTGATCCCTTCGGTATCCTCGGATTGGGCAAGACGTACGACGGTAGACATGATTCCTCCTGGCTGACGGCGTTATTGTCGCCACTGTACCAATGTGGGAGGGGGCTTGCTCCCGATGGCGGTGTGCCAATTGATGGATGGAGTGACTGATATACCGCAATCGGGGGCAAGCCCCCCTCCCACATTTTGACCGCGCTCCAGCTCCAACAGCCGATTCGGCTGCCTCACCCCCCTTTTCAGCTTTCCCGGCTGAGCCGCCCCTGGGTTTCAGCCGGGATTCCCCTGCCACAGCGAACAAAATAGCCCCACTGCTCAACCCCATGGATTCGTGCCCCCATGCAAACCACCAACACCGTCCTGATGATTCGCCCGGCGCGCTTTGCCTTCAACCCGGATACCGCGATCAACAACCGTTTCCAACGCCCGCCCCTCGACCCGCGCAGTGCACAGCAGAAAGCGCTGGAAGAGTTCGACGGCTATGTCGACACCCTGCGCCGGCACGGCGTGGAAGTGCTGGTGGTGCAAGACACTCCGGCGCCCCACACACCCGACTCGATCTTCCCCAACAACTGGTGGAGCAGCCACGCCGACGGCAGCCTGGTGCTGTACCCGATGGAAGGCCAGAACCGACGACTGGAGCGCAACAAAGGCGTGCTGCAAGTGCTGGAGCAGCGCTTTGCGATCAAGGACACCATCGACCTCAGCCACCTCGAACAACAGAACATTTTCCTCGAAGGCACCGGCAGCATGGTCCTCGACCGCCAGCACCGCATCAGCTACGCCTGCCACTCCGGGCGCACCCACCACGACGCGTTGCGCCAGTTTGCCGAACGCCTCGACTACCGGCTCTGCGTCTTCCACGCCGTCGACCGCCACCACGCACCGATCTACCACAGCAACGTGATGATGAGCGTCGGCCGCGACCTTTCGGTGGTGTGCCTGCAAGCGTTGCCCGACGCCGACGAACGCCAGGCCCTGGAACGCTCGCTGCGCGACACCGGCAAAGACATCCTCGGCCTCGACTTCGACCAGCTCGAAGCCTTCGCCGGCAACATGCTCGAAGTCCACGACCGCGACGGCCAGCCGCTGCTGGTGATGTCTGCCAGTGCCTGGGGCGCGCTGCAACCGGCCCAGCGCCGGCATGTGGAGCGCCACACCCGGCCGGTGGTGGTGAACATCGACAATATCGAACGCATCGGCGGCGGCAGTGCCCGCTGCATGCTGGCAGAAGTGCACCTGCCCGCCCGTCCCTCATTTCAATAAGGAGTCTTGCCATGACCCGCTATATCGACGTCAACGACCTCAGCTATCTGGTTTCGCAAAAAGGCCTGCACACCTGCATCACCGAGATGGCCGAGTACATCCGCGCCGACTACCTGCGCTGGCAGGATTTTGAAAAATGCGCACGCCTGGCCAACCACTCGCCGGATGGCGTGATCGAGTTGATGCCGGTGTCCGACGCCTCGCTGTACGCCTTCAAGTACGTCAACGGCCACCCGAAGAACACCTTGGCCGGCATGCTCACCGTAATGGCCTTTGGTGCCCTCGGTGACGTCGACACCGGCAAACCGGTGCTGCTGGCGGAAATGACCCTGACCACTGCCATTCGTACCGCCGCCACGTCGGCCCTGGTGGCCCGCTACCTGGCCCGCGCCAACAGCCGCAGCATGGCGTTGATCGGCAACGGCTCCCAGAGCGAATTCCAGGCCCTGGCCTTCCACGCCATGCTCGGCATCAACGAGATCCGCCTGTTCGACATCGACGCCAGGGCCACCGCCAAGCTGGCAGCCAACCTCAAGGCGTTCCCGGCAATCAAGGTGATCCTGGCCGGCAGCGTGGCCGAAGCGGTCAAGGGCGCGGACATCGTCACCACCGTCACCGCCGACAAGGCCTACGCGACCATCCTCACCGACGACATGATCGAGCCCGGCATGCACCTCAACGCCGTGGGCGGCGACTGCCCAGGCAAGACCGAGCTGGACCGCCGCATCGTCGAGCGCGCCCGTGTGATCGTCGAGTACGAACCGCAAAGCCGCATCGAAGGTGAAATCCAGCACATGCCGGAAGACTCGCCGGTGACCGAGTTGTGGCAGGTCATCAACGGCCAGGTCGCCGGCCGCGAGCATGAGCGCCAGATCACCCTGTTCGACTCGGTGGGCTTTGCAATCGAAGACTACTCGGCCCTGCGCTATGTGCTGGACGTGGCCAAGGCCCTGGATGTCGGCAGCGAACTGGAACTGGTGCCGGACCTGGCCGACCCCAAGGACTTGTTCGCGCGCCTGGCCCAACAGCCTCGAGCACAGCATAAAAAGCGCGCCTGAGACCGCTCTGGCCTGCCCCTTTGCGCCATGGGCAGGTCGGATTTCCAGGGCTGAAAAGCCGATTCAGCGGGTGCCACAGCCGATTCCGCTGCATTGCGTGTTTTAACAGCGCAATTTGCGCTTTGAGCACCGGGTAAACGACACAAAAAACGCACCATCATGAAGCATTCTGAGCCCGACCAAAGAGTCACCGAATGCATGCACGCTGCACCCTTTCTACTGCCCTGACATCAATTACAAAATATAGGGACTGACACATGACTCCACTGCGATCACTCTTCGCTGCGTTGCTGTTGCCACTGTGCGCCAGCGCCGCCCACGCCCAGGATTGGAAAGAAATCCGCTTCGGCGTATTCCCCGAGTACCCCCCGTTTGAATCCGTGGCCGCCGACGGTAGCCTGCAAGGCTTCGATATCGAATTGGGCAACGCCATCTGCGCCAAGCTCGAGGTCAAATGCACCTGGGTGCACAACGAATTCGACGGCATGATCCCGGCCCTGCGCGCGCGCAAGTTCGACGCGATCATGTCGTCCATGGCCGTGACCCCGGCGCGCGAGAAAGTCATCGACTTCACCGACCGCCTGTTCCTCAGCCCCACGTCGGTGATCACGCGCAAAAACGCCGACTTCGGCGACACCCCGGAATCGTTGAAAGGCAAACAGGTCGGCGTGCTGCAAGGTTCGTTGCAGGAAGCCTATGCCCGCGCGCACCTGGCCAGGCTGGGCGCGCAGATCAAGGCGTACCAGTCCCAGGAACAGAACTACGCCGACCTGCAGAACGGCCGTCTCGACGCCACCCTGACCGACAAGCTCGAAGCCCAGCTCAACTTCCTGTCCAAGCCTGAAGGCGCCGACTTCAAGACCGGCCCGGCCTTCAAGGACCCGACCCTGCCCCTGGACATCGCCATGGGCCTGCGCAAGAACGACCAGGACTTGCGTGCGCTGATCAACAAAGGCATCGCCGCCGTCCAGGCCGATGGCACCTACGCACAGATCCAGAAGAAATACTTCGGCGATCAAGACATCTACAACGAATAAGCCAACACAATCCCTTGTGGGAAGGGGCTTGCTCCCGATAGCGATGGGTCAGTCAATACAGGTGTCGACTGGCACGCCCTCATCGGGAGCAAGCCCCCTCCCACAGGGGTATGTCTGCGCCCTTTAGAGATCTCCCCATGAACGAACTCCTCAACCTGCAAGGCTACGGCCCGATGCTCGCCCAGGGTGCCTGGATGACGGTCAAGCTGGCGCTCCTGGCGCTGGCCCTGAGCCTCGCCCTGGGCCTGATCGCCGCCGGCGCCAAACTGTCCAGCGCCCAATGGCTGCGGGTGCCGGCCACGCTGTACACCACGCTGATCCGCAGCGTGCCGGACCTGGTGCTGATCCTGCTGATTTTCTACAGCCTGCAACTGTGGCTCAACGACCTGAGCGAAGTGTTCGGCTGGGACTACTTTGAAATCGACCCGTTTACCGCGGGGGTCATCACCCTGGGGTTTATCTACGGCGCGTATTTCACCGAGAACTTTCGCGGTGCGATCCTCAGTGTGCCGGTCGGCCAACTCGAAGCCGCCACCGCCTACGGCCTGAGCCGCTGGCAGCGTTTTCACCTGGTGCTGTTCCCGCAGTTGATGCGCTTTGCCCTGCCGGGCCTGGGCAATAACTGGCTGGTGCTGCTCAAGTCCACGGCGCTGGTGTCGATCATCGGCCTGTCGGACCTGGTCAAGGCCGCGCAGAACGCCGGCAAGACCACCAACGAGCCGTTGTACTTCCTGATCCTCGCAGGCCTGGTGTACCTGGTGATCACCACCCTCTCCAACCGCATCTTCAAGCGCCTCGAACGGCGCTATAACCTCGGCATCAAGGGGATGGCGCGATGATCGAACTGTTCCAGCAATACGGCGTGGCCTACCTGTTCAGCGATGGCACCGGGTTGTCCGGCGTTGCCATGACCTTGTGGCTGTTCATTATCTCGGTGGTGCTGGGGTTTTTCCTCTCGATCCCGCTGGCGCTGGCGCGCGTGTCGGCGCACTTCTGGCTGCGCTGGCCGGTGGAGGTCTACACCTATCTGTTTCGCGGCACGCCGCTGTATATCCAATTGCTGATTTGCTACACCGGGCTGTACAGCCTGGAGGTGGTGCAGGACAACGCCCTGCTCAACCAGTTTTTCCGCAATGCCCTCAACTGCACCCTGCTGGCCTTTGTGCTCAACACCTGCGCCTACACCGTGGAAATCTTCGCCGGGGCGATCCGCAACATTCCCCACGGCGAACTCGAAGCGGCCCGCGCCTATGGCCTGCACGGCTGGCGCCTCAACCTGTTTGTGGTGGTGCCTGCCGCACTGCGCCGGGCACTGCCGGCCTACAGCAATGAAATGATCCTGATGCTGCACGCCACGTCGCTGGCGTTTACCGCCACCGTCGCCGACATCCTAAAGGTGGCGCGCGATGCCAATGCCGAGACGTTCCTGACGTTCCAGGCCTTCGGCATCGCCGCCCTGCTCTACATGCTGCTGTCCTTTGCACTGGTGGGCCTGTTCCGACTGGCCGAACGTCGCTGGATGCGTTTTCTTGTTCCTACCCGAGGCTAACCCATGAATCAGTCCGCGCAGGCCCTGGCCACTTATCCTGTCGATGTACCCGTTACCCAGGCGGCAACTGCTGCCGTCAAGCTGCAGGTCGAGGGCATCCATAAACGCTACGGCGAACACGAAGTGCTCAAGGGTGTGTCCCTCAACGCACGCCACGGCGACGTGATCAGCCTGATCGGCGCCAGCGGCTCGGGCAAAAGCACCCTGTTGCGCTGCATCAACTTTCTCGAACAGCCGGACGCCGGTGTCATCACCCTGGACGGCATCAGCATCGAAATGCGCCAGGGCCGCGCCGGCGCCCGCGCGCCACACCAGGAACAATTGCAGAACCTGCGCACGCGCCTGGCCATGGTGTTCCAGCACTTCAACCTGTGGAGCCACATGACCGTGCTGGAAAACATCACCATGGCCCCACGCCGGGTGTTGGGGGTAAGTGCCGCCGAAGCCGAAAAACGCGCGCGCATGTACCTCGACAAGGTCGGCCTGCCGGGCCGCGTGGCCGATCAGTACCCGGCGTTCCTGTCCGGTGGCCAGCAACAGCGCGTGGCCATCGCGCGGGCCCTGGCGATGGAGCCGGAAATCATTCTGTTCGATGAACCCACCTCCGCCCTCGACCCCGAACTTGTAGGAGAAGTCCTCAAAGTCATACAGACGTTAGCTGAGGAAGGTCGTACCATGCTGATGGTCACCCACGAAATGGGCTTTGCCCGCCAGGTGTCCAGCCAAGTGCTGTTCCTGCATCAAGGCCGAGTCGAGGAACAAGGCGGCGCCGAGATCCTCGACCACCCCAACAGCGAGCGCTTGCAGCAATTTCTTTCCAACCGTTTGAAGTGAAACCCATGGATACCAAGGCCAACGGACCCCATACCTCCCCTGCGCTGGATCGCATCGATGAGGCGATCATCGAAGTGCTGCGCCACCAGGGGCGTATCACCTATGAAAAGCTCTCGTCACTGGTGCACCTCACCCCCAGGCCCTGCCTGGAGCGGGTGCGCAAGCTGGAGCGACGCGGGGTGATTCGCGGGTACGGCGCGATCATCGATGTGCAGATGGTCTCGCCCGGGCTGTCGCTGCTGGTGCTGGTGGCCTTGTCCAACCAGAGCGGGCGCTCGGCGCAAAAGGCCTTCGAAGCCTGTATGAAGGCCTGCCCCCAGGTGTTCGAATGCCAGCTGATCAGCGGGCCGTTCGACTACAGCCTGCGCATGCGTTGCCGGGACATGGAGCACTACCGGGTGGTATCGGAAATCTGGCTGAACAATGATGAGCTGCACATCGATAAGTTGGTGGCGCATCCGGAGTTGGCGGTGGTGAAAAATACCGCCATCGAACTGGCCTGAGCCCCACTCGCCAAGCCAATGAGGTCGAATGTGGGAGGGGGCTTGCTCCCGATAGCAGTGTGTCAGTCAGCTCATCTTTCACTGACCCACCGCTATCGGGAGCAAGTCGAATCGTCGCACCGCCCCTCCCACATTTTTAACCATGCCCGCTTAAGATTTTCTTACCTTGGCGCGCCCCCACCAGCTTCGCCTGCCCATCCTTCTGCTTCCCCGTACGCGCCTCGCTGATCAACCCCGGGATCAACCTGCCCTCCGGCAGATTCTTCCAGAACCGACTCGGCAAGTGCCCCTCCATCACCTTGGGGTTCAATCGCGCCGGGTTGAAAATGTGGCTGTAGTACGTCAGCCACATCGCACTGTGGGGATCCTCGACGTTCTGCGCCAGCTGCTGCCAGGCCTCGGGGCATTGGCGTTGATGAATCAGCTGTTCGCCATCGTAATAAACCCCGTCCAACGGCGTGGCTATCATCCAGCGCTGGCGCCCCATGCGCCCGACAAAATGCTGGCTGGCCGATTTGAGGATGTCATGGGCCGGTTCATGCCAGGCCACGTACTCCGGCAACTCGGGCCCTGCTTCTGCCGGCAGGGCGATAAAGCGCACAAACGCATGCAGGTGATGGGCCTCACGACTCACCTGCTTGATGCGTCGCTGCAATTCAGTGCCGAGTTTATCCCCTGCCAGCATCGCGGTGCGGTCGCCATGGCTGACGCGCCAGAGCACTTCGTACAACAGGCTCCAACGCTGGTCGCCTTGGTAACAGGCGGCTGACGCCAACAGCTCCAGCAGCGCCTTGGGAATACGCGCCTGGAACGGCCCCAAGCCCGCGGGGATCGGCTCATCGGTGGCAAACAGGTCCGCCGCCTGCACCTCGCCCCAGCTGACCTGGCTGGGGTCGACCTGATGGCTGAGCAGCCAGCGCGCCTGTTCGCGCCAGGTGCTGAAGAGGTTGTCGCATTCCAGGCTGATCATCCCCACAGCCCCATCTGCTGCGGCTGCGGGCGGTCACGCAGTTGTTCGCGCAGCAGCACGCTGGTGCTGTCCGCCTGTTGCGGGTGGTAGTCACTGGTGATGAAGAATGGCTTGGCCTTGGCCAGTACACAGCGCATGCGGGCCAGGTCTTCAAAGCGGATCTTGCGTTCGCGGCGCAGGTCCACCAGGCGCTGGGTGGTGCGCAGGCCGATGCCCGGGATGCGGGCGATCAAGGTCGGCTCGGCACGATTCAGGTCCAGGGGGAATACCTCGCGGTGCTCCAGGGCCCAGGCCAGCTTGGGGTCGATGTCCAGGGCCAGGTGGCCGGGGCCTTCGAACAATTCGTTGGCACTGAAGCCGTAGCTGCGCAGCAGGAAATCCGCCTGGTACAAGCGATGCTCGCGCATCAACGGCGGCGCGGCCAGGGGCACGCTTTTCGGGCTGTTGGGGATGGGGCTGAAGGCCGAGTAATACACGCGGCGCAGCTTGAAGTTGCCATACAGCGCCTCGGCACTGTGGAGGATGGTGCTGTCGTCGGTCTCGTCGGCGCCGACGATCATCTGGGTACTCTGCCCGGCCGGGGCGAAACGCGGTGCACGGGGTTCGTTCAGGACCGTCTGCTCGCCGGTGTAGATGGTCTGCATGGCCTGCTTGATCGAGACGATCTGCTTTTCCGGCGCCAGGGTTTGCAGGCTGGCATCGGTGGGCAGTTCGATATTCACGCTGAGGCGATCGGCGTAGCGCCCGGCCTCGGCAATCAGCGCCGGGTCGGCCTCGGGGATGGTCTTGAGGTGGATGTAACCGCGAAAGTCATGCTCTTCGCGCAGCAGTTTGGCCACCCGCACCAATTGCTCCATGGTGTAGTCGGCCGAACGAATGATGCCGGAGCTGAGGAACAGCCCGCTGACGCAGTTGCGCTTGTAGAAATCCAGGGTCAGGGTGACCACCTCCTCCGGGCTGAAGCGTGCACGGGGCACGTCGCTGGAGCGGCGGTTGACGCAGTATTGGCAGTCGTAGAGGCAGAAGTTGGTGAGCAACACCTTGAGCAAGGATACGCAGCGACCGTCCGGCGTGTAGCTGTGGCAGATGCCCATGCCATCGGTGGAGCCCAGCCCTGCCTTGCCTTCCGAACTGCGCTTGGGCGCGCCGCTGCTGGCGCAGGAGGCGTCGTACTTGGCGGCGTCGGCGAGGATGCTGAGTTTTTCGATCAACTGCATGGAGGCTTACCGATACTGGTTTTTTGTACAGTATCAGCCAGCCCCCCGTGTCACAAGTGCAGCCTGTCAGCTGGCGGTGGCTAGGAGCAGATCCTGCACCGAACGCCCCTTGCCACGGCTACGGTCATTTTCAAACAGCGACGCCGCAATCTCATCCGCGCGAATCGGCAGTACCGACAGCAACGTATCGCTCAAGCCATGGCTGGCCTGGCTGAAGCCCTGGATGTAGATGCCGGCCTTGCAGCGCTCGTCGGTGACGATGCGGTAGTCGCGCGCCACTTCAAAATCACCCAGATACTCCTCCAGCGGCGCCAGCAATGCGCGGTGGGTCTCGCGCTCGTAGCCGGTGGCGAGGATCACCGCGTCGTAATGGTTGACGCTGGTTTCGCCGCTGGCGTTGTTGCGCAGGGCCAGTTCGATGCCCAGGGGGCCGGGGGTGGCCTTCTCGACCACGGTCATGGTGCGGAAGGCCTGGCGGGCGATGCCGGAGACTTTCTGGCGGTAGAAAATCCCGTAGATGCGCTCGATCAGGTCGAGGTCGACCACCGAATAGTTGGTGTTCTGGTACTCGGCGACCAGGCGCTCGCGCTCGGCACCGACTTGCTGGAACACCAGGTCGGTGAAGGCCGGCGAGAACACTTCGTTGACGAACGGGCTGTCATCGGCAGGCTTGAGTGCCGAACCGCGCAGGATCATGTCGACCTGTACCGATGGGAAGCTGTCGTTCAGGTCGATAAAGGCTTCGGCCGCGCTCTGGCCACCACCGATGATTGCGATGCGCATCGCCTTGCCGTCCACGCAAGGCTGGGTGGCCATGCGCTCCAGGTACTGGGAATGGTGGAACACCCGGCTGTCGCCCTTGAGGGCCTTGAAAGTTTCGGGAATGCGCGGCGTGCCGCCGGCGCTGACCACCACCGAACGGGTGGTGCGCACATGCTGCTCGCCCAGGGCGTCGCGGGAGATCACGCGCAATGCCTCGACCTGTTGCTGGTGCAGGATCGGCTCGATGGCCAGTACTTCCTCGCCGTAGCGGGCCTGGGCCTGGAACTGCCCCGCGACCCAGCGCAGGTAGTCGTTGAACTCCATGCGGCACGGGTAGAAGGTGCCCAGGTTGATGAAGTCCACCAGCCGGCCGTGGGTTTTCAGGTAATTGACGAAGGAGTACGGGCTGGTGGGGTTGCGCAGGGTCACCAGGTCCTTGAGGAACGAAATCTGCAATTCGCTCTGGGTCACCAGGGTATTGCCGTGCCAGCGGTAGTCGGCCTGTTTGTCGAGAAACAGTACGTCAAGTTTGCCCTGGGCCTTTTCGCGCTCCTGCAGGGCGATGGCCAGCGCCAGGTTCGAAGGGCCGAAACCGATACCGATCAGGTCGTGAACCGCGGGCGAAGCAATTGCCTGTGTCATTCCAGTGTCCTCTGGATAAGCCCCTTGGCGGTGGGGCGGGAATACCTTCGAGACCTGCACAACAGGTCATGTGTTGATAGGAAACGAGGACAGTGAAAAAAAATTTAACCGAACAGTGATCAGTGCGCGTCCCACTCGCGCATCCGCACCCGGCAGTGCTTCATGGCGTTGACGATGTGTTTTTCCACCAGAGCGCGGGAAATACCCAGGCGCTCGGCGATTTGCAGGTGGCTCAGACCCTCGAGTTTGCGCAGCAGGAAGCTGTCACGACAGGCCGCCGGCAGCTCGGCCAGGGCGCGTTCGAGCAAGGCCAGGCGTTGGCCGTAGTCGTGGGTGGCATGGGGCGAACAGGCGGCAAAGCGCTCCTCGCTGTCGAGCACCTCCAGGGGTTCGACCTGGCGCAGGGCATTGCGCCGGTGGCCGTCGATCACCAGGTTCAGCGCGGTGCGATACAAAAAGGCACGCGGCTGTTCGATGGGCGTCTCGCTGGAACGTTCCAGCACCCGGACATAAGCGTCATGCACCACATCCTCGGCCACCTGACGGTTGCCCAGCTTGGCGTTGAGGAAACACACCAGCTCGCGATAGTAGTTTTCCAACATGACTCCCGGCCGCCGGGTGGCGGCATCAGATCCTTGAGTGCGAAAAAAGACGGCGTATTCAGTAATGGCAGTTTGGGTAGGTGCAATTTATAGTAATTCTCATCTACTTTTAAACAAGACTTGCACCTACAGGCCGTTTTTTTTCTCCACAAGACCTGTAACCACTTATGTAACAGCCTAAATCCTCGGGCAATTCTCTCGTTTAACTGTCAGCTCTGCGCAACTGCGCTCCGAACTTTCCCGGCTGGAACCTAAGCATGAAACGCCCTCGACCTGCCCGACGCGCCTTGCTCGCTATCGCGTGCCTGATTCCCATCATCGCCGTGGCCGCCTGGCAGGTGTTGCCGCCGGGGCGTGACAACCTGACCACCGTCACCGTCACCCGCGGCACTATTGAAAACAGCGTCACGGCCCTGGGCACCCTGCAACCGCGCCGGTATGTCGACGTGGGCGCCCAGGCGTCCGGGCAGATTCGCAAGATCCACGTTGAAGCCGGCGACCAGGTGCAGGAAGGCCAATTGCTGGTGGAGATCGACCCCTCGACGCAAAAAGCCAAGCTCGACGCCAGCCGCTACGCCATCGAAAACCTCAAGGCCCAGTTGCAGGAGCAAAAGGCCCAGCACGCCCTCGCCCGCCAGAAGTACCAGCGCCAGCAGCGCCTGGCCGCCGGCAACGCCACCCGCGAGGAAGACGTGCAAACCGCCAAGGCCGAACTGAGCGCCACCCAGGCCCGGATGGACATGTTCCAGGCGCAGATTCTCCAGGCCCAGGCCAGCCTGCGCAGCGATGAAGCGGAACTGGGCTATACGCGCATCTACGCACCGATGACCGGCACCGTGGTCGCGGTGGACGCGCGGGTCGGCCAGACCCTCAATGCCCAGCAGCAGACGCCGCTGATCCTGCGGATCGCCAAGTTGTCGCCGATGACCGTGTGGGCGGAAGTCTCGGAAGCCGACATCGGCCACGTCAAACCGGGCATGACCGCCTACTTCACCACCCTCAGCGGCGGCAACCGGCGCTGGACCAGTACCGTGCGGCAGATCCTGCCGATCCCGCCCAAGCCGCTGAATGAAACCCAGGGCAGCGGCAGCCCCAACAGTTCCAGCAAGAGCGGCAGCGGGCGCGTGGTGCTGTACACCGTGCTGCTGGATGTGGACAACAGCGACAACGCGTTGATGGCCGAAATGACCGCCCAGGTATTTTTCGTCGCCAGCCAGGTCAAGGATGTCCTCACCGCACCGGTGGCCGCACTGCTGGGCACCTCCAGTGCCGACAAGCAGATCGCCCGCGTGGTCGCCACCAACGGCCGCATCGAAGAACGTGAAGTCCGCCTGGGTATCAGCGATCGCCTGCGGGTCGAAGTGCTCGACGGCCTGCACGAAGGCGATCACCTGCTGATCGGCCCGGCCGACGGCAACGGGGGTTGAGGTGACCACGCCCCTGATCGAACTCAAGAACATCCGCAAATCCTACGGCGGTGGCGACAGCCCGCAGGTCGACGTGTTGCGCGGCATCGACCTGTCGATCCATGCCGGGGAATTCGTCGCCATCGTCGGGGCTTCCGGTTCCGGCAAGTCCACGTTGATGAATATCCTCGGTTGCCTCGACCGCCCAAGCCTGGGCGAGTACCTGTTCGCGGGGGAAAACGTCGCCCACCTGGACAGCGACGAATTGGCCTGGCTGCGCCGCGAGGCCTTTGGCTTCGTGTTCCAGGGCTACCATTTGATCCCCTCGGGCTCGGCCCAGGAGAACGTCGAGATGCCGGCGATCTACGCCGGCATCAGCGCCGCCGAACGCCATGCCCGCGCCCACGCCCTGCTCACGCGCCTCGGCCTGGCCGAGCGCACCGGCAACCGTCCGCACCAGCTGTCCGGCGGCCAGCAACAGCGTGTCTCGATCGCTCGGGCGCTGATGAACGGCGGCCACATCATCCTTGCCGATGAACCCACCGGCGCCCTCGACAGCCACAGCGGCGCCGAGGTGATGAGCCTGCTGGACGAACTGGCCAGCCAGGGCCATGTGGTGATCCTGATCACCCACGACCGCGAAGTGGCGGCGCGGGCCAACCGCATCATCGAGATTCGCGATGGCCTGATCATCAGTGACTCGGCCGATGACAACGCCGCGCCCCCACCCGCCACCCGCGGCGCGCTGCAAGCCGTGGACCTGCGCCAGCGCCTGGCCGACGGCGCCGAACACAATGGCGCGTGGAAAGCCGAATTGCTGGACGCGGTCCAGGCCGCCTGGCGGGTGATGTGGATCAACCGTTTTCGCACCGCGCTGACCCTGCTGGGGATCATCATCGGCGTGGCCTCGGTGGTGGTGATGCTGGCCGTGGGCGAAGGCAGCAAACGCCAGGTCATGGCGCAGATGGGCGCGTTCGGCTCCAACATCCTCTACCTCAGCGGCTCATCGCCCAACCCGCGCACGCCGCTGGGTATCGTTACCCTCAACGACGTCGCGGCGCTGGCGGCGCTGCCCCAGATCAAGCGCATCATGCCGGTCAACGGCACCGAAGCCGGCGTGCGCTATGGCAACGTCGACTACATGGCCTATGTGGGCGGCAATGACACCAATTTCCCGGACATTTTCAATTGGCCGGTGGTCGAGGGCAGTTACTTCACGCCGGCCGACGAGCGTGCGGCTGCCACCGTGGCCGTGATCGGTCATCGCGTGCGGGAAAAGCTGTTCAAGGGAGAGGTCGACCCCATCGGGCAATACATCCTGATCGAAAACGTACCGTTCCAGGTGATCGGCGTGCTGGCGGAGAAAGGCGCCAGCTCCGGCAACAAAGACAGTGATGACCGTATCGCCATCCCCTACTCCGCCGCCAGCGTGCGCCTGTTCGGCAGCTACAACCCCGAATACGTGGTGATTGCCGCCGCCGATGCGCGCAAGGTCCACGAGGCCGAAGTGGCCATCGATCAGTTGATGCAAAAGCTGCACAACGGCAAGCGCGACTACGAGTTGACCAACAACGCGGCGATGATCCAGGCCGAGGCGCGCACCCAGAACACCCTGTCGTTGATGCTCGGTTCGATTGCCGCGATTTCCCTGCTGGTGGGCGGCATTGGCGTGATGAACATCATGCTGATGACCGTGCGCGAACGCACCCGCGAGATCGGCATCCGCATGGCCACCGGCGCGCGCCAGCGCGACATCCTGCGCCAGTTCCTGACCGAGGCGGTGATGCTGTCGGTGGTCGGCGGCCTGTGCGGCATTGCCCTGGCCCTGCTGGTGGGTGGCGTGCTGGTGCTGGCCAAGGTGGCGGTGCAGTTTTCCCTGGTGGCGGTGCTTGGCGCATTCGGTTGCGCACTGGTCACCGGCGTCGTATTCGGCTTCATGCCGGCCCGTAAAGCTGCCCGGCTCGATCCGGTTAAGGCGTTGACCAGTGAATAAACGATCCATTCCCCCGTACCTGCCCGCACTTGGCCTGTGCCTGCTGCTCACGGCCTGCGCCGGTGACCCGCCCGCCGTGGACAGCGCTATTGCGCCGCCGGCTGCCTGGCAGTTTGCCGAACGCGACGCCGCCCGGGCCACCAACCAGCGCTGGTGGACGCAGTTCGGCAGCCCCCAGCTGGACCGCCTGGTCGACCAGGCCCGGCGTGACAGCTTCGACGTGGCCGCCGCCATGGCCCGCGTGCGCCAGGCCCAGGCCACGGCGGTGATTGCCGGGGCGCCACTGTTGCCCGAGGTGAAGTTCAACCTTGCCGCCAGCCACCAGAAGTTGTTGCACGGCGCGGGCGGGCCGGACCTTGACGCCTCACAAAGCGATGACGCCGTCGATAATTTCGGCGCCAACTTCACCGCCAGCTACGAAGTGGATTTCTGGGGTGGCCGCGCCGCTGCCCGTGACAGTGCCCTGCACAGCCTGCGCGCCAGCGAGTTCGACCAGGCGACCGTGGAGCTGACCTTGCTCAGCAACGTCGCCGACCGCTACGCGCAAACCCTCGCGGCGCGCGAGCGCCAGCAGATCGCCGAGTTGAACCTGGCCAATGCGCGTAACGTCCTCGAGCTGGTGCAGACCCGTTACGACGCAGGCTCCGCCACGGCCCTGGAACTGGCCCAGCAGAAAAGCCTGGTGGCCAGCCAGCAACGCCAGCTGCCGTTGATTCAACAACTGGCCGAAGAATCCCAGATCACCCTGGCCGCCCTCCTCGGCCAACCGGTCCAGGCCCTGGACCTGGGCGCCGAACCCTTCCAGGACCTGACCTGGCCAGCCATCGGCGCCGGCCTGCCCAGCCAGTTGCTCAGCCGCCGGCCGGACATTGCCAAGGCCGAGGCCGAACTGGCGGCGGCCCAGGCGGACGTCACCGTGGCCCGCGCCGCCATGCTGCCGGCCCTGACCCTCGGCGCCACACTCGGCTCCGATGCCTACAAGGCCGTGGACGTCCTGCGCAGCCCCTACTACACGCTGACGGCCGGCCTGGTCGGGCCGATCTTCAACAACGGCCGTTTAAGCGCCGAGCGCGACAAGGCCCGCGCGCGCCAGGATGAGCTGTTGCAAACCTACCGCGGCGCGATCATCAACGGTTTTGCCGATGTGGAAAAAGCCCTCAGCAGCATCACGCGCCTGGACCAGCAGCGCCACTGGCAAACGGAAGAACTGCAACAGGCCCAAACCGCCTTCCGGATCGCCGAAAGCCGCTACCAGGCGGGTGCCGAGGACTTGCTGACGGTACTGGAAACCCAGCGCACCCTGTATGCCGCCCAGGACTTGAACGTGCAATTGCGACTGTCACGCCTGCAGGCCAGCATTGCGCTGTACAAGGCATTGGGCGGCGGTTGGAAAACCAGCATCTGATAAACGAAACTCCAGTTTCGTACATAAGTCGTCTACCGCCCCTACATTCTTCGACTCAGGTTCCTTGGTAAAAAATGCCGCTATCACACGGCTGCCAGGGAACACTGATGAATGTTGCAAAATACCTCGCGTGCGGCTGTCTCTGGTTGATGGCAAACCTTGGCCAGGCAGAGCCACTGATCAAACCCACCGCCATTGATTGGCTGCTCGATTGCCCCCTCCCCACCACCGAACGGCTTGACCCCGAGGTGCTGTCGCGCACCCAGTGCGGCATCATCACCGTCCCGCGCAACCATGCCGCCCCCTGGCAAGGCCACCAGCGCCTCTACCTGACCCGTGTCGGCGCCCGCGATCCCCTGAACCGCAAAGGCGTGGTCTTCACCCAGGCCGGCGACACCGCGCAAAAAAACTACGGAAGCACCTTCGCCATTCACCTCGCCAGCCGCTGGGACACGTATTCCACACAAGCCTATCGCACGCTGCTCAACCGCTACGACATGATCGAACTCAGCCCCCGCGACCTCACTCAGGAGCATGGCGTCGAACAGGCCGTACGGGATATGGAGTACGTACGCGCCCAGTTGGGCGACGCCCAACTGCATTACCTGGGGGACACCCTCGCCACGCGCCTGGGCAGCCGCTATGCCGCAGTGTTTCCCGAGCGCGTCGCACGCATGGTGCTGGTCAACGCCGAACACACCATGGCGGGTAGGCTTGGGGTCGAACAACTGCGCCTCAAGGAGCCCGCCAAACCGGACGCCGGCGGCTGTATCAACCGATGGGTGGGTGACTTCCTCGCCTATGGCAAACAGCCGCCACCGTCGACTCGCTGCCTTGACGTGGCAGGCAGGCAGTAGCGCGTCGTTTACGACCTGTTGCCGCCGAAAACGACACCCTGCGTTGACGCTCCGTCACAATCGTTATTAAGTGCTATTTATCCGCATTAATACGATAAATCGAACCCATGCTGACTCGCCCGCTACGCCGCAAACGCCAGAAGCTGTCCGACGTGATTGTCGAGTCGGTCAAGCGCTCCATCGTCACCGACGCCTTGAAGCCCGGCGACCGCCTGCCCACCGAGCGTGAGCTGATGGAAAGCTTCCAGTGCTCCAAGGGCTCGGCCCGTGAAGCGCTCAAGGCCCTGGAGGTCGAGGGGCTGGTGAGTACGCGCACCGGCCCCAGCGGCGGTGCCTACCTGAACCAGGCCGGCACGGAGCCCGCCAGCCGCGCGCTGCGTAACTACCTGCACTTCCAGCACCTGGACGGCGAGCAGGTGTACCAGTTGCGCAAGGTCATCGAAGTGGAACTGGCGGTGTCGGTGCTCGGGCGCCTGAGTGAGGACGACTACCGGGCATTGCAGGACAACGTGGATTTCTGCAGCGCCCCCGAAGACAGCGAAGCCGGCCAGCGCGAGCAACGCCTGGCGGAACTGGAGTTCCACAACCTGCTGGCCAAGGCCTGCCCCAACCCGTTGCTGAGCTTTATGGCGCAATTTCTCAACGACCTGCTGCGCGACCTGGTGGTACTGAAAAAAGCCTACAAGCCCAAGCGCAAGCAGTTCGACGCGGCCAACCTCGACTATCACAAGCAACTGCTGAACGCCTTTCGCGCCGGGGATGAAGGCGCGGTACGCAGCCTGATGCATGAACATATGTGCGACGCCGAACACCATATGACCGCGCTGGAAGGCCAGGTCAGCCCGCACTTTCTACTGGAGTTCGACCACAACCACTGAAAACACCCCGCCCACAGTTGACTGCATTCACTGCGTTACCCCAATAACAGGCCTGCCCACAGGCCCTGCTCCACCGTATCGCCCTTGCTACTCCTGCCAATAACTAAACCAGGGAGTCACCCCATGCAGCGTCGTACGTTATTGAAAGCCAGTCTTACCGCGGCCGCCGCCCTCAGTCTTCCGCTGAGCGTACGGTCCGCATTCGCCGCCGAGCCCTTTACCTTTTACGGCCTCAAGTCCATGTCCGGCGCCTTTGCCAGCTATGGCAAGTTTGCCGACATGGGTTCGCGCCTGGCGGTGGCACAACACACCGAGCTGCTGGGCCGCCCCTTGAACTACAAGGTCATCGACACCGAGGGCAACGCCGGCAAGGCCGTGCGCAAGGTGCAGGAGGCGATCCAGCAGGACGGCGCGCGGTTCTTCCAGGGCTGTACGCTGTCGTCGTCGGCACTCGCGGTGGCCAAGGAAGTCGACAAGGTTGGCGGTGTATTCATGACCCCGGTGGGTGCCGATGAAGTCACCGGCAAAGACTGCAACCACGCCACGTTTCGCTGGTCGGTGCCCACCTACGGCGCGATCCGCGAAACCATGGTGCCGCTGATCAAGCTGCTGCCGGATGCCAAGCGCTGGTACACCATCACGCCGCAATATGTGTTCGGCGAAGCGCTGCTCGAAGGCGCCAGAAACGTGCTCAAGGAACATGGCCTGGAGCACGTCGGCAACAGCTACCACTCGCTGCAGGAGCAGGAATTCTCCGGCTACCTGACCAATGCCATTTCCACCAAGCCGGATGTGCTGGTGTTGCTCAACTTTGGCAGCCAGTCGTCCAACACCCTGCGCCAGGCGGTGAACTTCGGCATCAAGGAACGCATGAAAGTGCTGCTGGTGTGGTCCGCCGGCCTCGACCAGTTCCAGGAACTGGGCAGCGATATCCTCGACGGCGTGTACCTCGGCGCGCAGTACTGGCATCAGGTCGACACCCCGCTCAACCGCGAGCTGGTCAAGCTGACCCAGGCCAAGTACGGCATCAACCCCACCTACCCGCTGGCCGCCGACTACATCAGCACCAAAGTCATGCTCGACACCATCATCGCCACCGGCAGCTTCGACGGGCCGACCGTGGCCAAGGCCATGCAGGGCCTGAGTTTCGAAGGCCCCACCGGCAAGGAGTCGATCCGCGCCGGCGACCACCAGGTGATCAAGGACTACTACCTGCTGGTCGGCAAGGCCGCCGGCGAGATGGCCGACAAGGATGACCTGGCCAAGGTGCTCAGCGCCGGCCAGTCCTTCCCGCCGGTGGAAGCCACGGGCTGCACGCTCGCCTGATCCGCTAAAACACCACCGTTGTACACGGCAGGGCCGCCCCGGCGGCCACCTGTTCGAGGGTTTCTGCATGCTTAATCTTTACCTGTTCCAGATACTCAACGGCCTTGGATTGGGAATGATCTACTTCCTGATCGCGGTCGGGCTGACGATCATTTTCGGCCTGCTCAACTTCGTCAACTTCGCCCACGGCGCGTTCTTCCTGCTGGGCGCCTACATCTGCTACACCGCCGTGAGCCTCACCGGCAACTTCTGGCTGGCGCTGCTGATTGCGCCGCTGGTGGTGGCCGCGTTGGCCTGGGTGATCGAGCGGCTGTTGATCCAGCGGATCTATCACTTGCCGCACATGTTCCAGATCCTGGTCACCCTGGGCATCGCGCTGATCATCCAGGAAGCCAGCGTGATGATCTGGGGCCCGGTGGGCAAAAGCGTCGCCGTGCCGGAACTGCTGCGCGGCGTGCTGGTGGTGGGTGATTTCGTCTACCCCTACTACCGCCTGTTCCTCATCGTGTTTTCCGGGCTGGTGGGCCTGGGCCTGTGGCTGCTGCTGGAGCGCACGCGCTTCGGCGCCCTGGTGCGCGCCGGCAGTGAAAGCACCGAGACCGTGTCGCTGCTCGGCACGAATATCTTCCGCCTGTTCTCCATGACCTTCGCCCTCGGCGTGGGCCTGGCCGGCATGGCCGGGGTGCTGTTCGCGCCGTTGCGCGGTGCGCAGCCGTTCGTTGGCCCGGAGATTCTCGGCATCGCCTTCGTGGTGGTGGTGATCGGCGGCATGGGCTCGTTCAGCGGTGCGTTGGTCGGCGGTTTGCTGGTGGGCGTGGTGCAAAGCCTGATGACCACACTCTGGCCCCAAGGCGCGAGCCTGATGATCTACGGCGCCATGGCCGTGGTGATTCTGGTGCGGCCTTACGGCCTGTTTGGGAGAGCCTGACATGAGCGAGAAAAATCCCCTGCCGTTTGCCAAAACCCAATCGCGCGCCATGTTGCTGTGGGTCGTGGCGGTGCTGATCGGCCTGCCCGTGCTATTGCCCTCGGCGACCCTGGCCAGCGAGATCCTGATCTTTGCCATGGCCGCCCTGGCCTGCAACCTGTTGCTGGGCTACACCGGGCTGCTGTCATTCGGCCAAGGCATCTTCTTTGGTGCCGGTGCCTACTGTGCGGCACTGCTGATGATCCACCTGCAACTGGGGTTGTTCGCCGCGCTGCTGGGTGCCGCCATCGCCGGTGGCTTCCTGGCCCTGCTGGTGGGTGCCCTGGCAATCCGGCGCACCGGCATCTACTTCGTGATGCTTACGTTGGCCTTCAGCCAGATGGCGTACTTTGTCGCCTACACCCTCAGCGACTGGACCGGTGGCGACAACGGCCTGCTCAGCGTGCCGCGCCCGGAAATCCGCATCGGCGATACCGTGCTGCTGTCCCTGGCCGACGCCCGTGCGTTCTATGGTTTTGTCGCGGTGCTGTTCCTGTTGATCTTTATCGGCGCACGCCGGGTGATCGCCTCGCCGTTCGGCAGCACGCTGATGGCGATCCGCGAAAACGAAACCCGCGCCTCGGCCATCGGCTACGACACGCGGCATTTCAAGATCCTGGTGTTCGTGCTGTCCGGCGCAGTCACCGGGATTGCCGGGGCGCTGTACGCCATGCTGCTGCACTTTGTGCCGCTGTCGAATATCGACCTGGCGATGTCCGAGAACATCCTGATCATGACCATTATCGGCGGCACCGGCTCGCTGTTCGGTTCGTTGCTGGGCGCCGGGTCCATCGTGCTGCTGGGGGATTTTCTCTCCGACCTGTGGCCCCGTTGGCTGATGCTGCTGGGGGTGATCCTGATCCTGGTGGTGATCTTCATGCGCGGCGGTTTGTGGGGCGGCCTGGCCGCGTTGTTCGAGCGCGTGCGCGGCCGTCGCAAGGCCGCCGTCGTCGCCAAGGAGGAAGGGCTATGAGCATCCTGTTGGAAACCCAGGACCTGGAACTGGCCTATGGCGCGTTCCGTGCGGTGAATGGCGTGAACCTCAAGGTCGAAGCCGGCACCATCCACACCATCATCGGCCCCAACGGTGCGGGCAAGACCAGCCTGTTCCACTGCCTGACCGGTGAACGCCAGGCCACGGCCGGGGCGATTCATTTCGACGGCAGGAACCTGATGCGCAAGCCGGCCCACGGCCGCGTCGGCCTGGGCATGGCGCGCTCGTTCCAGCTCACCAGCCTGTTCCAGAACCTCAGCGTGCGCGAAAACCTGCGCCTCGCCGCCCAGGGCCGCGACGGTGCACGTGCATTGAACTTCTGGCGCCGCGTGGACAGCAAGCGCGAACACCTGGAGATGGCCGACCAGGTGCTCGAACGCCTGCAACTCAGCGCCCGCGCCGAGACCCTGGCCGGCGAGTTGTCCCACGGCCAGCAACGGGTGCTGGAGGTGGGCATGTCGATCTGCTCCAAGCCCAAACTGTTGATGCTCGACGAGCCCACCTCGGGCATGGGCATCGATGACATCCCGATCATGACCCAGTTGATCAGCGACCTCGGCCGCGACCACACGGTGCTGTTGATCGAACACAACATGAGCATCGTCATGTCCATCAGCCAGCGCATCACGGTGATGAGCCACGGGCAGATCCTGGTGGAAGGCACGCCGGAGTTCGTGCGTGCCGATGAACGCGTGCGCAATGCTTATCTTGGGGAGGCTGCCTGATGCTGATCGTCGAGAATATCCATTCCTACTATGACAAGAGCCACGTGCTCGAAGGCGTGTCGCTGAGGGTCAACCCCGGCGAACTGGTGACCCTGCTCGGGCGCAATGGCGCGGGCAAGACCACCACCCTGCGCAGCATCCTCGGCATCATCTGCCCGCGCCAGGGCCAGATCCACTTCAACGGCCAGGCGCTGGTGGGGCAGAAAATCTTTGAAATCGCGCGCCAGGGCCTGGCGCTGGTGCCGGAAAATCGCGGGATCTTCCGCCTGCTGACCGTCGAGGAAAACCTGCGCATCGCCGTGCGCAAGACCAGCCGCTGGCAGCTCGAAGACGTGTACGGCATGTTCCCGCGCCTCAAGGAGCGGCGCAGGAACGCCGGCCATGCACTCTCCGGCGGCGAGCAACAGATGCTCGCCATCGCCCGCGCCCTGCTCAACGACCCCAAGTTGCTGATCCTCGACGAACCCACCGAAGGCCTCGCCCCGGTGATCGTCGACGAACTGGTGAAGATCCTGCGCAAGGTCAAGGACGACGGCCTGCCGGTGCTGCTGGTGGAACAGAACCTGATGGTCTGCGACAAGCTCGCCGACCGCCATTACGTCCTCGAACAGGGCCGCGTGGTCTACGAAGGCAGTGCCGCCGCCTTCCGCGCCGACCCGACCATCAAGAACCGCTACCTGGCGCTGAGCGCCTGACGGGAGAATACAGATGAACAGTTTTGCGCAACCGCTCCAGGGCAACGCCCCGCTGATCAACCGCGACCGCCTGTGGCAATCGCTGATGGACCTGGCGCAACTGGGCGCCACGGTCAAGGGCGGCGTGTGCCGCCTGGCCCTCACCGACCTGGACCGTCAGGCCCGTGACCTGTTTGTACAGTGGTGCGAAGCCGCCGGGTGCAGCGTCAGTGTCGACGCCATCGGTAATATCTTCGCCCGCCGCCCTGGGCGTAATCCCGCCCTGCCCCCGGTGATGACCGGCAGCCACATCGACACCCAACCCACCGGCGGCAAGTTCGACGGCTGCTACGGGGTGATGGCCGGGCTGGAAGTGATCCGCACGCTCAACGATTTGAACATCGAGACCCAGGCGCCGATCGAAGTGGTGGTATGGACCAATGAAGAAGGCTCGCGCTTCCCGCCGTGCATGATGGGCTCCGGGGTATTTGCCGGTAAGTTCGACCTGCAGGACACCCTCGACAAGCAGGACGAGCAAGGCCTATCGGTGGGCGCTGAATTGCAGCGCATCGGCTATGCCGGTTCGCGTGCGGTGTTGGGCCACCCGGTCGGCGCGTATTTCGAAGCGCATATCGAGCAAGGCCCGGTGCTGGAAGACCAGGCCACCACCATTGGCGTGGTCATGGGCTGCCTGGGCCAGAAGTGGTTCGACCTGACCCTCACCGGCGTCGAAGCTCACGCCGGGCCGACGCCGATGCACCTGCGCAAGGACGCCCTGGTCGGCGCCGCCGAGGTGGTCAGTGCGGTCAACCGTATCGCCCACCAGCAACAACCTCACGCCTGCGGCACGGTCGGCTGCCTGAGCCTGCACCCGGGGTCACGCAATGTGATTCCCGGCCAGGTGCACATGACCCTCGACCTGCGCCACCTGCATGCCGACAAGCTGCAGGCCATGGTCGATGAAGTGCGCGGCGTGATCGAAGCCACAGCAGCCCGGCACGGGTTGACCTTCGAACTGACGCCCACCGCCGACTTCCCGCCCCTGGACTTCCACCCGGCCTGCGTCAACGCCGTGCGCGATGCGGCGGGTGCCTTGGGCCTGAGCCATATGGACATCGTCAGCGGCGCCGGGCATGACGCGATTTTCGTCGCCGAGCTGGGCCCGGCCGGGATGATCTTTGTGCCGTGCGAAGGCGGCATCAGCCATAACGAAATCGAAAACGCCGCGCCGGATGACCTGGCGGCCGGATGCGCCGTGTTGCTGCGCGCCATGGTCAACGCGGCACAGGGGGAGCAGCCATGAGTGACCTAGGTGAACTGACGGCGGTACAACTGCTGGCGCATTTTCGCGACAAGACCCTGTCGCCGGTGGACGTCACCGAGGACGCATTGCTGCGCATCGAACGCCACAACCCGGTGGTCAACGCCTACTGCCATGTGGACCCCGAGGGCGCGCTGCGCGCCGCGCGGGCGTCGGAGCAACGCTGGTTGAAGGGTGAACCCTGCGGTGCCCTGGATGGCGTGCCCGCCTCGATCAAGGACCTCACGCTGACGCTCGGCATGCCCACCCGCAAGGGCTCGCGCACCTCGTCGGCCGAGGGGCCGTGGGACGTCGACGCGCCCTTCCCGGCCTTTATGCGCAAGGCCGGCGCGGTGCTGCTGGGCAAGACCACCACCCCGGAATTCGGCTGGAAAGGCGTCACCGATAACCCGCTGTACGGCATCACGCGCAACCCGTGGGACACCCGCACCACGGCGGGCGGCTCGTCTGGCGGCGCGGGCGCGGCAGCTGCATTGAACCTGGGCGTGCTGCACCAGGGCAGCGATGCCGGCGGCTCGATCCGCATCCCCTGCGCGTTTACCGGCACCTTCGGCATCAAGCCAACGTTCGGCTATGTGCCGCAGTGGCCGGCCAGTTCGATGACCATCCTGTCGCACCTGGGGCCGATGACCCGCACCGTGGAAGACAGCGTGCTGATGCTGCAGGCCGTGGCACAGCAGGATACGCGGGATGGCCTGATCGGCGCGCCGAGGACCACGCCATGGCTCACGCCGCACACCGATTTGAACGGCCTGCGCGTGGCCTACAGCCCCACGTTTGGCTACGTGGATGTCGACCCGCAGGTGGCCAGGGTGGTCGCCCGGGCGGTCGAGGGCCTGGTGCAGTTGGGTGCCCATGTCGAGCAGATCGACCCTGGCTTCAGCGACCCGCTGGAGGTCTTCAGCACCTTGTGGGCGGCGGGCGCGGCACGCCTGACCGGGTCCATGAGCGACGCACAGAAACAACTGCTGGACCCTGGGCTGCTGCGCATTGCCCAGCGTGGCGAGCAACTGAGCCTGGATGACTTCAACGCAGCCCTCGAAGCCCGCGCCGCGCTGGTGGCCCGTATGGCGGCGTTCCACGAGCATTACGACGTGCTGGTCTCGCCGATGATGCCGATCACCGCGTTCGAGGCCGGGCACAACGTACCGCCCGGTTCCGGGATGCAGGAATGGACCGAGTGGACACCGTTCACCTACCCCTTCAACCTTACCCAGCAGCCGGCGGCGTCGGTGCCGTGCGGCTTGGCGGCGAATGGTTTGCCGGTGGGGTTACATGTGGTGGGCGCGCGGTTTGCCGATGAGCAGGTGTTGCGAGTGTGCCGGGCGTATGCCAAGGCGTTTCCGACCCGGCACTTACAGACACCGATCACCCCAACACCGTAGATCCAAATGTGGGAGGGGCGGTGCGACGATTCGACTTGCCCCTCCCACATTTTCTGACCGCATTCCAATCCCCTGCCTCTACAATGTCTCCCATTCATCCCCGGGGGCTTCATGGACATCGAACTGGCACGCACTTTCCTGGAAATCACCCGCTGCGGCAGCCTGGCCGCCGCCGCCGAGAAACTGCACGTCACCCAGACCGCCATCACCGCCCGCGTTAAAAACCTGGAAAGCCAACTGGGCAGTACGCTGTTCGTGCGCAACCGCGCCGGTGCACGCCTGACCGCCGACGGCGAGGCGTTTGTGGTGTACGCCAACCAGTTGCTGCAAACCTGGGAAGCCGCGCGGCGCGACCTGCCGTTGCCCGATGGCTATCGCAATGTGCTGCATATCGGCGGTGAAGTCAGCCTGTGCAACCCGCTGATGCTCGGTTGGGCCCGGGCCCTGCGCGAACAGATCCCCGGGCATGCCCTGCGCACCGAAGTGCGTGAAGGTGAATACCTGCTGCGGCAGCTGGAGCTCGGCGTACTCGATGCGGCGCTGGTGTTCCAGCCGCAGTACTGGCCGGGGTTGCAGGTGGAGCAGGTGCTGGAAGAAAAACTGATCCTGGTGCAATTGACGAGCAAACCGGCCCCGTACGTCTACATCGATTGGGGCCCGGGTTTCCGCCAGCAGCACGACGCGGCCCTGCCCGACAGGGCTCGCGCGGCGGTGAGTTTCAACCTCGGGCCGCTGGCATTGCAGTACATCCTCGAGAACGGCGGCGCCGGCTATTTCCGCACGCGGGTGGTACAGAGCTACCTGGACAGCGGCGTGATGCAGCGCGTGCCCAAGGCCCCGGAGTTCAGCTTCCCGACGTTCCTGGTGTACTCGCGGGCACGGGATTCGGCGGTGTTGCAACAGGCCCTGGGGCTGCTGCGTGAAGTGGTCAAGGCCGAGAGTGACTGGTCGCAGCGCTGGGACCCGTTGATCTGAATCCCTTCACCGGCGCAGCGCGCAAAACTCGCAGATTCCCGTGTACCAACTAAGCTCAGTCTCCAACAAAAAAACCTGAGCAGCCCGCCATGGTCCACCCCACCGAGACGTTTCGCAGCCGCTACCGCGCCGAGGTCAGCCCCCATTACAACCCCTGGCTGCACGCCGGCTTTGTGCTCGGCTATGGCGTGTGCTGCATCGGCCTGGCCGGGGCCTCCACCCACCGAGTGACGCCGTTCGAGTGGCTGACCGTGCCGCTGACCCTGGTGTTCTTCAACCTCTGTATCTACCTGGTGCATCGCCACCTCGGCCATCACAAGCACGCCTTGGCCCGCCTGTTCTATGCGCGCCACACCGGTGATCACCACAGCTTCTTTACCCCCGGCCACATGACCTACGACAGCCCGCGAGACTGGCGCGTCATTCTCTTTCCGGCGTGGCTGATCGTGCTGCACAGCCTAGCCATCACCCTCCCCGCCTGGTGGTTGCTCCAGCACCTGAACACCAATGTCGCCGGGCTGTTCGCCGGGAGCATGATCCTCGGTTACCTGCTCTACGAAGTGTTCCACGCCTGCGAGCACTTGCCCGCCGACCACCCGCTGGCGCGCCTGCCGTGGATTCGCCAGATGCACCGACTGCACGCCCTGCATCACCGCCGCGAGCTGATGCAGGGGCGCAATTTCAATATCGTCCTCCCGCTGATGGATTACCTGTTCGGCACCCTGTACTGGGAACCGAACCCCAACGACAACCAGGAATCGTCATGAGTACCCGTCGAAAGAAAATGCGTCATCTGCTGTTTGTGCTGCTGGCGGTGATCGCTTTCCTGCTGTTGATGCCGACCAAAGTGCAACCGGTGAACTGGGCTCCGCCCAAGGCGCCATCGATGAAGGAAGGTGCCTATGCCGACAACCAGCGCCTCAAGGCTGTGCAGAAAATCGGCGCCCAGGGCATCGCCGGCCCCGAGGCCTTGCTGCTCGATGCCCAGGGGCTTCTGATCAGCGGGCTGCGTGACGGCCGCATCATCCGCACGTCGCCCGACAACCCCACCCTGGAAGTACTGGCCAACACCGGTGGGCGGCCGCTGGGCATGGCACTGCACCCGGACGGGCGCTTGATCATTGCAGACGGGATCAGGGGCTTGCTCGCGCTGGATCCCCAGCGCCAACTGACCGTCCTGAGCGCCAGCGCCAATGGCGTCCCCTTTGGCTTTACCAATGACGTGACCATCGATGCCGGCGGGCGCTATGCGTACTTCAGCGATGCTTCGAGCCGCTGGGGTTATGGCCAGGATGGCGAGGCGGTGATCGAGCATGGCGGCGATGGTCGCCTGCTGCGCTATGACTTTCGCAACGGCACCACCGAGGTGTTGCTGGACCAACTGCAATTCGCCAACGGCGTGGCCCTCGGCCCCGATGAAAATTACCTGCTGGTCAATGAAACCGGGGCGTATCGCATCAGCCGCTACTGGCTCAAGGGCGAACGTGCGGGCAACCACGACTTGTTTATCGACAACCTGCCCGGCCTGCCGGACAACCTCAGTTTCAACGGCCAGGACCGTTTCTGGGTGGCGCTGTACTCACCACGCAACCCGCTGCTGGACAGCTTTGCCGGCTACCCCTTGCTGCGCAAGGTGATGGTGCGTGCGCTGATGGTGGTGCCCAAGCCCATTGAGCGCAAAGCCTTCGTGCTGGGGCTGGATACCGATGGCAAGGTCATCGCCAATTTGCAGGATGGCAGCGCCGGCAATTACTCGCCCATCACCACGGCCCGGGAATATGGCGACTGGCTGTACCTGGGCTCATTGAAGAATACGAGCATGGCGCGCTTGTCGTTGAAGCTGGCGTTGGCGCAATAACGCAAACAGGGCATACAGACGCCTGGCCTGTATGCCCTGGGTACTACGGGTCACTCATGTTCAGCTCTTGGTGCTGCTCAGCAAGGTCTGTTTGCACAGGTGGCCGAAGCTGACGAACTCGGTGTTGTCACCACCGACGCCGATACCCGGGTACTCCAGTACTTCCATGCGCCACACGCCGTAATTGAAGTCGGTACGCCAGGTGTTGTTGTAGCCCTGGGCGTAATCGACAAAGGTGGTCTGGAAATCACCGAAGCAGGTGCCCACGTTGATCGTGCCCGCCGCTTGGCCCGCACTGTCGGTCGCCGCCGAATACGCCTTGTAGACGATATCGCCGTTGGCCGGGTCGATCCGCTGGTCGAGATAGACGATCGGGTGCAGGCCCACCAGCGGTGCACCGGTGCTGTCCGACAGGCCCATGGTCCAGGTCAGGTCGCGATAGGCTTGGGTGGTCATGTAGCCGTAGCCCACGTCGGAAGCCGAATACGGAATGCGCAACACGTTCGCCTCGCCCTTCACATCCGGGCTGTTGACCCGCGGGTTGGAACCGAACGACAAGTTGTACTTGCCGGTCGCGCTCCACGGCTCGTTCGGGTGCTGGTTCGGCCGCACACGTACCTTGACCACGCCACCGACACCCGGGCTCGGGATCGAGGTCGACACGACGTTGGCCCCCACGGTGACCCACTGGGCGCCATCGAAACGCTCGAGGATCCACTTGTTGCGCGTGCTGCCACTGGTCGCATCGGCCGTCAGCGCAATACCCACACTCTGGCCACGGACGGCGGTGAAATCGAAGTAATCGACATCATCCAGGCTGTCGGCATTGCCGTTGATGTAGTTGAGGGTGTCCGGCAGTTGGAAGGCCGTGTCCGGGGTGTCATTGGGTTCGAACGCATCAAGGTTGGTATCGACCGCCACGCCGAACTGAAAGCTCGAGCCCTGGACCGCCGCGTTGGCCTCCATGAACCAGTAGTAATCGCCGGCCGGCACCACGCCGCCAAGGCTTTCATCGCCCGTGCCGGGGTTATTGGAGGTGCCCAGGGGCAGCGGATTGCCCTGGCCGTCGTCCTGGAACAGCGACAACGACATGTCGGTGCCTGCGGTCTGGTTGACCAGCAGAACATTGATCCGCGCCTTCTGCGGCAGGTTGAAGTGGTAGCACAGCAGGTCGCCGGTTTGCACGCCATCGATCGTATAGAGCGAGTTGATGTCCAGCGTCTGCTCACAGCCCTGGACCAGCGCAGCCTGTACGGCAGGCGCCGACTGGGCCGTGGTTTTCTGCAGCTTGGTCACCCTGGCCGGCGCAGTGTTGTCTTCCACCACCGAGTCAGCCTTCGCCTTGGGGGCAAACAGGGTTTTCTTCTGCTGGGCACCCGCCAGCAATTGCTGCTTGAGGGCAGCCGTCGCCTTGTTGGCCTTGACCTTCGCAGCGCTTTTCAAGCCTTGCTTGACCGCAGGAGGCGCCGCTTGCGCAGCCAGGTGAGGGTATTGTTCAGCGAGGGCAAAGGCCGAGACGAAGCAGGTGGCCGCCATGGCCGCACCGAGCATAAAGGCTTTTTTCGATTTCATTTTTTATCCATCCATAGTTAAAAACTGAAGGTCAGGTGACATCCGGTCACCTGGGATGGAATCTAGCCAACAACTGTATGTATGTCCAGTATTTTTGTAGGAAATTTCTTCATCTAATACCCGGTCATCTCCAGGTACCCCACCCCACCCTCAAACCGCACCGGCCCTTCCCAATACGGAATACTCAGGTTCATCCAGGCCTTGGGGTTGACGGCCTGGGTGGTGATATCCAGCTGCTTGCCGGGAATTTTCAGCGACCAGCGTGTGGGAATCTGGCGACCGTCGATCGCCGTGGTGTCCAGCGGTGCCAGTTGGATGTCGGCGTTGTGCAGGGTCTGGGTGTGGCCTTCGCGGTCGATCCAGGTGCCGGTCAGGTAGGACGCGCCGTCGGTTTGCCGCACCCGAAACAGCATCAACTGCTCGCCACGGTCCAGGTGCAGGGAGAACCAGTCCCAGCCGGTCTGGCTGGCGGTCAGCGGTTGGCTGCTCCATTCGCGGTCGAGCCACGCGGGGCCGCTGACCTGGTACGTCTTACCGTCGATGCTGACATCGCCCTCGGCGGTAAAAAACGGCTGGCTGTAGTAGTACGACGCCTGGCCCTGATCGGATTTGCGGCTGTAGCCGTTGTCGCCTTGCAACACCAATGGCCGGCTGGAGGTGAGGCGCAGGTCGTAGGCAAATTGCGCACCGCTGGCCTTGAGTTGCATGTCCGCCAAGGCGCTCGCGGCACCGGGCTGGCTGGCGAAATTCCAGTCGTCGATCCAGGCGTTGAACGGCACTGCCTGCGCCCCGGCCTGGCCGACGCCGCCGCGGGCGAAGCGTTCGGCAGCGTAGTGGCGGGTGGCGGAGGTGACGGCGGCGTGGCCGAGCCATACGGTCGAGTCGTGCCAGCCCGCCTGCGTCGGCCCAGCCTTGAGGGCGTTGCGAAACAACGTCCATTGCACGCCGAACACATTGCCCTGGGCGTCCTTGAGATTGGCGGTGACGTACCACCACTCGATCCGAAAGCCATCGTGGGAGCCGTGGTCTTCGGGAAAGCTGAAGACCTTGCCGGGCAGCACCTGGGCAAAGTCGGCGGCGTCACTGCCCAGGCCGGCGAAGCTTTCCTGGGGCGCGGGGACTTTGTCGCAGGCCGCCAGCAGTAATAACGCACACATCAACGCCCTAATCTTCATGGGCAAACGTCCTCAACAAATCCGCCGGACGGCTGCGGTACAGCTGCCATAGGGGCCAGGCCGACGCCAACAACGTGGCCAACATCGCCAGCCCCAGCAATTGTGCGAGCTGCCACGGGAACACTTGCAACGGCAGCCGCCAACCAAAGGCCTGCACGTTGATCACCGCGTCCAGGCACCACGCCAGCAACAGCCCCAGGGGCAATGCCAGCAGCAGCGTGAGCACCGCCAGCAGCCAGGTTTGCCCCAGGTTCAGCAGCATCAATTGCCTGCGCGTCACCCCCAATGCCCACAGCGGGGCGAGTTGACCGAGGCGGCTCTGGCTCTGGGTCAGCAGGCTGATGAACAGCGCTACGCCGGCCACGCCCAAGGTCAGGCTGTTGAGCGCGGCGGTGGCGGCGAAGGTGCGCTCGAACACCTGGCTCGACCAGCCCTTGAGTTGCTGTTGATCGACGATACGGCTGTCTTCCAGGGCAAAGGCGCGCTGCACTTCAGCCACCAGCGGCGCCACGTCCTGCGGCAGCACCCGCAGGTTGAAACGCGCCGGTGCCAGTGTCGGCCAGTGGGCCAGCAGGTGCCGGGAATTGACCAGCACGTGGCCCTTGGGGTTGCCGTAATCGGCGTACACCCCCACTACGGTGGGCGACCACACCCCCTGGGGCGTGGGAATGCTCACCGTATCACCCAGCGTCACCCCGAGCCGCCGCGCCAGTTGCTCGCTGAGCATCAGGGTCTCGCCTTGCTGCAACTGGTCCCACGGCGCCCTCGCCGCTTCCAGCAACGGCCAGTGCTGGCGATAGGTCGGGTCGTCGACCACGCCAAACAGATCCGCCGGCCAACCCTGCAATTGCACCGCGACCTGCCAGGTGGGCAACACGGTTTGCACCAACGGTTGCTGCGCCAGCCAGGCGCTGAGTTGCTCTGCCTGGGCCGGGTTTTGCGGGTTGAGGTACAGCTCGGCGGTGAGGCGTTGCTCCAGCCAGTTATTGAACGTGTGACGAAAGCCCGAGGTCATGGAGCCCGCGCCGATATTCGCGGCCAGGGCCAACAGCAGCGCCATCAATGCCAGGCTCAGGGCCGGCAATTGTTGGCGGCAGTCAGCCAGGAACCACTGGCCGAGGACCGAACGGCTGCGCCCCAGCAGCGCCTCCAACAGGCCATTGAGCAGCACCGGCAGGCCCAGGGCGGCACCGAGCAGCAAGGCCGCCATCAACACAAAACCGGCGGCCAGGCTGTCGCCCAGCCATAACGCCAACAACGCGATCAGCAAGGCCGTAGCCGCGACCCAGCCCTGGCGCCGCAACCAGCGCCCATGGGCCTCGTGCCAGGCCTGGGCGTTGGCCAGCGCCAGCAACGGCAAACGCGCCGCGCGCCATAGGCTGCTGGCGCCGGCAAGCAAGGCGCCGAGCAGGCTCAAGCCCAACCCTGCCGCCCACCACCAGGGACTCAAGCTCAATTGGCCCGGCACCTCGGCGCCATACAAGCCACGCAGGCTGGCGGCCACATCCGGCAGCAACAGGCTGGCCAGCAGGTAACCACTGGCGACGCCGAGCACGCCCCCCAACAGCGACAACGCCCCCAGCTCCACCCCCAGGCCGAGGATCAACATCCGCGCACTCACCCCACAGGCGCGCAAGGTGCGCAACAACCCGCGCCGTTGCTCCAGGGCCAGGCCGATGGCCGCATGCACGATAAACAGCCCCACCACAAACGACAGGAAACCCAATGCATCAAGGTTCAGGTGAAAGCTCTCGGTCAGCCGCGCGAGGTTATTCTCCTCGCCCTGCTTGAGCTGCAGCCCGGCGGGCGGTGTGGGATGGCGAGCGGCGAAGGCCTTGTCTACCAGCAGGCGCGAGAGCTGGCCGGGCATCTCCAGCAGCGCCTGGGCAAACCCGATATCGGTGAGCAACAGGCCGGGCGCCATATCCGCCTGGACTTGCAATGGCGGCAGGCGCTGCCCATTCAGCGTGAGCGGTTGCTGGCCCTCGCGCAGCCCCAGGGCCTGCAAGGTGTGCGGCGCAATCCAGGTACGCCCCGGCGGTTCAAAGAAAGCCAGCATCTGCGCCTGGCTCAGGCGCTGCCCCGCCACCGCGCCGCTGCCGGGCAACGACAGTGGTTCGATGCCCATCAACTGCAGGCGCACGTCCTCATGCCCCTTGAGTTGCAGCCGCCCCTGCACCACCGGCGACACCGGCCACCCGGCACGACGCAGTTGGGCAAACAGCGTTTGCGGGAAACTGGCGGCGTCCGGCGCACTGAGGCTGGCCTGGGGTTCGCCGCCGATCAATTGGCTGGCGCGCGCGTAACTGTCGCGGGCCTGGCTGTTGAGGGCCTGCACCCCGGTCAGCAGCGCGGTGGCCAGCCACAGGCCGGTGAGCACGCTGAAGAACTGCACCGGATGGCGTCGCCAATGGCTGAGCAAGGCACGCAAGGTCCAGTAAAACACCCTCACGTCGGCATGACCTGTCCATGATGCAGCACCACTTGCCGGTCCAGTCGGGCGGCGATGCGTGGGCTGTGAGTGACCATCAACAAGCTGGTGGGACTGTCGCGCAGCAGGTCCAGCAGCAGTTGCAGGACCTCGTCGCTGGTGGCTTCGTCGAGGTTGCCGGTGGGCTCGTCGGCCAACAGCAAACCCGGGCGCGAGGCCAACGCCCGCCCGACCGCCACCCGTTGCTGCTGGCCGCCCGAGAGTTGTTCCGGGTAACGCTTGAGCAAGTCCACCAGGCCCAGGCGTTCGACCAATTGCGCCTGCCACTGCGGGTCAAAACGCCCCGCCAGGCGGGCCTGGAACGCCAGGTTGTCGTCGACGCGCAAGCTGCCGATCAGGTTGAACTGCTGGAACACCAGGCCAATCTCAGTGCGCCGCCAGTGGGCCAGTTGCGCCTCGCTCATCTGGTCAAGGCGCTGCTCACCCACCTGGATGCTGCCGCCGTCCACCCGATCAAGCCCGGCAACCAAGTGCAGCAGGGTGCTCTTGCCGCTGCCGGACTCACCCATCAACGCCAGGCTGCTGCGCCCCCCCAGGTGCAGGTCGACCCCCGCCAGTACCGCCAACGGGCCCTGGGGGGTGGCGTAGCTTTTGAAGACACCTTGCACCTGCAACATGGGAACACTCATCGGATGGCTGGCAATCGAGAATAACGGCTGAGGATCAAGGCCACGCAAATTTTTCACATGGTTTTCACCGGCCGCCCACCCACCGCACTTTAAATTGCCGGCCAAGCGTCACTCGTCGACAACTTATTAGTTGCCACGCCTGGCAACTTTTAACCGCAGCATGTTCAGCGAAAAGACAGCCACCCTGTGACAGCCTCGCGCTTCACTTCGGGCACTTGCCGACAAGTTGCGCCTAATTAATACAACACAGCCGATAGTGACCATGGTGAATGTAGTGGTTGACCTTACCCTGATTAAACCACGCTCGCGCCGAGCCTTTTTCAAGCGCCTCAAACCGCGTTGGCTCGGGCTTACGGTGGTCGCCGTGCTGCTCACTTGCGCGCTGTTCTGGCCGACCTCCCCACGGGACCTCGGCGTGGGCAACCGCCTGCTGACGTCCCAGGTGCTGCCGCTGTGGCGCGACGGCGACCTGATCGTACTGGTGCGTCATGAAGAGCGCTGCGACCGTTCGAGCAACCCGTGCCTGGGCCCGGTGGAAGGCGTGACGATCAATGGCAGCCAACACGCCGAAAACCTGGGGAAAGCCTTTAAATCCCTGGGTATGGACGGCACCGACGTACTCTCAAGCCCCGCCATTCGCACGGCCCAGACCTCGCGTTTCATGTTCGGCAAAACCGACATGACCTCCAGCGAACAAGCCGTCTGCGGCAAGGCCATGGGTGAAGAACTGCTCGGCCACAAACAGGCTGGACGCAACCTCGTATTCGTCACCCACAGCGGTTGCATCGCCGACTTTGAAACCGCCCTGGGCTTCCCCCACGCCAAGTTTTCCGAGTACGGCAGCGCGCTGTTCGTGCAGGTGCTGGCCAACGGCAAGTTCAAGGCCCTGGGCATCATGAAAAACCAGGACTGGCCTGCCGCGCTTAAATAAATCCACGTCATTCCCTTCCCGCCACTACGGCTTATGTTCAGCAAAAAGACAGCCCTGTTCTGGCATGTTTAGTTGCGTCCTTAATTAAGGTCGTTATGACTATTTCCTGTTATTTAGTGAACGCCGTGACGACTTTCACCATTACTTCATTAATTGAAAAAAACACCATCAGACGTCAAGGAGCGACGTTTTCATGACTCGCCTGAACCCCCTGCCGGTACTCTTGCTGGCCTTCGTCGCGTTTTATCTGTTGCCACTGGGCCTGCACGGTTTGTGGATACCGGATGAAACCCGCTACGCCCAGATCAGCCAGGAAATGCTCCTGAGCGGCAACTGGGTGGCGCCGCACTTCATGGGCATCCGCTATTTCGAAAAACCGGCCGCCGGTTACTGGCTGATCGCCCTGGGCCAGGCCGTGTTTGGCCAGAACCTGTTCGGCGTGCGCATCGCCTCGGCGCTGACCACCGGCTTGAGCGTGCTGCTCGCTTACCTGATCGCCCGTCGCCTGTGGAACGACCCGCGCAAAAGCTTCGCCTGCGCCCTGCTCTACCTGAGCTTTGGCCTGGTGGCCGGGCAGGCGGGGTATTCCAACCTCGATCCGCAATTCACCCTGTGGGTCAACCTGAGCCTGGTGGCGCTGTGGTTTGCCCTCGACAGCAGCACCCTGCGCAGCCGCCTGGGCGCCTGGGCCGTGCTGGGATTTGCGTGTGCCATGGGGTTCATGACCAAGGGTTTCCTGGCGTGGGCGCTGCCGGTGCTGATCGCCGTGCCCTATATGCTCTGGCAACGGCGCCTGGGCGAGTTGCTGCGGTATGGCCCGCTGGCCATCGGCGTGGCCGTGCTGGTGTGCTTGCCCTGGGTGTTGGCGATCCACAACCAGGAACCGGATTTCTGGCGCTTCTTTTTCTGGAATGAACACATCCGCCGCTTCAGCGCCGACAACGCGCAGCACGTGCGACCCTGGTGGTTCTTCCTGCCGATCATGGCGGTGGCTTGCCTGCCGTGGGCCGGGCTGCTGCCCGACACCCTGTACCAGGCCTGGAAAGAAAAGCGCCAACCGGCGATCGCCTTCCTGGCCCTGTGGCTGCTGCTGCCCCTGGGCTTGTTCAGCCTGAGCAACGGCAAGCTGCCGACCTACATCATGCCGTGCCTGCTGCCCCTCGCATTGCTGATGGGGCATACCCTGAGCGAGCTGGTCAGCCAGGGCAAAACCCGCACCCTGCGCCTCAATGGCCTGCTCAACTTCGTGATCGGCATGGCCGCCATGGTCGGGCTGATCTACCTGCAAATCGCCCGGCCGCTGTACAGCAACAGCCATGCCGAGATGTTCAGCCTGTCCCTGGCGTTTATCGTGCTGCTGGGCTGGATCCTTGCCAACCTGCTGCAAAGCGTGCGGCCGCTGACGCTGTGGGCGATGCCGGCCTTGGGCATCGGCCTGCTGGTAGTGCTGCTGCCGTCAAGCATGCCGGCCTACATCGCCGATAACGAAATGCCCGACCAATTTGTGCTGGAGCATCTGGATGAGTTGCAGCACACCCACGCGCTGCTGAGCAATGAACTGGAAAGCGCCAGCGCCTTGGCCTGGCGCCTGCAACGACCCGACGTGGCGCTGTATGACACCGAAGGCGAGTTGCGCTACGGCTTGCAGTACGCCGGTGCGGTCACACGCAAAGTGGAGTTGGAACAGGTTCAGGGCTGGCTCAAGGACGCGCGCCAGCACGGCTCGGTCGGCGTGCTGCTGCGGGTCAACAGCACCAGTGAAATGCGCGAGGCCGGGCAATTGCCGCCCGGAGGCAAACGCTACTACAAGGGCTACCTGGAACTTATCCTCTACCCGCAGGCGCCATGATGCCGGGTTATTTCAAGACCGAACGCGGCGCCCTGCTGCTGTTGCTCGGCGTCTCGGCCCTGCTGCTGCTCACCGGCCTGGGCGCACGTGACCTGTGGGGCCCGGAAACCCGCTGGGCGAATATCGCCTTGCAGATGCTGCAGAGCGGTGACTATTTCGATCCCTATCTCAAGGGCGTGCCCTATTACGACAAACCCCTGCCCTCCTACTGGCTGATCACTGGCGCGGCCCACCTGGCGGGGGGCCTCGGGCCCTGGTCGTTGCGCCTGCCATCGGTGATCGGCGCGTGGTTGAGTGTGTGGCTGGTGTACTTGATCGGCGAACGTTTGTTCCGCAAGGGCACGGGGCTGATCGCCGGCTGGATGCTCGCCACCACGTTCTACTTCCTGTTCTGGGCCCGCGTGGCCACGGCGGATGTGCTCACCGTGTGCGGCGTGCTGGCGGCCGTCGCCTGGTATTGGCGCGGCCCCGACGACACACGGCTGTGGCGCTACACGGTGTTTTTCCTGTTGCTGGCCCTGACGTCGTTGTTCAAGGGCCTGATCGGCTTCGTGCTGCCCGGTCTGGTGCTGTTGCCGCACCTGCTCGGCGAACAGCGCTACAAGCGCCACCTCAACCTGCGCCTGCTTTTGGCCGTACTGATCGCCGCCGCGGTGTACGCCGTGCCGTTCGTGCTGTCGCACGTCTACGGCGCACCGGCCTATGGCGCGAGCGGCCTGGCCTTGGTATTCCGGGAAAACGTGGTGCGTTTCTTCGACCCGTTCGACCATATGGGGCCGATCTACACCTACCTGATCTACCTGCCCGCCTACACCCTGCCCTGGACGCCGTGCTGGCTGCTGGGCCTGTGGCTGGCCGTGCGGCACTGGCGTCACACCCCGCCGAACGTGCGCTGGCTGGTGTGGGGCCTGGGCCTGCTGTTTGTGTTCTTTACCGCCAGCGGCAGCCGGCGCAGCTACTACGTACTGCCGCTGGTGCCGTTTGCCCAGTTGCTGGCGGCGTGGTGGCTGAGTGAACGCGTGTTGAAAAAGCCCGCCAGTTGGCCGCGCTGGCAGAAAGGTCTGGGGATCGCTGCCGCACTCATGCTGTTGATCCTCGGCGTGGCCTATCCCTGGTCCAACGGCAACGGCGGCGTGACCCGCTTCGCCGAGGATGTGCAAGCCGAGGCCGTGAAAAGCGCACCCTGGAACCAATGGCAAATGGTGCTGGTGGAAGTCGACAACAAGGTCCCGATGTACCTGCAAAATGGCGGCAAGCCGTTCTACTACATCGCCGAGACCCAGGACTTTCCCCGCCAGGGTCACACCGCCGCCTTCATGGCCTGGCTGGAAAAAACCAGCGGCCAGACCTTCGACCCGCACCGTACGATCATCGTCGCGCAGTTTTCCAAGGATGATCCGACGCCGCTGGCGTATCTGGGTGCGGATCATCAGGTGATCACGACCCAGCCGGACAATGGCGAGCGGTTGTTTCAGAAGCGTGACGAGGGCAGTGTGGCGTTTATCCCTGCGTCACGCTGATAGCTGTGTATCGAGTGTGCTTGTACCGCGCTGGGCGTGGCGTGGGGACAGTGAGCCGCTGGATCATGGCAAACAGGTTTTCGCGTGAACATGCTTGTTGTGGCCTTATTTCGGTGAAATCACCGCCTCCGCCTCGATTTCGATCAACCACTCCGGCAACGAAAGCCCACTGACAATAATCCAGGACGACGGCGGCGGGTTATGGGGGAAGCGCTCACGCAGCGCCTGGGCGATGAGCTCCTGCTGATCACGTGCGGATTCGACGATATACAGCCGCAGCATTACCACATGGGACAAGTCACCCTCGACCTCGGCCAGGATTTTTTCGATATTGTCCAACGCCGTATCGGTTTGCTCGGCAATGCCTGGACCGACCGTACGCTCCTGGGCATCCACACCTACCTGGCCGGAAAGCAGAATACGCCGGCCATCAGGCACTTCGATGGCTTGGCTGAAGCCGTATTGCAGGGAGTTGAATACGCTCTTGGGATTGATGACCTTGGGTTGCATGACGAGTCCTTGTTGTCGGTAGAAGTGCAAGGCTAACGTTAAAAGTCTTACGTCTCCAGGAGAGGACTTTGGGTGATGAAGATGAGCAGGTCCATCGGACCGCTCTTACGCAGCTTTCGGGTTGCGTCTGATCAACCTCGCCGCCGCCCTTCGCGGGTCGCTGCACATTCAGAGAAGGGGTGTGGAAGCCCGAACTCCCATCATGTGGAAGTGATTAGGGCCGCTGCGCAGCCCAACGCGGGACAAGCCCGCTCACCACAGAGGGAGTTCCCCTGCTTGCTCTTCAACAGGCCGTGATAAATACGCTGACGCTACCAACCGCCCATCGCCAGGCTGAACGGCGAAAACTCCGCGAACTGCCAGCGCAACGCCAACGCCGCCGGGCGGCGGACCACGTGGTCCACGGTCACCGTCCAGAGCCGCTGCGCGCCCTCGAAGCGGGCGACTTCAGGGCCGTCGAGGATCAGCGAGGTATGCCCGGCGATCTGCAGCACATCCCCCGTTTCAAAGTCGATAAACAGCAGCCCCGCCACCGGGTTGGCCGCCAGGTTGCCCAGGGTGTTGAAGAACAGGTTGCCGGCAAAGTCCGGGATGGTCAGCACGTCGCCCTCCACGCGCACGAAGCCGGTATTACCGCCGCGATGGGAGACGTCCACCGAGCGTTCGCCGTCGACCTCCACGTAGCTGGCGACGAAGAAGGTGTCGGCGTTGCGGATCATGCTTTCGGCAGCGGCGTCCAGGCCGTCAAGACGCTCGACCCGGGTGCCGGGTTTACGCGCAATCCCATCGACCGGCCGCAGCTGGATGTATTTGGGGCAATTGCCGTAGGTCTGCACCACGTCGACCGACAGGCCCTCGTGATCGAGCGCGCCGATACGCCCATTCATGCGGTTGCGCCGCCGGGTGTTGAGGTCGATACCCAGCAGACCCACGGCAGCGCCCTTGTGCAAGGCGGCGCGGGCCGGGTCGCTGGCAGAGGGCAGGCTGTCAATCTGCAACGTATAAGGGTCGGGAGAGTGGACGAACCCCGGCGCGCCTTCAATCAGGGTCGCCCAGGGAATCCCCTGTTCATCCACCACGCCAAGCACCAGGTAGGGCAACAGCGGATAAAAATCCCGATGCTGCTCCGGCAGGTGATCGCGTATCACCTTGGGCCCGACCACCGCCATGCGCTCGGCCACGCCGACCGCTGCTTGTAACTGCCGTTCGCCGGCATGCCAGGGGGATTGTTCAATAGGGTTCATGGTGATCACCTCCAGTGGGTTGCCCCCATGCTGCGCCTCGCCAGCCAAACGCAGAATACCCAGCCCAGGCAATCCACTGTTACGCCAACTGAAATGCCGGATGCTCACGCAGCGCCGCCACGCAATGATCGACAAAACTGCGCACACGCATCGGCCCATGGCGCCCTTCGCCGTACACCACATGCACCGGCAGGGGCGCTGGCTCATAGCCCTGCAGGACGCGGCGTAACTGGCCGCTGAGCAGATGCTCATGCAGCGGATAGCTCAAGCAACGCACCAGCCCCGCGCCCTGCACCGCCGCATTGATCGTGCCTTGCACCGTGGCGCAACTCAGCCGCGCGCGGGCCTTGAGCTGGCACCCCTGGAACGCCCAATGCACCGGGTCGGCAGTGGCGATCAGGCGATGCCGCTTGAGGTCGTCCGGGTGTCGGGGTTCGCCGTGCGCCGCTAGGTAAGCGGGACTGGCGCAGAGGATCTGCCGCACGTGCCCGACCGGCCGCGCGATCAGTGAGGAGCTGGGCAACTCGCCGACCAGGATCGCCACGTCCAGCCCCTCTTCGTGCAGGTTGGGGTAATAGTCGTGGTAGTGGGCGGTAAGCTGCACCGCCGGATAACGATCCATGTAGCTGGCCAACAGCGGCGCCATCACATAGCGGCTGAACAGCAACGGCATGAACACCCGCAGATTGCCCTGGACCTGTACATGCAAGCCGTTGGCCGAGGCTTCGGCGGCGTCCACGGCGGCCAGCAGCCGCACGCAGTCGGCCATGTAGACAGTGCCCGTGTCGGTAAGGCTGACACCCCGCGTGCTGCGTTGCAGCAACGGTACGCGCAGGCGTGCTTCCAAGCGGGCGATCGCACGCATCAATGTCGGCGCCGAGACCTGGGCTGCACGTGCGGCCGAGGCCAGGCTCGGTTGCTCGGCGAGCGCGGCAAACAGCTGCATATCGCGATAACGCTCCATCAACCGCGCCGCTTCATCGCCGGATTCAAGGCCGTGTCCTGGCCCAGGCGATGGCTGAGGAAATCCACAAAGGTGTGGATCTTGGCCGGCACGCGCGCGCTTTTCTGGAACACCACCTGGATCGGCAACGGGGCCGGCTCGAAGTCCTCGAGGACAATTTCCAGCTCACCGGCCGCCACCGCCGCCGCGACCTGATAGGACAGCACCCGCGTCACCCCCCAGCCCAGACGAGCCAGGTTGATCGCTGCGTTGTTCGCCGAGACCACCAGCCGCGGTTCGATGGGCACCGTCAGCGGCTGGCCGGCGTCGACAAACGCCCACTCACTCACCAATCGGCTGGAGGACAGGCCGACGATCTGCGCCGCAGGCAATTGCCCGGGGTGCCGGGGGCGGCCGTGCTGGTCGAGATAGCCGGGCGAGGCGCAGACCACCCGGCGTACCTCGCCCACTTTGATCGCCTGTTGCCCCGGCTCATGCAGATGGCCGATGCGCACAGCCACATCGATACCCTCGTCGGTCAGGTTGACCACCCGATCCACCAGCAAGGCATTGATATTCACCAGCGGAAAACGGTCGAGGTACTCGCCCAGCACCGGCGCCACATACAACTCGCCAAACAGTACCGGTGCGGTCACCGTGAGGTGGCCGCAGGGGATCGAATAACTGCCCGCCGCCGCTTCTTCGGCTTCGTCCAGCTCGGCGAGGATGCGCCGGCAATCTTCGAGGTAACGCTGGCCGGCCTCGGTCAGGTGCAGGCTGCGGGTGGTGCGCGCCAGCAGCTGGGTGCCGATGCGCGCTTCCATGGCGGCGATGGCCCGGGTCACGCTGGGTGGCGAGGTGTTCAGGCGGCGCGCCGCGGCGGCAAAGCCCTCCTCCTCGGCCACCGCCAGGAACACCTGCATTTCGTGAAATCGGTCCATCGATGCGCCTCAGCAACGTTAATGTGATTGCAACCCTACCGCCGTACGCGGCATGCCCACAAATCCCGGCAAGGCCTCGATGCTGGCAAGCCAGGCGCGCACCTTAGGGTAGTCGGCCAGCGACACATTGCCTTCCGGCGCATGGGCCACGTAGGTGTAGAACGCAATATCGGCGATGCTCGCTTGCTCCCCCGCCAGGAAGCGGGTTTCGCTCAGTTGCTGCTCCACCAGTGCCAACAAGCCATGGGCACGGCTGATCGCCGCCGCCGCATCCACGTCGGCACCGAACACCACGGCCAGCCGTGCGGTGGCGGGCCCGGCGTGCAGCTCGCCGGCGGCCGCCGACAGCCAGCGCTGTACGCGCGCCTGCCCCACCGGGTCGCTTGGCAACCATTGGCCCTTGCCGTATTTCGTGGCGAGGTAGACCAGGATCGCGTTGGAATCCGCCAGTACGGTGCCGTTGTCGTCAATCGCCGGGACCTGGCCGAAACGGTTGATGGTCGCAGTGAAGTCAGCGCTTTTATGCGCGCCTTGCTTGAGGTCCACCAGGATGAACTCGCTGGGCAACCCCAGCAGGGACAGCATCAGCTCGGCCCGATGGGAATGGCCGGACAAGGGGAAACCATAGAGTTTGATCGCAGGCTGGGACATGTAAGGCTCCAAAGGGTGGGGTTTTGACACCGGCATGTTCCACCGCTGCGCCGACCACTGGAATCACCAGCTTTTACAATCCAGCATTTCAGCGGGTGAAACAATCACTCGCCAAACAGTTCGACGATCAACGCAAACAGCGTGGTCTTCACCGCACTGTCCAACGTGGTCCAGGCCAACCCCGTGCGCGCCTGGAACGCCCCCAACGCCAGTGGCCGCGACACGCAATTGGCCGGCAACGCCCGCGCGGCCTGCTGCGGCAGTACGCCGACGCCCAACCCGGCGCAGACCAGCGCGAGCATGGTGGTGAACTCGCCCAGTTCGGACGCGATCTGCAAAGGGATGCCCACGGCCTGGATAAATTCGTCGTAGAACCCGGGCGCATAGCGCCGCGCAAGGATGTACACCGGCACGTCGAGCAGGTCGCCGGGCTGGATCGACGCCTGTGCGGCCAGCGGATGATCCATCGGCAGGGCCACGCAGAACGGCTCGCGCAGCACCACGCGGGTGTGCACCCCTGGGTAGGCGGCGGGCAGGCGCATCAGGCCGAAATCCAGGCGGTCACTCTTCAGCGCGGCGGCTTGATCGGGGCCGGGCATGTCCTTGAGTTCCAGCTCGATCCGCGGGTAGCGCTGATGCACCGTGCGGATCAACTCGGGCAACAGGTGCGGCAATACCGACGACACAAAGCCCAGGCGCACCCGGCCGATTTCCCCCCGGTTGGACGCCCGCGCCGCTTCCGCCGCCCGCGCGGCCTGGTGCAGGGTCGCCTGGGCTTCGGGCAGGAACACCCGACCGGCATCGGTCAAGGTCACCGAGTGGCGATTGCGGTCCAGCAGGCGTACGCCCAGGCCAGTTTCGAGCAGCTTGATCTGCATGCTCAGGGCCGGTTGCACAATCGACAACTGCGCCGCCGCCCGGCCGAAATGCAGCTCCTGGGCCAGTGCCACAAAGGCGCGCAAGTGCTTGAGCTCCATCGAGCCTCCCCGGTTATCACCGATATTGATCAGCCGATCATAAATGAACATTGGACCTGAACCCTATACCGGAGTGAAGTTAAGCCCATCAGCCATTGTTTTGATTATCACAAGCGCGCCCGGAGAAACATGCCCATGCAAAGCGTTCTAGACACCTTTCGCCTCGATGGCCGGCTGGCGCTGGTCACCGGTTCCAGTGCCGGTATCGGCCTGGCCATCGCCCGAGGCCTGGCCCAGGCCGGTGCGCGAGTGGTGCTCAACGGGCGTAACCGCAGCACCCTGCGCGACGCCGCCGCGCTGCTGACCCTCGAGGGCCTGGAGGTGCACGCCGAGGCCTTCGACGTCACTGACAGCGCGGCGATCCAGGCCAGCGTGGCCGCTATCGAGGAACGCCTCGGGCCCTTGGACATCCTGGTCAACAACGCCGGCATGCAGCGCCGTGGGCCGCTGGAAGACTACAGCGAGCAGCACTGGCGCGAACTGATCAGCACCAACCTCGACAGCGCCTTCCTGGTGGGCCAGGCCGTGGCGCGGGCAATGATCCCGCGCAAGCGTGGGCGCATCATCAATATCTGTTCGGTGCAAAGTGAATTGGGCCGCCCGGGCATCGCGCCGTATGCGGCGAGCAAAGGTGCGTTGAAGATGCTCACCAAGGGCATGGCCATCGACTGGGGCCCCCACGGGCTGACAGTCAACGGTATCGGCCCCGGCTACTTCAAGACCGAGTTGAACGCCAACCTGGTGGCCAACCCCGAATTCAGCGACTGGCTGGTGCAACGTACGCCGAGCCGACGCTGGGGCGACGTCGCTGAGTTGGCCGGTGCGGCAGTGTTCCTGGCCAGCGATGCCGCGAGTTTCGTCAACGGTCATATCCTCTATGTCGACGGTGGCATCACCGCGTCGCTGTAACCCTGGAGAACCTTATGCACGCCATTGTCTGCCACGCCTCAAAAGACCTGCGGGTCAGCCCCCAGGACGAACCCCACAGCCTGGGCCCCGAGCAACTGCGCGTGCGCATCGCCCGCGGCGGCATCTGCGGCTCGGACTTGCACTATTACCAGCACGGCGGCTTCGGCACTGTGCGCCTGCGCGAGCCGATGGTGCTCGGCCACGAAGTCTCGGCAGTGATCGACGCCGTGGGCTCCGACGCCGGCCGGTTCAAGGTCGGCCAACGCATTGCCGTATCGCCCTCGCGCCCGTGCGGTGCTTGCCGTTATTGCCATCAAGGCCTGCCCAACCACTGCCTGGACATGCGCTTCTACGGCAGCGCGATGCCCTTCCCGCATGTCCAGGGCGCGTTTCGCCAGAGCCTGGTGATCGAGACGCACCAGGCACATCTTTTGGCCGATCATGTCAGCCTCGCCGAAGGTGCACTGGCCGAACCGCTGTCGGTGGGGTTGCATGCGATCCAACGGGCCGGCGCGGTATTCGGCAAGCGCGTGCTGGTGACCGGTTGCGGCCCCATCGGCAACCTGCTGATCGCCGGCCTGCGCGCCGCCGGTGCGGCTGAAATCGTCGCGGTGGACCTGTCCGCCAGCGCCCTGGCCTGCGCGGAAAAAATGGGCGCCACGCGCACCCACAACATTGCCGACGGCATCGACGCGCTCAAGCGCTACACCGCCGAGAAGGGTTACTTCGAGGTGATGTTCGAAGTCTCCGGCAGCGCCCAGGCCCTGCGTAACGGCCTGGACTGCATCGCCCCGCGCGGCGTGCTGGTCACGGTCGGCTTGGGCGGTGAGGTGTCGCTGCCGCTGAACCTGCTGGTCAGCCGCGAGATCGACCTGCGCGGCACCTTCCGCTTCCACAGCGAGTTTGCCCAGGCGGTGGACTTGCTCAATCGCCAGGTCATCGACGTACGCCCGGTGATCTCCCACACGCTGCCGTTTGAGCAGGCGGTGCAGGCGTTTGAACTGGCGGCGGACAAGACCCAGGCGATGAAGGTGGTGCTGGATTTTGGCGTGGTGGATCAGCCTTGAACCTGTGACGCGCCCTTCTGGTCAGCAAGATTCTTGTGGCGAGGGCGCTTGCTCCCGTTGGGACGCGAAGCGGCCCCAGCTCTTATCAAACTTAAAATAACTCACTGATTTTAAAGGGTTAAAGTTTCACACTGAAGTCTTGAGCCCTGCATAAATAATTTCAGGCGAGCGCATTCTTGTGGTGAGCGGGCTTGTCGAATCGTCGCACCGCCCGCGTTGGGCTGCGCAGCAGCCCCAAAACCAGGCGCAGAGGAGTGTCTGATACACCACATTTGTCTTCATCAGGGGCGCTTCACACCCCAACGCGGGCGGTGCGACGATTCGACAAGCCCGCTCGCCACAGAGGTCCCAGTTTGCTGCGCGACAGCGCGGCGCCGAAGACGGGGTGGGGCCTCCATCACCACAGAAAACCCCTTCGCCAAATGAACGCTTAGCGCTCTTGCAAGCGCTCACGCAAAAAACGGTGGCTCCTGGAAAACAACCGCCGATAGGTCAGCAACACCGCCCCCACCGTACCCAACGCCGACGACGCGGCAATCAGGAACATGATCACGATCTGATAGCGCACCGCGTCCACCGGGCTTTCCCCCGCCAGCACCTGGCCGGTCATCATGCCGGGCAGGCTGACGATGCCGACCACGGTCATCTGGTTAAGCGTCGGGATCATCCCCGCGCGTACCGCCTGGCGGATCGCTTCCTGCGCCGCCTCCCAGCGTGAGCCGCCGAGGGCCAGGATCATCTCGATGGTGTTGCGCCCCGAGGTCAGTTCCTGGGTCATGCGTTCGATCCCCAGGGACACGCCGGTCAGGGTATTACCGAGGATCATGCCGAGGATCGGGATCGCGTACTGCGGCTCGTACCACGGGTGGATGCGGATCACCGCAAACAAACCCACTGCCGTCACCAGCCACGAACTGCCCCACACCGACAGGATGCTGTCGACCCTTTGCCCACGGTACGTCCTGCGCCCGCGCCCCGCCGCCGACAGCCCGGCGATCAGGGTCATTGCGCCCATCAACGGCAGCACCACATACCAGTAGGCGAACGCGAACACCCAGCCCAGCAGGTAACCGATGGCCAACAGTTGCACCACGGTACGCACCGCCGCCCACAGCAACTGGCGGCCCAGGCCCAGGCGCAGCAGCAGGGAGAGCGCACCGTTGACCAGGATCAGCGAAGCGGCGATGCCCATGTCCAGGGCGGTGAGGTTTTGATAATTCATGGCTGGGTCGCCTCGCTCAACACGCCGGCACTCATGTGCAAGTGGATGTCGCTCATGCGCCGCGCCTGATCGAGGTCATGGGACACCCAGACATAGGCGCGGGCGTTGTCGCCGGCAAACCAGGCGCTGATCAGCACTTCCACGTCGCGGGATGAGGTGGGGTCGAGGGCAGCGGTGGGTTCGTCCAGCAGCAGCACCTCGGGGTTGAGTTGCAGGGTGCGGATCAGCGAGACCACCTGGGCCTCGCCGCCCGAGAGGTCCAATGCGTTCCTGGTCAAAAAATCGGCTGCCTTGCCGGCATGCCCCAGCAACGCGGTCACCGCTTGCGGGTCGAAGCGGCGCTGGCGCAGGGTCTTGAGGCTGAAGGGAAAGCGCAGGTTGTCCTCCACCGTGCCTTCGAGCAGCGCGGGGCGTTGGGAGAGGTAGCTGATATGGCTGCGGTAATGGGGAATCTCGGCATTGGCAATCGGCTGGCCGTTCCACAGGACCTGCCCGCTGGTGGGCGCATCCAGCAGCGCCAATGCCCGCAGCAATACGCTTTTGCCGGAACCGGAAGCGCCGGTGATCGACACGCGGTCGGCGCGGTTCAAGGTGAAATCCGTGGGCTGCAGCAACGGTACCTGCCGGCGTTCGTCCATGCGCGTGAGGGCGCGGGTTTCGATCAGTGCACTCATGGACGCGGTATTCCTCTTAAACCTGTTGGGCGCAATGGTGCGGCAGGCGCGGGAAGTTTTCATGAAAAAATTCAAACTATCGCCACCCACGTCGTTCAGAACTTCAGGTTCAACGTTAAGTAGGAGACGACATGCAATACCGACAACTGGGCCATTCGGGCCTGCTGGTATCCGAAATCATCCTCGGCACCGTGCCCTTTGGCGGTCGCGCCGAGTTTGAAAAATGCGGATCGGTAGACGTGCCCCAGGCCAGGCGCATGTTCGATATCGCGTTCGACGCCGGGGTGAATATGGTCGACACCGCCGACCTCTACTCCCACGGACTGGCCGAAGAAGTGGTCGGCAAAGCCTTGGGCGACAAGCGCAACGATATCCTGCTGGCCACCAAGGGCCGTAGCCCCGTGGACAACAACCCGAACAACTCAGGCTCGTCGCGCTATCACCTGATTCGCGCGTGCGAAGCGAGCTTGAAGCGCCTGGGCACCGACCATATCGACCTCTACCAATTGCACAATTGGGACGGCATGACCCCCATCGAGGAAACCCTCGAAGCCCTGCGGCTGTTGGTTGGCTCAGGCAAGATCCGCTACTTTGGCACCAGCAACTTCACCGCCTGGCAGATGATGAAAACCCTCGGCAAGGCCGAATTGCACGGCATGCTCAAGCCCATCACCCAGCAGATCTACTACACCCCGGAATCCCGCGAGGCCGAGTACGAGTTACTGCCCCTGGCCCTGGACCAGCACGTGGGGACGCTGGTGTGGGGGCCGATGGGCGAAGGCCTGCTGACCGGTTCCACCCGGCGCGGGCAGCAGCCACCGGCCAATACCCGTCAGGGCAGCGGCTGGCCCGAACCCTACGTGCATGACCAGGAACGTGCGCTGGACATCATCGAGACCCTCGCCGCCGTGGGCGATGAACAGGGCGTGTCAGTGGCGCGCACCTGCCTGGCCTGGCTCAAGGACCGTCCGGGAATTACCTCGCTGATCGTCGGCGCCCGCACGGAAGCGCATCTGCGTGACAACCTGGCGGCCACGGAATTGAAACTCACCGATGAACAGTTCTCGCGTATTGAAGCGGTGACACGGCGCCAACCGTTGTACCCGTACTGGCATCGTTTTACTGCCGGGATTGATCGCTTCGACCCGGCAGAACGGCCGTTCCTGGCCGAGCACCAGAAGACCATGGATGCACGCAAGGACAAATAATCCAGAACAGCGTACCTGTGGCGAGGGAGGTGCCACTACCTCTTCGACGTAGCGCTGTCGCGCAGCAAACTGGGACCTCTGTGGCGAGCGGGCTTGTCGAATCGTCGCACCGCCCGCGTTGGGGTGCGAAGCGCCCCTGATGGAGACAAATGTGGTGTATCAGACACTCCTCTGCGCCTGTTTTTGGGGCTGCTGCGCAGCCCAACGCGGGCGGTGCGACGATTCGACAAGCCCGCTCACCACAAGAATGCGCTCGCCTGAAATTATTTATGCAGGACTCAAGACTTCAGCGTGAAATTTTATCCCTTTAAAATCAGTGAGTTATTTTAATCTTGATAAGAGCTTGTTCCCTCACCACAGGTTACTTTTTCCCCTTTCTACGTCTTCACTGACTGGCATGAGGGCAAATCCCCCTCCCACATTTAATCCCGTCCCCCCCAAAAAAGGAGTACGGCTTCGATCCCAAGCCCGATTTGCAATCAAACGCCGCAGTGCCTATATTTCCCGCCTGGCGCTCTCTACGCCACCTTCCGCGGAAAGGGCTGCGCCCAGGACAATGAAGCTCTACCTCATTTCTACGACTCCCAACCTTAAAGCGGAAAAGGTTTGTGCAAGGAGATCGTATGTCGCAACGCCCCGTATCCTCCAACACCGATGGCCGTCTCAACCTTGAGCAGCAGCGCAAGCGCGCCAAGGAACTGTTGCGCCAGCTGAAAGCCCAGGACCCCGGCGCCACCCTGTCCCAAGCCCAATGGCAGATCGCCAGGCAACTGGGCTTCAGCAGTTGGCCCAAGCTCAAGGCCCATGTCGACGCCATTGACTTCGCCGCCCGCCATCCCGACTTTGCCGCCAGCGACGAAGCACGCACCACCCACTGGCGCTGCGGCAATGACATTGCCCACAGCCTCCAGGTGGCCGGGTTCAAGGGCCGCTTCCAGATGCTCACCGACCCGCTGTGCATGGGCCCGGTGCGCGACGTCCCCGCCGCAGAATTCCGCGCCCTGCGCAGCGCGTTCATCAGCCAGGCCTTTGCTCTGCCCTTAGCGGACGTCACGCGCCGCGTCGACGATGAATACGATCAGCTGGAAACCTTGGCCAGTGCCGAGCACAGCGTGCTGTGGTGCGAGGCGGACGCCTATGACCAGTTGTTCCTGATCCGTGCCCTGGCCGGCCTGGAGCAGGCACCGCCCAAGCTGGAGCTGATCGAGGTGGATCGTATTCCCGGTGTCGAGCGTTTTATCGGTATCGGCCAACTGGCGCCGGATGTATTGGCGTGGCTCTGGCCACAGCGGCGCCTCATCGGTGACGATGCCGTGCACCTGGCCAAACAGGCCTGGTCGGCCTATTGCGACAGCTCACCGACCCGGCTGGCGGCGCTTGCCCATGGCCAACACCCGGCCCTGCCGTTGCTGGCGCCGGCGCTGTTGCGTCAATTACAGGAGTTGCCGGGCACCCAGGACGGCCTGTCGCTGACCGAACGCCTGGCCCTGACCTACCTCGCCGAAGCCGGGCCGCTGCCGTTTGGCCGTGTGTTCGCCGAGCTGATGGCCAGGCGCGACCCGCTGCCGTTCCTCGGGGACATGATGTTTCATGCGCTGTTGCGGCCGTTGATCGATGGCGAGCAGCCGTTGCTGACGGAAACCGAGATGCATCTGGACTGGCCCCGCCGCACGTTGTCGCTGACCCCCTTGGGCCATAGCGTGCTCAACGGACAGGCGTACTGGCTCGACCATGCCAGCCACGAACGCTGGGTGGGCGGTACATGCGTCAGGCCCGGCCAACCGCACTGGATGATTGATGAGGCCCTGCGCCCCCAGTACAGAACACCGTAAAAAAACAGCCCGCCGTGCATCACCCACGGCGGGCTTTTTCACAACCGCCGGCGCTTACGGCAACGGCTCGAACTTCAATGCGCTCAAGCTCTGCACCTTGTCCTCGCGGACCATCTTGTATTCGGTGTTCGGGCCGATCCAGCGGTCCCAGATCGCATCGATCTCCCCTGCCTTCTCCATCGCCATCAACGACTCATTGACCTTGGCCAGAAACGCCGGCTCATCGCGGCGCATACCGGCGCCAATGGGTTCCAGGGCCATCGGCTCCTTGGCCAAGGCCAGTTCGACACCACTGGCCTTGGCCTGGTTGACCAGTTTCAGCGCGGTCATGGTGTTGGTCACCAGGCCCACCACCTTGTTCTGTTGCAACGCCATGTAGGCCGAGCCGGTGTCCTGGAAGGTCACCGGGGTGGCCCCGGCAAGGCGTATCGACTGCTCGGAGGTGGAGCCCTTGGTGGAGCTGATGCGCTTGTCCTTGAAGAAGCTTTTCGGCTGGTCGGCATTCGCCGCGCGCACCACCAGGGTTTCCTTGGCGATGTAGTACGGGTCGCTGAACTGGATCTGTTCGGCGCGGGTCTTGGTGTAGGCCAGGTTGGCGAAGATCACGTCGACGCGACCCATTTTCACTTCGGGAATCCGCGCTTCAACCGACAGCGGCTTGAGTTCCAGGGCCACGCCCATGGTCTTGGCCAGGGCCTTGCACAGGTCCACGTCCATGCCCACCAACTCGCGGGTTTTCGGGTCCGGCGCGGAGAATGGCGGCACGTCGGCGTAGACGCCGCAGCTCAGGGACTGCTTGGCCAGGATGTCGCTCAACTGGTCGGCCTGTGCGACGGCGATCGCCAATGGCCCCAATGCCAGTGCGGTAAACAGATGCTTCATACCCATGGGAAATCTCCAGAAAGTTGGACCAGCAAAAATGGCAGAGGGAGCAAAGCCGCCGCAGCTCAATGGGCCCGCAGGTCGGCGATAAAACGTTGCGCTCGCGGGTGCGAAGGCTGGGTGAAGAACGCATCGGGGCTGCTCTTTTCCAGAATCTGCCCCGCGTCCATAAACCAGATGGTGTCGGCCACTTCGCGGGCGAAGTTCATCTCGTGGGTCACGCACATCATGGTCATGCCGTCCTTGGCCAGGCCCTTCATCACGCTCAGCACTTCACCGACCATTTCCGGGTCGAGGGCGCTGGTGGGCTCGTCGAACAGCATCACCGGCGGTTCCATCGCCAATGCCCGGGCAATCGCCACGCGCTGCTGTTGGCCGCCGGACAACTGCGCCGGGTAAGCACCGGCCTTATGGGCCAGGCCGACGCGGTCGAGCAATTCCATGGCCTTTTGTTTGGCAGCGGCGCCCTTGAGGTTGCGCAGCTTGTTCGGCGCCAGGGTGATGTTTTCCAGCACCGACAGGTGCGGGAACAGGTTGAAGCTCTGGAACACAAACCCCACGCGGCTGCGCAGGCGGTTGATCTGCGCGTCGGTGCCGTGCACGTCCTGGCCATCGAACAGGATCTGGCCGGCCTGGATGTCTTCCAGGCGGTTGACCGTGCGGATCAGCGTCGACTTGCCAGAACCCGAGGGGCCGCACAGCACCACCACTTCACCGGGTTGCACCTCGGCGGTGATGTCGGTAAGCGCCTGGTACTCGCCGTACCATTTATTGATTTTCGAAAACATGATCATTGGATGCATGAGCGCAGCCCTCTTCAATTATCGGTGGTCAGCAACGGACCGCCCGCCACGGTTTGCCCGCCATCGCCCAGGCGCTTGCGGGCAATGCGTTGCTCCACCCAACCGGCCAGGCGGGTCAGGCCGAAACACAGCAGGTAGTAGATGATCGCCAGGATGAAAAACACCTGGAACGGCTTGGTCAGCAGCTGGTTGTTGACCTGGTTGGCGGCGAAGGTCACTTCCTGCACGTTGATCACGTAGCCCAGGGAGGTTTCCTTGATGATCGAGATGAACTGGCTGATCAGGCTCGGCAGCGCGTTGTACAGCGCCTGGGGCAGGATCACCCAGACCGTGGTGCGCACATAGCCCAGGCCCAGGGCGCGGGACGCCTCGTACTGCCCGGCCGGCAGCGCCTGGATGCCGCCGCGAATGATTTCGCACAGGTAGGCGCTCTGGTAGATCACCAGGGTGCAGAGCATGGTCATGAAGCCGGTGATGTTATGGCCGATCAGCAACGGCACCAGGAAGTAGGTCCAGAAGATCACCATCAGCAACGGGATGCCACGCAGCACATAGACCCACACTGTCGCGACCCAGTACAAGCCCTTCCACGGCGACACCCGCGCCAAGGCCAGCAGCAGGCCGAACGGGAACGCCAGCAGCAACGCCAGCGCCGCCAGGATCAGGGTACTGACCAGGCCACCCAGCGGGCCGTGGGGGTATTGGCCGATCAGGAACAGCGTCCAGTTCTGCTGCACGATTGAAAACATATCGAACATCGCGGTCTACCTCGCCAGGGCTTTGCTGAAGTGACGGGCGAGCAATGCCCCGGCGCCCATCAGCAGCAGTGAAAACACCAGGTAGAAAACCGTGGCCACCAGGTACGACTCAAAGGTGCGGAACGTGTAGTTCTCCACTTCGCGGCTGGCGTAGGTCAGTTCCATCACGCCGATCGCCATCGCCAGGCTGGTGTTCTTGAACAGCAGCACGGTGTGGTTGATCAGCGACGGCAGGCAGTTGCGCACGCCCTGGGGCAGGATCACGTAGCGCATCGAACGCACGTAGCCCAGGCCCAGGGCCCTGGACGCTTCGGTCTGCCCGGCGGGAATGGCGCGCAGGCCGCTGCGCATGTCTTCACAGAAATACGCAGCCTGGCACAGGCCCAGGGCGATCACCGAGAACAGGTATTCAGTGTTGTGGTTGGCCAGCCACAGTTGCGTGGACTCGCCAAGCAGCGTCGGCACGCCGAAGTACCACAGCATCAGTTGCACCAGGGTCGGCACATTGCGGTGGTACGACACATACCCCGCCACCAGGCGGTCGGCCAGCGTGTTACCGGTCAGGCGCACCGTGACCAGTGTCAGCGCCAGCAGCATCGCCAGCAGCCAGGCGAACAGCGCCAGCTGCAAGGTCATTTCGATGCCCTTGACGATCAGCTCGGCATACTCGCCTTGCAGAATCGCGGCCAAATCGAAGTCTTGCTTCATGGTCAATCCCTATCGGCATTGGGCTAGGGCAGAAATCAAAATCACCCGGCGTGGCCGTGGCGGGATGCAGCGCTGACGGATCGATCCGTTCTTTTGCCGGGGCTCGGATTCAGCCCTGGTAGTCCTGGGGCCGGGCGGTGGAAAGCCCGCCCGGCACCTGCAAGGTCGGGGTGATTTCCATGTGCCCGATGTTGACCGCAATCGGCGCGGCAATCGCGAAGGCGATGGCATTGGCGATGTCCTCGGCCTGGGGCAATTCAAAGCCCTCGACGAAGCGCTTGTAGGTGGCTTCGGAATCGCCGTGCACGTGGGCAAAAATATCCGTGGCGACCCGACCCGGGCAGATCTCGGTGACCCGCACGCGCTTGCCGAACGCATCGATGCGCAACTGGCGCGAAAGCATGCTCACGGCGGCCTTGGTCGCGTGGTAGGTGGAGTTGCCGCCAAAGTTGTAGGCCGCCGCAATCGAACTGATGTTGATGATGTGCCCGCAGTCGCGCTCGACCATGCCCGGCAGCGCCAGGCGCGCCAGGTGCAGCACGGCGCGCAGGTTGACATCGATCAGCAGGTCGATGCCGTCGGCGTCGGCCTTGAGCAGGGAGCCAGGCTTGTCGACGCCAGCGTTGTTGACCAGGATGTCGAAGGTGTTTTCGGCGAACAGTCTGGTCAGCCCGGCAAGGTCGGTGACATCGACGGCATGGGCGATGCAGCCGGTCCTGGCCGCCAGTTCCTGCAACTTGTCGGCGCTGCGGGCCAGGGCATGCACCTGCACGCCTTCCTGGCACAGGCGCTCGACAACGGCGGCGCCGATGCCGGAGGAAGCTCCGGTGACCAGCGCGGTTTTGTAGTCGGAAAATGGCATGGGGTGGTCCTTGTGCTACGGGTTATGGTTCGACTCTATCCAGCCTTCGGGCGCTGGACCAAGACGCAATGGTTGTGTGGCGATAAGGCCTGCTTATGACGCGGCCAGCAGCTGGGAAATCGGCGTGATGCGACCGCCCAGTTGCTCGATTTCGGCGCGAATGGTGCGCGCCAGTTCGACCGCGCCGGGGGTGTCGCCATGCAGCAGGATCGAATGGGTCGGCACCCGCAGCACCTTGCCGCTGAGGGCGGTCACGGTGCCCTCCTCCAGTAACTGCCGCACCCGGCGCAGCACCGCTGCCGGCTCCTTGATCACCGAACCGTCGACCTTGCGCGGCACCAGCAGGCAATCGTCGTCATAGGCGCGGTCGGCGAGAAACGTGGTGGCGACGCGCAGGCCGCACTTCTCGGCCGCGCCCTCGATGGCGCGGCTGCTGGAGGAGCTGATGATCAGCGTCGGGTCAAACGCCGCCACCGCCCGCACCAACGGCTCCGCCAGCGCCGCATCGGCGGCGGCCATATTGCCCAGGGCGCCGTGGAAGCTCATATGGGTCATGGGATGGCCGTTGACCGCCGCGATCCCGGCGAGCGCGCCGAGCTGGTAGATCACATGGGCGGCGAGTTCCTTGATCTCGATGTTCATCTGCCGACGGCCAAAGCCCATCAGGTCCGGGAAGCCCACATGCGCCCCCAGGTCGATGCCGCCGGCCTTGGCCAGGCGCACCGTGTTGTCCATGATCAACGGGTCGCCGGCATGGAAACCGCAGGCGACATTGGCCGATGAAATCAGGTGCATCAGCGCCTCATCCTCGCCCATGCGCCACGGGCCGAAGCCTTCGCCGAGGTCGGCGTTCAAATCAATCTTCATGCGGGGTACTCCACACCAAGGAAGGCTTCGCCGTAGCCGACGGTGGTGCCGCACGGCACGCGCACATCGACGACCCGTGCGGCGCGGGGCGCGCGCAAGGGCAACAGCAACTCACCCACTTGCAGCAGCGCGACCAGTTGCCCGGCGCTGAGCTGATCGCCCACCGCCACGAACGGTTGATCCAGTTGGGGATGGGTCAGCAGCAAGCGGCCCAGGCCGGTGGTGCGCAGCACCTGGTCTTCAACCACGGCCACGGCAGGCGCCGCAACAGCGCCGGCCGAGGCGCCGCGCTTGAGCGTCAGGTGCACACCGGGGCGGCTCATTTCGGCACCGGCCAGGTGGTGCTCCTTGAGCCACAGCGCCAATTGGCGAATTTCCTCAAGGGTCATGCTTTCACTCCTTCACGGTGCAGTTCCAGCAGGCGGCTGACTTCCCGCAGATACGCGCGATTGGTTTCCAGGGCCTCGACGGCCTCCAGGTAGCTGCACTCGATAAAGCGCACCTTGCCGCCGATGGGCGCCTGGCCCAGGCGCCACAGGTCGGCCTCGATCACACTGCCGAACTTGGGGTAGCCGCCGCTGGGCTGGGCGTCACGCATCTGGATGATGGGCTGGCCGCCGTGGGGCACCTGGATCACCCCCGGCACGATGCCGTGGGAGCGAATTTCCATCGGTGCAATGGGCAGCAGCGGCTGGCCTTCCATTCGGTAGCCGTAGCGATTGCTCTGGGTGGTGATCTTCCATTCACCGGCCCAGAACGCCGCGCGGGAGGCCTCCTGGAAGCGCTCGTATTCGGCGGCGGGCAACACGCGCATGGCAGGCACCCCATCAACCTGCAACGGCAGCGCCAGGCCTGGCGCCAGCACCCCAACATCCAGCGGCAACGGGCTGATACCGGGGTGCAGTGCCCCCAGCCGATCACCCTGTTGCAGGGCGCGGCCGTCGAGGCCACCGAACTCGCCGCGCAATTGAGTGCTGCGCGAACCCAGCACCGACGGCACATCCACCCCGCCCGCCAAACACAGATAGGCACGGCTGCCAGACGTCGGATAGCCCAGGCTCAAGACCTGGCCTTCGCGGCCCTGGCACACCCAGTTCGGTGGCAAGGGCTGGCCGTCCAGGGTGGCGTCGCAAGCGGCGCCGGTCACCGCAAAGGCACAGTCCTGCAGCAGCCGTACCTCGAACGGGAACAGCGGTATTTCAATCGCGGCGGCGTCTTCGGGATTGCCCAGCAACAGGTTGCCCAAGGCCAGGGCCAGGTGGTCCATGGCGCCCGATGTGCCCACGCCATAACCCAGGCTGCCGAAGCGGCCGAAGTCCTGCACGGTGGCCAGGGCGGTGGCCGATAAAATCTCGATCATCGAATGATCCTCTCGATGCGCAAGCGCAGGAAATCACCCGGCCGCAAGATCGCGGGCGGGGTTTGGGCGGGGTCGAAAAACGCCATTTCAGTGCGGCCGATGGTGTTCCAGCCGCTGGGGCCGGCCGAGGCGGACACCCCGGTCTGCACCCCGCCGATGGACACCGAGCCCGCCCCAATAGTCAGCACCGGCACCTGGCGCCGTGGCGTGGCCAGGCGCGGGTCCATGCCGCCGAGGTAGCAATAACCGGGGTGGCTGCCCAGGGCGTACACCGGGTACAGCGGTTCGCAGTGCAGGTTGGCGATGGTCTCGATATCCAACCCGGTGTGGGCGATCACGTCCGCCATATGCGGGCCGAACTCGCCGCCGTACACCACCGGCAATTCGACAATGCGCCCCTCCAGAGGCAGCGGCTGGCTCTGTTCCCAGGCTTCCAGCAGGCGCTGGCACAGGCCGTTCAGTTCACGGGGCGGCGTGAGGAAGGTGAGCATCAGGTTGTTCATGCCGGGCACGGCTTCGTGGATCTCGGGCCATTCGCCGGCTTGCAGGGCCAGGCGCCAGATGCGCTGCTGCGGGGCCAGGTCCAGTTCGCCCGGCGCCTCGAAGAGCAAGGCGCTGGAGCCCAGCAGGCTGATGACAGGGGCGATGTTCATGTCGGACTCCTTTGCTGCAACCAGCGCTCCAGGTGATGAATATCGACGCCGCCGGCGCAGAACGCCGGGTCATCCAGAATCTCGCGGTGCAACGGAATGTTGGTGGTGATGCCCTCCACGACCATCTCGCTCAGGGCCAGGCGCATGCGCGCCATGGCGTCTTCGCGCGTGGCGCCGTGGGTGATGACCTTGGCCACCATCGAGTCGTAGTACGGCGGCACGCGGTAGCCGGTGGTGACATGGGAATCGACCCGCACACCAAAGCCGCCGGGCACTTCCCAACGCTGGATCAGGCCGGGGGTCGGCATAAAGGTCAGCGGGTCCTCGGCGTTGATGCGGCACTCCAGGGAGTGGCCGTTCAGTTGAACGTCCTCCTGGCGCACGCTGAGCACTTCACCGCGGGCCATGCGCAGTTGCTGCTGGACGATGTCGATGCCGGTGGTCATCTCGGTGACCGGATGCTCCACTTGCAGGCGCGTGTTCATCTCGATGAAGAAGAACTCGCCGTCCTCATACAGAAACTCGAAAGTGCCCACGCCGCGATAGCCGATGCGGCGGCAGGCCTCGGCGCAGCGTTCGCCGACCGTGGCGATCAGCGCGGGATCGATGCCCGGCGCCGGCGCTTCTTCCAGGACTTTCTGGTGGCGGCGTTGCAGGGAACAGTCGCGGCAGCCGAGCCAGATCGCATGGCCATGGGCATCACACAGCACCTGGATTTCCACGTGCCGGGGGTGGCCGAGGAATTTCTCGATATACAGTTCAGGGTTGCCGAACGCCAACCGCGCTTCTTCGCGAGTGAGACCGATGGCCGCCAACAACTCGGCCTCTGCCTGCACCACGCGCATGCCGCGACCGCCGCCGCCACCGGCGGCCTTGACGATCACCGGGTAACCGATGTCGGCGGCGATGGCGAGGATGCTCGCATCGTCGCTCGGCATGCTCGAATCCGGCCCCGGCACGCACGGCACACCGGCTTCACGCATGGCGCGCTTGGCTGCCACCTTGTCGCCCATGGTGCGAATGCATGCGGCGCTCGGCCCGATAAAGGTCAACCCGGCCGCTTCGATGCGCTCGGCAAACCCGGCGTTTTCCGACAGGAACCCGTAACCGGGGTGGATCGCCTGGGCACCACTGACCCTGGCGGCAAACAGCAGCGCCGTCTGGTTCAAGTAGCTCAGGCCCGGTGCGGCCGGACCGATGCACAGCGACTCATCGGCGTTTTGCACATACTGCGCATGGCGGTCCGCTTCGGAGTGCACCGCCACGGTCTTGATACCCAGGCCGTGGCAGGCACGCGCAATGCGCAGGGCGATTTCGCCACGGTTGGCGATCAGCACTTTGTCGAACATTGAATTCACCTGAATAACGAATACGCGTGGGGGTCAACCGAGCCGGAAGAGGGCCTGGCCCGCTTCGACTTCGACGCCGGCCTGGGCAAGAATCTCAACCAACTTGCCGGCAACCTTGGCCTTGACCGGATGGAACATCTTCATCGCCTCGATCACCGCCACGGTCTGACCGGCTTCGATCGCTTGGCCCACGCTGACGAACGGCGCCTCACCCACGGCGGGCGTCAGGTGCAGGACGCCATAGAGGCTGGCCTTGATCTCCACGGCGGCGCTGGCCACGGGGGTTGCGGGTGTTGGCGCTGCGGTCACGGCCGGCGCGACGCTGGTGATCACCTGACCTGCCTGCTTGAACAGCCGCAGCGTGCTGTCACCTTCGGTCAGGCTCAGTTCCAGCAGATCGGATTCGGCCAGCAAATCCATCAACCCCTTGATACGTGCTGAATCCATGTATGGCCCCTGCCTGTCGAGCGTGTCTTGAGTGGATGGGCCCAATCTACCGAGCCCCTCGAAAAGCGGCCAAGACGCTTTGGCTTTGGGGTGATAAGCCGACCTTATGACCGCTCAAATCAGGCTGCCACGCATCTTCGCCACCAGCTCCAGCAGGATCGCCTTGACCGCCTGGGCCGGCACCGACAACGGCAAATGCCCCGACAGGCACAGCGCCAGCGGCGCCTCCACCTCGGGTTCGACGATGCGGCACATGTGCACCGAAGTGGCCGCCACCATCACCCGCGCCGACGACTCCGGCAGGATGGTCGAGCCGAAATGGTCAGCCACGGCGGCGGTCAGCGTGGTCGAGGATTCAATTTCGGCCACCACCCGCGCACTCAGGCCGATGCGCAGGAAGGCTTCGTCCACCAGCCGACGCATCACGTTGTAGGGACGCGGAAGCAGCATGTCCATGTCGGCCAGTTCGGCCAGGGGCACTTCTTCACGCGTGGCAATCGCCGGGTCGGCACTCACCAGGTACAGCGGCTCGCGCAACAGCGAGACAAAACTCAGGCCATGCACCTCGCGCCCGCCATACAGCACGGCCATGTCCATACGGCCGTTCATGATCAGCTCGCTCAAGGTGGTACCGAAATTTTCATTGAGGTACAGCAGGATGCCAGGGTGGCGCTCACGCACGGTGCGCAGCAACGGCAACGACAGCGCCGACGCCGCAGTACCCGGCGCCAGCCCCACCGACACCTGCCCGGACAACGCCTGGCCGGTGGCATTGATATCGCTCTGGGCCTGCTCGCACTGACGCAAAATAATCTGCGCATGCCCATACAACACCTTGCCCGCCTCGGTCGGCGTGACGCCGCGCTTGGTGCGAATCAACAGCTGCTGTTGCAGCTCGGCTTCCAGGGTTGCCAGTTGTTGGCTCAACGCCGGTTGCGCCACATGCAGTACATCGGCGGCCTGGGTCATGCTGCCGATGTCGACCAGTTTCACGAAATACTTCAGGCGGCGCAGGTTCAAAATGGCGATGCTCATGTAATGGACAAGTGATGCCTTAAATGTGGGAGGGGGCTTGCTCCCGATGGGGCAGTGTCAGTTGACGCATCTGTGACTGACACACTGCTATCGGGAGCAAGCCCCCTCCCACATTTGGTTTTGCGTACACCTGGCAGGTTTGCAAAAGACAGGCCATCCGTATAACCAGCCATAAGGCTTTGCTATGGGTGCCCCTGATCCTCCATCCAAGGCACCCGCCCGGAGCAGCCAGGACTGGACGCACCGCAACAGTGCAACCCCAGCCATAAGCACTGCCTATCAAACCAGAACGAACTCATCTTATGGCGCCCTTCCCCGCGCCTCGTACTGTGGCCCCTGTCAACGCCATCAACGAGGAACGCCCGTGACTGCCTCCCGCATCGCCGCCCGTGTGCAACGCATCAAACCATCGCCCAGCAGCGCCGCGTCCGACCGCGCCAACGAGCTGCGTCGCCAGGGCCAGTCCATCATCAACCTGGTGGTGGGCGAGCCGGATTTCGATACGCCACCCAACATTCGCCAGGCCGCCAGTGCCGCCATCGAGCGCGGTGAAACCCGCTACACCCAGAACGCCGGTACCCCGGAGCTGCGCCAGGCCATCGTCGACAAGCTGGCACGGGAAAACGCCCTGATCTACACCGCCCAGCAGGTGCTGGTGACCAGCGGCGCCAAAAGCGCGATCTTCAACGCCTTCGCCGCCACCCTCGGCGCCGGCGATGAGGTGCTGATCCCGGCGCCGTACTGGGTGTCGTACCCGGACATGGTGCTGGCCTGCGAAGGCGAGCCCGTAACCCTCGCCTGCCCGGAACACAACGGCTTCAAGCTGACCCCAGGCCAGCTGCGCGCGGCGATCACCCCGCGTACCCGCTGGCTGCTGCTCAACTCCCCCAGCAACCCCACCGGCGCCAGCTACAGCCACAGCGAATTGCGCGCCCTGGCCGATGTGCTGCTGGACTATCCCCATGTGCTGCTGATGACCGATGACATCTACGAGCACATCCGTTTCGACGGCCTGGACAACCCGCATATCCTCGCCATCGAGCCGGCCTTGAGCGAGCGCAGCCTGGTGGTCAACGGCGTGTCCAAGACCTACGCCATGACCGGCTGGCGCATCGGTTACGCCGCCGGCCCCGCCGACCTGATCGGCGCCATGGCCACCCTGCAATCGCAGTCCACCAGCAACGCCTGCTCGATCAGCCAGGCAGCGGCGGTGGAAGCGCTCAACGGCGACCAGAGCTTCGTCAAGCAAAGCGTGTTGGTCTACCAGCAACGCCGCGACCGCTGCCTGGAGCTGCTCAATGCCATTCCCGGCCTCAGTTGCCGCAAGCCCGATGGTGCGTTCTACCTATATGTGAATTGCGCTGGCCTGCTGGGTAAAACCACGCCCGAGGGCAAGGTGCTGCACACCGACAGCGACGTCGTGATGTACCTGCTGGAAAGCCAGGGCGTGGCGGTGGTGGCCGGCACGGCGTATGGCCTGGCGCCGTTTTTCCGTATGTCGATCGCCACCGCGATCGCTACTCTCGACCAGGGCTGTGCACGCATCGCCACCGCCGTCACCGCGTTGCGCTGAGGGCCGACCATGACCGTGGCAGCCCACCCGCCCTTGAGTTTCCAGCAAGCCTTGCTGGCCATGCTCGGCATCTCCCTGGTGCTGATGCTCTCGGCACTCGACCAGACGGTGATCGGCAACGCCTTGCCGAGCATCGTCGCCGAACTCGATGGATTTGAACTCTACGCGTGGGTGGCCACCGGTTACCTGTTGGCGTCCATCGTCACCATTCCGATTTTCGGGCGGCTGGGGGATTACTACGGGCGCAAGCCGTTCGTGCTCGCCGCCACGTTGATTTTCACCCTGGCCTCCCTGGCCTGCGCCGTGGCCGATGACATGCGGGTGCTGGTGATCGGCCGCGCCTTGCAAGGCGTGGGCGGCGGCATGCTGATCGGCACCGCGTTCGCCTGCATTCCCGAACTGTTTCCCGATACCCGTCAACGCCTGCGCTGGCAAATGCTCTTGAGTGCGCTGTTCAGCGTGGTCAATGCCATCGGCCCGGGCCTGGGGGGTTACCTGACCGGCGCCTTTGGCTGGCGCTCGGTGTTCTACCTCAACCTGCCCCTGGGGTGCCTGGCGCTGTTGATCGCCTGGCGCTTTCTGCCCTGGTACCGCCCGCAGCAGCGCAGCGGCATTCGCCTGGACTGGCCCGGCGCGCTATTGATCGCTCTGGCCCTGGGCAGCCTGCAGCTATTTGTGGAGTGGCTGGGGCATTCGAGCCTGGCGTTGAGCGCCGCCCTGGGCCTGGGCTGCATGGCCGCGATCAGCGCGCTGTGGCATTGGGAGCGGCGTTGCCCCCATGCGCTGTTGCCGGCGGCGCTGTTCAGTTTGCCGAGCCTGCGATGGTTGTTCGCACTGTCGGTGGCGGCCGGCGCGATCATGTTTTCGCTGTTGTTCTACCTGCCGCTGTTGCTGCAAGGCGCCTACGGCTACTCGCCCCAGGACGCCGGCCTGTTGATCACGCCGCTGGCGTTGAGCATCACCTTGGGGGCCATCGTCAACAGCCGCATCGTGACCCGTTTGCGCAACCCCAACCATTTGCCTCTGGCAGGCTTTGTCGCACTGCTGCTGGCGTGCCTGGGCCTGGCGGTGGTCGGGCGCGGGGCCGCGTTCAACCTGCTGCTCGGTTTGATCCTGCTGGCCGGCCTGGGGCTGGGATTTATCCTGCTCAACCTCACGGTCTTCACCCAGACCCTGGCCGAACGGCAGTTCCTGGGGATTGCCACGGCGCTGACCCAGTCCCTGCGCCTGGTCGGCGGGCTGCTCGGCACTGCGGGCATGGGGGTGCTGGTCAACCTGCTGTACAGCGCCAATGTGCAGCGGGTGTTTCTCGCCGCGAATCACGCCGAGGGCATTGCCGCGTACGCCGATCCGCAAACGCTGTTGCATGCCAACCTCGACGCCTCGCCGTGGCTGAACCTGGCCCGGGATGCCCTGGCGCAGTCCGTTGGCGTAGGCCTGTTGCTGTGCGCCGGGATCGGCGTGCTGGCGCTGTTCATCCTGTACCGCTTGCCGCCGGTGCGACTGCATGTCGTGCCGGCCACCGTTGCTCCTGAAACACCTGCTCCTGAAAACAAATAGAAAACCTTCACTGCCGCTTTTGACTGCCCTCAAAAAAACCAAACACACATGGGGATGACACCGATGGAGCTTTTCAATCGCGCACCAACAGTACTCGCCGGTCTTTGTGGCCTGCTGATCGCCCAACAGGGCTACGCCGCCGGCCTGGTGGAAGACAGCAAGCTCAACGTGCTGGCCCGCAACTTCTTCAGTAACGCCGACAACCGCAGCGGCGCGGCCGACCCCAACTACACCCAGGAATGGGGCCAGGGCTTTATCGCCAACTTCGAGTCGGGTTTCACCCAGGGCACGGTGGGCTTCGGCATCGACGCCATCGGCATGTTCGGTGTGCGCCTGGACTCCGGCAAGGGCCGTCACTACAACCCGCAAAGCACTGCGTTCAACGGCAACGTGTTCCCCACCGATCACGATGGCCGCGCGGTGGACCAGTTCGGCAGCCTGGGCCTGACCGCCAAGGCGCGCTTTGCCCGGACCGAGCTGAAATACGGGACCCTGGTGCCCATGCTGCCGGTGGTGATGTCCACCGACCGCATGCTGCAACAGACCTTCAACGGCGGACAGGTGCAGTCCAAGGACCTGGACCATTTCACCTTCACCCTCGGCCAGCTGGAACACGTGAAAGGCCGTGGTTCGAGCAACCAGATGGGCATGTCGATCCCGGGCGCCAACAACGCGGTCAGCGGTGAGTTCGTCAACAAGTTCTACTACGGCGGCGTCGACTACAAACCCACCAAAGACCTGACGTTGCAGTACTACTATGGCAACCTGCAGGACTTCTACAAGCAGAACTTCCTGGGCCTCAAGTACGACTGGCAGATCGGCCCGGGCACCCTGCGCACCGACCTGCGCCACTTCGATAACCGCTCCGACGGCGCCAACGGCAACGACCCGGCGTTTTACACCTTCGGCTACTACGGCGACGGCGTGATCAAGGGCAAGGTCGACAGCCGCCTGAGCAGCGCCCTGTTCACTTACCTGGTCGACGGCCATACGATTGCCGCCGGCCTGCAACAGGTCAGCGGCGACAGCGATGCGGTGTGGCTGAACCAGGGTGACGGTTCCACGGCCTACTTCATGACCGAGTCGATGATCGGCAAATTCCAGCGCGCCGGGGAAACCACCTGGCAGGTGCGTTACGGCTATGACTTCGCCACGGTCGGCGTGCCAGGCCTGAGCTTTATGGGCATGTACGAAAGTGGCTCGAACATCCGCACGCCAACGGGTGACAAGAGCGAGTGGGAACGCAACCTGACCGTGAGCTATGTGTTCCAGCAAGGCCCGCTGAAGAACCTGAGCATCGCCTTGCGCCATGCCTCATTGCGCACCGAAGTGACCACCCAGCGTGACAGCGATGAGCATCGGGTGATCATCAGTTACCCGTTGAGCATTTTGTAACGCCAGCCCCCTAGCGCTTGGGCGACAACCCGATCGCACACGCGACCACCGCCGGGTCGCCGGGGCAAAACGCACGCGTGCCTATTGAACCCTTACTGACCCGGGGCGCCATGCGCTCCGTGTCTACTGCGCGCAGCGTCGGGCGCTCCAGTGACTGTGGCGTGTGCAAGGGATCGACCATCTCCATGCAACGGCGCAGCGAGTTGAAGTCCGGCGATTGCGACAGCGACAAATGCAAGGTCTGGCTTACCGACACCGACACCCTTGAACTCTGCGCACATTGGCCGTCATACGCCAGTGTGTGGCGGATCAGCGGGTTGTCATGGCAGTACTTCAACAGGTTCACCTCCCGTGTATGCACCAGCGCCATGTTGATGATCAACAGGTCGAATGCCACGCCGGGGGAACGCGTCAACGCCAGCAGTTCGTCGAACGAACCAATCGGGGCGATACGGTGATAGCCCATCTGGTTGAGCATTTTCTCGATCTTGATCCGTTGCAGAAGGTCTGCATCGGCAATCAGAAGGCGTAACGCTTTATTGGACATAGGTAAACCTGACAGTTGGGCATCAGCGTCGATCATTCAACGCCGCTACGTTAACCGTCGGGCGGCAAACCTGACTTTAAGGCGATTCTGAAACGCTAAGCCGGTACACCGGCACACTTTTAAGAATCGCCTGAAAGCCCCCGCGCGCACCTCTCCCTACCATGGGCTGCGTCCCCACACGCTCCCATGGATTTCAATTGTGCTCATGTTTCTACTCAGAATGGCGATGCTGGCCTGTGCGCTGCTGGCTCTCGCACCGCCACCCGCCCGTGCTGCGTTGAAGATCGAAGGCACGCGCCTGATCTACTTCGGCCAGGACAAGGCCGCCAGTATCAGCGTGGTCAATCAGGCACCGCGTGACGTCGTGGTGCAAACCTGGGTCACCGGCGAGGACGATTCAGCCGCAGGCCCCGTGCCGTTTGCCACCCCCGAACCGCTGGTGCGACTGGGCGCCGGAGAACATCACCGGCTGCGCATCCTGTATGCCGGGGAAGGCTTGCCCGCCGATCGCGAGTCGTTGTTCTGGCTCAACGTCATGGAAATTCCGCTCAAGGCGCAAGACGCCAACAGCGTGCAGTTCGCAATACGCCAACGGCTCAAGCTGTTCTATCGGCCGCCCGCGCTCAAGGGTGGCTCGGCCGAGGCGGTGCGGCAATTATCATGGCGCAGCGACGACGGGCCGACTATCACCGTCAGTAACCCCAGCGCGTTTCACCTGTCGCTGGTCAATGTGCAGACCGACAGCCTGGCGCTCAGCGATTACCTGCTGCTCAAACCCCATGAGAGCAAAACCCTCACCGCACCGAGACGTCTGGCCAAAGGCACCCCCCTTCACTTCACCGAAATCACCGATATCGGCTTGCAGGCCCGCCATAGTGCGGCGCTCAAGTGATAGATCGCGGAGTATCTGCCCCCATGTCACTCACCAAACACTGCTTACCGATGCTGCTGTGGGCCTATGCGGTCCTGCCGGCTACCAGCCACGCCCTGGCCTGCCGTGAGGACGGCACCAACTCGATCATCACCCAGGAGGCACTGGGTACTGCGCTGGCGGTGGCCGCCGATGCGCCCAACGGCACCATCATCTGGGAGTCGGGCCCGCGCTCGACCGATGTGATCTGCAAGGACGACTACGGCCATGGCCGCGAAGAAGTGTATTTCTACGTCAATCCGGCCGGCGTGAGTATCGGCACGGGTATTCGCGTGGGCATTCGCTACAACAACCAGCCGATTACCCAAAGCACCGGCAAGGTCGGTACCGGCTTCTATTCCGATCGAGGCTGCAACTTGGCCAATTGCGTCGGCTGGGACAAGGCGCGCTTTACCCTCAACTTCAGCGTGTTCATCGAGAAATACGACCCCACGCCACCCAGCGGGCAAGCCAGTACGTTGACCTCCTACCGGGTATTCCAGCTCGACGGCGTGCGCGGGCTCAACTCGCGGCCCAACAGCAATTTCAACTACGTGGTCACCGGCATGAACGATATCCGCTTCGTGCCCTGTACCCCCGAGTTGACCATCACCCCCAGCGTGGTCAACTTCCCAACACCGTCGCGCAAGGCTGCCATCGGTGAAGTGGCCAGCAGCGCCAACTTCAGCCTGAACCTGCGCAAGGGCTGCGACACGCCCTACACCATCAGCGCACGCTTCGCCAGCACGGCGGGGGGCGGCAGTGTGATCAATGGCTTGCTGGTGCCGGATAACAACAGCTCGGTGGGCATCGCGCTGTCCCGCGCCGAGAGCCAACAGCAATTGCCGTTCAATAACTGGTTCACGCTGCAAGAGTTGATGGGGCTGGGCCAGAGCCACGATGAATTCCGCGCCGACCTGAAATGGCGCACCTTGCCGATCCCGGGTGCCTTCGACGCCGCCGTGGTGGTGGATATGTACTACAAGTAGGCCCGTTTTAAGGATCGTCTTATACCCCCGGTGCACCGTGCTGTTTAAAGTGCGCCGATGCGATTGAAAAGTTATCTGCTCCAGATCAACCCCGTCCTCTCCCGACCCGAAGCAGCCAGAAGGCTGCTTCGTATTTTTGCGACCGTACTGCTGATCGGCATCCTGAGCGGGGTCTATACCTTTCTACTGTCGACGTTCAACAACGACATCTCCCAGCGCCGCGGCTACATGAGCAGCGCCATCGCCGAAGCCCACACTTTTTTCACCAACCGCGAGGCCCTGCTCGAAAGCCTCAGCCTGTCCGCAGTGCGCAAGCAGGCAAGGATCTATCCACCCTCGGAGGAGGAACAACACCTGCAACTGGGTGACACGCCAGGCAACCAGTGGAGCATCTGGCTGACCACGCGCATGCGCGATTACCTCAAGGCCAAGCAGGTCAACCTGCTCTACGTGAACACCGGCCCGACCCCACAGGTGACGCGGCTGTACGACTCCACTGCGCAGGTGCTGCCGATTTCCAAATGCATGCTCAACCGCCTCAAGGCCCTGCAAAACAGCGACCCGGGCACACTCAAGGAGCTGTGGCTCAGCGACAAGACCGAGCAGCACTCGCACCTCTACATCTTCATTCGCCTGGATGAGCGCGACCCTCGCTCCGGCTGGCTGGGCCTGGAAATGGAAAGCCGCGAAGTGTCCCAGACCCTCAGCGACCAGAGCGCCGGCGAATTCATGATGCTCAACTCCCAGGGCATGCTGGTCTTCACCAACAGTCACGACTCACAGCTGAGCCAGCAACGCCTCAAGCCCAGGGAAGACAATTTTTTCGGGTTTGTCGGCAGTGGTTTCCTGCCCGACCACCTGGTGATCCGCAAGCATCTGAAGTCCTCGGACTGGCAACTGATGTACTCCATCGACCTGCGCGCGGTGGTCACCGGCCTGTGGAAACAGTTGCTCGGCTCGCTGCTGTTCTGCCTGTTCAGCCTGACGTTGATCTGGCTGGTGATGCGCCGCGTCGACCAGCGCTTCATCATCCCTTCGATCCATCGCATCCAGGCCTTGATCGAAAGCGAGGCGTTCGGCCGCGACGTGATCCAGACCGCGCCCGTTGCCCTCTGCGTGCTGCGCCGCACCGACGGCCAGGTGGTGCTGGAAAACACCCTGGCCCAACAGTGGCTGGGCCACGGCCCGGAGCGTGAGGCGTTGCGCGCCGGCTGGATCGAGCAGGCCTTTGCCTGCGAGCCGAGCGAACACAGTGACTACTTCGAAACCATCGACGGCCGCCACCTGTACCTGAGCAGCGCCCCCACCCGCTATCGCGGCGAGGACGTGCTGTTTTGCGCGTTCAGCGATATCAGTGCACGCAAGCAAGTCGAGGCGGCGCTGGAAGAAGCACGCCAATCGGCGGATGCCGCCAACGCCGCCAAAACCCTGTTCCTGGCAACCATGAGCCATGAAATCCGCACACCGTTGTATGGCGTGCTCGGCACCCTGGAATTGCTGGCGCGCACGCAACTGGACGCCCAGCAGAAGGACTACCTGCATGCCATCGAAGGCTCCTCCTCGACGCTGCTGCAGTTGATCTGCGACGTGCTGGATGTGTCGAAGATCGAGGCCGGGCAACTGGCCCTGGAGTTGAGCGAGTTCTCGCCCCTGGACCTGGTCCACGAAATCATCCAGGGCTACGCCGCAGCCGCCCAGGGCAAGGGCCTGCAACTGTACGCCTGCTTTGATCCCACGCTGCCGGAACGCTTGATCGGCGACGTGACGCGCATCCGTCAGATACTCAACAACCTGCTCAACAACGCGGTGAAGTTCACCGACTACGGGCGCGTGGTGCTGCGGGTCAAAGTACTGGGCCGCGACGGCGAGCGTTCCAGCCTGTTGTGGCAAGTCTCGGACACCGGCAAAGGCATCGCTCAGGAAGACCAGGCGATGATTTTCGAACCGTTCTACCAGAGTGAAGGCAACACCAATGTGGTCGCCGGCACCGGCTTGGGCCTGCCGATCTGCCAACGCCTGACGGAGTTGATGAACGGCAATATCCGCATGGTCAGCGAACTCGGCCTGGGCAGCAGTTTCAGTCTGATCCTGCCGCTGGAAGAGGCCCCCACCCCGCCCATGCCCCCCCTATTGGCCGAGACTATCTACGTGGCCTCGCCGATTCCGGAGTTGGCCAACTCGGTCAGTGGCTGGCTGCGTCGCTGGGGCGCCAGGGCCCAGACCGGCCTGCCGACCCTGGCGGACAATCATCTACTGCTGCAAGTGCACCCCGGCAGCATCGACCCGTTGCTGGTGCCCGAGTGGCCGGGCCCGGTGATTCACGTCAGCAGCAACGCCTGCACGGCCCTGGAGGCCGACGCCGGTGCCTGGCACGTCAACCTCAACCACCTGGGCGCTATTCATCAGGCCGTCAGCCAGGCGCAAGGGCTGTGGGTGGCCCGCGCCGATGAGCACACGCGCCAGCGTGACCTGAATAAACTCAACCTGCACCTGCTGGTGGCCGAGGACAACATCATCAACCAGCTGATACTGCGTGACCAACTCGAAGAGCTCGGCTGTACCGTGGAGCTGGCGGCCGATGGCCGGGAAGCGTTGCAGCTGTACACCGCCGGCAACTTCGACGTGGTGTTGACGGACGTGAACATGCCCCATATCAACGGCTATGAATTGGCGCGCGAACTGCGCCGCCAGGGCTGCCCGTTGCCGATTATCGGGGCCACCGCCAACGCCATGCGCGGCGAGGCCGACCTGTGCCTGGCCGCCGGCATGAACCACTGCCTGGTCAAACCCTTTGCGTTGCGGGCTCTATTCAACTCCCTGGCGCCTTATGCACGGATCACCCATGAAGCCCCTTAGTATTTTGATTGTTGAGGATCATCCCCTGCAGCACATCTACCTGCAGCACCTGCTCAGTGAGTTGGGGGAGTTCATGCTCGAAACCGCCGCGGATGGCAAAGAAGCGCTGGAGCAGCTGCGCCAGCGGGATTTCGACCTGGTACTGACCGACCTGCTGATGCCCGGCATGGACGGCGTGCAGTTTATCCAGTGCCTGGCCAGCCTGCGCTGCAAGCCGGCGCTGGCGATCATGAGCGCTGCGTCGCGACGCATGTTGATGGCGGCCAGCCTGGTGGCAAAAAACCTCGATGTGGAGGTGATCGGGCTGATCTCGAAACCGGTTGCCGCCGATGCGTTGCGCAGCCTGGTGGAACAACTCAGGAACAGGGTGTGCAAGCCCTCCCCCGCAATGCCCGAGCACGTGGACATCGACCGTCACAGCCTGATCCAGGCCATGAGCGCCGGCCAGTTCCAGGCCTGGTTCCAACCGAAAAAATCCCTGGCCAACGGCCGTATCGTCGCCGCCGAAGCGTTGGTGCGCTGGATGCACCCCGAGCAAGGCGTGATGCTGCCGGGTGCCTTCCTGCCGGCGATCAAGGCCTTCGAACTGGAGGAACGACTACTGTGGCTGGTGCTCAAGCAGGCGATCCACGCCCAGGAACACTGGCGCCAGCGTGGCTATGAAATCCCGGTGTCGATCAACCTGCCCACCCACCTGCTCAACAGCCACGACCTGGCGGACCGTTTGCTGGAGTTCGTGCTGCACCACGATGGCATCCCGGGGATGATCTGCTTCGAGTTGATGGAGTGCTCGGTGCCGCAGGACATCAGTAACTTCTATGCCGGTGCCTGCCGCCTGCGCATCAAGGGGTTCGGGCTGTCCCAGGATGATTTCGGCAAGGGCTACAGCTCGTACCTGAACCTGGTGTCCACGCCGTTTACCGAACTCAAGATCGACCAGGCGCTGGTCCAGGGCAGCCATGACAACGAAGGCATTGCCCAGGCGTTGGCGAGCATCATCGCGCTGGGCCGCAAACTCGGCCTGACCGTGGTCGCCGAAGGGGTGGAGACGCCCCAGCAACTGGCGCTCCTGCGCAAGATCGACTGCAACCAGGTGCAAGGTTTTCTGATCTCCCACGCGGTGTCGCCGGATCAATTTCAACAACTACTGAACAATGATGGCCCTGCGACATCTCACTAGCAGCCGGCCCCGGATTATTTACCCCGTATTAAGGAGTAAGCTCCATCCAGTGCCGATTTATCCTGCGCCCGCGGAAACCCTTGATGAAGCACAACAACGCGATCCTCGAAGCTTTCACCCGCAGCTCATTGCGCCTGAACAAAGGCCTGATGGTGCTGATTGGCATCGCGTTGCTGCTGGTCCTGACCAACTACTGGTCACTGCAACGCGGGATCGAAACCCGCTACGGCGCCACGCGCTTTCACTTCGCGCGGCTGATGGAAAACCTGCAGGAGCAGGAGTCCTATCTCAAGAGCCTGACCCACCCGGGCATCCAGGCCGAACTGTTGCGTGCCACCCATGTGCAGGTCAGCCTGAAAAGCCGCATGGTCGACAACCACCGCACGCTGTACGAAGGCCAGAAGTATTCGTTTTCGGTGCCCTTCAGCGCCAAGTTCGATGAGCAACAGGTCAATGTCGCTGCCCGGCCGCAGATTTTCGCGCTGGGCGCCCACCTGACCAGCTACTACAGCGCCTTCTGGTCCTCGTCGCCCTACGAGGCACCACAAACCTTCCTGTTCAATCGTCAGGCGAACTACACCATTACCGTGCCGTCCGTGGGCTACCAACGTCGCGAAAGCACAGAGGACACGGGCAACCTGGTGGCGCTGGTCAACGCAGTGCAACAACGCCTGGAGCAGACGCCCCAGCCCCTGGAACAAAACCGTGTGTATTGGCAAGCCGGTCCCGCCGCCGAACATTTGCTGGCGTATATCGGCCTGCCACTTGGCGGTCAGGAACAGGCGGTAGTCGGCACCTTGCTCGACCTGTCGCGGGTCGACGATGTACAGCGCGCCCTGGATCACTCGGCATTCGATCGCCTCACGTTGATGGGGCCCGACGGCCAGCGGCTGGCCGGGCCCGACGTCGACGCATCGCTCAGCGATGGCGTGCACTTCAACGCCGATGGCTTCGAATTCAAGATGACCCAGGCCGGTGACCGGCCCTGGAGCGCGGTCTACGGCCTGAACTACGCGCACTTCTTCCACTCTGCGCTGTGGCCGCTGAGCAGCCTGGCGTTGTTTCTCGGCGGCCTGATCACCCTCGGCTGGGGCGGCAGCCGCTGGTATCGGCGCCAGGTAATCAACCCGGCGCGCCTGGCCCACGAGCGCATTGCCGAAAGCGTGGCGTTCAGCCGCGTGATCATCGACACCGCACCCACCGGCCTATGCGTGGTGCGCCGCAGCGACGGCAAGGTGCTTATCGAAAACCAGCGCGCCCAGCAATGGCCGGGCACCGCATGCCTGGTAGCGGCCATGGCCGGTACACCTGAGGGCGCCGAGAGCGGCGAGACGCACCTGGAGATCGAAGGCCGGCACCTGCAGATCGGCTTCGTGTCGACCCGCTACCAGGCCGAAGACGTGCGCCTGTATGCGTTCAACGACATCACCCGTCATATCGATGACGCCCAGGCCCTGGAAGACGCCCGCCGCGCCGCCGATGCGGCCAACGAGGCCAAGACCCTGTTCCTGGCAACCATGAGCCATGAAATCCGCACACCGCTGTATGGCGTGCTCGGTACCCTTGAACTGCTCGGGCTGACAGATCTGGACCCGCACCAGAAAACCTACCTGCAGACCATCCAGCGCTCATCCGGCACGCTGTTCCAACTGATCAGCGATGTGCTCGATGTGTCGAAAATCGAATCCGGGCAAATGGCGATAGAAGCCGTGGATTTCTGCCCGCTGGACATGCTCGAAGACACCCTGCACACCTACGCCGCCTTCGCCCAGCGCAAGGGTTTGCAGCTCTACAGCTGCATAGACCCGCAACTGCCGGACTGCGTCATGGGCGATCCGATGCGGATTCGCCAGATTCTCAATAACCTGGTGAGCAACGCCATCAAGTTCACCGACATCGGCCGCGTGGTGATCCGCGCCCGGGTCACGGCACAGGACGCCAACCACGTTGAGCTGGAATGGCAAGTCACCGACTCCGGCGTGGGCATCCCCGAGGCGCAGCAGGCCAAGCTGTTCGATCTGTTTTACCAGGCACCGGACACCGCCAGCGAAGGCGGCGCCGGGCTGGGATTACCGATCTGCCGGTGGCTGGCGCAGATGATGGACGGCGAGATCAGAGTGGTCAGCGAGCCGGGCCTGGGCAGCAGCTTCACATTGAAAATGCGCCTGCCGCTGTGTGGCGGTGCCTTGACCAACCTGCCGCTGATCGAGCCCAGCCCGACGCCGGTGTATGTGCAGGCACCGGTGCGCGAGCTGGCACAGTCAATGAGTGACTGGCTCAACCGCCTGGGCATTGCGGCGGCGCTGGCGGCGCCCACCCAGGAACAGGACAATCGCCACGCGGTGCTGGTGGACCTGTTCGCCGGCGACCCCGCGCGGCCCTGGGTCGGCCAGCGCGTGCTGTGCCTGCCAGGTGCGCACAGCCCGCCGCTGCACACGGCCCAGGGTTGGAGGGTGGATATGTACGATGTACGTGCCATCGCCGCCACGGTCTCGCTGGCACAACACGGCAAGCATGAGCAACCGCCTGCGACGCGCCTGCAAAGTGCCGGGCAGTTGGGGTTGCATATCCTGGTGGCCGAGGACAACCCGGTCAACCAGGCGATTATCAAGGAACAGCTGGAAGCACTCGGTTGCTCGGTGTCCTTGGCCGCCAATGGCGAGCAGGCCCTGCACTTGTGGCAACCGCACGCCTTTGACCTGGTGCTGACCGACGTGAATATGCCGTTGATGAATGGCTATGACCTGGCCAGGGCCCTGCGCGAGCACGACCCGCAGTTGCCGATCGTCGGCGTGACCGCCAATGCGATGCGCGAGGAAGGCGTGCGCTGCCTGGCGGTGGGCATGAACGCCTGGATCGTCAAGCCCTTGAGCCTGCAAACCTTGCGTGGCCAGTTGATCAAGCTGTGCAAGGTCAAGCCGCCGGTTGCGCCAGCCACCGCGTCATTCAATGACAGCGTGCAGTTATCGGAGAAGATGCGCCCGCTGTTCATCAGCAGCGTGGAGCAGGACTTGCAAGGTATCGACGCCGCCCTGGCACAGCGCGACGCCCACGGTCTTGGCCAACGCCTGCATTCGCTGGCCGGCGCCCTGGGTGCCGTCCAGGCGCTCGACCTGGCCCACGCCTGCATCGAACTGGAAAGCGCACTTAACCGTGGCAGCCTCGACACTGACCTTACGCTCAAGGTGAAAGCGGTCATGCAGCGACTGTCGGCCGTCCTGGAGACTCTCCAGCCCGGGCACTCTTCACTCACTTGAACCGGCACTACGGACGGCCCCTTATGAAAAAATTCAACGTGGTAATCGCCGACGATCACCCGATCGTGTTGCTGGGCGTTCGCGAGCTGGTGGAACGCGACACGCGCTTTCGAGTGGTCGGCGAGGCCGTGTGTTCGGCCGGGCTGATCGATTTGCTGCAGCGCCAGGGCGCCGACATCGTGATCACCGACTACAACATGCCGGGCGACTCGCCCTACGGCGATGGCCTGAAGTTGGTGGAATACCTGAAACGGCATTTTCCACAAGTGCAGGTCCTGATCCTCACGATGATTTCCAACCACCTGATTCTCACCCGCCTGCAAGAGCTGGGTGTGGTCGGCATCATCCAGAAAAGCCAGTTGCACACCGAGATTCAACTGGCACTCCAGGCCATTGCCCAGCAGAGCGCCTATCGCAGCCTGGAACCGCCCAAGACATCAGTGATCGAAACCCTCACCGACTTCGACGAGCGCTTTACCAGCTTGTCGCCCAAAGAGTTCGAGATCCTGCGCTTGTTTATCTCCGGCATGAGTGTCAGTGATATTGCACGCAGCCAGAACCGAAGTTCAAAAACCATCAGCGCACAAAAGATATCGGCCATGCGCAAACTTGAAGTTAACAGCGACCAAGACCTGCTCGCTTATTGCCTGGCGCGTAACATTTTCAACTAAAGAACCACTTGCAAGCCATTCGCCGACAATGGCTTCGCCCTTTATTTTCAGACTCCCCGCCTGTTCTTGACGCGTAACCAGTGCGCCTGAGTTTCGACTTATAAGAATCGTCTTATTCTGATTAACGACCTCGCCTTTTACTCTTTCCTGGCAATTCAGTACTTACATTCTCCAACTAACACTAACGGACATCATCATGAAGAAGTTTTCCCTGGCTGTTATCGCCTCGGCCATTATCGCCGCATCCGGCAGTGCGTTCGCCGACGATACGGCAGCGCCTACTCCGACCCTGGGCGGCAGCGGCAAAATCACCTTCACCGGCGTGATCAACAACGACGCCTGCTCGGTGGACGGCGCCAACTCCGACCGCACCATCTCGGTCGACATGGGCAACGTCTCGATCAAGGACATGGGCACCGCGGAAAACCCAACCGCAGGTCGCGTTACCGCCAAAGACTTCAACCTGAACGTCAACTGCAACCAGGGCACCAAGGTGGCGATGATCTTTGACGCCAACAACGGCGGTTCGGGCCTGGTGACCGGCAAGAACGTACTGGCCCTGAACCCGGGTTCGGCCACCGCGCAAAACGTCGGTATCGCCCTCCTGGACAGCAAAGGCACGCTCATCGATCTGAGCTCGCCAGCCACCGCACGTATCGAAAGCACCATGCACGGTCAAGGCACTGAAGGCGGCGACGCTACCCTGAGCTTCGCGGCGGCCTACGTCACCACCGGTGCCGCCGGTGCGTCCACCGCCGGTCGCGGTGATGCAACCCTGCCGTTCATCCTGCAATACGAATAACCCCGGCGCCCCGTGCACCGAACGCGCGAGGCCATGCGGCCTCGCCATTCCCTTTTTGATGACACCGGATACCCCTCATGCCGCCTCGTTCTATCTCCATGAGCCTGGTGCTGCTGGGCATGCTTATGGCTACCCAGGCCGCCGCCAGCATTTCACTGAATGCCACCCGTATCGTGTTCGATGGCGCCCACAGGGAAGCCAATATCACCGTGCGCAACGGTAACCAGGACGTGTTGGTGCAATCCTGGGTCGACATGAACGATGCCAGCGGCAGCCGCGCACCGTTTGCCGTCACCCCACCATTGGCGCGGGTGTTCGCCAAGGAACAGCAACTGCTGCGCATCCTGTATGAGGGCGCCGGCATGCCCACGGACCGCGAGTCGGTGGTGTGGCTCAACGTGCAGGAGATCCCCAAGGCCAGCGAGGCCGAGAACACCCTGCAACTGGCGATCCGCCAACGCATCAAGATTTTCTACCGCCCTGCCGGCCTCGCAGGCAGTGCGTTGCAGGCCCCAGCGCAGCTCGAGTGGCGCCTGGCCAGACATGGCGCACAGACCCTGCTGCGGGTGAAAAACCCGACGCTCTACCACGTGTCCATGGCCGACATCAAAGTGCAGGCGCAACTGGCCAGCGACTCCACCATGATCGCGCCCGGCGAGGAGAAACAGTTTCCCCTCGGCGCCACGCCTGCCAGCGGGCCGGTGCAGTTGTCGTTTTCCAGCATCAATGACTACGGTGCACAGAACGCGTACACCGCGCCCCTGGCCGTCGGTGCTGCCGCCCCCGCGCACGCCACGGAATCACGCCGCAAACCCTAAGCCCCTTTTCTAATCCACAGGCTCACCTCGCGTGCGTGTTTGCGTGCCCGCCTGTTCGCCAACCCGGGATGTCACAGGTCTTCGCATGTCTTTTTTTTCCAGCAACAGGCCCGCGCACGGCGCACTGACGTTGAAGACACTGTCGCTCGCGATGGCCGCCAGCCTGCCGGCCTGGGCAATGGCCGATGAGCCTGCGGAGCGCTTCAACACCACGTTCCTGCAAGGTGCACAGTCCACCGTAGACCTGCAGCAGTTGCTCTCCGCGAACAGCGTGTTGCCGGGCAATTACCGCGTCGACCTGTACAGCAACGAGGTGCTGGTGGGCCGGCGCGATATCGACTTCAAGCGCAACCCCCACAACGGTCGCGTCGAAGCCTGCCTGAACCTCGACCTGCTCAAGCAATTGGGCATCGACCTGGCCCGCTTGCAGGCCGAGGGCAAACTCGACCCGCAGCACCCGCAGGACTGCTACGCCCTGGCCGAGATAATCGAAGAGGCCAACGTGCGCTATGACAGCAGCCGCCTGCGCCTGCTGGCGAGCATTCCGCAAGTGGCCATGCAACGTGGCTTGCGCGGCTATGTCGACCCGCAGCTGTGGGACGAAGGCGTCCCCGCCGCCTTCATCAACTACCAGCTCAACAGCAGTCGTACTGCGGGCGACTACGACACCCGCATCGCCAATAACCTCGGCCTGCGCAACGGCATCAACCTCGGCGCCTGGCGTCTGCGCAACGAATCGAACCTGAGTGGCGGTACCGGGCGCTCGAACACCTACACCAGCAACCGCACCTACCTGCAGCATGATGTGACGGCGATCAAGGGTCAGTTCAGCGGCGGTGAAATTTTCTCCGACACCGACCTGTTTGACAGCGTGCGCTATCGCGGCCTGAAACTGGCCTCCGATGAAGGCATGCGCGCCGACAGCGAACGCGGCTATGCGCCCGTGATCCGGGGTGTGGCGCAAACCAACGCGACCGTGGAAATTCGCCAGAACGACTACATCCTCTACACCGCCAACGTCGCGCCAGGGCCGTTCGAGATCAACGACATCTACCCCAGCGGCTCCAACGGCGACCTGCAAATCACCGTGACCGAAGCCGACGGCAGCCGCCGCGTGACGATGCAGGCGTTCTCCAGCCTGCCGATCATGGTGCGTGAAGGCCAGGTCAAATACAGCGTTTCGGCGGGCACCTTCAAGAGCAATGCCGACGGCCTGGCGACCCCGCGTTTTCTCAGTGGCACGCTGGCGTACGGCTTGACCAGCAACCTCAGCGGCATCGTCGGTTTGCAGGCCAGCGAGGACTACAACGCCGTGTCGGTCGGCGCCGGCAAGAACACCTCGCTGGGCGCGTTCTCCCTGGACGCCACCCACTCGTCCAGCAAGGCACGCGGGCAAACCACCCAGGGCAGCAGCGTGCGTGCGCTATATGCCAAGACCTTCGCCGGCACCGACACCAACTTCACCCTGGCCGCCTACCGTTACTCCACCGAGGGCTACCGCACCCTCACCGACCACGTGGAGGACCTCAGCGAAGACGTGCGCGTTCGCACCGGGCATTCAAAAAACCGCACCGACCTGACCATCAACCAGAGCCTGGGACGCAACAGTGCGTTCGGCAGCCTGTACGTGAATGCCAGCGACCAGCGCTACTGGAATCGCGGCGGCTCGCAGAGTTTTTCCGCCGGCTACACCAGCCACTGGGGCGACCTGAGCTACAACCTGGGCGTGACACGCACCAAGCAGATCGTCACCTGGGGCGAACCCAGCAGCGACACGCAGTTGAACCTGTCCGTCTCATTCCCGCTGGGCAGCCAAGCGCGCGCGCCACGCGCCTTTGTCACCACCAGCCGGCAACACGGCGACACCACCACCCAGGCGGGGATCAACGGCTATGTCGCCGACACCAGCGACACGTTCTATTCGGTGCAGGCGGGCCACAGCGATACCAGCGGCGATTCCGGCTCGGTGAATATCAACAGCCGTACCGCCGTGGCCGACGTCAGCCTCGGCTACAGCCAGGGCCAGGGCTACACCTCGCAGAACGTCAACCTCGCAGGTTCGGTGGTGGCCCATGCCGGCGGTATCAACCTGGGGCAAACGGTCAGCGAGACCTTCGCGCTGGCTCAAGTGCCGGGCATCTCCGGGGCGAAGATCAGCAGTTACAGCGGTGTGGAAACCGGATCCAACGGCTATGCGGTGATCCCGACGGCGCAACCTTATCGGGTGAACTGGATCAGCCTCGACACCCGCGACCTGGGGGGCAACGTGGAGATCACCAACGCCACCCAGCAACTGGTACCGCGCCGGGGGGCCGTGGTCGTCGCGCATTACAGTGGCACCACCGGACGGCGAGTGTTGTTCGAGTTGTTTGATGCGCAACGAAAGCCGCTGTCGTTTGGTACCTCATTGGAAGATGCCAACGGCAAGCAACTGGCAATTGCCGACCCGAACGGCAATGCCCTGGCGCTGGTTGAGCAGGACCGGGGCACCCTGACCATCAAGTGGGGCGAACAGCGTTGCCGTGCGAGCTATGTGCTGGCGCCACAGAACAAGGCGTTGAACTACGAGCGACAGCCGTTGGTGTGCCAACCCGATTGATGACGCCTACAGGTGTTCGAGGGTATAGCGCAACGACGCGGGTAACATCGGGCCATGGCCAAGGCCGGGAAAGGTCTGGTAGCGGGTAGTCAGCCCCTCGACACTTTGCAGCCTGACCAGCAAGCGCTTGGCCGCGGCATCATCCTGCGGCGTGGCCGACCTCGTCGGGCCGGCGGGTTCTGCGTCGCCACGCATCAGCAACAGCCTCGGCCGCCGGCCCTGCAGCCGTTGTTGCAAGCCCAGCCCTTCGGCCTCGATCACCCCACTGTTCCACCACAGCGAGGGGCTGGCGGCGGCATACTCATCAAAGGCCTGCGGGCGTGTCAGCAGGGTGTGCAGCACCAGCAGCCCACCATAGGAATGCCCCCACAGCACTTGGCGCGCAGGCTGCACGGCGAGGCGCTGGTTGATCAAGGGCCGGATCTGCCGGGTGAGCAGGTCGAGGAACTGATCGGCCCCACCGCTGGGCACATTCGTCAGTGGGTCGCGTTGCATGCCTTCGCCCACCTGCGGTGTGTAATCGAAGGTGCGGGCATTGCGTTCGATACGCAGTGGCGTGGCGTACCCCACCGCCACCAGCACCGGTGGCGTCGGGTGGTGGGACAGGCGATTCAACAGCTCGGTATCCAATGCCGCCATCGCCGCGTTGCCATCCAGCAGGTACGCCACAGGGTTGGCGGCACTGACCTTGGGCGGTTGCCCCAGCCAGATGCGGTAGTGCCGCGCACCATCGGCGGAGTCCAGTTCCAGGGTGCTGAAACGATAGGCGCTGGCTTCGCGCAATACCGGCGCGTCCATCAACTGGTCCGGTGCCGGCCTGGCATGGGCACCCTGGGCGACAAGCAAGGCAAGGAAGATCGCGCGCCCCATCAGAACGACGCCGTCAGGCTGGTGTACAGGGTGCGGCCGGACTGGTTATAGGTCGCCGCCCCCGCGCCTTCGATGTTGTTCACCCCCTGGGCGTTGCCCTCGCGCCACAGGCGTTTGTCGAAAACGTTATCGACGCCAGCGGTAACGCTCAGATGCTGGCTGATGGCGTAGGTGCCGCTCACACCGGCAATGGCATAGGGCGACAGTTGATTGTTGCCGGTGCCGGTGACACGGTTGCCGTGGTAATCGTACTTTTTCGGGGTCTGCTTGCCGTACCAGGCCACGCTGGCCTGCAGGGACAGAGCCTCGGTGGCTTGCCAGTCGAGCATGGAGTTGAGGGTGTACTTGGGCGTGACCGAGAGCACATCGCCGGTCTGTTTGTTTTTCGATTGCAGCATGTAGGTGAAGTTGTTGGTCCAGGTCAGCGACTCGGCCAACGGCAACGTGAGGTTGCCTTCGAGCCCTTCAACCAGTGCCTTGGGGACGTTTTCCCATTGGAAGATATTGGCGTTGGCCGTGGTGCCAGAACCGCCCGAAGCGGTGCCCACCGGCGTCAGGCCGGACTCGATCTTGTTCTTGTAGTCGTTGCGAAAATACGTCAGGCCGGCGACCACCCCGGCAGTATTGCGGTACTCGATCCCCAGCTCCTTGTTGACGCTGGTTTCGGCCTCGAGATCGGCATTGCCTTGCAGGTAGCAGCTCTTGGTCGAGCCATAGCAACCCTGGCCATTGCTGTACAGCAGGTAGTTGGGGTTGAGCTGGTAGAGGTTCGGCGCCTTGTACGAACGGGCAATGCCGGCCTTCAAGGTCAGCGTGTCGGTGAGCACCTGGGACAGGTTCAGCGAGGGGCTCCAGTTGTCGCCGACAATGTCGTGGTGGTCCAGGCGCAGGCCCGGCGTCAGGCGCGTGCCGGGGCGCAGCTCGATATTGTCTTCGGCGAACACCGAGAAGATGCGTGACGACGAGGTACTGCTGCGGTTGGTGCTGGTCAGCCCTGCGACACTGCCGCCGGCAGTGGTGGTCTGGGTGTTGGCGCTCGGGTCGTCGAGCCGCGACTCGACCCACTCGGTGCCCAGGGTCAGCACCTGTTCGAAACCGGCGTGCAGCGGCAGGTTGACCTCGCCGTGGGCGGTCAGGTCGCGCAGCACAGTGGTGTAGAAATCGGTGTTGGCGAAGATGCCTTCGGTGCCGCCCGCCAGGCCTTCGTTGATGCGGCTGTTGCGGGTCTTTTCGTATTGCAGGTAGGCCAGGCTGCTGCCGAAATCCCACTCGCCACGGTGGGTGGCCGAATAGGTTTCACGGTAGAGGATGTTGGTCTCATGGCCCAGCATGCTCTTCACATTCGCATTGCTGTTGGTGTTCTGGGTATCGCCGGTATAGATATTGCCCTGGCGGCTGAACCCTGCTTCCAGATCGAGCGTCTGCTCGGGGGTGAACTGCCAGCTCAGCAGCCCGTTGACGTCCTTGTTGCGTACACCTTCGCGCCCCGCCGGCAAGGTGCCGACCTGGTTACCGGTGCGCACGGACTCATGGCCGCTGTTGATATCGGCATCGTCGGCATTGGTCTTGGCGATGTTGCCATACACGCGGTAGCTGAGGGTGTCGGTCAGCGGGCCGTTGAGGCCGAAGTTCATGCGCTCGGTCTCACCCTCGGCCGTGTGCTGGGCGAAGTTGTGGTAGATCGTCGCCGAGCCGTGGGTTTCGCTGCCCGGTTGCCGGGTGATGATATTCACCACGCCGCCTGCCGCGCCGTTGCCGTAACGCGCCGCCGCCGGACCACGGATGACTTCGATGCGCTCGATCTGGTCAGCCGGCACCCAGTTGCTGTCACCACGGCTGTCGCGCTCGCCACGCCAGCCGTAACGCACCGAGTTACGGCTGCTGACCGGCTTGCCGTCCACCAGGATCAGGGTGTTTTCCGGGCCCATGCCGCGGATGTCGATCTGGCGGTTGTTGCCGCGCTGGCCGCTGCTGGAGTTACCGGTGAGGTTGACGCCAGGCATGGTGCGGATGATCTCCGAGAGGTCATTGGCCGGGGGGCGTTTCTTGATGTCTTCGGCGGTGATGATCGACACGCCGGGCATCTGCTTGATCTCTTCCTGTGCGGTGCCCAGTACCGTCTGGGTCGGCAGCTCCATCTGCGCGGGGGCTTCGGTTTCAACCGCGAAACTGCTGGCGGGCAACAGGCTGCAAATACTCACGGCAAGCAGGGACAAGCGGAACATGCGCGGATCTCCAAACGTCAGCCCGACCGATAGCGGTGGGCCATCAAAGATCGCCGATGATAATCAGATGCAATTGCGAGTAAAGAACATTAACTTTCTAAACATTCGCCGCGGGCAGGCGCAGGTTCATGCGCAGACCTTGAGTGCCCTGGCTGGCCCACAGCCGGCCGTGCTGCAGTTCGATGGCGCGCCGGGCGATGCTCAGGCCCAGGCCGAAACCGCTGCCCACCGTGCCATCCAGGCGCAGGTAGGCTTCGAAGATGCGCTCAAGATCGCCTTCGGCCACGCCCGGCCCCTGGTCTTCGATCACCAGCCACCAGCTGTCGCCGTCACGCTCGCCGCTCAAGCGCACCACGGCGTGTTGCGGTGAGTGGCGGATGGCATTGCGCAGGATATTTTCCAGGGCCTGGGCAAAGCTGTTGAGGTGCACGTGCACCTGGCAGGCGCTGTCCAGCTCGCAGACCAGCGCATCCAGGGGCCAGCCGGTTTCGAAATGCGCGTCCTGCACCAGCGCTTCCCACACCGAGGCCACCACCACCGTTTCAGCTTCCAGGCGCGGTTTTTCGGTGTCGAGCCAGGCCAGGTTGAGGGAGTCGTCCACCAGCCGGCGCATCTCCTCCACTTCCCGTCCCAGGCGCTGCTCCAGCTGGGCCGGCGACAGGCCGCTTTCACTGGCGATCTTCAAGCGTGCCAACGGTGTGCGGATTTCATGGGACAGGGTGCGCAGCAATTGCCGTTGCTGGTGCAGGCTCTGGCGCAGGCGCCCCGCCATGTGTTCATAGGCGCGTGCCAGCTCGCCCAATTCGTCCGGGCGCTGGGTCACGCGGCTGCTGGCCAGGGGCTCGAGGTCGCCGGCACTCAAGGCGTTGGCGCGCTCACGCAGTTCGTTCAACGGCTGTACCAAATGGCGATACAGCAGCAACCCCAGGCCCAGCGCCAACAGCACCGGTACCACGCCGTGGCTCAATACATGGGTCCAGGGCGTCAGGCCCGGTGGCAACAGGCGCTCCGGCAATTGCATCACCAGCCGCCCGCGCTCGGGGTGCTGGGGGAAGGCGATGCTGACGTAGGGCAATTCATCGTCCAGGCGCTTGCTCATCGGCCAACTGAGCTTGCGCATGAAAGTCAGGTGGCCGACCTGTTCGGCCGTCAGCGGCGTGGTGCCCAGACTGTGCAAGTAGTCATCCAGCACCGCGACCCAGGTGTGCTCGCGCTGCTGCAACGCCAGTCGCCAGCGCTCCAGCGCCTGGGCATCGCCGCGGGCCGCCAGCTGTTCCGCCTCGGCGGCATACGCAGCCAGCGCGATGCGATCCGGCTGTTCCAGAAAGTAGGTGTTGCGCTCCACCTGCAAGCCCCAGCTCCAGACCAGCCACACCAGCAGCAGGCAGAAGCACACTTGCAGCGCCGCCATTTTCCACAGCAGCGGATGACGGCGCGGCATCAGGCGCTGTCGCACAGCAGCACGTAGCCCTGATGGCGCACCGCGTCGATGCGAATACCCTGCACATCGATGGCCGCCAGCTTGCGGCGCAGGTTGCACACATGCACATCGAGGCCACGGTCCAGGCGGGTGTAGGGGCGATGCAGCACCTGTTGGTAGAGGAAAGCCTTGCTCAGCGTCTCGCCCCGGTGTGCGTGCAGCGTGCACAACAGACGGAATTCCGAAGCCGTCAGCCCGGCGGCGCGGCCGTTACAGGTGAAATCGCGTGCGTCGCTGTCCAGTCCCGATGTGGAATGCCGGGCGAGCGGTTTCGCGACCCCGCAATCAATCGCCACGCGACGCAGCAAGGCGTCGATGCGCACATCGAGTTCCGCCAGGCTGAACGGCTTGGGCAAGTAGTCATCGGCGCCCTGGCTGAAGCCGGTGATGCGATCCTGCTCGGCGCCCAGCGCCGACATCAGGATCACCGGGGTGCCGCGCGCATGCCGCAGGCGTGCAAGGATATTCAGGCCGCTTTCATTGGGCAGCATGATGTCCAGCAGGATCAGCTCCACCGGCGAATGCAGCGCCAGGTCCAAACCCTGGTCGCCGCACTGGGTACTGTTCAAGGCAAAGCCGCGACGGCTCAAATGGTTGCTCAGGTGCGTGCACAGCTCCACGTCATCCTCGATGATCAGGATGCGCGGGGCCGGCGATAAGGTTGGTGCTAGATGATAAGTATTCACAATTACGTCAGTTTCGCATCCGGCGAAACATTTCGCAATGTGGTGAATCCACGCGGGATTAGGCTAAGGTGCGGCCCACGCGCCCTTTCCCTGCGAGACCTCTGCATGCGACCCCTGATCTTCGCCAGCCTGTGCCTGCTGGCAGGCTGCCAACAAACGCCGCCGGCCAACGACCAGCTCGACGCCGTACTCTGGACCCAGACCTCCATCGAACACGAGTTGATCTATCGCCAGGTGTTCGCCAACGCCACCCGCCAGCTCGACGTGGCCCTGGCCGATCCCAGCTGGGACGCGTTGCCCTTCCCGCCCCGCAACCTGAGCGGCCTGCCACCGGCAGTGGTGGTGGATATTGACGAAACCCTGCTGGACAACGTGCCGCTCAATGCCCGCGACGTCATCCATAACCAGGTGTATGGCTACGACCGCTGGAACACCTGGGTCGACCAGGCCAAGGCCCAGGCCCTTCCCGGTGCAGTGGCGTTCCTGCAAGCGGCGAAGCAAAAAGGCATCCAGGTTTACTACCTGACCAACCGCGAACACAGCCAGGTCGCGGCCACGGTGGCCAACCTGCGCCTGCGCGGTTTTCCGGTCGAGAGCAATCAACAGGTGCTCGCCGCCAGCACGCCTACCGGGCACTGCGAAAGCGCCGGCTACGGCAAGAACTGCCGCCGCCAATGGGTCGCCAGCCATGCTCGCGTGCTGTTGATGGCCGGTGATTCCCTGGGGGATTTCGTCCAGGCCGAACGCAACACCCTCGAGGCCCAGCGCAAGGCCGTCGAACCCTATGTGAACTGGCTCGGGCAGCGCTGGTTTTTGCTGCCCAACCCGACTTACGGCAACTGGTACAGCGCGCCCTATGGGGACGATGAAAAGCTGCCGTTCGCGCAGAAACGCCAGCTCAAGCAGCAGGCGTTGCAGTTGCAGGAGTAACGCCGACCTAGTGCAAGCGTCCGCCCAACGGGTACTCGACCGCCAGGCGGATCTGGTTGGCATCCAGTTCCGCCTGGGCCGCATTGCCCCGGTGCACGGCGTGGCGCAGGGTAAAGGCGAGGTTTTTCGCGACACCGGACTGCACCACGTAGCGTGCCTGCAGGTCGCGTTCCCAATGCTTGCCCCCATCACCATAGCCAAGCCATTGGTAGCCGCCGCGAGGATCCATGTGGCGACCGTCGATGCCACTGCCGCGTATATACAACGCCGCCAGGCTCAGGCCGGGCATGCCATGGGCCGCCAGGTCCAGGTCATAGCGCGCCTGCCACGACGCTTCCCGGGGGGCGTTGAAGTCGGACAGCGCCACGGCGTTGCTCAGGTAAATCGCCCCGCGCGTCACGTAGTCGAACGGCGTGTCGCCACTGACTTTCTGATAGCCCACGCCCACACTGTGGGCACCGAACCGATAGGTCGAGAGCAGGCTCCATGTGGTGTTATCGATGCGCCCGGACAACGCCTTGCCGGTGTCCTGGGTGCGATACAGGTTCAGGTCAACGGTCAGTGCCTGGCCGGGAAACAGCGGCCGGGTGTAGACCGCCCCCAGGTAATGCTGGCGCCAGGTGTCTTCATAGACAGCGCCGAAGACGCTGGCGCTCAGCCCCTTGATTGCCGTATTGCGCACGCCCACCAGGTCAAAGCGATCGCCTTGCCTGCCATTGGAATAGTTGACGACAAACCCTCGGTCATGGCTGCTGGCGTTGCGGTCGGTGCTCTCATTGAAGTGCCCCGCGAACAGGGTGGTGGCCGGCAACTCGCGGCTGGTCAGCCACCATCCCGTCGCGGTTTCGGGCAGCAAGCGGCTGTCGGACGAGGCAAACACCGGGGTTTTCACCCGCTGCTCGCCGTAGCGCAATTCGGTTGAGGAAACGCGCAGTTTGGCAACTGCGCCACCGCGGCTGAACTGCTCCTTGGGGTGGCCGTCATTGTCCACCGCCAATAGCCGTGCCTTCCCGGCGCGCCCACCGCCACTGTCCAATTGCCAGGCGGAATAAACGTGGGCATCCAGGCCAAAACCCAGGGTGCCGGTGGTGAAACCCGAGGCGTAGTCAGCCATCAGGCCATAGGCCCATTCTTCCGCCAGGTCGCTGCGCTGGGATCGAGGTTTGTAGGCGTTGCGTGCGCCGTTGCTGAGGGCGCCATGCTGGTAGTCGCGGCGGTCGTAGACACTGCGGTTGAGCAGGTTCCACTGGCTGTCCTCGATAAAGCCGTTGGCGGTGTCTTGTTCGGCGGCGAAGGCGAGCAGGCTCTGCCCTCCCAATGCCAATAGCAGGGTGCGGGTCGATAGCATCTTCACGATTTGACTCCAGAACGTGTCAGGCAAAGGTGTTCCGCAGGGCGCAGAACACCGTTGGTTCCGTCAGAGGTATTTGAGCATCGCGATGTCGCGACGACGCTGCTTGAGGTCGGCGAACCAGCGTGTCGGGAAGAACAGCAACACCCCGAGTATCACGCTCCACAACCACACCATGGGCAGGTCGTCAAACCCGTAGTAGGTGCCCTGGTTAGCGCCCCAGATCGCCAGCGCGACCAGGTACATGGCCTTGAGCACGTAGAGGTGCAGCAAGTAGAAAAACATCGGCGCCCCACCGTAGATCGCCAGGGTCGCAGTGGCCCAGCGGGCCTGCCACTTCTCGAACAGCGCCAACAGCAGCAGCGACAGGCCCAGGGTGGGCATCAGGAACATCAGCGACGGCGGGTATTTCTTCGCGCTCATGAAGCTCATGAAGGTGCGCAGCGCATCACCGGTCTGCACCCAGGGTTTCTCGCCATACACATTGAGGTAGCGGATAAACACGAACGCGACCAGCAGGCCTGCACCCAGCTTGACCAGGCGCGAGATACGCTCGGCCGACGGCATTGCCTTGCCAAACCACGGGCCGATGCCCCAGCCCAGCAGGATCACACCGATCCACGGCAATATCGGGTACGTCGTGCGGGCGCGGGTGAATTCGGTAATGTCGATAAACACCCGCTGATGCAGGATCGACCAGGGCACGAAGAACGGCGACTCCGGCCCGACGGTCACGCCGTCGAGCAGGTTATGCCCGGCGACAATCGCCACCCCCAGCACGATCAGCCAGGCGCGCTTGAAGTGCAGCAAACCGGCGAGCACGATCATGCACAGGCCGATACACCAGATCACTTGCAGCCACAACGTCTTGGGTGGGAATTCGGCATTCCAGGCAAAGCACACGAAGGTGATTTCCAGGAACACCAGGAACAGCCCGCGCTTGAGCAAAAACACCGAGGTTTCGCGGGCGCTGTGTTTCTGGCTGTAGAGCCAGGCCGACAAGCCCGTCAGGAAGATAAACGCCGGGGCGCAGATCTCGCTGAGCATACGGGTGAAATACAGGTCCGGGGTGACACTCAAGGCGTCGATCGGGTCGGTGACCTGCCGGTGCAGCAAGAAGGTTTCGCGCACATGGTCGATGAGCATCAACAGCATCACAAAACCACGCAGCGCATCGATAGCCAGCATGCGTGTGGCCGTCGTGACGTTCGTGCGGGCAAGCGTCGGCGCAACAGTGCCCGCCTGACCGGCCAATCCTGAAGAAAGGGTCATATCAATCACTCATGAAGGAGGCAATGAATCAGGCTGACTTTTTCAGCCTGGCGACTTCCGATGCCGGCAGTTGCGACGGCGCGCGAGGTAACGGCGCCTGGCCTTGCCGGCGGTGGAACGACAACGTCGAACTGAAGCGTTTGACGTCAAACCGCTCGGGCTTGCCCGCCGGATCAAGACGCTCCCCAGGGCTGTTGTCCTGGTACTCGACGGCCACCACGTAAGTGCCCTGCCAGGGCAGCGTGAAGCTGACGTTGCCGGCGGCATCGCTGCGCTGCTTGAAGACTTCACCGGAGGCGGTTTCCAGCATCACTTCCTGGCCCGTCAGCGGCTTGCCCGCGTAGAACACCCGGAACTGCGCACCGCCCACATCGGCAACGCCGGTGGGGACGATATCCAGGGTCAGCTCCGGGCTACGGGCCCGCAGGTCTCCGACCCAACGCGTGGCCGGGGTCCAGGCGGCTTTCAAGGTCTTGGCGCCTTCCTGCACATCGAACATCGGATAGTGCAGGTCTTGCGCCAGCAGCGAATCCTCTTGCCCGGGCTGCTCCGCCAGCAGGAACGCCTGGCGCTGCAGGCTCAGTTGCAGCGGTGCCGACCGGTCGGCCATCGACCACGCCCGCAGTTGCCTGAACCGGTCCATTCCCCCCGGCGTGACCTCCAGCACGTTCTTGTCATATTCCCCGTAGTACAAGGCCAAGGGCTGGCCGGGAAGTTGTTCGTACCAAATCTGATGCGCCTCGCTGGCGGTTGCCAACATGAACGCGCCATAACCCAACAGTGCTTTTGCGTTGCTCATTCGCATTTTTTCGCTCCGATTGGTGGTGTTCAACCCAAGGCTGTCGCGGCTGGAAAACACCGCACAACCCTGCGCTCCCTCACTCTGCGAGCATTACAGCGCAGGCCCTTTTGCGTTTTTCGCCGAATTGCACCCACGGATCGGCGCAGACCACTGTTTAAGGGCCCGAAAAAGTGTTTTATGCGGGTTGCGTCGAGATGAGGCGTTTAGCCGAGACTACGGGGGGGCGTGTCCAATTGAGGTGCAAAAGCAGTGAGCTTTGATCGTTCCCACGCCCTGCGCAAAGCTGTGTACCGGATGCACCGAGGTGCCTGCATCGCAGGCAAGCCAGCTCCCACATTTGAACCGGTTCCCCCCCTAAAACGGGGTCAGCTGAAAGACCGCCATCAGGGGCATAGCTATCTACAACGTTGTAGCCACCAACAGTAACCACGATGCGAAGCGAGCCGCCCTTGATCTTGCTTTTGATCTTGATCTCAGGCGCCCCGTTAAACCACGCTGGCCGGAATTCGACAGTGATTTGGGGGGTAAACCGGCAGGGATGCCGGTTTAGCCGCCCCGCGCCATGGATGGCGCGTGGCGGCGGCCCCCCAAATCACTGTCGGATTACGGGCACACCGAGCCTGGGCGAGGTGCCGAGTGGTGGGGCGAAGGCCTTTTGCTTACTTTTGGGCCTCTCCAAAAGTGAGTCGCTGTAAGAGCGAAACCCTAAGTGGCCGTTACCGCAGCAACGGATATGTACTCATTCCACGCCAACATCCTGGTCGGCTGTCAGGCCGCCATCAGGTTCAAGCCCCCTCCCACAGGAAAGCGCGCGGATTTCAGTGCCGCAGCAACTTGCGCAACGGCACGCCATCCTTGAGCACCGGTGACTTGATCACGATGTAGCTGAAGTACTTGGAGATGCCAATGTTCTTGTCCAGCAGGCTCTCGACCACTTCCTGGTAGTGCTGGATGCTGCGGGTCATGAAACGCACCAGGTAGTCATAGCCACCACTGATCAGGTGACACTCAAGCACTTCATCCACCAGGCGGATATTCGACTCGAACTTGGCGAAGTCTTCACGCTTGTGGTCGCTGAGGGTGATCTCGGTAAACACCGTCACCGAATCGGTGATCTTGGCCAGGTTCAAGTGCGCCTTGTAGCTGGAAATATACCCGGCCGATTCAAGCCGCTTGACCCGTTGCAGGCAGGGGCTGGCGGACAGGCCCACGGCATCGGCAAGGCTGACATTGGTCATCCGCCCGTCTTTTTGCAGTTCAACCAGAATACTGATGTCGATCCGGTCCAGCTTGACTTGCCCTTCCATCACGTACCTCTTGACTGCCGTTTGTAAGACAATCTTCTAGCAAAATCAGCGCCGTAAAGACAGCTGATGCTGCGCCACCAGATCCGCCATGCTGTTGATGCAGTACTCCGCCGCACAAGGCGAAGGCTGCCGCGCCCGGTGGCGGCCGATCAAACAGCGGTCCAACGCCCCATGTGCGCCGACCGACGGTCGCGTTACATGCAGTACCGGTTGCAGCTGCGCGCCTCGGTCCGTGAGCCATTGCGGGTCTTCGGCGAGGGAAATGAAATCTTCCGGTGCAATCCCCAATCGCTCGCACAACACCCCGCGGTCCTCGGCATCACGGTCGCCACGCACCAGCAAGCGGTAGAACTTGCGCAGGTACAGCATCGCCCCCGGCGCATCCTCGAACAACGACCAATTGCCCGCCGAACGAGCAAAGCTCATGCCCTCCTCCCAACTGGCGTGCAGCCCCCAACTTTCGGCCAGTTGGCGATGGGCAAAACACAACACGCCACTGAAGCCCAGCTCGGCGAAACGCGGGTAGAGCCTGGCAACCTGCGTGTTGAATTCGGCCAGCACCTGATCCTTGGCCGGCTGCCCGCCACGGCTGTCGAGCAGCGGCTGCAACGCCGCCCACACCCCTGAATCGCGATCCACCAGCACTTCATCGCAATCGATCAGCAACGCTCGATAATCTGTCAGTCCCATGTGGGGTCAAGCCTCCAATGCCGCAGTTGGCCCGTAGCGGGCACAGCCTCAGTTCAAGACCCGTGCCAAGGCGCCGTCGAGGATTTCCAGCGCTTCGTCGACCTGGGCTTCGCTGGTCACCAGCGGCGCGAGGAAGCGCAGCACATTGCGATGTACCCCGCACTTGATCACCAGCAAACCACCGGCCCGGGCTGCATCGATCAAGCGTTGATTGAGATCGGCATCCGGGGTGCGGGCCGGGTCATCCTTGATCAACTCCATCGCCAGCATAAAGCCGGTGCCGCGCACATCGCCGATGCGCGAGCAGCGCGCCTGCAAACCGAGCAACCCCTGGCGCAGGCGCTCGCCCAGTACTTGGCTGCGCGCCAGCAACTGCTCCTGCTCGAACGCATCGATCACCGCCAGCGCCGCCGCACAGGCCAGCGCATTACCACCGTAGGTGCCGCCCAGCCCGCCGGGCAGCGGTGCATCCATGATGTGCGCCTTGCCGACCACGCCGGACAACGGCAAGCCGCCGGCCAGGCTCTTGGCCACGGTGACCAGGTCGGGCTGGATACCCGCGTGCTGGAAACCGAACCAGGTGCCGGTGCGACCGAAGCCGGTCTGGATCTCGTCGAGGATCAACACGATGCCATGCTTGTCGGCCAACGCCCGCAACGCCTGGAGAAACTCAGGGGGCGCAGTGAGGAAACCGCCATCGCCCTGCACCGGTTCGATGATGATCGCGGCCACCCGTTCCGGCGCTACCTGGGTCGCCAGCAACTCATCCAGGGCCTTGAGCGCGATGTCGCTGGTCACGCCGCGATAAGCATTCGGGTACGGGGTGTGGAACACCTCCGGCGCAAACGGCCCGAAGTTCTGCTTGTAGGGCTGGCTCATGCCGGTGAGCGTGGTGCCCAGCAATGTGCGCCCGTGGAAACCGCCACGGAAGGCGATGACCGCCGAGCGATTGGTATGGGCGCGGGCGATCTTCACCGCATTTTCCACCGCCTCGGCGCCGGAGGTGAAAAACGCCGCTTTATAGGCTTCCTGGCCGCCGATCATTTCACACAGGCGCTGGGCCAGGGCGAGGTAAGGCTGGTAGGCCACCACCTGGAAGCAGGCATGGGAAACCTTCTGCAACTGGGCCTGCACGGCGGCGACCACCTTGGGGTGGTTATGGCCGATGTTGAGCACACCGATACCGCCGACGAAGTCCAGGTAACGCTTGCCATCCACGTCCCACAATTCGGCGCCCTGGGCGCGGTCGATCACCAGCGGGTGCGCGGTCACCAGGCCACGGGGCACGAACTGCTCGCGCTGACGGAGCAAATGAGGGGTTTCGTCGACTTTGCTATTCATGGCATTTCCCATCGTGAGTCCGGCAACCGGAAGGTGGTTGCGATGCAGTCCAGAGTACGGCCTGCGGGCAACCAACTACGCCGAACTTGCCCCGTGAGAAATTCGGATCAACTGTTTTCGCCCCGCGTTTCAACAGATCCTGCGCCGGGCTTTGGGCGATGATGATGCTTCCGTTTATCCAGCAGGAAATGCCCATGGCCTTGCTCTACAAAGCTGACCCGGTGCGCGGCCGACACTGGCAGGCACTGTTCGCCCAACACGCGCCGGAAATCGAGTGGCGCACCTGGCCCGACCTCGGCAACCCCGACGAGGTCGACTACCTGGCCGCCTGGCAGGCACCGGAAGATCTGGCCCGCATGCTGCCCAACCTGAAGGTGTTGTTCGCCTTGTCGGCCGGTGTCGATCAGTTGGACCTTGATCGCCTGCCTGCGGGCCTGCCGGTGGTGCGCCTGCTGGACCCGGGCATCACCCGCGGCATGTGCGAATACGCCAGTTGGGCGGTGCTGAGCCTGCACCGCGACATGTTGCGCTACCGCCAGCAGCAGGTGGCGCGCTGCTGGCAGGCGCACCTGCTGCAGCCGGCTGCGAACCGGCGCGTGGGGGTGATGGGGTTGGGTGCCCAGGCCCAGCAGATCCTGGCGACCTTGGCCCCCCTGGGCTTTGCCCTGTCCGGCTGGGCGCGCAGTGCGCACCAGGTGTCGGGGGTGGAGTGTTATGCGGGGGAAGCGCAACTGCCGGCGTTTCTCAGCCAGTGCGATATTTTGCTGTGCGTGTTGCCGTTGACGGAGCAGACCCAGGGGATCCTGGACCGGCGCTTGTTTGCGCAACTGCCACGGGGGGCGGGGTTGGTGAATATGGGCCGTGGGGGGCACCTGGTGGAAGAGGATTTGCTCGAGGCGCTGGAGAGTGGGCAGTTGGGTGGTGCGGTGCTGGATGTGCTGCGGGAAGAGCCGGCGGCGCCGGAGCATCCGTTCTGGGGGCATCCGCAGGTGTTATTGACGCCGCATATTGCGGCGATGACCCAGCCGGAAAGTGCGTTTGCGGTGTTGTTGGAAAATATTCGGCGGTTTGAGCGGGGGGAGGAGATGGTGGGTGAGGTGGATCGGTTGCGGGGGTATTGAGTACCTATTCGGTTCCAAGGCCGCAAGAGCAGGCCAAGGTTTACCTGATGTATGCAGATCAAAATGTGGGAGGGGGCTTGCCCCCTCCCACATTTTTAACCCAGTACACCAGGCACAACGCCGGTCGGCTATAAGGCCGCCGCGCTTTGATCAATTCGCCTCAGCCAACCGACTCGCAATGGCCAATCCCACATCCTGAGTCGATCCCCGGCCCCCCAGATCCGGCGTGACCACCCCTTCTGCAATCACCGCCTCAATCGCCCGCAATATCCCATCATGCGCGTCCCGATAACGCCCATCCCCATTGCCCAAGAAGTCCAGCATCAACGCCCCCGACCAGATCATTGCAATCGGATTGGCAATGTTCTGCCCATAGATATCCGGCGCCGACCCATGCACCGGCTCGAACAATGACGGAAACCGCCGCTCCGGATCCAGGTTCGCCGACGGCGCGATCCCGATGGTCCCCGCACACGCCGGCCCCAGGTCCGACAGGATATCGCCAAACAGATTCGAGGCCACCACCACATCAAACCGGTCCGGCTGCAACACAAACCGCGCACACAAAATATCGATGTGCTGCTTGTCCCACGTCACCTCGGGATAGTTCGCCGCCATCAACGCCGTGCGCTCATCCCAGTAAGGCATGCTGATGGAAATCCCATTGGACTTGGTCGCCGCCGTCAGCTTCTTGCGTGGACGGGTCTGGGCCAGGTCGAAGGCGAACTTGAGGATGCGGTCAACCCCGCGTCGAGTGAACACCGACTCCTGCAGCACGAATTCATGCTCGGTGCCTTCGAACATCTTGCCGCCCACCGAGGAGTATTCGCCCTCGGTGTTTTCGCGGATCACCACAAAGTCGATGTCCCCCGGCGCGCGCCCGGCCAAGGGGCATGGCACGCCGGGGAACAGCCGCACCGGGCGGATGTTCACGTACTGGTCGAAGTCGCGGCGTAACTTGAGCAGCGAGCCCCACAGCGAGATGTGGTCCGGGACTTTGTCGGGCCAGCCCACGGCGCCGAAGTAGATCGCGTCAAAGCCCTTGAGCTGCTCGAACCAGTCCTCGGGCATCATCTGCCCGTGTTCCAGGTAGTAATCGCAGTGGGCCCAGTCGAGCACTTCGATGCTCAGGTCCAGGTCCCAGATCCTGGCGGCCTGTTCCAGTACCCGCAGCCCTTCGGGCAGGACTTCCTTGCCGATGCCATCGCCGGCAATCGCGGCGATTCTGAATGCCTTGCTCATGGTGCATGCCTCGCAAAAATTCAGTTCAAGCCGCCGATATGGAAGGCTTTGACTTCAAGGTATTCGTCCAGGCCGTACTTGCTGCCCTCGCGCCCCAGGCCCGATTGCTTGATGCCGCCGAACGGCGCGACCTCCATCGAGATGATCCCGGTGTTGAGCCCGACCATGCCGAACTCCAGGGCCTCACCAAAACGCCACGAACGCTGCAGGTCCTGGGTGAAATAGTAGGCGCCCAGGCCATACGGGGTGGCGTTGGCCAGGGCGAGGGCCTGGGCTTCGTCGGTAAAGCGCATCAGCGGTGCCACCGGGCCGAAGGTTTCTTCATTGGCCAGCAACATCCCGGCGTGGGTATCGCCGAGTACCGTGGGCTGCACGAACTGGCTGTCGCCGCTGGGGACCGCGCCGCACAGCAGCCGGGCGCCCTGGCTCAGGGCGTCGTCGATATGCCGCGCGACTTTGTTCACCGCTGCGGGGTTGATCAGCGGGCCGATAGTCACGCCGTCGTCCAGGCCGTTGCCGACCTTGAGCTTGCCCACCTCTTCCACCAGCCGCGCCGCGAAACGCGCGTAGATACCGTCCTGCACCAGGATGCGGTTGGCGCACACGCAGGTTTGCCCGGCGTTGCGGAACTTGCTGAGCATCACCCCGGCCACCGCCTGTTCGAGGTCGGCGTCGTCGAACACGATAAACGGCGCATTGCCGCCCAGTTCCAGGCTCAAGCGCTTGATGTGCTCGGCGCTCTGGCGCATTAACAGGCGGCCGACGGCGGTGGAGCCGGTAAAGGAAATCTTGCGCACCGCCGGGTTGCCGGTCAGCTCTTCGCCAATGCCGGCGGGCAAGCCGGTGATCACATTGAACACCCCGACCGGAATACCGACGCGCTCGGCCAGCACCGCCAGGGCCAGGGCCGACAGCGGCGTGAAGTCCGAGGGTTTGACGATGATCGGGCAACCGGCGGCCAGGGCCGGTGCGCATTTGCGCGTGATCATCGCGTTGGGGAAATTCCATGGGGTGATGGCGGCGCATACGCCCACCGGTTGCTTGAGGGTCAGCAAACGCCGATCACCACTGGGCGCGGGCATGGTTTCGCCGTAGACCCGGCGCGCTTCCTCGGCGAACCATTTGACGAAACCGGCACCGTAGCGCACTTCGCCACGGGCTTCGTTCAGGGGTTTGCCCTGCTCGCAGGTCATGATCAGCGCCAGGTCATCGAGGTTGTCGATCATCGCCTGGTACCAGCGCTCCAGCAGCGCCGCACGTTCGGCAGCCGGGCGTGCGCGCCAGGCAGGCCAGGCACGCTCGGCGGCTTCGATGGCGCGGCGGGTGTCCACCGCGTCCATGGCCGGCACCTGGGCAATCACGTGGCCGGTGGCCGGGTCGCGGATGTCCAGGGTGGCGCCGCTGTCGGCAGCGATCCACTGGCCATCTACGTAGGCGAGTTCAGCCAGCAGGCTGGGGTCTTGCAAGCGATTCTTGAGCATGGTCGAGTCCTGATCCGAGACACGCTCCAGTCTAGGGAGGTACCGCAAACGAGGATGCCGAAAGCGCGGTTAAAGCAGCGTGCCGTGCTGAAATTGCGCCCAGGACGGCAGGCTCTGCTAGGCCGTCAGCGAACCGAGCAAGCCTTGCAAAAAGCGCTCGCCGGCGTCCATCTGGCTGATCTCGATAAACTCGTCGGGCTTGTGCGCCTGCTCGATGCAACCCGGCCCGCACACCACCACCGGTACGTCCAGGCGCTGCTTGAACAGGCCGCCTTCGGTGCCGAACGAAACCTTGGAGGTGCCGGTGCCCGGCGCGGCGAATTGCTTGAGAAAGCGCACCGCCTCGACACTGGGATGGGTGTCGAGGCCAGGATAGACGTTGATCGTTTCGATCTCGATGGCCGCCACGCTGGACAGCTTCTGCGCCTCACGCACGATCACCTCGGCGCGCTCGCGCATCTGCTCCAGGAACGCGTCCAGGTCGTCCGCCGGCAGGTTGCGCACTTCGAAGTCCAGGGTGCACAGGTTGGGCACGATATTCAGCGCCTTGCCGCCGATAATCTGGCCGACATGCACGGTGCTGTAGGGCACGTCATAGTCGTTGTCCTGGGCGCCGTGGCGTTGCAACTGCTGCTGGCTGTCACGCAGGGCGGCGATAAAGTCGCAGGCCACGTGGATGGCGTTGACCGAGCGCGGCGCCAGGGATGAATGCGCCTCCTGGCCTCGGCAGTACGTGCGGTAGGAGCCCTTGCCCTTGTGGCCGAGGACAAACTGCATGTTGGTCGGCTCGCCGATCACACACAGAAACGGCCGCATCGGCGCCAGGTGCAGCACGTCGAGCAAGCGCCGTACGCCGACGCAGCCGATTTCTTCGTCATGGGACAGGGCCAGTTGCAATGGGCGGTTCAACGTGTGGTCGGCGGCATCCAGCATGGAGTCGATGGCCAGGGCGATAAAGCCCTTCATGTCGCAGCTGCCGCGCCCATAAATGCGCCCGTCCTGAACGGTGGCGGCGAAGGCGGGAAATGTCCAGGCCTGCCCCGCCGCCGGCACCACGTCGGTGTGCCCGGACAGCAGCACGCCGGGCTGTTCCTTGGGCCCGGTGCTGGCGAACAGGTTGGCTTTCTTGCCGCTGGGGTCCTTGACGATCAGCGAGTCGATGCCCTTGCTCAGCAGCAGGTCGCGCACATATTCAATCAAGGCCATGTTCGAGGCCGATGACACGGTGTCGAAGGCCATCAGCTGTTTCAGAATCGCCAATACGCGGGGTTTCATGAGGCCTGGCTCCGTTGCTCGGCAGGTGGGGCGAACCGGGTGATGGAGAATGGCTCGATCGGGGTGCTGGTGCTGCCGGTGGCGAGCAGCTCGGCCATCACATCGCCGACGCCCGGGCCCAGCTGGAAACCGTGGCCGCAGAACCCGAAGGCATAGAACAGCCCGTCGACAGTACCGCTGGGGCCCATCACCGGCAGCGAGTCCGGCAGGTAGCCTTCGATGCCGCTCCACACGCGGATGATGTTCAGGTTGCCGACGCCCGGCAGCAGGCGGCGCATCTGGCTGACCTGGTTGAGGATGCTGCGCGGTTCCACGTAGGCGCGGCGGTTGAGCATGTCCGGCTTGCTGCGGTAGCCGCCGCCGATGACGATATTGCCCCGGGGAATCTGGCGGAAGTAGATCACCTCTTCGGGCACCTTGGTGTACACGCCGATCACCGTGGGCAAGGCATAAGGCACCGGCTCGGTCACGGCCATTTGCGGGCCGTGGGTGTCCAGCGGCACCGGTTCGCCGAACTGCGCCGAGAGCTTCTGGCCCCAGGCGCCGGCGGTGATCAACAGTTGCGCGGCGTGGAACTGGCGGCCGTCGGTGGTGGTGACCTGGAAGTCGGCGCCGACTTTCTGCACCTCGGCCACTTCGGTGCGCTCTTCGATCTGCGCACCCAGGCGCCGGGCGGCGCGGGCAAACGCCGGCGCGGCCAGGCGCGGGTTGGCATGGCCATCGTGGGGCGCGTAGGAGCCACCCTTGACGTCCGGGCCGAGGAAGCCGAAGCGTTGATGCAGTTCGGCGCCACGATAAATCTTCAGGTCCAGTTGTTGCGCTTCCGGTGCGGCGGCGTAGGCCTCCAGCTCGGCAATTTCATCCTCGCGGTAACACACGCGCATATGCCCGCTGGGGATGAATTCCAGGTCGTCGTCGATCAGTTCCGGCAGGCGTTTCCACAGCGCCCAGGAGCGATTAGCCAAGGCCAACTGGCCGAGGAAACGCCCTTGCCGGCGTACATTGCCGAAGTTGACGCCACTGGCGTACTGGCCGATCTGGTCGCGCTCCAGCAGGATCACCGACTGCCCGCGACGGCGCAGAAAAAACGCGGTCGCCGAGCCCATCAGCCCCCCGCCGACAATCACCACATCGGTTTTTTGCACGCTCATGACGAGACCTCCTCGGTGATCAGCATCGACAACGGTTTGACCGGCGCCTGGCCGCGCTGGCGTCCGACCGCCTGCACCGGCACGCCGGCAGCGGCGGCGATCACTTCGGCCCCGGCCTGGGAGCAATAACGCCCCTGGCAACGGCCCATGCCCACGCGGCTGAACGCCTTGGCGCGATTGACTTCGCAGGCGCCCTTCTCCTTCACCGTGCGGCGCAGCTCGCCGGCGCTGATCATCTCGCAGCGGCACACGATGGCGCTGTCCGGCAACGCCTTGGCCTGTTCGCTCGGCCACGGGAACGCCCGGGCCAGGCCCAGGCGGAATTGATCCATCACCGCCAGGGCCTGCTGTTGTTCATCCCGCAGGCCGGTGTCCACCGGTTGTTGCAGGTCTTCCAGCAGCGCCAGCGCCACCAGGCGCCCGGCATGCTCGGCGGCATCGGCGCCGCGAATTTTCGCACCGTCGCCGGCCGCGTACACGCCCTTGACCGAGGTGCGTCCAGCGTCATCCGTGGCCAGCCACCATTGGCTCGATGCCTCATCGAACGCCATGCGACAGCCGGCCAGGTCACCCAGCTGGGTTTCCGGGCGCAGGTGGTAACCCAGCGCAACGGCATCGGCCTGCACCGTGACGGTCTGCCCGTTGCCGGTGGCGAAGCGCACACCGCTCACGCCATTGGCCACGTCGCCCATCACTTGCAGCGGCTTGACCCCGAGGTGCACCGCCACCTTGGCGCGGTACAGTTGCGCCAATAGGGTGATCCCGGTGAACAGCACGCCAGGCCGCGCCAGCAGTTTGGGCAAGGCTTTCAGGCGCAGGCTCAAGGCTGAGGTGTCGAGCACCGCCGCCACCTCGGCGCCGGCCTTCACGTACTGGCTGGCGACCAGGTACAGCAACGGCCCGCTGCCCATGAACACCACGCGATGGCCGATGGACACGGCCTGGTTTTTCAACGCGATCTGCGCCCCGCCCAGGCTGTAGGTGCCCGCCAGTTGCCAGCCCTCGATGGGCATCAGGCGGTCGGTGGCGCCGGTGCAGAGGATCAGTGCGTCGTAATCCACCATGGTGTGGCGGCCCTGGCTCACGCAGCACAGTTGCCCCGGCGTGAGGTTCCACACCAGGGTGTCGGGGCGGTAGTCGATGGCGTCGCGCAGGCGGTCGAAACTCTGGTGCAGGGCCTGGGCCTTGGCGGCCTCGCTGCCGTACAGGGTCGCGTAGTCGCGGGTGAAGCCTTCTGGCTGACGCCGATAGATCTGGCCACCGTCGCGGCGGTTTTCATCGATCAGGATCGGTTTGATCCCGGCCGCCAGCAGGGTTTCGGCGCAGCGCACCCCGGCCGGTCCGGCGCCCACAATAACTACCCGTGCAGTGGCCATGTCGCCTCCGGTTGTGTGGTAACGATATCCAGCCCGTCACGGACTTCATTGGAGCAGGCGCGCAGGCGTTCACCGCTGCGGGTCCACACCCAGCAATCCTGGCACGCGCCCATCAGGCAGAAACCGGCGCGGCGGCCGCTGTCGAATTCCGACTGGCGCAGCGCGTTGCCCTGGGTCAGCAGCGCGACCATCAGGGTGTCGCCCTGCAGGGCTTGGACGGCAGCGCCATCCACGGTCAGGCTGACCGTCGGCCGGCCCTGTTCGGCCAGCCTCACAAAACGCGCGCTCATGCATAGGCTCCCACAGTGAGGGTGTTGACGCCCTGCTGGGTATCCAGCAAATGGGCGCTGTCGTGGTGGCAAAGGATTTCACCACCGTCGTCAAGGCGGCGGCGCGGCGGCGCGGTGCGGTTGCACAGACCGTCGACGCGCACCGGGCAGCGATTGAGGAAGGTGCACAGCTGCGGCCCATTGGCCCGCTCGCCGAGCGCCGGCAGCGTGTCGCCTGCAGTACCGCAGGTTTCCAGCCAGCCCTGGCGCAACTCGGGCACCGAGTGAATCAACAGGTCGGTGTAAGGATGGAACGGCGGCTCGGCAAACGCCTGGCGACTGCCGGCCTGGACCTTGCGGCCGCTGTACATCACCACAATGTCATCGCACAGCGCGCGCACGGTGGAAATATCGTGGCTGATAAACAGGTACGACACCCCCAGTTGCTGGCGCAGGTCGCGCAACAGTTCGAGAATCGCCGCACCCACCACGGTGTCGAGAGCCGAGGTCACTTCATCGCAGAGGATCAGGTCGGGCTTGGCCGCCAGCGCGCGGGCCAGGTTGACCCGCTGCTTTTGCCCGCCGGACAGCTCATTCGGGCGCCGTTCGGCGAGGTCCCGGGGCAGGCGCACCAGGTCGAGCAGTTCGCCGATGCGGGTTTGCAGCGCCGCGCCCTTGAGGCCGAAATACATTTTCAACGGCCGACCGATGATGGCCGCCACACTGTGCATGGGGTTGAGCGCGGTGTCGGCGTTCTGGAACACCATCTGGATCCGCCGGAACTGTTCCGGGGTGCGCTCGGCGAGGCTGCCGCCCAAGGGTTGCCCGTCGAAGGCCAGGCCGCCGAGGGCCGGGGTCAGCAACCCCGCCACCACCCGGGCCAGGGTGGACTTGCCCGAGCCCGACTCGCCGATCACGCCGATGGCCTGGCCACGGCGCACGGTGAGGTCGATGTCTTCCAATACCCGAATCGACGGCATGCCGTGCAGGTTCTTGTTGCCGTAGCCGGCGGTAAGGCCGGTGATGGTCAGCAGCGGTACCTCCCCGGCGACGCCGCAGGGCGGCCGAATGGTGGTGTCGGGCCGTGCGGCGGCCAGCAGGCTGCGGGTGTAGGCGTGAGCCGGGGCATTGAGCAGCGGCGCCGTGGCGCTCTGTTCGAGGATCTGCCCGCCGTTGAGCACCACGATCTGGTCGGCCATTTGCGCCACCACCGCCAGGTCGTGTGACACGTACACCGCCGTGGCACCGCGCTCACGCACCACGCGCTTGAAGGCACGCAGCACGTCGATCTGGGTGGTCACGTCCAGGGCGGTGGTCGGCTCGTCGAGCACCACCAGCAGCGGGTCACTGATCAACGCCATCGCCGCCATCACCCGTTGCAGCTGCCCGCCGGAGACCTGGTGCGGGTAGCGCTGGCCGATGCGTTCCGGGCCCGGCAGCGCCAGGTCGCGGAACAGTCCGATGGCCTTGGCGTGCAGCTCGGCGCGCGTGCCCAGGCCGTGGATCAGCGCGCCTTCGATGACCTGGTCGATGAGTCTTTTCGCCGGGTTGAATGCGGCGGCGGCACTTTGCGCGATATAGGACACACGGTTGCCGCGCAGGCCTTGCAGTTGGTGTTCGCCCAGGGCGAGCATGTCGTGCTCGCCGACCTGCACCACACCGCCGGACAGCCGACAGCCGCGCCGTGCATACCCCAGCAAGGCCAGGGCGATAGTGGTCTTGCCCGAGCCGGACTCGCCGATCAACGCCAGCACTTCACCTTGTTTCAGGGCAAAGCTCACGCCCTTGACGATTTCCACCTCGCCGCGCTCGCCACAGGCGACCACGCGCAGGTCTTCGACGCGAATCAATTCAGTCATTTCAATGGCCTCCCGTGCGTCGACTACGTCGCGACGACAGATAGTCGATCAGCAGATTCACGCCGATGGTCAGCGTGCCGATGGCCAGCGCCGGAAGGATGATGGCCAGCGCGCCCTGGTTGAGGCCGCCGATGTTTTCCCGCACCAGCGAGCCGAGGTCGGCATCCGGCGGTTGCACACCCAGGCCAAGAAAACTCATGCCGCTGAGCAACAGCACGATGTAGCCGAAACGCAGGCCCAGGTCGGTCAGGACCGGGTTGAGCATGTTCGGCAGGATCTCCACGCACGCCACGTAAAGCCGGCGCTCGCCACGGGTACGCGCGACCTGCACGTACTCCAGGGCTTCGATGTTGACCGCCATGCTGCGGGCGACGCGGAAGGAGCCGGGGATATAGCTGATCACGGCCGTACAGATCAGCAGCGTCACCGATGAGCCAAACGCCGAGACCATGATCAACGCGAGCATTTTGCTCGGGATCGAAATAAAGGCGTCCATGATGCGGCTGATGATCTCGTCCAGCCACTTGGGCGAGACCACCGACAACAGCGCACAGCCGGTGCCGAAGGTGCTGGCCAGTAACGCCGCCACCAGCGCCAGCCCGACAGTAAAGCGCGCGCCCACCAGTATCCGGCTGAGCATGTCGCGGCCCAGGTAATCGGTGCCGAATGGATGCGCGAGGCTGAAGCCTTCGAAGATGTTATCGGACACCACCTCCCCCACCGGATGGGGCGCCAGCCACGGACCGAGCAGCGCCACCAGCAGCCAGGCGACACACACCACGCCGCCCAGCAGCCCCAGCCACGACGGGCCGCTGGACACCTTGGCGAGTGCCAGGGCGGAGGAGACAGGCTTGGATTTCGCAATGAGGTTGTTCATTGGTTTCTCAGCCTCGGATTGGACAGGATCGCGCACAGGTCGGCGAGCAGCACCAGGCCCAGGTACGCCGCGCAGAACAACATGGTGCACGCCTGCACCAGCGCCATGTCGCGGTTGGTCACGGCATCGACCATCAAGCTGGCAATGCCGGGGTAGTTGAAAATGGTTTCGACGATCACCACCCCGCCCAACAGGTACGACAGGCTCAGGGCGATGGCGTTGGCAATCGGCCCGATGGCATTGGGCAAGGCATGGCGCAGCACGATGCGGATCGGGCTGACGCCCTTGAGGCGCGCCATTTCCACATAGGGACTGTCGAGCTGGTCGATCACGGCGGCGCGGGTCATGCGCGCCATTTGCGCGACGATCACGCAGCACAGCGTCATCACCGGCAAGGCATAGGTGCGCATGAATTGCAGCGGTGAACTGATGTCGCTGGCATAGGAGAGCGCCGACAACCAACCGAGGTTGACCGCAAAGATCAGCACCGCCAGGGTCGCCACCAGGAATTCCGGCACCGCGACCATCGCCAGGGTGATAAAGCTCAGGCAACTGTCGATGCGCCCGCCCCGGCCCATCGCCGAGCCGATGCCGAGCACCAGTGCCACCGGCACCGAGACCAGCGCCGTGGCGCCCGCCAGCATCAGGGTGTTGGGCACCCGGCCCGCCATCAGCTCACCGACCGGCATGGCGTTGGAGACCGATACGCCCATGTCGCCGCTGAGCAGGCTCATCAACCAGTGCAGGTACCGCAACACACCGGGCTGGTCCAACCCCAGTTTCAGGCGCAGGGCCGCCACCTGTTCAGGGGTCGCGAACTGGCCCAGGGATTGTTGCGCCGCGTCCCCCGGCAGTACCGCCGTGATCGCGAACACGACCATGGACACGATCAACAAGGTCAAGGCCCCGGCGCCGAAGCGCCGGCCGATCAACCACAGTGTATTGCTATTCATCCCACCACCCTCCTCAAGCGTCCAACCACACCTGCTCGGCAAACATGTAGCCCATGAAACCGCCCAGTGGGTTGCTGTCGTAGCCTTTGATGCGCTGGTCGACGCCGTCGATATTGCTGATGAACACCGGCACGCCGATGCCGCAGTGGTCGTGCACCAGGACCTGCATGTCGCCATACATCTTGGCGCGCTTGGCGTCGTCGGTTTCGCCACGGGCCAGCATCAGCAACTGGTCGAACTGATCGTTCTGCCAGCCGGACTCGTTCCACGGCGCCTTGGACTGGAAGAACTGCGAGAACATCACGTCGGCATTCGGCCGGGGGTTGATGTTGCCGAAGCTCAGCGGATGCTTCATCCAGTGGTTGGACCAGTAGCCGTCGCTCGGCAGGCGGTTCACGTCGAGCTTGAGCCCGGCCTGTTTGGCCGATTGCTGCAACAGCACGGCGATGTCCACCGAGCCGGTGGCGGCAGGCGAGGCCATCACGGGCATGGTGATGCTTTCCATGCCGGCTTTCTTCAGCAGGAACCTGGCTTTTTCCGGGTCGTAGACCGTCTGCGGCAAGTCGGTATTGAAGTAGCGCGAACCCGGCGCAATCGGGTGGTCGTTGCCCACCACCGCAAAGCCACGGAACACCGCGGACTTGACCTGTTCACGGTCGAGCAGCAGCTTCATGGCCTGGGTGAATTCCGGGCTTTTGCCGGGCAGTTGGTCCTGGCGAATGATCAGGTCAGTGTAGTTGCCCGACGGCGCGTCGACGACGCGGTGCTTGGCGCTGGCCTTGATGCGCGTGGTGGAGCGCGGGTTGACCTCGTTGATCATGTGCACATCGCCCGACAGCAGTGCATTGACCCGCGATGGCTCGTCGGCAATCGCGATGAACTCGATCTCGTCGAGGTACGGCAGGCCCGGTTTCCAGTAGTTCTTGTTGCGCACCGCAATCGAACGCACGCCGGGCTTGAACTCGCCCACGGTGAACGGTCCGGTGCCGATGCCTTTACTGAAGTCGCTGGTGCCCTCGGGGACGATCAACAGGTGGGACACCGCGAGGATCGACGGCAATTCGGCGTTGGCCGCGCTGAGGCGGATCTGCACTTCGTTCGGCCCGCTGGCCTTGATCTCGGCGAACTGCTCCATCAGCGGCATGACCTTGGAACCGGTCAGCGGGTCTTTGTGGCGGTTGAGGGAGAACACCACGTCGGCGGCGGTCAGGGCCTTGCCGTTGTGGAAGGTCACGTCCTTGCGCAGGGTAATGGTCCAGACGGTGGCGTCGGTGTTGTCGATGCGCTCGGCCAGTTCCAGTTGCGGCACCAGGTGCTTATCGAAGCGGGTCAGGCCGTTGTAGAACATGTAGTGGCGCACATAGTCGGTGGACAGCGCGCCCTTGGCCGGGTCGAGGGTATCGGCGGTGGAGCTGGACATGCCGGCCACGCGGATCTTGCCGCCTGGCTTGCCTTTGCCGGCCACGGCGGCCTCGTCGGCGAACAGCTTGCCGGCGGCGCCGAACAGGCTGCCGGCACCGGCGGCGGCGACACCGGCCACACCGAGCATTTGCAGGGCGTTGCGGCGCGACATGCCACGGTTGAGACGTTCGAACACCCGCAGGCTGTCCTGGCCGGAGATGAGTTCGGGGGTGTTTTTGTTGTCAGTCATAGCAAGGCTACCTGTCGATAATCGGAAGAATCGAGTGCTCACGGATGTCCGGAGCGTCCTGGAAACACAAACGACGGTGACGCAACAACGGCGACTCAGTGCAGATAGTCCTGGAAGCGGTAGTAAGCCCCCACGAACGGCAGGAACCACGGCTTGCCGAAATGCCCGGGAATCGCCGGCCATTCCAGTTCGCGCCAGGGGTTGGCCGCGGTATTGCCGGCCATGACCTCGGCCATTACCTGGCCCATGTGCACCGACATCTGCACGCCATGGCCGCTGTAGCCCATGGAGTGGAACACGCCGCCATGCTGGCCGGCGCGGGGCAGGCGGTCGGACGTCATGTCCACCAGGCCACCCCAGCAGTAGTCGATCTTCACGTGCGCCAACTGCGGGAACATGTTCAGCATCGCCGCTTGCAGGACCTTGCCGCTCTTGGCGTCGGAGACGCTGTCGGACATGGCAAACCGCGCACGCCCGCCAAACAGCAGACGGTTGTCCGGGGTCAGGCGAAAGTAGTTGCCGATCATGCGGCTGGTCACATAGGCGCGGTGCCGGGGCAGCAACTGGTCGATCAGCGCCTGGGGCAAGACTTCGGTGGCGATGACAAAACTGCCCACCGGCACAATGCGCCGGCGGTACCAGCCGAGGTCGCCATGCTGGCAGGCACCGGTGGCCAGCAGCACTTGCCCGGCGTGCAGTGAACCCTTGGCGGTGTTGACCTGGTAACCGCCGGCCTGGGCCTGCCAATCCTTGACCTGGGTGTGCTCATAGATCATCGCACCACGCCGCGCCGCCGCTTCGGCCAGGCCGACGCCGAAGCGGCCGACGTGCATCTGCACGCCGTTGCGCTGCAGCAGGCCGCCATGAAACTGCGCCGAATTGACCTCAGCACGGGTCTGTTCGGCACTGAGCAGCTCGACCTCGGCATCCACCTCCTGGCGGATCAGCTCGCAGGTACGCGCCAGGCCTTCGTAGTGCATCGGCTTGGCCGCCAGCTTGAGCTTGCCGTTGCGCACCAGGTCGCAGGCAATGCCTTCCTGCTCGACCAGTGACACCACGGTGTGCACGGCACTTTCATAGGCCTGGTAATAGGCGCGTGCCTTGGCGGCGCCGAGGCTGGCGTGCAGCCCGGCGTAATCCTGGGCCACCCCGGTGTTGCACTGCCCACCGTTGCGTCCCGAGGCCTCGCCGATCACCCGCCCGGCGTCGAGCACCACCACACTGGCGCCCTTGAGCGCCAACGCCCGCGCTGCCGCCAGGCCGGTGAACCCGCCGCCGACCACAGCCACATCGACCTGGCTGGGCAAACCACCCAGCCGGGCACCGGTAAACGCCGGTGCGGTGTCGAGCCAATAGGATTCACTGCCCATGTCTTGCCCTCAGAGGTGTGCGATTACAGACCGACCAGCGCCGGCAGCCCACCGATATCGGTGATCTGCTGGTAACCGTAGAACGCGTTCCCCGGCACTTCGTGGCCACGGGCAACGAAGGCTTTGTTTTTGATCTTCATGTCATGGGCCGGCATCAGGTCGTAACGGAAGCTGGACGACACATGCAAGATGTCTTCCGGGCCGCACCCGAGGTTGTCGAGCATGAACTCAAACGCGGCCAGGCGCGGCTTGTAGGCCTGGGCCTGCTCGGCGGTGAACACCTTGTGGAACGGCGCGCCGAGCTTGTCGACGTTGGACATGATCTGGCTGTCGCTGGCATTGGAGAAGATCACCAGGGGAATCTTGTCGGCAATTTTCGACAGCCCGGCCGGCACGTCCGCATGGGGGCCCCAGGTCGGCACGGCGTCGTAATACAGCTGGCCTTCCTCGCGATAGTCGATACCCCAGCGCTTGCAGGTACGAGCCAGGGCGGTCTTGAGGATTTCATCGTAGGGGCGCCAGTCGCCCATGACCTGGTCGAGGCGGTAGGCCGAGAAATCCTTGACGAACTGGTCCATCTGCTCGGGCGTGATGCGATCGGCGAACAGCTCGCGGGTCATGGTGCCCATATGGAAGTTGGTCAGCGTACCGTAGCAGTCGAACGTAATGAATTTGGGACGAAGAAAGCTCATTGAGTGCGGTCCTGGAGTTCGTTGAGTGTGACAAGCGTTCGCTGCCCTGGCGGCGCGTCGGCCTCGTTGCAGCACAGGTTCATTACACCACTGTGAAATCAGCATATGCCGTCTAAAAAGACCTGCGCTCAATACAAACCACCGTTTTGGTGGCCGGGCTCAGCAGACTTTGCGGTGCGCGCCAGGCTTGGGCAGGGCCAGTGTTTGTGCGCTTTTAGGGGGCTTTTCGGGGTGCAGAGGCTTAAGCACGGGGGTGGGGGCGGCAGAAAGTGTGGCGGGTTGAACGGTGGGAGGGAGCTGGGTTCCGTGGCGGCCTTCGGGCCGACCATGTCGTTGGGTTTGACTGAGTACATATCCGTTGCTGCGGTCACGGCCACCTAGGGTTCCGCTCTTACAGCGGCTCACTTTTGGAAGGACCCAAAAGTAAGCAAAAGGTCCTCGCCCCACCACTCGGTACCTCGCCTAGGCTCGGTATGCCCTCACTCCGGCTTGAATCCGTGGGCCGCCGTCATGGGCCATCCCTGGCCCAGGACGGCTAACCCGGCGTCCTGCCGGGTTACCCACGGATTCAAGCCTGCGTTCGGCCAGCGTGGTTAACGGGGCGCCTGAGATCAAGATCAAAAGCCAGAGCCAGAGCCAGATCAAAAGATTGCTGACTTCGTCAGCGATTAAGGAAGTAGAAGCCACACCGCGCACGCTTCAATAATCAGGTCGGCTTTAAGGCCGCCTCGCTTTTGTTTTTGATTTGGCATCGCCCCGTCAAACACGCTGGCCGAACGCAGGCTTTGGAGCGTGGGTAACCCGGCAGGACGCCGGGTTAGCCGCGCTGGGCCAGGGATGGCCCATCGCGGCGGCCCACGCTCCAAAGCCGGAGTGAGGGCATGCCGAGCCTAGGCGAGGCACCGAGTGTTGGGGCGAAGACCTTTTGGTTACTTTTGGGTCTTTCCAAAAGTGACCCGCTGTAAGAGCGGAACCATAGGCAGCCGTTACCGCAGCAACGGATATGTACTCACCCCCCAAAAAAAGCGGTCGGCCCGAAGGCCGCCACGGAAGCAAGTGCCCTCGCCACAGACCGCTGAAAAAAATGTGTAGATACTTATGCCCCGATGGCAGTGGGTCAGCTACAGATGTATCCACTGACACGGCCTCATCGGGAGCAAGCCCCCTCCCACATTTGTACCGTGTACACCCTTCCTACTCCAGTTGGCTCCAACGCCAACCCCATGGCATTTGCTGCTGCCCCCCAACCCCAATTAAGTAGTAACTGTGGTCTCGCCCCGCACACCGCGAGGAATCTACCGAATATTCCCGGCCCCCTTGCCAGCCTCCAACCCAGGTGGGATACAAGCAACCTGACACCGCCAAAACAACGCTCTACGGAGGCTCGCCATGTCCGCCCTGCCACACCCCACTTATCTCTACCGCCCAATGACCGCAGCCGATCTGCCGGCCGCCCACGATTTGTCGGTGCAACTCAAATGGCCTCACCGCCTGGAAGACTGGGCAATGTTGCAACGGGTCAGCGACGGCTTCGTGGTCATGGATGGCGAGCGGCTGATCGGCAGCGCGTTCACCTGCCCCCAGGGCGACTACGCCACCATCGGCCTGGTGATCGTCAGCAATGACTACCAGGGCCAGGGCATCGGCCGGCGCTTGATGGAGAAGGCCATTGCCGCTTGCGATACGCGCACGCCGGTCCTCAACGCCACCCTCGCCGGCGCGCCGTTGTATGCCAGCCAGGGGTTCGTCGAGTTCGGCCGGGTGCAGCAGCATCAGGGCCAGGCGGTGGTGCCCGCGCTGCCGACGCTGGCCGACGGCGAAACCTGCCGGGCGCTTAACGCCGATGATCACGCCAGCCTGCTCGCGCTGGCCAAGGCCGCCAGCGGTATGGACCGCCGTGAAGTGCTGCGTGACCTGCAGGTGGAGCACGCCGTGGGTATCGAACGCGACGGCCGGCTACGCGGCTTCGCCCTGCTGCGGCCGTTTGGGCGTGGGCGTTGCATCGGCCCGGTGGTGGCGGAAAATATCGAGCAGGCCAAGTACCTGATCGCCACCTTGCTGGCCCAGGTGCCGGACACCTTTGTGCGCATCGACATTCCCGTTGCCTGCGGCCTCAGCGACTGGCTCGAACAGGCCGGCCTGAAGAACATCGACACCGTCGCGCAAATGGCCCTGGGTACGCCACCCCAGGCCAGCCAAGGCGTCCACCCCTTTGCCCTGATCACCCAGGCGATCGGCTGACTTTTCTCCCGGAGCACTCCCCATGTCATCTCCCCGTATCCTGCTGTTGGCACGCGCCGACGGCAGCCGCGTTGCCACGTCTTTCAACAAAGCCGCCTTGAGCGCGCTGGACCCGTTCGGCGACAGCCGCCAACTCGCCTGGATGGGCGACGATGGCGTGTCAGCCGGCGTGGTGTCCTTCAGCGGCGAAGCGGTGATCGAAGAGTTCCCCCACAGCGAAACGCTGGTGGTACATGCAGGCCATGTCGTGCTCAGTGACGCGGAACAGACCTTGGAATTGGACGTCGGCGCCAGCGCCGTCATCGGCTTCGGCACACGCCTCACGGTGCAGGCCAGTGCAGGCAGCGAATGGGCGTTCTGCGCAGTCGAGCAGGCCGATGCCCCGGTGTCCCCCGGCCTGACCCTGCTCGAGCCGCACACTCTGCTCAACTCCTCCGCCGCGCCGGAACCGCAGATACTGATCGGCCCTACCCCGCAGTGCCGCGCCCTCAACCTGTTCGACGATGCCGTGACCGAGCTGCGCATCGGCATCTGGGACTCGACGCCCTACGCCCGCCACGGCCGCCCGCACAAACTGCACGAACTGATGCACCTGCTCGAAGGCCGCGTCACCCTGCAGGGCAACGAAGGTGGCGAAGTCACGGTGAATACCGGCGACACCGTGTTCGTGGCCAAGGGCGCGCCCTGCGCCTGGACCAGCACGGTGTACGTGCGCAAGGTCTACGCGGTGAAGTGACTCAGGCCTTCAACGCCTCTTCCAGAAACGTCACCAACGCCTGTACGCGCGGGCTGCGCAGTTTGCGCGACGGCACCAGCAGCAGCACCGGTGCGCTGTCAAAGCTCCAGTCCGCCAACACACGTACCAGGCTGCCGCTGGCCACGGCGTCACTCACGTCCCACTGCGAACGCAGCACCAGCCCCAAGCCTTGCTCGGCCCAACGTCGGGCAACACTGCCATCGTTGCTCAACAACGCAGGTTCCACGCGCAGGGTCTTGCGGCCCTGGCCTTTGCGCAGGTGCCACAGGGTCACGTCCTCATCATTTTCCCGAATGCAGATGCAGCGATGGGACGCCAGCTCGTCCGGCGCAGACGGCACGCCATGGGCGTGCAGGTAGGCCGGGCTGGCGCACAACCAGCGCTCGTTTGGTGTCAGTGGCCGCGCGGTCCACAAGCTGTCATTCAGATGGCCGATGTGAACCACCGCATCGCTGTCATGGCGATCGGGCCAGGGCGTCTCGCGCAAATCCAAGTGCAAACACAGCTGCGGGTGCAGTTTGGCAAACCGCGCCAACAGCGGTGCGATGCGCTGGCGGCCATAGCCAAACGGCGCCGCCACCCTCAAGGTGCCCATCAGGGTTTCATCCTTGTGCCGGAACGACTCCGGCAGCGCCTCAAGCTGTTCCAGCAACAGCGCGCTCTCCCGCGAAAAACGCTCGCCATCCGCCGTCAGGCTGAGGCGCCGCGCATCGCGATTGGCCAGGCTCAGCCCGAGCAGCGTCTCCAACTTGCGCAGGCGCATGGACAACGCCGGCGGCGACACATTCAGGGTGCGGGCGGCGGCGCTCAGCGACTCCGAGCGGGCCAGGGTCACGGCAAGGCGCAGGTCTTCGATGGAAATCATTCAATTTTACTTAATGATTGATGAGCACCGATTGAACCACAGGTTAACAACAGCTGAGTAGAGTGCAGCCTGTCCCCCGCCACACGAGGTCCGCCATGTCCACGCCGATTGCTTCCCTCGACACGCCCGCCGCGCTCGTCGACATCCCGCAGATGCAGCGCAATATCCAGCGCATGCAAGAGCGCATGAACAGCCTGGGCGTGCGTTTGCGCCCGCATATCAAGACCAGCAAGTGCCTGCCGGTGATCCACGCCCAGATCGCCGCCGGGGCCAGCGGTGTCACAGTGTCCACCCTCAAGGAAGCCGAGCATTGTTTCGCCGCCGGCATCCGCGATGTGTTCTACGCCGTGGCCATCGCCCCGGGCAAACTGCCCCAGGCCCTGGCCCTGTGGCGCAAAGGCTGCAACCTCAGCCTGCTCACCGACAGCGTCCCGGGCGCCGAGGCCATCGTCGCTTTCGCACAGCAGCATGAAGCACGCTTCGACGTGTGGATCGAAATCGATTGCGACGGCCATCGCTCCGGCCTGGCCGCGCAGGACCCTGTACTTATCGACGTCGCCCGCATCCTCAGCGAGGGCGGCCTGCACCTGCGTGGCGTGATGACCCACGCCGGCTCGAGCTACGAGCTGGACAGCCTTGAACCCCTGCAAGCGCTGGCCGAACAGGAACGCGCACTTTGCGTACACGCCGCAGACACCCTCCGCGCAGCCGGGCTGGCGTGCCCCGAGGTCAGCATCGGCTCCACTCCCACGGCCCTCTCGGCGCTGAACCTGGACGGCGTCACCGAAGTGCGCGCGGGGGTGTATGTGTTCTTCGACCTGGTCATGCGCAACATCGGCGTGTGCCAGGCCGATGAGTTGGCGCTGAGCGTACTGACCACCGTGATCGGCCATCAGCCGGACAAAGGCTGGATCATCACCGACGCCGGTTGGATGGCCATGAGCCGTGACCGTGGCACCCAGCGCCAGCACCAGGACTTCGGTTACGGCCAAGTGTGCAGCGAAGCGGGCGACTGGATCGACGGCGCGCGGGTCAGCGCTGCCAACCAGGAACACGGCATCGTCAGCCTGGGCGCTGCCCACAGTGACGCGCTTGTCACGCGCTTTCCCATCGGCAGTCGGCTGCGCATCCTGCCCAACCATGCCTGTGCCACCGGCGCGCAGTTCCCGGATTATCACGCGGTGGAGGCCGATGGCAGCGTGCACACCTGGAGTCGCCTGCATGGCTGGTAATCGCATCCACTCGATTCATAGCCCCCACGCGGCACCGCCGGGCGGGCACTATTCCCAGGCGGTGGCACACGGCGGCGTGCTGTATGTGTCGGGGCAACTGCCGGTACGCGCCAATGGCGAGCACAGCGCCGGGCAACCGTTCGCGGTGCAAGCCTCGCTTGCCCTGGATAACCTGGTGGCGATCCTCGGTGAAGCGGGCCTGAGCCTCGGTGACCTGCTCAAAGTGACGGTCTACGTGGTCGGCATCGAACACTGGCCCGCCTTTGATCAAATTTATGCGCGCTGCCTGGGTGAACATAAACCGGCCCGCGCCGTGGTGCCCGTGCCGGTGCTGCACCATGGCTACCTGATCGAAATCGAAGCGGTGGCCCGTGCCACACAGGAGCAGCCTGCATGAACCCGCAAAAAAGCGCTGTGCTGATCATCGGCGGCGGCATCATGGGCGCCTCGTCGGCGTTTTTCCTGCGCCGCCGCGGCTGCTCGGTCACGCTGCTGGAACGCGACCAGATCGGTCAGTACGCCAGCGGTGTGAACTTCGGCAATGTGCGCCGCCAGGGCCGCTACCTGGGGCAACTGGAACTGGCCAACCGTTCATGGGCACTGTGGAAGCGCCTGCCGGAGCTGATCGACGACGACCTGGAATTCATCCCCAGCGGCCACATGCGCGTGTGCTATCGCGAAGATGAAATCGCTGAACTGGAGGCCTACGCCGCTGCGCCGGAAGCCGCGCAACTGGACCTGAAAATCTATCGCGGCGCCGAGTTGCACCAGCGTTTCGGTTTCCTCGGCCCCGAGGTGAAAGGCGGCTCCTACGCGCCCCACGACGGCCACGCCAACCCACGCCTGGCCGCGCCGGCGTTTGCCCGCGCCGCACGGCGCCTCGGTGCACGCATCGAGGAAAAAACCGAAGTCGCCGACGTGGAAAAGGTCAACGGCCTGTTCCACGTCACCACCACCGACGGTCAGTTGTTTGTTGCCGAGCAATTGTTGATTACCGCCGGCGCCTGGGCCGCGCGCCTGTCCGAGCGCTTCGGCGAGCCGGTGCCGCTGGAGCCCAACGGCCCGCAGATGTCGGTGACGGAACCGGTGCCCTATGCGCTGAAAACCGTGATCGGTGTGTTCACCAAGCTCAAGGAAGAGGTGATCTACTTCCGCCAGATCCCGCGCGGCAACATCATCATCGGTGGCGGCGCCCGCTGCACGCCGGACATGCTCAACCGCCGCGCGTTTTTCAAGCCCGAGAGCCTGCTCAACCAGATGCGCCAGATGAAACGGCTGTTACCGGGCGCCGAGAAACTGAACATCATCCGCGTGTGGAGCGGCATCGAAAGCTATACACCCGACTCCCTGCCGGTGATGGGCCCCAGCGGCAGCGTGGACGGGCTGTTTTATGCCTTCGGCTTCTGCGGCCACGGCTTCCAGCTCGGCCCGGGCGTGGGGGATGTGATGGCCGAACTGATCAGCACCGGCAGTACCAGCACCTTGATCAGCCCGTTCGATATCCGGCGCTTTACCCAACCTTCGACGGTGCCGGCAAACGCCCCCACCACAGGAAAACTCATATGAGCCTCACCCGCCTGCCGGATTCAGCAGATTATCCCTTGCAGCGTTGAATAACGGCATCTTTGCGCGGGAGCCTTTTGCTAGCTTATCCGGACACCGGGCCGTGCTGTTTGCAACGCCTATTACCGCTCCAGGGAGCCAGTTGGATGACAACTCAATCTTCAAACAGCTACAGCGTTGATGCGCAAACGGCTCACCAGTTTTACATCAACGGGCGTTGGACGTCCCCGGCGATCCCGGCGACGCTGCCGGTGGTCAACCCGGCCACTGAAGCCGTGGTTGTCGAGGTGGCACGCGGGTCTGCGGAGGATGTCGACCGGGCCGTTACGGCGGCACGCGGGGCGTTCGCCGGTTGGTCTGCAACCCCGGCGGCTGCGAGAGCCCAGGTGCTGGGGAAAATCCACGCCCTGATCCTTGAACGCAAAGAGCAGCTGGCACAGGCGCTGTCCCTGGAAATGGGCGCGGCCATCGGTTTTGCGCGGGGCATGCAAGTGCCGCTGGCGGCCGAACACGTGCGGGTCGCCCGTGACCTGCTGTCCAGCTATCGCTTCCAGACCGTGGAAGGCGGCACCGCAATCGAGCGCGAGCCTATCGGCGTGTGCGGCCTGATCACGCCGTGGAACTGGCCGCTGTATCAAATCACCGCAAAAGTCGCCCCGGCCATCGCCGCCGGCTGCACCGTGGTGTTGAAACCCAGCGAACTGTCGCCATTGAGCGCCCTGCTGTTTGCCCAACTGGTGCATGACGCCGGCCTGCCGCCTGGGGTATTCAACCTGGTGAACGGCAGCGGTGCCGAAGTCGGCGCGGCCATGGCCGCCCATGGGGATATCGACATGATTTCCATCACCGGCTCCAACCGCGCAGGCGCGTTGGTTGCCCAGGCGGCCGCGCCGACGGTCAAGCGGGTCACCCAGGAACTGGGGGGCAAGTCGCCGAATGTGCTGCTGCCCGACGCCGACTTCGCCAAGGCTGTGCCGCTGGGGGTGATGTCGGCGTTTCGCAACGTCGGCCAGTCGTGCAGCGCGCCGACCCGCATGATCGTGCCAAGAAGCCGCCTGGCCGAAGTCGAAGCCCTGGCGGCGGCTACCGCGAATGCACTGATCGTCGGCGACCCGCAATCGGAACAGACGCAGTTGGGTCCGATCGCCAACGAAGCCCAGTTCCATCGCGTCCAAAGCATGATCCAGGCCGGCCTCGATGAGGGGGCCAAACTGGTGTGCGGTGGGCCGGGACGGGCGGCGGGTTTTGACAAGGGCTTCTATACGCGGCCGACGGTGTTTTCCGAAGTGGACAACGCCATGCGCATTGCCCAGGAGGAAATATTCGGGCCGGTGCTGTGCATCATTGCCTATGAGACGGTGGATGAAGCCGTCGCCATCGCCAACGATACGGTCTATGGGCTGGGCGCCCACGTTCAGGGGCAGGACCTTGATCTTGCGCGGGCGGTGGCGTCGCGTATACGCGCGGGCCAGGTGCACCTGAACCATCCGGCGTGGAATCCGATGGCGCCGTTTGGGGGCTACAAACGCTCGGGGAATGGGCGGGAGTATGGGGTGCAGGGGTTTGAGGAGTATCTGGAAACCAAGGCGATTGTCGGGTTTGGCGAGTGAGTGATGGGCCTTTATCAAGCTTAAAATAACTTATTGATTTTAAAGGGTTAAATTTTCACTCTAAAATCTTGAGTCTTGCATAAACAATTTCAGGCGACCGCATTCTTGTGGTGAGCGGGCTTGTCCCACGCTGGGCTGCGAAGCAGCCCCAGTCAAGAAGAACGCGGTGTATCAGACACTCTGTAGAGGCTGGTTTTGGGGCTGCTTCGCAGCCCAGCGCGGGACAAGCCCGCTCACCACAGGGAGATGTGTCAGGGTTTGAAAGGTTGTGTAGATACCTATGCCCTCTCAGCGCATCACACCTTGACGTTCTGCCGGATATTCCAGCCAAACTTCACCGGCCCACCATCCTTGGCGCCATCAGCCCTTTTCCTCAATCGGGAGCGGGCCTACAAGACGTCAACGTCGCGTCAGGAAGTGCCCGACTGCAAATGGCGATGCTTCCGACACTCATCCCAGTCGCGGCGTCTTTACTCTCTCAACTCCCAAAAAAGGAGTTCAGGAATGACCGTCGCCCTGTTCAAGGATGGCTTCCCATCAACCCACCGCACTACACGCCAACGCATTGAAAGCAGCCTCGACCTGCGGCGGTTGTTTTTCGCCATAGACGCCGACCCGACGTTGATCGGCGCGGGGGTGGTGTATATCGATGGGGATTTCAACGTGGTGGTACTGCGTGAGTTCCAGGCGATTTGCAGTGTGCGGCCGATCAAGGTGGTGCTGCGGGAAGCGCCGAGGTATGTGGGGCCGGTGGAGTTCAAGCGGATGTTGGAGCATGAGCCTCGGGAGTCGGAATGGGTAGCGGAGTCCAAGACCCGCGCCTGACACCCAAGCTCCTCAAGCTCAAGCAAGCCGCACGTAACGCACCAAAACGCATTCCAGCAACAAAGATAAAACCCATCATCGCGACCCATCGCAATGATGCCATTGCAGCAGCACTGGGCCTCGTCAGCAGCGGTATGTCCGGAAACACCAAGACGCTGGCCATCGGTATCTACGAAGAGTTCAGCGAATGAAAAACCGCCAGGAGCCCCTTTACCTTATAGATCCTCGCCCTCTTTGGGCGCGTCACAGACTGGCGTTGTTTGGCGGCCTTATAGCCTTGTGCCTTTCGATTGCCACCACCGGCACCCTGATGAATCTCACCTACTTCGCCCACGCATCCGATGAACTGACCAGTAATGCGTTCTTCATCGCAGGCGGGATTGCGTGTGCGGTATTCGGCGTCGCGCAGAGCTTGGTCCTTCACGGTTACCCACGATGGGTGTGGCTTCAGGTTGGGGTGTTCATCATCTACTTACTGCTCGTATTACCGACAATCCTTTACAGCCCCGATCACCTCCTATTTACCCTTGCCTTACTAAGCCCGCTGATCGGACTTCTCTGCCTGAACAGCAAACGCCAACGACAAATGCGCCGAGAGATGTTGGAAATCAGGCATAAACGCAACAGCGTTATCGCGACCCTGAAACAACAGGGCCGCTGGAAATGGTGGTGACTCTCAGGCCGCCTCGCTCCTTGCCGCCGTATGCCGATTCACCGGCACCGGCAAGCCCAGATGCCCACGCAACGTGCTGTGGCTGTACTCACTGCGAAACAACCCACGCTCACGCAACAACGGCAGCACCTGGTCGGTAAACCGCGCAAAGTCATCCGGCGCGCCGACGTGGATATTGAACCCATCCACCGCACCTTCCACAAACCAGCGTTCGATCTCGTCGGCCACGGTCTTGGGCGAGCCGACAAAGCTCGAGAACGGCTTGGCAAAACGCAACGCCGCCTCGCGCAGGGTCAGGCGCTGGTCGCGGGCGACTTGCTTGATGTTTTCGGCATGCCCGCGATAGCCGTTGCTGCCCAGGTCGCCCAGGTCCGGGAAGGGCTCGTCCAGCGGGTACTGGCTGAAGTCGTGGTAGTTGAACGGTCGCCCCAACTGCACCAGGGCCTTGTTCAAATCCAGCTCGCCATTGCGTTCGCGGTCGATGGCCTGGGCCTGTTCGTCGGTGTCGGCAATGATCGGCGAAATGCCCGGCAGGATGGTCACGTGATCGGGGTTGCGTCCGGCGGCGGCGGTGCGTTGTTTGATGTCGCGGTAGTAGGCCTGGGCGTCCTCGAAATTGCCCACGCCGGCAAAAATGCCCTCGGCATAGTTGGCCGCCAGGCTGCGTCCGGATTCGGAAATACCCGCCTGGAAAATCACCGGCTGGCCCTGGGCTGAGCGCGCGATATTCAACGGCCCGGTCACCGAGAAGAACTCGCCATGGTGATCCAGGCGATGCTGGCGTTGCGGGTCGAGGAACACGCCGCTGGCCTTGTCGCGCACGAAGGCGTCGTCTTCGTAGGAGTCCCATAGCCCTTGCACCACCTCCAGGTGCTCGGCGGCGCGGCGATAGCGCTCGGTGTGGTCGATATGCTGCTCACGGCCGAAGTTGCCGGCCGCGCCTTCGAGGCCGGTGGTGACCACGTTCCAGCCGGCGCGGCCGCCGCTGATCAGGTCCAGGGAGGCAAACTGGCGGGCGACGTTGAAGGGTTCGGTATAGGACGTGGTCAGGGTCGCCACCAGGCCGATCTTCGAGGTGGCACCGGCCACGGCCGAGAGCAGGGTCAGCGGCTCCAGGCGGTTGAGAAAATGCGGTGCCGAATCCGGGGTGATGTAGGGGCTGTCGACGATGAACACCAGATCGAACTTCGCTGCTTCCGCCTGTTGCGCCTGGGTGCGGTACCAATTGATGTCCACACTGGCGTCGCCGGGGATTTGCGGGTGCAGCCATTCGTTCTGCGCGGTGCCGACGCCGGTGAGGATGGCACCGAACCTGAGTTGCCGGGGTAAGTGGGACATCACGATATTCCTCCGTGGATGGCAGCGACGCTGACCTGTGGAGGAGGACCATAAGGCCCATCGACAGGCTTGTGAAATGCTTTGTGGATCTATGCTAATCATTAAAAATAATGATCAAAACAATTCCGGACATTCCCTAAGCGCATAATCAACCCCACGCTCTCCCATCAGCAGACTGACCCGATCGAGCAGCACCGCCCACTAAGCCGTTTGTTAAATCGAGGCGTTGCGCCTAATATCGCAAGCAACACCTTGCATAAAAAACCACCAAGGCTTGCTCATCACCCAGCCCGCATATTCGAAGGAGTGGCATGCAGATGAAAGAATCCAAAGAAGTGTACGAACGCATCAGTGAACAGTTCGAGGATTTCACCGCCAGGGCCTCTCAGCGCAAGGTCGAGGTCGACACCTTCCGCAGCATGGTCGGTAATATCGAGGGCCTGCATATCCTGGACCTGGCGTGTGGGCATGGTTTCTTCAGTCGCCAGTTGAAGGACTGGGGTGCGGCCAAGGTGCATGGCGTGGATATTTCCGAAAACATGATCTACCAGGCGCGGCAAGCCAACGACGGTATCGCCTACGAAGTGCGGGATGTGGCAAAGATGGGCCGTATCGGCGCCTACGACATGGTGACGGCGGCCTGGCTCTTCAACTATGCCAGCAGTGTCGACGAACTGAGCAAGATGTTTCAGTCGGCCGCCGACAACCTGAAGCCCGGCGGTCAATTGGTGGCCTACACCGCCAACCCGTCGTTCGAACTGCGAAAAGGCAATTTCACTCGCTATGGGATTGAGGTGTTCGATGAAACCCCGGTCGCCGGCGGGTTCCGCTGCAACGCGCAGTTCATGTCATCGCCCCCCGCACCGTTTACCTACTATCGCTGGGAGCAAGGCGTGTACGAAGAAGCCGCACGGGTAGCCGGTTTCAACCAGCTCACCTGGGTCGCCCCGCTGATCAGTGAACACAGCCGCACCTCCATGGGTGCGGGGTACTGGCAGCTGTTCGAGCGCAACAGCCTGCAGATCGGTTTGACCTGCCGCAAATAATCACGCCGGGGCGGCGACCGGGCGCAATCGCACCCGGATGTCCGCCCCCACCAGACACTGCTCGATGATCGACAAGGGTTGCGCCTGGCCCAGATCGGTCAAGCCATCCAGCGCCAGCAACGGCCGTGCATCACTGCCCAGGAACAGCGGGGCGATGTAGACCAGCCATTCATCCACCAGGCCTGCCGCCGCAAAGGCGCCACACAATACCGGGCCGGCCTCGACCTGGACCTCGTTGCACCCCTCCTCAGCCAGGACCGTCATGACCTCTCGCAGGTCAAGTCCTTCGCCGTCCACCCCGACCTGCCGGAAACGCACACCCGCAGGTGGTGGGTGCGCCGGCTGGACGCCGGGCCCATGAAACACCAGGGTCGGTGCCGCGCCATCCAGCACATGGGCATTGGCATCGCCCTTGAGGTGCTGGTCGAGCACCACCCGCAGCGGCGCGGAAAACGCCGTGTGCGGGTCGGGCAGGCGCACCGTCAGGCGCGGGTTGTCCGCCAGCAGCGTGCCACTGCCGGTGAGCACCGCGCAGGCCCGGGCGCGCCACACTTGTACATCGTCCCGGGCCTCGGGCGAAGTGATCCATTTGGATTGCCCGTTACCCAGGGCCGTGCGACCGTCCAGGCTCATGGCCAGTTTGATCCGCAACCACGGTCGCTTGCGCTCGGTACGCGAGAAAAACCCCTGGTTCAACTCGCGCGCCTCCGGACACGGCAAGTGTTCGACCAGCACCCCCGCCGCCTCAAGCCGCTCAATGCCATGATGCTCATGCTGGGAGCGGTCGACACTGGCGATCACCACCCGCGCCACCCCGGCCCTGATCAACGCGTCGGCACAGGGCGGCGTGCGCCCATGACCGCCGCACGGCTCCAGGGTGACATAGGCGGTGGCGCCCCGCGCATCGACGCCCGCCTCGCGCAGGGCATTGACTTCGGCGTGTGCCTGCCCCGCCCACTCGTGCCAGCCCTGGCCAAGCAGCAGGTCGCCCTTGGCGATCACGCAACCGACCCGCGGGTTCGGCGCCGTGGTAAAGGCGCCGCGGTCAGCCAGTTTCAGGGCGAGCCGCATGAAGTGCATGTCGCGCGCCAGCGCCAGGTTCATGTGCGAACCAGCGCCAACAGGTACACCGCCTCGCCATGCTGGCGCTCGATCACCACCAGGTCCTGCCAGGTGAAACCAAACGCTTCCAGGGTGTCGCGCACGCCCTGTTCGGTGAAGAAATAACCTTGACGCTGGTTATCCATCTCGCGCCAGCCCGGCTCCGGATTGCTCGCGTCGACGCCGAAGACGTTGAGCCCGATCAGCGCGCCAGGGCGCGCGTACTGGCGGATATTGGCCAGGTAACGGTCCCATTCATCCGGATGCTGGTGATGGAAGCAGCCATTGTCGAGTACACCGTCAAACGCCTCCCCCGCCGGTGGCTGCCAATCCTGCAGGGCGCTGCACACCAGGCTGAGACGCTCACCCCAGCGTTTGCGCAGCAGCGGCCAGCTGGAATTCTCGACGATGTCCAGGCCGGTCACCCGGTGCCCTGCCAGGATGAACTCCGAGGCATCCCGCGCACGGCCGACGCCCACGTCGAGGATGTGCTGGTCCGGCGTCGGCCCCAGTGCCTCGAGGAAAACCCGGGCGGCCTTGGCCATGCCGATGTCCCAGGACCACTCATCTTCACCATGGCTGTAGCGGTGGACAAATGAGGTGTCGAGCGCCCGGCGGTACGTCGATACGTCCATGAATTGCGCTTGCTTGCTCATATCAGGCGGTCCTTGGGTCAAGAGGCGCGACGGGTGGCAATCCCGTAGATCTGGCCATCGTAGGAACTGGCCAGGAAGTCATCACTGGCCACGCTGTGGGTGATGCAGGAGATGCCACTGGCGGTGGGACGCTGTACTTGCTGCCAGGAACGGCTGGGCAAGTCGAACAGCGCGATGGTGCCGCTGTAGTTCGCGGTGGCAATCACTTCCCCGTCGGCCGAGGCACAAATGCACTTGATGGAATTGCGGTGCGGCGTGTCATAGACCTCGTCACCGGACTCCAGCCACAGGCGCAGTTTCAGGTCGCGACCAATGCTGGCGAAACCGCCGTCGACCCGGCAGCAACCGTTGGAGATGCGCGTGTGGGCATTTTCGATATGCCGCGCGCAACTGAAGTCGCTGATATTGTGCAGGGCGGCGGCGGCCGAGGCGCACACGCTGAACAAGTGATGCTCGTTGGCGGCCACGCCTTTGATCGCGTTGTCGTGCATCGGGATCGACGCCACCAGTTCCAGGCTGTTATCGCCGGCGATGACAAACACCAGGCCTTCGCCGGTGTAGGTTCCGATCAATGCATGAAGCTGGCCATTGCGCTGGAACGTGGTGCCGCAATTGAGCGGCGAGCGATGCTGATACAACAGGCGCCCGCTGAGGGCATCGAACACCTGGCCCATCTGCCCACCGGTCAGCAGCAGCGAACCGAACGGCAGCAGGAAGTTGCACAGGCTGCCGACGCCGCTCACGGGCTGGTTATCGCGAAACAGCAGGCCCGCGTCACCGATGCTGTATTGCCCGCCCTCGGTGGTCACCACGGCGTTGATGCTCACCGCAGGCTGAATGCCGTCCACGGTCCACTGATCGTGTTCATAATCCCAGGTGGCGTAGCGCGAGCCGAAGGTGGCGAACACCAAGGCGTCACTGCCGACGAACGCACAGCTGCGCGGCCAGACGATGCTCGGCAAATTGGTGCTGCGCAGGCGCTCCAGCTGGGTGCCATCGAAGCGCCAGAGGATCGCCAGGCGGTCATAACTCAAGGTCACCAGCAGCTGTTTTTCGTCGTTCCAGACAATGCGCTTGATCCCGGCGTCGTGGGCAGGAATGGAGCGGATCTCGCCCCCATGGATGATCGAGATGCGCCCTTCATCGTCACCGGCAAACACCACGCCGGCACGGGTAATGGCGACGGTATCGGTCTCGACGCCGCCGATGTCGACTTCATCGCATTGCTCGAAGGTGCTGGTGTCCCACTGGCGCACCGTGCCGTCGTCGCTGCTGGAAATCAGGCGCTTGCCATCCGGCGACCAGACCACGGAAATCACATCGGCCTGATGCCCCCGGCAGGTGCCCTTGAGGTTGCCGTCGAGGTCGAAAAGGCGCAGTTGATGATCGCGCGAGCAGGTCGCGATCGACGCACCGTCCGGCGAGAACACCGCCATTTCCACGTCGTCGTCATGCCCCGACAGCACGGCCTTGAGGCGCATGCTCGGCACTTCCCAGACGCGGGCGGTGTAGTCGCTGCTGGCGCTCACCAGGTACTTGCCATCGGCGCTGAACGCGCACTGGTTGGCCAGGTGGTCATGGCTGACACGGTGGATCGAATGCCCGGTCTGGGCGTTCCACAGAATGACTTGGTTGTCGTAGCCGGCGGTGGCGATGAACTCACCAGCATGGGCGGCGACGCCGCTGATAGGGCCTATGTGTCTCATCGAAAAGTCCTTTTCCTGGAGAATGAAATCAAAGCTTGATGGTGTGGCTCGACTTGCTGACTTTTGATCGCAGGTAGTTGTGGTTGTGCTTGGTCAGGAACACCCCGGTCGGCACTGAGCTGACCACGTCGATCCCGCCATCGCGCAACTGCTTGACCTTGTCCGGGTTGTTGGTCAGGAGCCGGCAGCGATGCACATCCAGGGCCCTCAGCATGGCGACCGCCGGGGCGAAACTGCGCGAGTCTTCCGGGTGGTTGAGCTTCACATTGGCCTCGTAGGTGTCCATGCCGGCGTCTTGCAGCAGGTAGGTTTCGAACTTCGAATACAGGCCGATACCGCGACCTTCCTGGCGCAGGTAGATCAGGTAGCCGCCTTCGGCATCGAGCGCCTTCAGGGCTTCCTGCAGCTGCGGGCCGCAATCGCAGCGCTGGGAACCGAATACATCACCGGTGATGCATTCGGAATGCACGCGCACCAGGGGCACATCGGCATCGGGCTCACCGGCTCTGACGGCAAAGTGTTCATTGTTCTTGTCAAAGCCCTTGAACCCGTAGAAGTGGGCGTTGACCTCACCGCCAAGAATGGAGATGGGAACTTGCGTATGAAGCGTTACTGGAGTGTCCATGGCATAGCCTCTATGGAAGTGTCGCGTTCTGGCCAGAGTGGTTTTCTACCAAACGGAATCCCATGACATAGATGGGTCTTGGATAACGTCCATGTCGGCGCTGATTGCGCGCAAGATCCCTGAAGCGGGTGAAACTGCCGCCACGGGCTACCCGGTGCCTACCAACATCCAGCACCAGGTCATCGTTGATCTCAGGCCCGCCCGGATAGGCCCGATAATCGTCGGCAACGTACTCTTCCACGTTGCCGGCCATGTCCAGCGCGCCAAACATCGAGGCGCCCTCGAGGAACACCCCGACGGGTGTCGACGTGAGCAACCCCAACTCGATGGTGTTGGCGTACTCGACATTGAAGGTTTCGCCCCAGGGAAACTGAGAGCGCTGCGGCCCTGCCGCGGCGTATTCCCACTGTGCTTCGCTGGGCAGCGCGAACGCCCGCCCGGTGCGTCGGCTCAGCCATTGGGCGTAGGCGTCGGCATCCACGTCGCTGACGCTGTAGACCGGGTGGTTGGCCTGGTGCTGGGGAAAGCGGCCAAAGGCCCAGCCGGTCGGCAGGAACGGATAACCGGTATCCAACAGGAAGGCGCGATATTCGCTGTTGGTGACCGGGTAGCGACCGATGCGAAAGCTCGCCAGGTCGACCCGATGGTTGGGGGTTTCTTTCTCGATCCAACTGCGGTCCAGGCCCAGCCCGGCGTAGGCGGTCATGACCGCATCGACGCGCTGCGGCTCCAGGCCGATCTCGACCTGGGCGGCAGGAACGTCGCACATGGCGGGGCTGAACACGTCGATGCGCGGGTCGCCCTTGTAGCCCAGCACTTCACCGGCGGCGATACGCCGCACCAGGGGTTCGGCAACCGACTCGACCACCCGTAGCAGTTGTTCGATGGGCGCACTCATCAGCTGTCCGGTGGCGTCGGCGATTTGCCGGGTCAGTTCATATTCGACGTAAGCCTGCGGGTAGCCCATCAATACCCGATCAGACACGTTCTTTGGCAAAGGGCTCGGCAGCGTCGGCCAATGCCAACCGTATTGATTCGTCATAGGTACACCTTTATTCCGAGCGAACACATCCACGACCGAGCGCGAAACCGCTCGGCGTGTGGATCAGTCAGGTATCAGAGTCGGTCGAGCAGCAACCTTCGATTGGTCTCGATCATCTCGATTTCGGTGGAGTACACCTCAACCACCAGGCCATCGGGATCTTCGAAGTACACGGCCGTGCGGACGTTGTCCGGACCGTGGTGATAACCCGGCGCGGGGCCATTGCCCTTGACCAGGGTGATGTTGTCGTCGGCAGCCACCTTGTCGGCGATGCGCTTGACATCCTCCGGCAGCGCACGAATGCCGATGTGGTAGCCCGGCGGGTAGACAAAGTCGGGATTGTGCTCGATGAAGAAGTCGAACCCGTTCAACTCCATCACCACTTTGCGTGGCCCCAGGTTGTAGCAATAGTGGGCGCCGAAGATGTCGCGATAAAACGCCTGGGAGGCTTCCAGGTTACGGGTGAGGATGTTGATGTGGGTCAGTTGCGGACGCTGGGATTCCAGCGCGGCCGCCTCGATGGATACGCCTTCCAGGGACCGCCACATTTTGATCGCGGCGGCGAATTTGGAGAAACCGGCCAGCCAGTTTTTCACCGTGTCCGTGGATACGCCCGCGTCAGTGATCGCCAGGCCATGGGGGTAAATGAAACAGGCCGTGCGTTGCAGCAATGCCGCGTTCAGCGGATCGCCGGCAGGTTGCCCGGCGCTGCCTTCGGCAAGGCGCACGATGCTGACCGCCTTGTTGTGGTAGCCATCGGCCAATGCCGCGAGCCGGGCAGTGAGGGTATCGAGGCTGTCTGCCGCCGACACCAGCAGGATAAACCCGTCGGCCTGGGGTAACTGCGCGCCCTCAACGGCCGCGCACAGTTCAAAACCAGCGGCTTTCGCGCAGGTGTTCAACGGCTCGAGAAAGCCGTTCAGTTGTGCGGCCGTGTCGGAGCTGTACAAGGTAATAAAGCGCAGCATCAGGCAACCCTCCCCTCAGTGCGGCGACCGATCAACAGGCTGTAGCGCCCGATAGGCTCCTGGACCACCTCAAAGCCCTGGGCAACCATCTGTTCGGCGATCCAGCGGGTGGGATGCAGTTCGCCGTGCACCGTGTTGACCATCATGTGCAGGGAGAAATCCGCCGACAGCGCCGGGTGAATTTCATCGTCTTCCAGGGTCATGCTCAGCACCAGCAACGAACCGCCGTCGTTGACCAATTGGGCCGCCGAGCGGATCAGCGTGCTGGTTTCTTCGCGGGTGAAATAGTGCAGGCAATCATTGACCATGATCACGTCGGCGCTTTCACCTTCGTAGCGGGCCAGGTCCAGCAGGTTACGCTCCTTGAACGTCAGGCGCCCCGCCAACTGGTACTTCTCGACGGTGCTTTCGGCGGACTGGCGCGTGGCGGCCAGGTCCCAGATTTCGCCCTGGACCTGAGGGTGCCGCCGAGCGATTTCGGCGATATAGGTGCCGTGTCCACCGGCCAGGTCGATGACCTTGCTGGCGGTATCGAACACCGGCAATTCCTTGAGCACATCGACCATCGGTTGACTGAAGCGCACCATCGCATCGTTGAAGGCATCACGTGCGGCAATGTCGTGCTTGAAGCGGTTCTCCTGCTGGAAATCCATGGACTCGGCGCTGCTCAGGATCTCCCCGAGGCGTGGCCAGTTCTGCCACTGCAAGCGCTGGTGGGCAATGATCGGGCCGATGAACTCGGCGCTGCGGCTGACCAGGAAACGCTCGGCCAGGGGCTGGTTGGTATAGGTGTCGGCGGACTTTTTCAACAGGCCCAGGGCGACCAGGCCATTGAGAAAGATCTTCGCCTTGTTGGGCACCCAGCCCAATTGCTGGCTGATCGCGTTGGCGGTAGCCGGGCGGGCGGTGTGATCGAAGAGGTGCTGCGCTACGGCGAAGTGAAGGATGGCGGATTGTCGATACTGGTCGGAGAGTTTTACCAGGTCGACCACGCTGGACAGAGCGGTTACTTCATCGGCGTGCTCATAGATGGTCGTCGGCTTTTGCGCATTCATACAGATTCTCTTCCTTGAATGTTTTTGTCTTCACTGGCGTCGGCGAGCGATGAGTGCTTGGGACGCAGCGTGTTTTTTAACGGTCCGGAGTCGTGTGCAAATGAATGTTTACGAGCAGCTTCCAAAAAGCTAGCTACGATCCTAGTCGTAAGCCCTACAAAAGCAAGGCAAACCTTTTATAATTATTTGCTATTTATAATTACCTATTGATTCCATTTATTTATTATTTTCCTGAGCAGCAAAAATGACTATGCTCATGCCCACTACCCCTTACGCAATGGATGGCGCCAAAGGTCGACGAACTCCAGTGATGCCCTCACTCCCCATGGTTACACGCGATTTATGACCTCCAGACCTGCCGACGATACCCAGTCATCCACCGCTGAACGCATCCTGTTTTTGCTCAAGACCCGTGGCCCGTTGAAAACCACCGAACTGGCGTCCCTGCTGGAACTCACGTTTGAGGCAACCCGGCAACAAATCCAGAAGTTGCAGGCATCGGAACTGATCGTCGGCGTTTCGGCACCCACCTCCGGGGCCGGCCGCCCTTCGTTGAAGTGGGCGCTGACGGACACTGCGCAGAACAAATTCCCCGATTCCCACAGCGTGCTGACCCTGCACCTGATCGAATCCATCGAGGGGGTTTTCGGCAGTGACGGCATCGAAAAAATCATCACCAGCATGGAAGCGACCAACCGCCAGGAGTACGTCCAGGCGTGTTCGCAAGCCTCGTCCCTGGAAGAAAAAGTCGCCATCCTGGTGCGCATCCGCGAACTCGCCGGCTATATGGCGCATATGGAACCCGCAGGTGAAGGTTGGCTGCTGATCGAAAACCATTGCCCGATCTGCGCTGCCGCGCGCAAATGCCAGGGTTTCTGCCGCTCGGAGCTGCAGATATTTCGTGCAGCCATGGGTGACGACACCCTTGTCGAACGCTGCGAACACCTGATCTCCGGGGACCGGCGTTGCGTCTATAACATCCAACCGCGCACCTGACCGCCCCACACCAACCGCCCTAAAGGAATAAGGCCATGACCCCGACTATCGACTTGCTCGCCAACCACCGCAGCGAGCGCAGCTTCCAACCCACGCCCGTCAGCGACGAACACCTGGATGCCATCTTGCGGGCCGGCCACCTGGCGCCGACGTCCTTCAATGCCCAGCATATTTCCGTGGTGGTCGTGCGCGACGCAGGCACCCGCCAACGCATTGCGGCAATAGCCGGCGGCCAGCCCTGGATCGCGTCGGCACCGGTGTTTATCACCCTGGTGGTGGACTTTCACAAGACCGCCGTCGGTGCCGCGCTCAATGGCCAGCAACAGCAGATCCAGCGGCACTTGGAAGGGCTGATCGCCGCCAGCACCGACGGCGGCATCATCCTCAGCACCCTGATGATCGCCGCACGCTCATTGGGGTTGGGCGTGGTGCCGGTGGGCGGCATTCGTGCCAACGCCGAGGCGATGATCGAGCTGCTCGGGCTGCCCGAGCAGACCTTCGCCCTGTGCGGCCTGGCCCTGGGTCATGTGCACGAGCCGGCGGCACAGAAACCGCGCATGGGCATCGAAGCCTTCCGTCACGACGAGCGCTACAACCCGGCCGCGCTGGCACCGGCGATCAGTGCCTATGACCAGCACCTGATGCGCCATTGGCAGATCATCGGCCGTGCGGACGGCCAGTCCTGGTCAAGCACCGTGGGCCGCACGTATGCACGTAACTACCGGCCCGATCTCAAGGCTCAGTTGCTGGCCAATGGTTTGTCCGCTGATTGAGCCTGCTGCGCACCGCCACTGCCCCAGCCCAGCGCCTTGTATAGCGCGATGGCGTTGAGGTAGGACGCCGTCTCGGCATCGGCCACGTCCTTCTTGATCAGGAAAAACGCACGCTGGTTTTCCAGCACCGCCATGTAGGTGCCCGAACCGCTGCGGTAACGTTTGCTGGCGATGTCGATCGCCTGCTCGGCATGGGTGGCGGACGCCAGCAAGGCGCCCAGGCGGGTCTGGTCCTGCGCCAGGCGCATCAGTGCATTTTCCACATCTTCCTGGGCCTTGAGCAGCGACTGTTGATAGCGCGCCAGGGCACCTTCGGCCTGGGCCTGGGAACCGCGCAGGCGTGCGCGCACGTTGCCCAGGCGAAACGCCGACCAGTCCACCGACGGCGCCAGCTCATACGCGCGGGACGCGCTGCCCAGGTCGCCGCCACGCAGGGCGAAGAAGCCAATGAAACCGCCCAGGTTCAGGCGTGGGTACAAGTCCGCCGTGGCGGCGCCGACGTCTTCGGTGCTGGCGGCCAGCAGGCGTTCGGCGCTGACCACATCCGGACGATTGCGGATCAACTGGTCGACATCGCCCAAGGGCAGTTGCCGGGCCAGGGGCGCGAGGAAATGCGCCTTGGCCAGGGCCTGCTGTTGACGCGGTGGTTGGCCGGTCAATACGTCCAGGCGATAACCGGTTTCCTGGATCCGCGTCAGCAACGGTGGAATCGCTGCCTCACTGAGCAGCAGGTTGGCATGGGCGTTTTGCTGATCCTCGAATTGGCCGCTGCCGGCGCGCACCTGGGCGCTGGTCAGCGTGAGCGTTTCGCGCCAGGCACTGACCTGGGCCTGGGCCACCTCCAGGCTGCGGGTCAAGCCTTGCTGCTCGTAGTAATAACGCGCCACGTCGGCGGCGATGCTCAACTGCATCAGCGCCAGGTCCGCCTGCGCCGCCTGGGAACGTGCCATGGCCGATGCGGTCAGGCGCTGCAAACGCCCGAACACATCGATCTCCCACTGCACATCAAAGCCGGCGCGATAGGTCTGCGACAGCATCCGCTCCGGTGGCCCACCGTCGAACGGCAACTGCTGCTCCAGGCTGCGGCCATAGGCGGCACGGGCGGTGACGCCGGGATACTGGTCGAGCCGGCGGTCATCGAACACCGCGCGGGAGGCCAGCAGGTTGGCCTGGGCCTGGCGGATGTCATGGTTATGCGCCAGCGCCGTGTCGATCAGGCGATCGAGCTCGGCGTCGTCAAAAAACGACCACCACTGGGCCTGCACCGGCGCCTGCCGAGCAAACAAATCCTTTTGCGCGGTGACCAGGCTGATCGGCGGGGTTACGGGCTTTTCGTAATGCGGCCCGACCATGCAGCCGTTGAGCAGCGTCAGCGCCAGCACGGTGGTGACAGTTTTGCCGGGCTTCATGGTTCACTCCTCAGGGTTTGCGCCAGGGACTGGGCCCGTGGGGTCGCGGCCGCCAGGGAATGCTTGCGGGCCAGCAGGGTGTAGACCGTCGGCAGCACGAACAGGGTGAAGCAGGTACCGATCAGCATGCCCGATACAATCACCACCCCCAGGCCATAGCGGCTGTTGGCCCCGGCACCCGAAGCGAACAGCAGCGGCACCAGGCCGACCACCATGGCCGCCGTCGTCATCAGGATCGGCCGCAAGCGAATCTGCGCGGCCTTGCGTATCGCCTCGGAACGGTCGAGGTGTTCCTGGGCCTGCAGGGCGTTGGCGAACTCGACCATCAGGATGCCGTGCTTGCTGATCAGCCCGATCAGGGTCACCAGGCCGATCTGGGTGTAGATATTGATCGTGGCGTAGCCCAGCGCCAGGGGAATCAGCGCGCCGCTGATGGACAGCGGCACGGTGATCAGGATGATCAGCGGGTCCATCAGGCTTTCGTACTGCGCCGCCAGTACCAGGTAGATCACGATCACCGCCGCCAGGAACGCCAGCAGCAGCGCATTGCCTTCCTGGGTGTACTGCCGCGCATCGGATTGCCAGTCGTAGCTGAACCCTACGGGCAACTCGGCGGTGACGCCCTCCAGGAACGCCACGGCGTCGCCCAGGGTGACCCCTGCCGCCGGCACGCCCTGGAAGGTCGCGGCGTTCTGCTGGTTGAACTGGGTCAGCTTGTTGGGTTCGACGTGCTCGGACACCTGGATCACCGTCGACAGCGGAATCAGCGTGCCGTCTTCCGTGCGCACATACTGGCGGGTCAGGGCTTCGGGCGTCAGTCGCTCACTGCCCGGGCTCTGGGCAATCACATCATAGGAGCGGCCCTCCAGGCCAAAGCGGTTGAGATAGTTTTCCCCCACCAGCACCGCCAGCGATTCGCCGATGTCCTGCATGCGGATCCCCAGGCTGTTGGCCTTGGCCCGGTCCACCCGCACCTGTACCACCGGGTTGTTATAGTCCAGGTCACTGTCGACCACGGCGAACAACCCACTGTCGCGGGCCTTCTGCTTGATCTGCTCCATGGTTTCGTACAGCACGCGGTAATCCTGGGAGCTGCGCAGCACCAGTTGCACCGGCAGGCCACCGGTGGAGCCCGGCAAGGCAGGCAACTGGAAGGCAAAGATGCTGGTGCCTTCCACATCGTTGGTGGCCGCCTGCAGGTCGACCTGGATCTGCGCGGCGGTGCGCTCGCGCTCGCCCCACAACGTCAGGTTGATGCCGCCAATGCTCGAGGCGATGCCGTCGCTGCCATTGATGATCCAGGTGCTGACGGTTTCCGGCAGGCGCCCATAGACCTCATTCAGCTTGGCGGAAAAGCGCTCGACGTATTCCAGGTTGGCATGTTGCGGCGCCTTGATGGCGGTGAGCAGCCCGGCCTGGTCCTCGGTGGGCGCCAGCTCCCGCTGCGGCAACTGGTACAGCCACGGCAGGCTGATCATCACCAGCAAGGCAAACAGCCCGCTGAGCCAGCGATGCCGCAGCGACAGGTCCAGTACCTTGGCATAACGCAGGGCCAGGCCGTCGAAGAAACGGTTGGCCAGGTGTGCCATGCGCCCTTCCGATTGCTTGGACTGCAGCAGGAACGAGCTCATGACCGGCGACAACGTCAGCGCCACCACGCCGGACACGATCACCGCGCCGGCCAGGGTCAGGGCGAACTCCCGAAACAACGCCCCCGTGAGGCCGCCCATCATGCCGATGGGCGCATACACCGCCGCAAGGGTAATGGTCATGGCGATCACCGGCCCCGCCACTTCCCGCGCACCGACCAGGGCGGCCGCCACCGGGGTCTTGCCCTCCTCGATATGCCGGTGCACGTTCTCCACCACCACAATCGCATCGTCCACCACCAGCCCCACGGCCAGCACCATCGCCAGCAGCGTCAACAGGTTGAGGCTGAAACCGAACGCCAGCATCAGCGCCGCGGCCCCCAGCATCGACAAGGGGATGGTCACCACCGGAATCAGTACCGTGCGCAACGACCCCAGGCACAGGTAGATGACGATCACCACGATCAGCAAGGCCTCGAGCAGGGTCTTCATCACCTCGTCGATGGAGGTCTGGATAAAGCGCGCGGTTTCAAACGCCAGCTCGGCCTTGACGTCCGGCGGCAGGGTCTTGCGCACGTCCGGCAGGAGTTTCTTGATACCGTCGACAATCACCAGCGGGTTGCCGCCGGGCGTCGGGAACAACCCCAGGTGCACGGCCGAAACGCCGTCCATGGTGGCACTGGTTTCGCTGGACGCCGCGCCCAGCTCCACGGTGCCGACATCCTTCAGGCGCACCAGGCCGTTGCCATCGTTGCGCAGCACCAAATCGCGAAATTCATTGACGTTGGTCAGGTCGGTATTGACCCGCAGGTTGGCGACCACGAACAGGCCTTTGACCTTGCCCGGCGCCGCCTGGTAGTTGTTGCGGCGCACCGCGTCGGCCACATCGGCGGCGGTCAGGCCGCGAGCGGCCAGCCGTGCGGGGTCGATCCACAGGCGCATCGCCAGGGTTTGCCCGCCGAACACCTGGACCTTGGCCACGCCCTCGATGGTGCTCATCACCGGCTCCACCACCCGTGCCAGGTAATCGGTCAAGGCCGGGGTCGACAGGGTCGGGCTGGAGAACCCGATATAGGCCACCGCCGTCGACTCGCCGGACGAGCGCTCGATCACCGGGTCATAGGCCTGCTCCGGCAGCCGGAAACGCACCTGGTTGACCTTGGCCATGACTTCCGTGAGCGCCTGGGTCGAGTCACGGTTGAGCTCCATGCGCACCGTGACCACGCTGCGCCCCTGCACCGACGAACTCGACAGGTAATCCACACCTTCCACCGACGACACCGCCTGGGCAATCGGTTGCGTGACGAAGCCCTGCATCAGGTCGGATGACGCGCCGGGGTATTCGGTGGTCACGGTGATGGTGGAGCTTTCCAGCATCGGGTACTGGCGGATCGGCAGCTGCAACAAGGACATGATCCCCAGCAGCAGGATCAGAATACTGACGACAAGCGCGAGCACCGGCCGCCGAACGAAAATATCGGTGAAAGTCATGAGCGTTCTCTGGGCGAAGAATCAGATGCCCGTCACAGGCGGTTTGGACGCAGGCAGGGCCAGGGTGTCATCGGTCGCCTGCACCGCCATGCCGTCACTGAGCTTGAGTTGCCCGGAGGTCACCACCTGGTCACCCTCGTGCAAGCCTTCCTGGATCTGGACCCAACCGTCCTGGCGCTGGCCGATTTTCACCGCCACCCGCTTGACCACCAGCGTGGCGCCCTGGTCCGGGCGGGCAAGGAAAACGGTATCGCCATAGGCGGTGTAGGCCACCGCCGTTTCCGGCACGGTGAGCACATCGGCCACCTCGGTATCGGCCACTTTGACGCTGGCGTACATGCCCGGCTTGAGGGGGGCGTCCGGGCTCTCCAGCGTGGCCTGCACCTGCACCGTGCGTGAGCGGCCGATCATCGGGTCGACGGCACTGATCCGCGCCTTGAACACCCGGTCAGGGTAGGCGTCGATCAGCACGCCCACGGTTTGCCCTACGACCAGGCGGCGACTGAGCTGCTCATCCAGGGAAAAATTGACATAGAGCACCTGGGTGTTGACCAGGCTGACGATGCGATCGCCGACATTGAGGTACTGCCCTTCGTTGACCTGGCGAATCCCCAGCACCCCGGCGAAGGGTGCGCGGATAGTCTTCTGGGCAATCAGTGCCTGGACTTTTTTCAACTCGCCCAAGGCCATGTCATGGGCGGCCCGGGCGTTGTCGAGCTGTTCCTGGGTCGCGGCGTTTTCCCTGACCAGCCCGGTCACGCGCTTGCGGATGATCTCGGCATTGCGCACCTGGGCCTGCAGCCGCAACTGCTCGGCCTGTTCCGGGGCATCGTTGAGTTTGACCAGCACCTCGCCAGCCTTGACCTGGCGGCCCGACTCGAAGTTGATCAAGGTGACCCGCCCGCCGACCTCGGCGGAAACCTGCACCTGGGAGGCCGCTTCCAGCTCACCGACGCCGGCGAAATACACATTGGCCGGGCGCAATTGCACCGCCCCCAGGGCCACCTTGGTCAACGCGCTGGCGGGGGCATCGGCGGATTGGGCCTGGGACGGCGCGCGCGACATCATCACCACCGCGATGACCGCCACCGGAATCAACACCAGGCTGGTTATCTTCTTCTTGTTCATGGACGTCCTTATCACGATGAGTGCGTTACGCGCGGCTCACAGCCAGCTGTGGTTGAACAGGAAGAAGGCCAGTACCGCCCAGATCGACAGCACCAGGTGAGTCAGTTGCAACCCCTCCTGGCGAATCCAGTAGCCGAACCACAAGCCCCCCAGCAGCATCGCGAAGACAAACGCCGAAAACGCACTCAGGGCGAGGTTGAGCCAGGGCCGTGCCGACAGCAGGCCGTCGCCGAGGATCAAGTGATAACTGCCGGTCCAGGCCGCGAGTGCAGCGACCAGTTGCAGGGCCAGCACCACCAGCAGCGCCAGTTGGTGCAGACGGGGTGAACGCACGGCCCGCACCAGCAAGGGAATATCGATGGCGGGGCTCTGGCGCAACGGCTCCATGGCCATGGTCGCGCCTACCGCGCCTACCGAGCTGCGAAACGCTTGCCAGTTGTTAAGCACCGCAATGCTCAGCCACAGGCTCAAGCCAACGGCCTGTACGCCCAGGAACACTGACATCGAGTGACCCAGTAACCCTGCCTCCACAGTCATTCAAACCTCCGTATTTGTCGAAAGGGAAATCCAGCCTCAGGTATATACACAAGACATTGCTTGGATAATACGTCGCAGGCGTTTAAATACAAGATTTATCTTTGTGCGGGAGGGGCTTCAGGAAGGTTGGAAACGCTGTCTGGCAGGCGCCCGCCGGGGCGTTCGGCGCAGTCACGCCGAAGCCCGGAAGCGGTTGTGAGGGGGCTGGAGGGGAGTGACTTGCGAGGGATTGTCACGCCGTCCTGGCGGCGATGGCTTCGATTTCCACCAGTGCACCGGGCAATGGCAACGCCACGACCTGCAACGCGGTGCGTGCGGGCTTGTTCGGCTGCTCGGGGGTGCCGAAGAACTGCGTATACCCACGCTGCAACCCGGCGAAATCCAGCTTGCCGCCCGTTTCCTCGGCGCCGACCAGGAATACCCGTAACTGCACGACATCGCCCAGGTCCAGGTCTTGCTGGCGCAGGATCTGGCGCAGCTTGTTGAAGACCGAAACCGTCTGCACTTCGGTGTTGCCAAACACCCCGGGAACCGTTGGATCAACCAGGTCCGGCAAGGTCCCGCTGACAAAGATCAGGCTGGCGGACGCCGGTACGGTGACGGTCTGCGAGATCGGGAAATCGCCGACGCTGGTACGTTGAATGCTGTCGCTCATGGTGTGTCTCCTTAAGAGGCGGCGAGTGCCGCGACCTGTCGTTGTTGGGTCACGCGTTCAGCCAGTTGCGCGACCACATGCCGCGCCGAGTTGGCCGCCGATTCCTGCCAGATGCCCACGCCGCTTTGCACCAGGCCGTCGCCGGCGAAGTACACGCGGCCGTGGCCTTCTTCGAGCAAGGCGCTGGCATCGGCCGGGAAGTGTTCACGTTGCAGCCACGGGCCTTCGCTGAAGGGGATCTGTTCCCAGGACACCGCCAGCGGGTGACGCAGGTGCCTGGAGTAGCCCGGATGCAGCAGTTCCACCGCTTCCTTGGAGGTGGCGTACTGCTGGTCGAACGGTCGCGCGCCAAACGCATCGGCGCCCTCCCCGGTCACGTAGCCGGCCACCAGCAGGCCCTCGCGGGTGTTGAGGTCGTTGCTCGGGTACCAGAGCAGGCGCGCCGGGTGTTCGATCCACGACAGGCCGCCGTAGGTGCGGTAGTCGGTTTCCCAGAAGCGTGGGGACTGCCACGCCACTTTGGTGGCCTGGTCGCTGCGGGTGCTGAGCAAGGCGGCCTTGATCGGGTCGCTGAAGTCGGTGTCGAGCTTGGCCAGCAATGGCAGCGGCAAGGTCGAGACCAGATAGTCGGCGCGTACCACCTGCTCGCGACCGCTGCGTTGGTCGTGGTAGGTCACGGCCACGCCGTTTTCCAACTGACGGATCTGGCGCACCTGGGCGCCCAGTTGCACGTGATCGCTGACGCGCCGGTAGAAGGCGTCGGTGATGCGGTCCATGCCGCCCACCGGTTGGAACATCGTCGCCGAAAACTCCGGAAATTCGGTGTGCAGCAAGGCGCCCCACAGCTCGGGGTGCAGCAGTTGGTCCAGTGCCAACGGGCTGCGGCTGGCGGGCAAGGCGCCGGGATGGGCCGGGGATTCGAGGTGCCCCGAACGGATCGTGCCCTCAAAGGCCAGCTCCTGGGACAGGTCGCCATACACGTGCAAAAACGCCAGCAAGCGCGTGCGTTCCTCGGCGCTCAGCACATCGTCGAGGGCATCGCGCTGCACCGCCTTGGCCAGCAACCCGGACACGTGCCCGCGCGCATCGTTGATCGCCTGGCCGACGCTGAAGGCCGGCTGGTTCACATCCGGCCGCACCTGGGCGCCATGGCTGCTGTTGACCAGCACTTCCAGCGGCACCCCCAGCTCACTGCAATAATCGAGGATCGTGCGGTGCTGGCTGGGAATCCTTGCCGGCCCGGCGTTGAAGTAATGCCCCGGCTCGAACGCGGCGGTCTGCGTACGGCCATCCTGGTAGTCCACACGGTCGCCATGGCGGATTGTCCAGGTGCGACCGCCGACCCGCTCACGGGCTTCCAGCACCTGCACGCTGAACCCGGCGCGGGTCAGTTCCAGGGCGGTGACCAGCCCGGCAATCCCGGCGCCCAGCACCAGCACGCGGGTGCCCTGCCCCAGGCCGTCCTTGAGTTTCAACGGTTGCGGTCGGCGGTGCGATGACGGCCCGAGGCCGAGTACCGCGAGTGCATCCTTGACGGCTTTTTCGCCGCCTACCGCAGCGATGCTCGACAACGCTTCACGTCGTGTCAGTCCCATGTCGATTGCTCCTTAATCCGGTAGGCCCGGTGGGTTGATCAGCGACTTGTCGACGCGTTCCACATCCAGGCCCCAGCGTTGCAGCACCTGCGCGTACTGGCCGCCGGCAATCGCGCCTTCCAGGGCGGTGTGGATCGGCTTGACCAGGCCGTTGTCCTTGCGGGTGGTCACGGCAATGTCCGCCTGCAATGGCCAGCCACCGTTCACCGTGCCGACGCGCTTGATGCCGCCGGTGATCGCCGCCGAATAGGCATACACCGAGTTGGGCCCGAACAGCGCATCGCTGCGCCCCGACTGCACCGCCAGTTGCGCGGCGGCCTGGTCGTCGAAGTACTGCAACAGCGCGGGTTTGAGGCCGGCCTTTTCGTTGGCCTCGTTCCAGGCCAGCAGGACTTTTTCCTGGTTGGTGCCGGAGCCGACGATGATCTTCAGCCCGGCAATATCGGCTGCTTGCTTGATCTCGCTGATCTTGCTGGTGGTCTTGACGTAGAAGCCGAGCACATCCTGGCGATAGGTGGCGAAGTCAAAGCGCTTCTTGCGCGCCTCGGTCACCGTGACGTTGCTGATCACCGCGTCGTACTTGCCCGAGCTGACGCCCAGGGGCCAGTCTTCCCAGCTGGTCTGCACCACATTGAGTTGCAGGCCGAGGCTGTCGGCCACCAGTTGCGCGGTGTCGGCTTCGCTGCCGATGGTGGTCTTGTCGTCGCTGGCCAGCAGCGCCAGGGGCGGCCCTGCCACGCCGGACACGGCCACGGTGAACTTGCCCGGCTGGGCGAACTTGAAGCCCGGCGGGATCTGCGCAATCGCCGCTTCGTTACGCGGCACATGGATGCGTGGGCGGTCGGGGCTGAGGTCGACCTGTTGCACGGCGAATGCGCTTTGCGCAGCACTGACGGCCAGCGCCAGCAGGGCCACGCGGGTGATGTTGATGAACATGGGCAGTCACTCCTTGAACTAAAGCACCTTGCCGAGAAAGGCCACGGTGCGGGGATGTCGGGGTTGGCGGAAAATCTGTTCGGGCGGGCCTTCTTCGATCAACTCGCCGTCGCAGAGAAACACCACGTGGTCGGCCACTTCGCGGGCAAAACCGATTTCGTGGGTGACGATCACCAGGGTCACGCCCAGCCGGGTCAGGCCCTTGATCACGTCGAGTACTTCGCCCACCAGTTCCGGGTCGAGGGCTGAGGTGGGTTCATCGAACAGCAGCACCTTGGGGTCCAGCGCCAGTGCGCGGGCAATGGCGACGCGCTGTTGCTGGCCGCCGGAAAGCTGGCGTGGGTAGGCATCGACCTTGTCCGCCAGGCCAACCTTGGCCAACAGTGCGGTGGCCTTGGCCTGGGCGTCGGCCTTGCTCCAGCGCTTGTGCGCCAGCGGCGCCTCGGCGACGTTTTCCCAGGCGGTGAGGTGCGGGAACAGGTTGAAGTTCTGGAACACAAAACCGACGTCGATACGACGCTTGAGAATCTCGCGTTCCTTGAGCTCGTAAAGCAGGTCGCCCTTGCGTCGATAACCCACGTATTCACCGTCGATGGTGATGTGCCCGCTGTCGATCTTTTCCAGGTGGTTGATGGTGCGCAGCAAGGTGGACTTGCCCGAGCCGGACGGCCCGAGAATCACCGTGACCTTGCCCGGATCGATGGTCAGGTCGATGTCTTTCAACACCTGTTGATTGCCAAAGCGCTTGCCCACGCCCTGGATCTGGATACGGCCGGCGCGGGCTTCACTCATGGGTGTTCTCCTTCAGCCAGCGGCGCACGCGTTGCAACGGCGTGGGCGGCAGCACCCTGGCCGTACCCCGGGCAAAATGCCGCTCGACGTAGTACTGGGCGCTGGTGAGCACGGTGGTGATGATCAGGTACCAGACGGTGGCGACGATCAGCAACGGGATCACCGCCTGGGTGCGGTTGTAGATGACCTGCACGGTGTAGAACAGCTCCGGCAGCGCCAGCACGTAGACGATGGAGGTGCCCTTGACCAGGCCGATTATTTCATTGAACCCCGACGGCAGGATCGAGCGCAGCGCCTGGGGCAGGATGATCCGGAAGATGCGCCGCGAGGCCGGCAGGCCCAGGGCCGCCGCCGCTTCATGCTGGCCGGCATCCACACCGATCAGGCCGCCGCGAATGATCTCCGCCGCGTACGCCGCCTGCATCAGGCTCAGGCCCAGTACGGCCACGGTGAATTGGCTGAGCACGTCCACCGTCGACCACTCGGCGAACACCACGCTGGTGAACGGTACGCCGAGGACAATGTGGTCGTACAGGTAGGCGAAGTTGTAGAGGATGATCAGCACCAGCAGCGCCGGCATCGAGCGGAAAAACCAGATGTAGCCCCAGGCCAGGGCCGCCAGCAGCGGCGAGCCCGACAGCCGCGCCAACGCCAGCGCAGTGCCGAGGATGGCGCTGAACACCGTGCTCAGCAGCGTCAGCAACAGGGTCTGGCCGAGGCCACGCAGCACCGACGGCGAGAAGAACCACTGGCCGAAGACGCCCCACTCCCAGCGCGGGTTGGTGGCCAGGGAATGGGCGATGGCGAGCAGCACCAGCGCGGCAAAGATCGACCCGGCCCAGCGCCAGGGGTGCCGCGCGGGCACCACCTGCAGGGCTTTGATCGGTGTGGACACACGGGCCTGGCGCAGCGCGCCGGGCGAGTCAATCAGGTCATAGGATTTGGCAACGATGGGCATGATGTAATTCCTCGGCCTAGAAGGCATAGGTCAAGCGGGTGTAGTAGTACCCGCCGGTAAAACCGTAGGGCGAATAGGTGCCGTAGCTGCTGACCATGGTGCTGCTCGGTACACCTTGTTTTTTCGGGTAGACGTCGAACAGGTTCTTGGCGCCGATGGCCACGTTGAGGTCTTTGGTGAGGTTGTAGCCAAGATCGAGGTCGGTGATCCACTTGGCGCTGTAGACCCGGTCGAGGCTGCGGTCGGCGGAGACGTTGACCTCTTTGTAAGAGCCGTAGCGGGTCAGGGCCAGGTTGAGGTTGAAGCGTTCGATGCTCCAGTCGCCACCGAGGATCAGCTTGGTGCTGGGCTGCACGCCGGTGATCAGGTTGCGGGCCTGGCGGTCCATCAGGTCATAGGCCGTGCCCAGGATCGTGGTGGATTCCTTGTAATTGAGGATTCTGGTCTGGTTCCAGTTGAACGCGGCGGTCCATTTCAGCGCGCCATAGGGGCCGAGGTCCTGGCTGTAGTTGCCGACCAGGTCCAGGCCTTTGGTGCGGGTGTCGGCGCCGTTGATGAAGTACTGGCCGCCGGAGGTGGAGGTGATGCCATTGCCTTGCAGCACCTGGGTGATTTCCGGGCCGAGCAAGGTGCCCGTGAGGGTGATGCGGTCGCGCAGGTTGATCACGTAGGCGTCGGCGGTGAAGCTCAGGCGATCGCTGGGGGTCAGCGTGAAACCCAGGCTGAAGTTGGTGGAACGCTCGGGTTTCAGTTCCTGCGCCCCCAAGGCCTGGGCAGCGGCCGAACCTACCGGCAGCACGCCGTAGTTGATCGATTGGTACACGCCGTCGACCACGCCATAGGTGGTGGACCGCGCACTGAACAGGCTGTTGGCCAGGGACGGTGCACGGAAGCCATTGCTCACGGTGGCGCGCACGGCGAACTGCGGGGTGAAGTCGTAGCGGGTGGTCAGCTTGCCGCTGCGGGTAGCGCCCACGCCCTGGTTGTAATGCTCGTAGCGAAACGCGGTGCCCACGTACCAGTCCGGCACCGGGTTGAAGCCCACGTCGACGTAACTGGCGAGGCTGTTGCGCGAGGCGCTGCTTTCTTCATCCGGCGAGATGCCGTTGGTGACCTGGGCCCCGGACGACGCACAGTTACCCGGTGCCACGCAGTAGCCGCCGTTGGCGTAGGACTCATAGTCACCGGCCTGCACCTCGTAGGTGTCGCGGCGATGTTCGAAACCGTAGCTCAGGTCCAGCGGCTTTTGCAGGCCGATGTCGAAGCCGCGCTTGAAATCGAGGTTGGTGGTCAGCTCGGTGGAAATCCAGGTACCGGAGGTGAAGCTGTTCGGCGTGGCCTCGCCCAGGGATGGGTTCTGGTTATGGGTGGTGCCCTGCTCCGCCTCGTTGCGTCCGTAGGTGGTGGACAGGTCCCAGTCCCACTCGCCGACGGTGCCTTTACCGCCGAATGCGGCCTGGAAGTCGTCCTCGTCGATATACCAGGTCGGCGTGTAGCCGCCGGGGTAACCGTTAGGCCCGGTGGTGATGGTGTTGGTGATGGTCGGCAGGCGGAAGTTCTGGCCCTGCTCGGCCTTGCGCCGCGAATAGGTGGTGAAGGAATACAGGCTGAAGCTGTCGTCGATCGGCAATTCGGCGTTGTAGCCCAGGGTCAGCAGGTTGGTCTTCGGTGTGCCGTAGCCGCCATAGGTGGAGCGGCCGGCCTGCTCAAAGGCCTGGGCGTAGGTGTAGCCGTTGGCGCTGGCCTTGTTGTCGTCGTTCTGACTGCGCGCGTCCAGGGCCAACTGCACGATGCCGCCGTTGCCGATCTCGAAGCCCTTGTTGAGGCTTTGCTGCACGGTCTGTTTCTTGCCGTCGTAACCCTGGCCGACATTGGTCACCGAGGTGCCACTGGTGTCGGCCTTGAGGATCACGTTGATGACCCCGGCGATGGCATCGGAGCCGTACTGGGCGGCGGCCCCGTCGCGCAGGACTTCGACGTGGTCGATGGCGCTGATCGGGATCAAATCCAGGTCTGCCGGCGCGGCGCCGGTGTTGATGCCGTTGATGTTCAGGGTGGCCGCGGTGTGGCGGCGCTTGCCATTGACCAGCACCAGCACTTCGGCGGCACTCATGCCGCGCAGGTTCGGCGCACGGGCGATGCCGCTGGCGTCCCAACCGGTTTTTTCCGGCAGGGTCAGCGATGGGATCACCGCGCTCAACGCCTCCATCAAACCGGGCTTGCCGGTGCTCTGCAATTGCTTGGCGCTGACCACATCGATCGGCACCGGGCTGCTGGTGACCGTGCGTTGTTCGGCGCCACGGTTACCGGTGACCACCACGGTAGACAGGGTGCTGTCGTCCTGGGCCCGGGCAGTGTTGGCCAGGATCGCCAGCGCCAGGATGGCGGTCGGTTGTAAGACTTGCTTCATAGCCACTCCAGACATTCCAAATCGCAAAGTCGGGCAGTCACGCGGGCGGGCGCGGTGCTCGGTTTTTTTCAGGGGGGTTGCGGCGATTGGGGACTAGGTGTGGCGCTGGGTTTGAATTGGCAACATACGTTGAACTCCCTTCCAACGATTCTGCTGCGGGGATGATCACCCGGTTATGGCGCGCAGAATCTTGATTACGCTGGGTACCATCCGAGGTCAGGGGTAGGCTGTTGCGATCAAACATAACGGAATGGGTTTTGAAAATACAATGCTGTTTTGATATAAGCTAATATTCTCTAATTTTATTATTTTTTAGTTTTTTTATTCATATAAATAATGTCTTTTCGAGATTGGCCTTTAGCTCAGGCCGAGGTCTACCTGAGGTATGCAAATCCAAATGTGGGAGGGGCGGTGCGACGGTTCGACTTGCCCCCTGATGGCAGTGGGTCAGCTACAGATGCATCAACTGACACTCCCGCATCGGGGCATGGATATCTACACAACTTTTCAGCCTCTGATAAATCTCCCTGTGGCGAGCGGGCTTGTCCCGCGTTGGGCCGCGTAGCGGCCCCAAAACAGCCGCTATGGAGTTTCTGATACACCGCATTCAGCTTTACTGGGGCTGCTACGCAGCCCAACGCGGGACAAGCCCGCTCGCCACAGGGGAACTCGCCAGTCTCTGAAAATTGTGTAGATACCTATGCCCCGATGAGTATGGGTATCTACACAACGTTGTATTAACCAACGGTAACCACGATGCGAAGCGAGCCGCCCTTGATCTTGCTTTAGATCTTGATCTCAGGCGCCCCGTTAAACCACGCTGGCCGGAATTCGATAGTGATTTGGGGGGTAAACCGGCAGGGATGCCGGTTTAGCCGCCCCGCGCCATGGATGGCGCGTGGCGGCGGCCCCCCACATCACTGTCGGATTACGGGCACACCGAGCCTAGGCGAGGTGCCGAGTGGTGGGGCGAAGCGTTTTGCTTACTTTTGCGCTGTTCAAAAGTGAGCCGCCGTAAGGGCGGAACCCATAGCGGCCGTTACCGCAGCAACGGATATGTACCCGGTCCAATCCAAAAAAATGGTCGGCCCAGAGGCCGCCATCGGGGCAAGTCGAATCGTCGCACCGCCCCTCCCACATTTCAGTTAGCCGGCTTCAACAACTGCATCTGCTGGCGATAGTCATCCGTCACCTGCCGCGCCTGGCTGCTGCTGGTAATCACCCTCGGGGTAATCAGCACAATCAATTCCGTGCGGTCCTTGGACTTGCTGGTATTGCCAAACAACCAGCGCAACCCCGGAATTTTCCCAAGGTAAGGCACCGCACTGACACTCTCCGCGTTGTCCTGCTTGATCAACCCGCCCAGTAGCACTGTCTGCCCGCTCTGCACCGCGACCTGGGTGGATACCGAACGCGTGGAGATACGCGGGTTGGCCTGGGTGTCGTTGCTGGACGCCTGCTGGTCCTGGGCATCGCTGACCTGCTGCTGGATGTCCATGTACACCAGTCCACCCGGATTGATCCGCGGCACGACGTCGAGGATCACCCCGGTCTGCACGTATTCAACACTGCTCAAGGTGGTGTCGGAGGTGCCGGTGTTGACCGTGGTCTGGCTGATCGGGATGTTGTCGCCCACCTGGATCTGCGCCGGTTGGTTGTTCATCACCACCAGCGACGGCGCCGACAGCACCTGGGTGCGGCCGTTGGTTTCGAGGGCGTGCAGGGCCACTTGCAGGTTGGAGCTGACGAAGGAGTAGAACAACGAATCCGTCGCGCCCAACCCTGCCCCGCCGCCGCCCAACGCGCCCTGGCTGCCGGCGGTGTTGGCCACGGTGGTGCTGGTGGAATTACCAGCCAGGCGGCCGAGGTACCACTGCACGCCCAGGTCCAGTTCACCGGTGAGCTTGACCTCGAGGATGCGCGTTTCGATCTGCACTTGCAGCGGTGGGTTGTCGAGGCGTTTGATCGCCGATTCGATCTCTTTCCACTGCACCGGGCGGGTGCGGACCAGCAGTTGGTTACTGCTTTTTTGCGCGGTGATGCGGGTGCCGGCGTCGAGGCTTTTGGCCGGGGCGTCTTCGCTCGCGCCCTGCTCGGCGGTGTCCTGCTCGGCCTCGGGCTCCTGCTCCTCATCCTCGGCGGCGGGTGGGTTGCCATTGAGGTTGTTGCTCAGGCCACCGGGCGTGCTGCCGGAGGTGCTGTTGGTGCCCGGCGAGGACAAGGTCGCGGTGCGCAAACCGGGGGCGACCTTGGCCGGGGTATCGTCCTTGATCGCGCCCGTGCCGTAGATCTGGCGCAGGTACTTGGCCAGGTCGGTGGCCTTCATGTTGCGCACGTCGTAGACGTACATCTGCGGCTCGTTGCCGCCGCCTTCGTCGATGGTGTGGATCCAGTCGCCGACTTCACTGAGGTACTGCGGCTGCGACGAGATCGCCACCACCGAGTTGGTCCGCTCGATGGGCAAGAAGCGCACCATGCCGGCCAGGGGCATGCCGCTGTCGGGGCCGAACATTTTTTGCAACTCGGGCATCAGCTCGGCCACCGACGCCCGTTGCAGGCCGAACACGCCCACCGACATGCCCTTGAGCCAGTCCACGTCGAAGGTGTCGATGGTGTCCTGGTAATTGGCCAGTTCCTCGGGGGTGCCGGCCAGGCTCAACACATTGCGCGCCGGGTCCACCAGCAGGAACGCATTCTCGCGGGCGAACGGCTTGAGCAGTTTCTGCATCTCGGTGGCCGAGATATAACGCAACGGAAACAGGCGTGCCGACAAACCGCTGGAGGGCTGCGACACGCGCATCTCCGGCACCAGCTTGCCCGCCACCGCCTGGTTGGCCGGCAGGATCACATAGCGGTTGCCCTGTTTGATCATGGCGTTGTCGGTCCACGACAACAGGGTCTCCAGGATCGACAAGGCCTGCTGCTTGTTCACCGGCTTGGACGTGGAAAAGCTGACATTGCCCTTCACGCCCTGGGCGATGCTGTAGTTCTCGTGCAGCAGGTCGCCCATCACGCTGTTGATCACCGCTTCGATCGGCTGGTCGGCGAAGTTGAACACGATGTCGCCGCTGCCCTCCTCCTTGGCGGCCGAGACTGCTGCCGGTTGGCGCACGAACTGCTGGTTGCCGCGTATCAACTGGCGCTGGGGCGGTGTCTTCGCCTGGGGTTGGCCGCTGTCGACCGGCGCCTGTTCGCTGGCCGGGTCCACGGGTGGGCGTTGCGAACCGGTGCCCTGCATCGCCTCATGCAGCAGGGCCTCGTCCGGGTCGAGATGCTCGGGGAAGGTGCCGCAGCCACCGAGGGAAACGGCGGTGGCCAGGCACAACACGGTGGTGCGCAAGGCGCCAGGGAAGGTATCGATCAAGGGGTGGACTCGTGAGGAAGGGTAATCGGGGGTGTGGTGGACGGCGGCGGCAAGCGCAGGGCCCGCAGGCTCAGGGTTTGCGTACGGCCGTCGAGGACAAAACGGGCATCGCGGGGCGTCAGCTGTTCCAGGCGCCAGCCGTTGGGCAGGGTCTGGCCCTGCTGGACTTTGAGCGGCGGGCCATCGGCACGCTTGAGCAGCGCCACGCGCAGGTCGCCATCGAGAACGATCCCGGTCAGCACCAGGCTCGACAGGCTGGAAACACCGGCCTGGCCCACGGCACGGTCGGGGCTGCGGTCGGGGCTGAACAGCGGCGCCTGCCAGGTGCCGGCCAGGCTTTCAAGGGTCGCGCTCGGCGCCACCAGCACCTTGGCGGCGGTGTTGGCGCGCGCATCGGGCTCTGGCGCCGGCAACCATTGCGGCGCATCGCCGATGCTGCTGAGGATGCCGACCATCAGCAGGCCCAACAGCCCGGCCACGCCGAGCAACAGCCATTCCAGGGGACGCAATGCATGGATCATCGTTGCACCTGCCGGGCGGCGGCCGGTTGCAGGTAACCGCGCACCAACAGGTGCACCACCAGTTGCCCGGCGCCGCCACTGGCCGGTGCGTTCGGTGGGCGGCGAATGCTCATCTCATCGACAAACAGAAACGGCCGCTGGTACTCCAACTCATGCAGGATCGCAGTCAAGGGCTCGATGGCGCAGTTAAGGGTCAGGCTGACCTTGACCTGACGATAGGGCTCGGCGTCGTCCTGCTCCGGGGTGATGGGCATGCGCTGGGTCAGGCTGCAACCGCCACCGAGGCCGGCGCGGCTGTTGATCAGGTCGGCGATGCGCTGCATCAGGTCCGCCGCCACCGCGCTTGGGTCGTCGCCGGGCAACAGGCTGGTGCTGCTGGCCGGGTCCTGCCGCGCCTGTTCCAACTGTTGGCGCAGGCTGTCGCCCTGGCGCAACACGCCGGCGTAGCGTTGCTGCTGTTCACGCAGCTGCTCGGCCTGCTCGCCCATGCTGCGCAAGGGGCCGGCGAACCAGCTGTCGATCAACAGCCAGTAACCGGCGCCGAGCACCAGGGCCAGGGCGATCAGGGCCGCGCCACGGCGCTCACGGGGTGTCAGTGGTCGGCGCATCGGCGGCCTCCTGGTGCAGGTGGGCGCGCAAGGAAAATTGATCCTTGCCGGTTTGCGCATCGGGTTGGATCACCCCTTCGAACTGGGCGTTTTCCAGGCTGCGGCAGCCCTTGATCCGAGTGATCAAGGCACTGGCCTTGGCGCTCTGCCCGGAGAAGGACACGTCGGCGCCGTCGTTGACTTCCAACTGGTCGAGCCAGGTGTCCGAGGGCAGGCACGCGGTCAGCTCGCTGAGCAGCGCCGCCAACGGCGGTTGGGCGGCCTTGCGGCGAATCAGGTACTGGGCGGCGCCACGGGTATTGAGCAATTGCTGGCGCAGGGCCTGGATCTCGGCGACCTGGGCTTTCTGCTCGCGCACGCTGTGTTGCATGGCATCGAGCACGCGCTGGCGGTCGTTGAGCCACAGCAGCATCGCCGCGATCAGCAACGCGCCGCACAACCACGGCAGGCTGCGTTGCAGGCCCTTGCCCTGGGGACGCTGACGGGGACGCAACGGCGCCGGCAGCAAGTCGATGCCCATGGGTTTGCCTGCGCTCTCGGCGACATCCACGGCATGGGGCTGCAAGCCGAGGACCGCGCAGTCATTGAGGATCTGATCGAGGCGCTCACGCAGGATCGCTACCAGCGTGACGTGCAGGTGCGTGGGGGTGCGGCGCTCCTGGCGCGCGACAAAGTACAACTGGGCGGCGTCGAACGGCGTGAAGCGGTCCAGTTCATAGCCCACCACTGTCGACAGGTTGCGCGCCGCCGCCGGGGGCAATTGCAGGGTTTGCACCAACACCGTTTCAGGCGGCAGCACCAGCACCTGACGCGCTTCGCCGGGCAGCTTTTCCACCGCCGCGGTCAGCGGCCAGGCGTAGACATGCTCGGGGATCTCGGCAAACGACAACCATGCCGGCAGGCAGCCACGCAGCTCCTTGAGCCACAGTCGCCAGCCCAATTGCAGCAGGCTGCCGCGCCAGCGCTGGGTGATGGGCTGCGCCAGCGCCTGAAGCCGTGCGCTTAACTGTTCGTTCATTCTTGCCAACGTAAGACTCGATAAGGTTGTGCGCTGCCTTGCGCGGGGCTCAATAACACGGTGGCCTGCACCTGGGCGTGGTAACCGCCGGGGCGTTGGGCGCGGCTGCTGACCACCAGCACGTCGCCGGGATCGGCACCCACCGCATTCTGATGTGGCAGGTTCAGTGCGCGGCGCATCAAGGCACTGGCGAATGCCGGATCGGGCCGGTCCAGGCCGCTCCACAGGCTGATCTCGGGCACCAGTTCGCTGTACAACGCCTGGGTCATGCCCGGCAGTTGGCGCACCTCTTCCACTACCCGAAACGGCGCCAGGCCCTGGTTACGCCGCACCTCCAGGGCCCTGGCGAGGTGGTTGGCCTGGGCCTGGGTCGCACCGCAGGCCAGGGCCAGGCGGGCGAAATCGCCCACCTCGGCGCTGTTCAAATACAACTTGCCGCGCTCGCTGTGCAGGCTGACGCGCAGCTGCGCATCGTCGAACAGCAGCGGGATTTCACGCCCGTCGGCAATCCACTGCTTGCGCTGCAACGGGTCGGCGACGGCCTGCATCGCCAGCGCCACCCCGGCCTCGGCCGCCAGCACCGCCTGGGTGTGCTGGCGGTGCCAGGCGGCCTGGCGGGTTTCCAGTTGCACCCAGCCGGCCAAACCGCCGAGCAACAGGCTGAGCAAGGCCAGCACCCACAGCACCAGCAGCAGGGCTACACCGCGTTGATGGCGGATCATTCGGGTGCCCCGCCGGACAGGTTCAGGCGCAAGGCAACCACCTGGGTCACCCACGGCACCGGCCCGTTCACCCGTGCGTCAATCCGCACTGCGTAAGGCAGGCGTTTGGTCCACGGCCACTCACTGATCCAGCCGGTGGCCTGGCCCTTGGGCGACACCCCGCGATAGCTGAATTGCAGGTCCTCGATATCCTTCAACAACACCTGCGGCTCACTGCGCGAGGCCGGGACGCTGACTTGCGCGGGGGACTCAAACCGCGCGAACGCCACCTGCAAATCGCGCTGCGATTCAGGGCCCACCAGTTGCAAGGTGAAGCGCTGAATCCCGCCGCCGAGCACACCCGGCAAGGTCGCGACAAACTGCATGCGCTGGGGCCCACCGGCAAAAAAACCATCGGTCTGGCTGTCGTCCTCGGTCACATCCAGCGGTAACGCCTCGCTGATGGCGGTACGCAGAAACTGCTGCGCGGCGCGTATTTCATCCAGGCTGACCGTGTAGCGCTGGGCCTTGAGCACGGCGCGATTGGCCCCCAGCAACGCACCGCCGACCAGGGTCAGCAACACCCCGAGCAGGCTCAGTACGATCATGATCTCAAGCAAGGTAAAGCCCTGCTGACGCGCCTTCACAAGCCGGCACCGACGCCGGCAGCGCGCAGTTTCAAGGTGCTGAAACGGGCCTGGCGCGGGCCTTCGCTGACGGTGAGGTCCAGGCGAAACAGATGGGCCTGGCCGATCCGGCTGGGCTGCTGGGCGATACGCAGTTGCCAGGCGATGCCGTCCAACTCGCCCTGGCGTGTACCGCTGGCCAAAGGGCCCATGCCTTCCTGATCCATCACACTCAAGGCGGCATGGGTCAAGCGGTCGCTGTGGGCCACCTGCAACAACGAGCGCGCGCTCTGGCCGAAGGCAACCAGCAGCACCGTGCTACAGATCGCCATCAGCGTCAGCGCGGCGAGCATTTCCAGCAGGGTGAAACCCGCCTGGCGCTTCATGGCAGGGCCTTGGATTCGACGCTGCCGGTCAGCCAGCCGATGTCGATGCGCCAACGCCGACTGCCGTTGGCCAGCAACACGTGGCCGCCGGTGGAGCTGCCATCGGGGTAGAAATCCACCGCCGCGCCGGCTTGCTCGGCGGTGTGCAGGGTCACTTGCAGCCCGGCCGGCCAATACTTTTTCGGACGGCCCGGCGCCTGCACGCTGAGGTTGCGCAAATCGAACACCGTGCTTTCGGTAGTGCCACTGACAATCGCCCGCGCCCGCGTGCTGCGCAACGCCTCGACCACCTGCCCGACGGCCTGGCGCTCTTTGGCCGCGCGCAGGCCTTGTTGCAGGCCAAACCCTACCAAGCCGGCCGCGATGCTGATCAAGACGATCACCACCAGCATTTCCAGCAAGGTAAAGCCGCGTTGGGCGTTGGCCATGGTCGTGGGTTATTCCCAGTTGCCCAGGTCGGCGCTGTAGCCTTCGCCGCCGGGCTGGCCGTCCTGACCGTAGAAAATCAGGTCGAACGCACCGTGCTCACCGGGGAAGCGATAGCCGAAGGCATGGCCGAACGGGTCCTTGAGGTCCGACGGCTTGGCATACGGCCCGGCCCAACCGGCGCTGTTGCCCGGCTTGTCGACCAGTTGCTGCAGGCTCTTGGGCGGCGAGCCGACGTCCAGGCCGTAGCTTTCGATCTTCATGCTCAGGCTGGCCAGCTGGGCCTTGCCCGCGCCGTACTTGCCCTTGTCCACGTTGCCGCCGACCTGGCGTACCACGATGGTCGCGACAATGCCCAGCAGCACGATCACCGCGAGCATTTCCAGCAAGGTAAAACCGCCCTGGCGGCGGGCGGGCTTGAATCGGGTATGGCGCATCAGCGTGTTTCCTTAAGGGTTCATATATTGCTGGTCAGGCTCATCAGCGGCAGCATGATCGCCAGCATGATCACCGCCACCAGCACCGCCATGACCACGGTCAGGGACGGCACCAGCGCGGCGAGCAGGCGGTCGATGCCGCGTTTGGCCTCGACGTCGAACACCTCGGCGACCTTGAGCAGCATGCTGTCGAGTTCGCCGGCCTGTTCGCCGACTTCAATCATTTGCAACGCCAGATCCGGCAGCAACGGCTCGCTGCCGAAGGCGCTGGCCAGGGTGCCGCCGCCCTTGACCGACTCGGCGGCCTGGGCGACCTGGGCTTGCAGGGCGCGGTTGGTGCAGACCTGGCGGGCAATCACCAGCGCTTGCAGCAGCGCCACACCATTGCTCAGCAAGGTGCCGAGGGTGCGGGCCAGGCGGGCGGCTTCGACCCGTTGCAGCAACGGGCCGATGATGCGGATGCCCAGCACGCGGCGGTCATAACGTTCGCGGCGCTGGGGATCGCGCAGGCGTGCGGCCAGGGCCCATGCGCCGACAATCAACCCGGCCAGCACTACCAGGCCGTAGGCCCCGAGGAATTGGCCGAGACCCAGGATCACCTCGGTGATCAGCGGAATCGGCACGCCCAGGTCCTTGAAGATCGGCACGAACTGCGGCACCACGTAGGCCAGCAGCAGGGCCAGCGAACCGAGCACGCCGACCACCAGAAAGGCCGGGTAGATCAGCGCGTTGATCACTTCGCCCCGGAGTAACTGGCTGCGCTCCAGGTAGTCGCTGAGCTGGCGCAGGGTGTCTTCGAGGGCGCCGCCCGCCTCGCCGGCGCGGACCATGCTCAAGTACAGCGGCGAGAACTGGCCGCCCTCCGCCTCCAGCGCCTTGGATAACGGCTGGCCGGCCTTGACCTGTTCGCGGATACGCTCGATCAACGCACGGGTCTGGGGCTGGCCGGGCTGCTTGAGCAGGATGCCCAGGGAGCGTTCCAGCGGCTGGCCGGCGCCCAATAGCGTGGCCAATTGTTGAGTGAAACTGACCAGGGCCGCGCCATTCAACTGACCCCGGCCAAAGGCCTTGCGCAGGCCCTGGGCGCCCGCCACCTCGATCTGCAACAGCAGCAAACCGCGCTTGTGCAGGGCGGCGACTGCAGCGTCCTGGTCCTTGGCTTCGAGGGTGCCGTTTTGCGCCTGGCCCTGGCTGTCGAGGGCGCGGTATTTGAACAGGCTCATGCGCCCTCTCCCCGGGTGACGCGCAGCACTTCTTCAAGTGAGGTGACACCGGCCACGGCCTGGCGCAGGCCTTCTTCATGCAAGGTCCGCAGGCCGCCACGGCGGGCGGCCTGTTCGAGGGTGGCGGCGTCGGCCTGGCGCATCAACAGGCTGCGCAGTTCGTCGTTCATCACCAGCAGTTCAGTGATCGCACTGCGGCCGTGGTAGCCACCGCCCGGCGCATCGGCGCGGGGGCGATAAAGCATGATCGGACGCTGCTCGGTAAACCGGTCGAGGCCGTGTTCGGCGATCAACTCCGCCGGTGCTTCGAAGGCTTCGCGGGTGGCCGGGTCCAGGCGCCGCACCAGGCGCTGGGCGAGGATGCCGTTGACGGTCGAGGCAATCAGGTAGCTTTCGACACCCATGTCCAGCAAGCGCGTGATACTCGCCGCCGCGCTGTTGGTGTGCAGGGTCGAGAGCACCAGGTGGCCGGTGAGGGACGACTGGATGGCGATGCGGCAGGTTTCCAGGTCGCGGATTTCACCGATCATGATCACGTCCGGGTCCTGGCGCACGATGGAGCGCAGCGCGCCGGCGAAGTCGAGGCCGATGGCCGGTTTCACCTGGATCTGGTTGATGCCCTCAAGCTGGTATTCCACCGGGTCTTCCACGGTGATGATCTTGCGCTCGGCGGTATTGAGCCGCGACAGCGCGGTGTACAGGGTGGTGGTCTTGCCCGAGCCGGTGGGCCCGGTGACGAGCAGGATACCGTGGGGCCGTTCGAGCACTTCGAGGAAGGCTTCCAGGCGCTGGCCATCGAAGCCCAGGCTCTGGAAATCGAACTGCACGGTCTGGCGGTCGAGCAAACGCATGACCACCGATTCGCCAAAACTGGTGGGCACCGTGGACACCCGCAAGTCCAGCTCCTTGCCCTGGATGCGCAGCATGATGCGCCCGTCCTGGGGCAGGCGCCGCTCGGCGATGTCCAGGCGCGCCATGATCTTCACCCGCGAAATCACCGCTGCCGAAGAGCTGGACGGCGGCGCCTCGGCTTCATGCAGCACGCCATCGATGCGGTAGCGCACCTTGAGCTGGTTTTCGAAGGGTTCGATATGAATGTCCGAGGCGCGATGTTCCACCGCGCGCTGCAGGATCAGGTTGACCAGGCGAATCACCGGCGCTTCGGAGGCCATGTCCTTGAGGTGTTCGATGTCTTCCAGGGCACCGCCCTGCTCGTCGAGGTTTTCGATCAGGGTGCCCATGGCCGAACGGCCCTGGCCGTAGTAACGCTCGATCAGGGTTTCGACTTCGTTGCGCGGGCCCACGGCCAGCCACACCGGCACGCCACAGGCATAGGCCATGGCCTGGAACGGGTAGACCAGCGACGGGTTGGCCGCCAGCACCCGCAGGCCGCCCTGGCTCCAGCCCACGGGCACCACCTGGTAGTGGCGCATGAAACGCTCGGTCAACACCGGTAGCGGGTCCAGCAGCGGCGGCGCCGCATCGGCCAGCAGCAGCGGTGCGCCGAGCAGGTCGGCCCAGGCACGGGCCAGTTCCACTTCGGAAACCAGCCCCAGGCGCGTGAGCAGGCCCAGTAATTCGGTGTCACCGCCCTCCTGGGACAAGCGTCGGGCGCGCTCCAGATCAACGGTTTTCAACCCGGCGTGCTGCATCAGCCACGCGCAGACCTGTTCGGTGTGCGGGATGTGCAGTTGGCAGGCATTGAGAGGTGTTGAGGAGCTGGGCATGGGTAAAAATCTGAGGGGCGATGTTCTAAAGGGCGATGGGAAACCCTTGTGGGAGGGGGCAAGCTCCCTCTCACAGGGGACCGCATTTCCCCGTTAGTTCGAGGTCTTCGGCGCGGCCTGGCTGCTGCTCAGCGGTCGCCCACCCTTGGTGGTTTCAGCCTTCTGTTTTTTGACGGCCTTGGCATCGTGGGCCTGGGTCAGCACCGTGGAATCGGCGGCGCCGGATTTCGCATCGGCGTCCGTAGACTCCGCCGCCATCGCCGCGCCACTTAGCGCAACGCCCAATACAACACCGGCACCCAACAGGGAAATCTTCATCAACTTTCTCCAGATCAAAAACAGCAGATAGCCCAAGTGGCGCCTTGAACTCGATCAAGACCCTACACCAAAGCGTTGTGTATGACAGCTTGTGTAAACATGGCACTTTAGAACTACCGAGCAATGCCACTAGTTAGCCACGACTCGATAAATTTTCTTAAACCAATCGACTGGTAGGTTTAGCCTTAGTTCCGAAAGGTAAGAAAATATTTCTTATTTCACGCAAAAATTAGCTTTCGTTTGACTTATAACCGCAAGAATTGCCTTAATTATGCGGTTTTTGCGGTTCAAAATGCCATCTCGTGATATCGCTTAGACACTATCCACAACAATAACTAATACAATTATTACACTTATAAAACTGCGAAATTCGCCAAATAGTTGCAATTAGCCATCGGTTAAAAATTGCGATCACGGGCAACTATTGCCCGAAAAAAAGTGACGAGGTGCAGTGCAACACGCACTTCTCGGCGCGCCCTGTTTACTGAACTGTTGTCGGAGAGACCCATGAATAAACGTAAAATGATCGGTGCACAGTCGGCTTTCGCCCTGCTGGCACTGGCCGTGTCCCAGGTGCATGCAGCCACCAGCCCGGCCCTGGATGAAGGTCGGGTCAGCCGCGCGGAAAAAGCCGCGGACAAGACCCTGGCGAAGATGACCCTGGAAGAAAAACTCGCCTACATCGGCGGCACCGGTGGCTGGGACGTCAAGCCACTGACCCAGTACGGTATCCCGCAGATCCACGGCGCCGATGGCGGTGTGGGCGTGCGCTACACCAGCGAAGGCAACGCCCAGGGCGTGGTCTACCCGTCGGGGCCGAACCTGGCCGCCAGCTGGAACCCACGGCGCGCCATCGACCTGGGCCGTGCCCTGGGCTATGACACCGCCAGCGGCGGCTATCAGTTCGTCACCGGCCCTGGGGTGAACCTGTACCGCATGCCGTACAGCGGCCGGGCGTTCGAGTACCTGTCCGGTGAAGACCCGTTCCTCGGCGCCAGCCTGGCGCCGGCCGTGATCAACGGCATTCAGTCCCGTGGCGTGTGGGCCAACGCCAAGCATTTCGCCGCCAATGACCAGGAAAGCAACCGCTTCCACCTCAATGAAATCATCAGCGAACGCGTGCTGCGCGAGATGACCCTGCCGCCGTTCGAGTCCGCCTCGAAGAACAGCAAAGTCGCGATGATGATGTGCGCCTTCCAGAAGGTGAACGGCGAGTTCGCGTGCCAGAACAAGCACCTGATGCGTGACATCCTCAAGACCGAATGGGGCTACCCGGGCTTCGTGCAGAGCGACTACAACGCGGTGGTCGACGGTTTGCCGGCGGCACAGGCGGGTACCGACCTGGACATGATGGGCTACCAGATGAACAGCACCATCCTCAAGCCGTACCTGGACAGCGGCGAGCTGAGCAGCGCGACCATCGATGACAAGGTGCGCCGCATCCTCAAGCAGATCTACCTGTACAAGTTCGACAGCAAGGCGCCGCTGACCAGCCACAACATGAACAGCGCCACCAGCAACCGCGTGGCCCTGAACGCCGCCCGCGAAGGCATCGTGCTGCTGAAAAACCAGAACAGCCTGCTGCCGCTGGACGCCAGGAAAGTCAAGCGCATCGCCGTGGTCGGCACCCTGGCCAAGTACGCGCCGCCTACCGGTTTTGGCAGCGCCAACGTCATGGCCGCCAACTACATCAGTGAGCTGAGCGGCTTGCAGCAACTGGTGCCAGGCGCCAAGGTCGAGTTTATCGACGGGCTGTCCCTGGACCCGGCCACCTCGACCTGGACCCATGCCGACGGCAATGGCAACAGCGTCAAAGGCCTGAAGACCGAGTTCTTCAGCAACACCAATTGGTCCGGCGACCCGGCCGCCAGCCGCACCGACCCCCATGTCGACCTGGACTGGTCCACCGACAGCCTGCCGGTGAACGGCGATACCGCCGCCACCTCGATTCGCTACAGCGGCCAGATCACCCCGACGGTCAGCGGCGAGCAGGTGTTCAAGGTGCGTGCCGACGGCGCCGTGCGCCTCTACGTCAACGGCAAGAAAGTCCTCGACAACGGCGACGGCAAACCGCTGCCGAACAACAGCATTCCGCCGACCATCCCGGTGTTTGCCAAGGTCAACCTGGAAGCCGGCAAACCGGTCGACATCAAGCTGGAATACTCACGCCGCAACGGCTACCTGTCGACCATGGGCGGCCTCGTCGGGGTGCAGATGAGCTGGGCGTCGCTGGTAGCGCCGCAGGACCTGGCCAAGTACGACGCGGTACTGGTCGCGGCCGGTAACAGCAATGAGTACGAAGGCGAAGGCTTCGACCACAGCTTCGACCTGCCCGAATACCAGAACCTGCTGATCCAGAGCATCGCCAAGGTCAACCCGAATACCGTGGTCACCCTGCACGGCGGTACCGGCCTGAAGATGAGCGACTGGATCGATCAGGTACCGGCTGCGCTGCATGCGTTCTACCCTGGGCAGAACGGCGGCCAGGCCTTGGCGGAGATCCTGCTGGGCAAGGTCAACCCGTCGGCCAAGCTGCCGATCAGCATCGAGCGCAACATTGAAGACAACCCGATCTACGCGACCTTCCCCAAGTTCGACAACCAGGAAACCCTGGCCGAGATGAGCTACAAGGACGACCTGTTCCTGGGCTATCGCGGCTACGAGAAAAAGGGCATCAAGCCGCTCTACCCGTTCGGCTACGGCTTGTCGTACACCACCTTCGGCTACAGCAACATCAGCGTGACCCCTGGGGTGGCGGTGGCCGGGGCGCCGATCAAGGTGTCGTTCGACCTGGCCAACACCGGCAAGGTCGCGGGTGCCGAAGTGGCCGAGTTGTACGTGGGCCAGAACAACCCGAAAGTCGAACGCGCGATCAAGGAACTCAAGGGCTACAAGAAGGTGTTCCTCAAGCCGGGCGAGAGCAAGCGCGTGACCATCGAGCTCAACGATCGCTCGCTGGCCTACTACGACGTAGCGAGCAAGCAATGGGTGGTGGATGCCGACAGCTTCAACCTGTCGGTGGGCGCGTCGTCCCAGGATATTCGCCTGAACGCCAAGCTGGTCAACCCGTTCCGCCAGGAACTGTCGACCACCACCAGCAACCCGCTGCCACGCTCGGCGCTCAACTCGACGCTGCGTGAATCGACGGTGAAGACCGGCGGTGTGCTGCATCAAAACGAAGGCGACAGCGGCACCAGCGACGGTGATGGCTATGACATGAGCGATGACAGCAGCCAGGGCAGTGCCACCGGCAACTGATCCCTGTGGAAGGGGGCTTGCCCCCGATGAGCATGGGTATCTACACAACTGTGTAGCAGCCAACGCTAACCACGATGCGAAGCGAGCCGCCCTTGATCTTGCTTTTGATCTTGATCTCAGGCGCCCCGTTAACCACGCTGGCCGGAATTCGATAGTGATTTGGGGGGTAAACCGGCAGGGATGCCGGTTTAGCCGCCCCGCGCCATGGATGGCGCGTGGCGGCGGCCCCCCACATCACTGTCGGATTACGGGCACACCGAGCCTAGGCGAGGTACCGAGTGGTGGGGCGAAGCGTTTTTGGTTACTTTTGGCGCTCTTCCAAAAGTGACCCGCTGTAAGAGCGGAACCCTAAGTAGCCGTTACCGCAGCAACGGATATGTACTCATTCCAACCCCAGCACATGGTCGGCCCAGAGGCCGCCATCGGGGGCAAGCCCCCTCCCACATGTTGACTGTGTTCGACTCAGGTTCTGATGGCTGCCTCGACCCGCGCGATGTAGCTGTCAAACCGCGCCACCAGGTCCACCTGCTCGGGAAACCGCAGCCACTGGATCTGCAGGCCATCCATCATGGCCAGGATTTCTTCCACCAGCCCGGCGATGTCCACATCGCTGCGCACCTCCCCCGCCGCGACCAGGTCGGCAAACTGCCCCTGCATGCGCTGGTGAATCGCCGCATAGCGCGCCTGGAACCAGGCCCAGGCCGGTTGGGTGTCCAGCAGGCTTTCGGCATTCAAGATGGTAAACGCGCGCACCACGCCCGGTGCCGTGGCATTCGAACGATTGATCGCACGCAGGCTGCCGAGCAGGCCATTGAGGGTTTTCTCCGCACGTACCTCATCGGCAATCCGTTGATTGACCTCATCGCGACGCTGCAACACCCCCATCAACAGCGAGATCTTGCTGGGAAAATGATGCAGCAGCCCGGCCACCGAAATACCCACGATCGCCGCCACCTGGGCCATCGAGGCGCCGCTGTAGCCTTCCAGGGAAAACACCTGCAGGGCCGCGTCCAGCAGCTCTTCGCGGCGTTTTTCACCTTTGGGGGCGCGGCGGGTCTTGGGGGCGGGTTCGGTCATGGGCAGGTCCTAGTGGGCGATAAAAAAGCTCAGGCGCTTTCCCGTTCGATCAAGCGGCAATCCAACAGGTTCAAACGCTGTACGGCATCCGGCAACACGCCGAGGCTTTCCAGCACGCGGGTTGCCGCCAGTACGCCGATCTCCAGGGCCGGCGGTTTGATTGTACTCAGGCTGGGCAACAGCATTTCGGCAAACGGGTAATCACCGAACCCGAGCACCGCGCACTTTAACCCGGAACGCTGCCCGGCCAGCAAACCACCGGCGGCGAGGTTGTCATTGGCGAAGAAGATCGCGTCAGGCGGGGTGGCGTGGTTCATCAGGGCTTGCATCGCCTGCTTGCCGGCCTCGAAAGGCGCGCTGTCGGCGTCCGGGACGAAGACCCGGGGCTGTACACCCAGTTCGATCAGGGTCGCGGCAAACCCATCGCCCCGCTCCAGCGCGCTGAAGTCGCCCGTGGCGCTGTTCTGCACGAAGGCCATGCGCCGATAGCCCTTGCCATGCAGGTAGCGCGCGGCCGTGACGCCGACGTCGTAGTGGGAAAAACCGATCTGCACCGGCGCGCGTTCGGGCACGTAGTCCCAGGTTTCCACCACCGGGATCTCGGTTTCGGCGATCATCTTTTCGGTGCCTGCACTGTGGAAGCGGCTGGTCAGTACCAGCGCCGCCGGCGACCAGCCGAGGAACGCGCGCACCGCGCTTTCTTCCTGCTCGGCGCTGAAGTAACTGGACGCCAGCAACAGCTGATACCCATGGCGACTGAGGGTGTCGCTGAAGCCCTGGATCGTGTTGGCGAAGATCGGCCCCGAGATGTTCGGGATCACCATCGCCACGATCCGCCCCCGCGCCGACGCCAGCCCGCCGGCCACCAGGTTGGGCACATAACCCAGCTCGGCCACCACCTCGGCGATGCGCTCGCGACGCTCGGGCGAGACCTGCTCCGGCTGGTTGAAATAGCGCGACACGGTGATTGCCGACACCCCGGCCTGGCGGGCCACGGTGTTCAAGGTGACGCGCCCGGCGCCACGGCGTTTACGCGGTTTGTCTTCGCTCACGGGACCATCCTGCTAACAACAAAAAAGAATATAGGAATAATTTTTAAGTCTTTGACGCTCTAAACCCGAGCTACCAATAATACCGATGTTAGCGCTAACAAAGCGCGCTGTCTGCTACTCGCTCAAGCGAATGCCCACGACAGTCTTACAGGCGCTGACGGTCGTGAGAGCCGCAGCGGTCCAGGGCATTTTTTCGAGCAAACACACCATGCACAGGCACACGCACTTATTCCTTCTCGCCGGTCTGACCGCCCTCCCCGTGCCCGGCGCCTTTGCCGCCGACGAGCAGGAACCCACGCTCAAAGCGGTGACGGTCACCGCCACCCGGCGTGAAGAATCCCTGCAAAAAGTCCCGGTGGCGGTCTCGGTGCTGGACGGCGAACAACTGGAGCGCGACAACCGCAACGGCGTGGCCAGCATCGCCCAGCAAGTGCCGTCGCTGAACTTCCGCACCGGCGCCTCGAACAAGGACACCTCGCTGTTCGTGCGCGGCGTGGGCACCATTTCCACCTCCCCTGGGGTGGAGCCGACGGTGGCCACGGTGATCGACGGCGTGGTCTATGCGCGCCCCGGCCAGGCCACCCTCGACCTGCTGGACCTGGAACGCATCGAAGTGCTGCGCGGCCCGCAAGGCACCTTGTTCGGCAAGAACGCCTCGGCCGGCGTGCTCAACATCACCAGCAAGGCGCCCACCGCCGAGACCCACGGCTATATCGACCAGGCGTACTACAGCGGCAACGAAAGCCGCACCCGTTTCGGCATCGGCGGCAGCCTGGTGCCGGAGGTGCTCAAGGGCTCGATCAGCACGCTGTTCGGCAGCTACGACGGTAACGTCGATAACCCGCACAACGGCCAGGAGGTCAACGGCTACAACCACAAGGGCATCCGCGGCAAGCTGGAATTCACCCCCAACGATGACGTGAAACTGACCCTGATCGCCGACTACATGCAGTCCCACGACGATGCGCCGAATGGCGTGGTCAGCAAGTCCCTGAGCCCGGCCTTCAGCAATGCCTTGAGCCCGGTGCGCGCCTCCGGCGACAACCGCGACATCAACACCGATACGCGCAGCCATGTCGAGGACACCAACAAAGGCTTGTCCGCTCAGTTGGACTGGAACCTCGGCGACTACACCCTGACCTCGATCACCGCCTGGCGCGGCTGGGACAACACCCAGTACCAGGACGGCGACCGCCTCGGCACAGTGACCGCCGCCTTCCCCGGCACCGCCGACAAGGGCGAGCTGGCTTTCGACCAATACTCCCAGGAACTGCGCCTGGCCTCGCCCAAGGGTGAGTTCCTGGAATACGTCGGCGGCCTGTTCTACATGCACGGCAAGGACGAGGAAACCTATCAGCGCACGCTCACGACCACCACGCGCACCGACCGTGGCATCGCCGACTACAGCACCACCAGCGACAGCTACGCGGTGTTCGGCGAGACCACGCTGAACTTCACCTCGCGCTTTCGTGGCATCGCCGGCCTGCGCTACACCCACGATGAGCTGAAATACGATCACCGCCGCGTCTCCACCTCGGCCACCACGGTCAGCGGGATTCAACCGGCCACCTCCAGCTCCGGCTCGGTGGACGAAGACGGCTGGTCAGGCCGCCTCGGGGTGCAGTACGACCTCAGCGACAGTGTCACCAGCTACCTCACCTACTCGCGCGGCTACAAGGGCCCGGCCTACAACGTGTTCTTCAATATGCAGCCGCGCGACACCGACGCGCTCAAGCCGGAAACCTCCAACACCTGGGAAGCCGGGATCAAGGCCACCGCCTGGAACAACCGCCTGACCACCAACCTGGCGATATTCCGCAGCGACTACGACAACTACCAGGCGAACTTTTTCGACACCGTCGCCGGCCAGGTCGTGACCCGCCTGATCAACGCCGGCAGCGTCAGCACCGAAGGCGTCGAGCTGGATTACGCCCTGCAGGCCACCCAGCAACTCAAGCTCTCCGGCGCCCTGGCCTACACCCGTGCGCGCATTGATGAGTTCGCCTGCCCGGCCGGTGCAGCGGCGACGTGCAACGTGAATGGCAAGCCACTGCCCTTCAGCCCGGACTGGAAAAGCTACGTGCGCGCCGACTACACGATCCCGCTGGATAACGGCCTGGACATCGAACTGGGCACCGACTACAGCTGGCAGAGCGAAGTACAGTACGACATCAGTCAGAACGTCGACACCAAGCAAGGCGCCTATGGCATCTGGAACGCCAGCGTGGCCCTGGCCGACTACACCAACGGTTGGCGCGTGGCGTTGCTGGCCAAGAACCTCGCCGACAAGTCCTACTCACCGCTGCTGGCCAGTGGCGGCAACTACATCTACCGCGCCGTACCCCGTGACGATGAGCGTTACTTCGGCGTGCAACTGCGCAAGGATTTCTAGCATGAGCCGTCAACTGAAACTCGGCGCCTTTCTCATGGCCACCGGGCACCATGTCGCCGCCTGGCGCCACCCGGACGTGCCGGCGGATGCCGGGCTGGATTTCGCCCAATACAAACACCTGGCACGGGTGGCCGAAGCGGCGAAGTTCGATGCGCTGTTCGTGGCCGACAGCATCGCCGCTGCCACTGGTGAGATCGCCAGCCATATGGCGCGCTCGGACCATTTCGAACCGCTCACCCTGCTCTCGGCGCTGAGTGCGGTGACCGATAACATCGGCCTGATCGCCACGGCGACCACCAGCTACAACGAGCCCTACCATGTGGCGCGCAAATTCGCCTCGCTGGATCACCTGTCCGGCGGGCGTGCGGGCTGGAACCTGGTGACCTCGGACAACGCCGCCGAAGCGCAGAATTTTGGCCGCGACGAACACCTCGGCCATGGCGAACGCTACAGCCGCGCCAGGGAGTTTCATCAGGTGGTGACCGGGCTGTGGGACAGCTGGGAAGACGATGCCTTTGTGCGCGACAAGGCCAGCGGCAACTATTACGACCCGACGAAACTGCATGTGCTGGACCACGTGGGCGAACACTTCCGGGTCAAGGGCCCGCTGAATGTGGCGCGCTCGCCCCAGGGCCAGCCGGTGATCGTGCAGGCCGGCTCGTCCGAAGCCGGCCGTGAACTGGCCGCGCAGACCGCCGAGGTGGTGTTTACCGCACAGACCTCGCTGGCCAATGCCCAGGCGTTTTATGCCGACCTCAAGGGCCGCTTGAGCCGGTACGGGCGCGGGTCGGATTCGCTGAAAATCATGCCCGGCGTGTTTGTGGTGGTCGGGGCGACCGAGGCCGAGGCCCAGGCCAAATTCGAGGCGTTTCAGGATCTGGTCGAACCTGAGGTGGGCGTCGCGTTGCTGGGGCGCATGCTGGGCAATTTCGACCTGTCCGGCTACCCGCTGGACGGGCCGTTGCCGGCGCTGCCGTTGACCGACAGCGGGCAACGCAGTCGCCAGCAACTGCTGAGTGACTTGGCCGATCGTGAGCAACTGACCCTCGCGCAATTGGGTCGGCGAATTGCCGGGGGCCGCGGGCATTACAGCCTGATCGGCACGCCTGCGCAGATTGCCGATGAGCTGCAGAACTGGTTCGAAAACGGCGCGGCCGATGGTTTCAATATCCTGGTGCCGCACTTGCCGGGTGGGTTGGAAGATTTCGCGCAAGGGGTGGTGCCGGAGCTGCAGCGGCGCGGCCTGTTTCGCACTGAATACAGCGGTTCCACCTTGCGCGAAAACCTCGGCCTGGCGCGCCCGGCCCATCGTTTTACAGAGGCTAGAGCATGAAAATCCCCGCACTGATTCTGGCCCTGCTGGCGGTGACGCAAACCGCCCTGGCCGCCGACCCCGCCACCCTGCGTATCGGCTACCAAAAAGGCTCCATCGCCCTGGTCCTCGCCAAGCAACACGAACTGCTGGAAAAGCGTTTCCCGAAGACGGAGGTGAAGTGGATCGAATTCCCCGCCGGCCCGCAGATGCTTGAAGCGCTCAACGTCGGCGCATTGGATGTAGGCGCCACCGGCGACATCCCGCCGCTGTTCGCCCTAGCCGCCGGGGCCGACCTGGTCTATATCGGCGCCGAACCGCCCAAGCCGAGCGCCGAGACGATCCTGGTGCGCAACGACAGCCCGCTGCATTCGGTGGCGGACCTCAAGGGCAAGAAAGTGGCGTTCCAGAAGGGTTCCAGCTCCCACAACCTGATCCTGCGCGCGCTGAACAACGCAGGCCTGAGCTACAAGGACATCCAACCGGTCTACCTGCCGCCGGCCGATGCGCGAGCGGCGTTCGAACAAGGCAGCGTCGATGCCTGGGCGATCTGGGAACCCTACTCGTCACTCGCCTTGAGCCAGAGCCCCAGCCATGTGCTGGCCAATGGCGAAGGCTTGGGTTTGTCGGGTCCGGTGTACACCGCCCGGCGCGCGTATGCGCGGGACAACGGTGCCTTTATCCATGACCTGCTCGACGAACTCACCGCCGCCGAAGCCCTTACCCGCAGCCAGCGCGAAGACAGCCTGAACGTACTGACCGACTTCATGGGCCTGCCCGCCGAGGTGGTTGCGCGCTACATGGACAACCGCCCGCCTTCGCCGATTTTGCCGATTGATGACAAGATTATTGAGGCGCAGCAGGCGACGGCGGATCTGTTTTTCCAGAATCGGTTGTTGCCCAAGGCCATTGAGGTGAAGAAGGCCATGTGGAATTCCCAAGCCAACTGAGATCCAAATATGGGACGGGACTTGCCCCCGATAGCGGTGTGTCAGTCAAGGATGCTCCAACTGAACCGCCGCAATCGGGGGCAAGCCCCCTCCCACATTTTTAATCCGCGTCTAAAAGTCGACGGTGGCAGACAGCAGATAGGTGCGCGGGGTCGACAGGGTCAGCCCCGGCTCGCTGTCATCCGATGCGCCGGCCGAACTCCAGTAGCGCTTGTCGGCGACGTTTTCCACATTCGCCCGCAGGGTGATGTGCTTCTCATCGACCTTGAACGCATAGCGGGCGCCGACGTCGATGCGGTTCCAGGCGTCGATTTCCTTGACGTTGGACTGGTCCAGGTATTGAGAACTGGAGTGGATGCCACGGCTGGTCAGGGTCAGGCCTTCGAGGGTCGGGACATCCCACTCGGCACCGAGGTTGACGTTGTACTTGGGCGTGGCCGGCGCGCGGTTGCCGTCCCAGGCGCCATTGGTGGTGTCCTTCAATTTGCTGTCGATGTACATCACGCCGCCGAGCAGGCGCACGCCCTTGAGGGGTTCGCCGAACACGCTCAGCTCCGCACCGGTGTTCTGGCGCTTGCCATTGGGACCGAACAGCCGCGACGTGGCGTTGGTCTCGTAGGCCGGTTGCTTGATGCGGAACACCGCGGCGGTGACGGCGAAGGCGCCGGCGTCGTACTTGGCGCCGACTTCCACCTGGCGGCTGATAAACGGCGGGAAGATCTGGTCTTCGTTTCTCGACGTGGACGGTGCGATCTTGCCCTGGCTCAACCCTTCCATGTAGTTGGCGTACAGCGACAGCTTGTCGGTGGCTTTGAACAGCAGGCCGCCCGAAGGCGAGATCTTTTCTTCGTCGTAGTTGGTCTTGCCTTTGATGCCGTTGCTCCAGTCATCCACGATCACGCGCTGCCAGCGCGCACCGAGGGTGAGCAACAGGCGGTCATCGAAGAAACCCAGGGTGTCGGACAAGGCCACGCCACTGAACTTGTTCTCGGTATAGACCTTCGCATCCTGGCGCGTGGCCACCGACGGCGTCGGGGTTTGCACGGGGTTGTAGAGATTGCTCGATGCGTTGGCATAACGCGCACCGCCGTTGGTGAAGTCCATATAGAAGTAGCTGGCGGCCAGGTTGACCTCATGGCTCACCGGCCCGGTGTGGAACCAGTTACGCACGCCGGCCGTGGCGGTACGGACGTTTTCATCGCGGGTGAAGTCCCGGGGCTGCACGGTGAAATCACCGGCCGCATTGGTCACCGAAACAGCATGGCGCAGGAACTCGTGGTTGCTTTTGCGCGCGCCGACACCGCCGTAGAGCATCACCGAATCGCTGAGGTCATATTCGGCATTCAGCGTACCGAAGGTGTCCTTGGTGCGGGCCTTGCTCCAGGACTGCGCATAGTTGCGGCGCACATCGTTGGCGCTGGGCACCGGCGCGGCAGCCGCGACTTGCACACGCTCCTGCGGCGCATCGGTGTCGCGCTCGGTGCGGCCGATATCGGTGGAAAGGCGCAGGCGCTCGCCACGAAAATCCAGGCCCAGCACGGCCATCTCACGGTCGACGCTCTGGTGGTCCCATTCGGTATCGCCGGACTGCTTCACGCCGTTGAAGCGCAGGCCGAACTTGTTGTCCTCGCCAAAGCGCCGGCCCACATCCACGGCGCCACCGGCCTGGCTGTCGGAGGCCCAGGTGCCGGTGAACGAGGTGATGTCCTTGTCGGTGGCGCGCTTGGGCACCACGTTGATCCCGCCGCCCACGCTGCCGCGCGGCGAGATGCCGTTGATCAACTGGGTGGGGCCTTTGAAGATGTCGACGCGGTCGGCCATCTCCATGTCGATGGTGTAGGTCGGCAGCACGCCGTACAGGCCGTTGTACGACACATCACTGTTGAACAGGCTGAAGCCGCGAATGGTGAACTGCTCATACCGCCCGCCGGCCGGGTTGGTGGCGCGTACCGACGGGTCGCTGGCGATCAGGTCGCCAAGGGTGCGCGCCTGCTGGTTTTTCACCGCGTCCTGGGTGTAGGTGGTCATGCTGAACGGGGTTTCCATGAAGTCCCGGGTGCCCAGCAGGCCTTGCGAGCCACGCCGCGCCACCTGGCCACCGGCGTAGGTGTCGCCGTCGTACAGGCCGGTGGTACCGAGAATCGACGTGGGCGCCAGCTCCAGGCTGCCGCCCTCCGGCACCGGCACCAGCATGTAGGCCTGCTCCCCCATGGGCTGCAATTGCAGGCCGGAGCCTTGCAGCAAGCGGGCAAAGCCCTCTTCCACGCCATATTCGCCGGATAAACCGCTGCTGCTGCGCCCGCTGACCAGCGCCGGGTCCACCGACAGGTTGACCCCCGACAGCCCGGCAAAACGGGTCAACGCCGCACTCAGGCTGCCGGCCGGCACCTGGTAGCTGCGGCGCGCGGCGCTGTCTTCGGCATAGCTGACGGGGACGAACAAGGGGCTGGCGCTGAGGCTCAGCATCAGGCTCAGTTTGAGCAACGGGCGCAAGCGCAAGGGGTGGACTGCGGGCATTGGAAGAAGCTCTCGATTTTGTTCACTTGCCTGGAATGACAGGCGAGGTGAAAAAAGGGGACAGGCTTCGACCAACTTTTTTCAAAATGGCAGGGCAATGGCGGCGCCATGCCCTGCCCTGGTTACCATACCGCGATATGGGAATCCGCACGCGGTTCGGTGCCGCCGCACAGCACGCCGCTGACCGGGTCGCGCAGGATGATCTGCCCACGGCCGTAGTCGGTGAGGTCGCTGGCGATCTGCACCTGGTGACCACGCCGGGCCAGGGCATTGGCCAGGTCGCGGGAGGCACCCTGCTCGATGCCGACCTTCATGTCGCCCAGCCATTGCCAGCGCGGCGCATCCAGTGCGGCCTGGGGGTTGAGGCCGAAGTCCACCAGGTTCATCACCATCTGTACGTGACCCTGGGGCTGCATGTAGCCGCCCATCACGCCGAACGGGCCCAGGGCCTGGCCGTCCTTGGTGAGGAAACCGGGGATGATGGTGTGGAAGGTTTTCTTGCCTGCTGCCAGGCAGTTGGCGTGGCTCGGGTCGAGGCTGAATTCCTGCCCACGGTTCTGCAACGCAATGCCGCTGTCGGGCAGTACCACGCCGGAGCCGAAGCCGTGGTAGTTGCTCTGGATGAACGAGACCATATTGCCTTCGGCGTCCGCCGTGGCCAGGTACACCGTGCCGCTGGCGTGCGGGTCACCGGGCTTGGGCGCCTGGGCCTGTTCGCCGATCTGGCTGCGACGGCGCGCGCTGTAGTCGTCGCTGAGCAGGTCGGCCACTGCCACGCGCATGTGCAGCGGGTCGGTGATGTAATGCAGGCCGTCGCTGTAGGCGAGCTTCATGGCCTCGAGCTGGCGGTGCCAGGTCTGTTGGCTGTCGCGGTGATCGAAGGTGAAGCCTTCGAGGATGTTCAGCGCCATCAGCGCCACCAGGCCCTGGCCGCTCGGCGGGATTTCCCAGACGTCGACACCGCGATAATTGATGTGGATCGGGTCCACCCACTGTGCGCGGTAGTCCTTGAGATCACTGGCGCGCAGGTAACCCCCGGTGGCCCGTGAGTGGGCGTCCAGGCGTGCGGCCAGGGCACCGCGATACAGGCTTTCGCAACGGCTGGCGGCGAGTTCTTCCAGGGTGCGCGCCTGGGCCGGGTTGCGGAAAATCTCGCCCGCTTGGGGTGCGCGCCCATCGATGAGGAACGTGTCGAACCAGGCTTGCAGCACTTCATCGCGGTGCGGGCTGAATTCGTTCAAGGAGATCTGCCATTGGTGGGCAACCACCGGTGACAGCGGGAAACCCTCGCGGGCCAGGCGGATGGCCGGTTGCAGCAACTCGGCAAACGCCAGCTTGCCGAAGCGTTGCGACAGCTCCGCCCAGGCCGATGGGCAGCCGGGCACGGTCACCGGGGTCCAGCCGTACAGCGGCATCCGATCGTGCCCGGCAGCCTTGACCGCCTCGACACTCAAGGCGCCCGGCGCATGGCCATTGCCGTTCAGGCCATGCAACTGGCCCTTGCACCACACCAGGGCAAACGCATCGCCGCCCAGGCCGCAGCCGGTGGGCTCCACCACCGTGAGCGCGGCCGCCGTGGCGATGGCCGCGTCGATAGCGTTACCGCCCTTTTGCATGATCTCGATACCGGCCTGGGCAGCCAGGGGCTGGGACGCGGCGACCATGCCACGGCGGGCAAATACGCTCTGGCGCTGCGATGGATAGGGATACTCGTGAGCAGAAAATTTCAACATGGCAAAGGCTCTTCAAAAAAAGTCATAACACACGGCTGAGAAACGCCCGGGTCCGGGGATGACTGGGGTGGCTGAAGATCTGTTCCGGCGGCCCTTGTTCGATGAGTTCGCCCTGGTCGAGAACCACCACGCGGTCTGCCACTTCCCGGGCAAAGCCCATTTCATGGGTGACCACCACCATGGTCATGCCCTCCTCGGCCAGCTCTTTCATCACCTGCAGCACTTCGCCGACGGTTTCCGGGTCGAGGGCGCTGGTGGGTTCGTCGAACAGCATGGCCTGGGGTTTCATCGCCAGGGCGCGGGCGATGGCGACCCGTTGCTGCTGGCCGCCGGAGAGCATCGACGGGTAATGGCTGGCCTTGTCCGCCAGGCCGACCCGCGCCAACAGGCCACGGGCCTGTTCCAGTGCTTCGGCACGTGGCGTGCCGAGGACCTGGATCGGCGCTTCAATGATGTTTTCCAGCGCCGTCATATGGGGGAACAGGTTGAAGCGCTGGAACACCATGCCAATGTCGCGGCGCTGGCGGGCGATGTTGCGCTCCGAATCACGCACCAGGCTGCCGTCGCTGCGCTCGCGATAGCCCATGGCGCGGCCGTTGACGCGGATGCGCCCGCCCTGGATGTCTTCCAGCAGGTTGATGCAGCGGATAAAGGTGGTCTTGCCCGAGCCCGAGGCGCCGATCAGCACCACCACTTCGCCGCGCCGTACTTGCAGCGAGATACCCTTGAGGATCTGCAACGCGCCGAACGACTTCTGAATATCCAGTGCCTCAATGATCAGCTCTTCACTTTGGTGCGCCATGGTTATCGTCCCCTCAGCAGTTTCAGGGTGCTGCGCCCGAACATGCGGCTGGCTGCCGGTGGTGGCGCGGAAGGCCGGTCGGACTGGCTGAAGCGGGCTTCGAGCCAGCGCTGGAAAAAGCCCCAGAGGGTGGTCAGCGTCAGGAAGTACAAGGCAACCACCAGGTACAGCTCGAACACCCGGAAGGTGGCCGAGGTGATCATCTGGGTGCTGAGCAGCAGTTCCTGCACACCGATCACGCTGACCAGGGTGGTGTTCTTGAGCATCACGTTGAACTCATTGCCCAGCGGCGGCACGATCACCCGGAACGCCTGGGGCAGCACGATGCGCCGCATCAACTTGGCGAAGCCCATGCCCAGGGAGCGCCCGGCTTCATATTGGCCCTTGTCCACCGCGCCGATGCCGGCACGGATGATCTCGGCCATGTAGGCACCTTCGTTGAGGCCCAGGGCAATGATCGCCGCCTGGATATTGCCGGGGACGATCAGGCCGAACAGTTCGATATCCTCAAAGCGGAAAATCCCGCCCGCCGCCAGCGCCGTGTACAGAAACACGATCTGCACCAGCAGCGGCGTGCCGCGCATCAGCCACACGTAAAAACGCACCGGCAGATGCAACAGCGGGTTCTTCGACAAGCGCAACAACGCCGCCGCCAGCCCCAGCGCGCAGCCCAACAGCATCGCCAGTACGCTGATCAGGCACGTCAGCCACAGCCCCGTGAGGTAGACCCCGCTGGGTTGCAGCAGGTACTGCCAGAACACATCCCAATTGAAATTCATCGCAGGTACGCCTCAGTCGAGTGTGTCGCTGCTGACATGCCATTTGTCCAGCAACTGCACATAGCTGCCATCGCTGCGCATATCGCTGATCACCTGCTGCACGGCGGCGGTCAGTTGCGGGTCGTCCTTGCGTATGCCCAGGCCGGTGAGGATGCGGCTGAACGCCGGCACGCCTTCCTGGAACAGGTCCGGGGCCATTGCTGCGTAGTAACCGGCGGTTTCCACGGTGGTGCCGTAGGCGTCGACCTGGCTGATGCGCAGGGCCTGGAAGGCATCGGTGTCGGTGTTGTAGACCACCAGTTTCATCGGGGGCTTGCCGGCCTTGGCCAGGCTTTCATTGTGGGCATCGAGCAGGGTCTTGATGGTGGAGCCGTTGAGCACCGCGACCTTGTGCGCGGACAGGTCATCCAGCGCCTTGATGCCCTTGGGGTTGCCCTTGGGCACCACCACCGACTGGCTGGAATACATGTAGTTGACGATGTCGATCACCTGGCGCCGCTCGGGTTTGTCGAACAGCTGGTCGACGATCATGTCGCACTGCTGGGCGAGCAGCGCCGGCACCAGGCCAGAGAACGGAATCACCCGCCATTGCACTTGCTTGTCGCCCAGGCGCCTGGCGATTTCCAGGCCCAGGTCGACGGTGAGCCCGCGGGGTTTCTGGGCTTCGTCGAAGGACACCAGGGGCGGGGAATCCATCCCCGAGCAATAGACAAGTTTGTCGACTTTTTGCAGACGATCCGGCACTTGAGGCGCAGCAAAGGCCCCTTGTGCGCAGAGACCGAAGGAGACAGCCACCAGCAAGGCGCGGCATTTATGCATGACCAGACACTCCAGTTCGTTGAATAACGGGGCAGGACTAAAGTCAAAACACAGCGGGTGTTTCTTATTGTTCGGTTTGCAGGAACTGGATCAGCGCCGGCACGGTGCCTTCGATGTGTTCGCGCACCACGGCTTCGGCGCGGGCGGCATCGCCGGCGCGGATCGCATCGAGGATCACCGCGTGTTCCTGGCGGGCGCTGAGGGGTTTTTCGCCGTGCTGCAGCCACAAGCGCATAGGTGCCTCGACCAGCGAGTACAGCGCCGAAATCTGCTTCATCAAGCGTGGGCGGCCGCTGAGGCTGCACAGGTATTCATGGAACGCGCGATGGCGGCTGACCCAGGCGGCGCTCTCATCGCGGTAGTCGTCCATCGCGTCGAGCATGCGCTCCAGGGCCGCGAGTTGACGCTCACCGATACGGCCGACGGCCACGCGCACCGCCAGGCCTTCGAGGGCGCTGCGCATCTCGAACACTTCGTGCAGCTCATCGATATCCAGACCGCTGACGATCGCGCCACGGTTGGGCCGCAGGGTCACCAGGCCCTGGGCGTCCAGGCGGCGAAAGGCTTCGCGCACCGGCATGCGGCTCATGCCGATCTCGCTGGCGATGTCTTCGGCAATCAGCCGGTCACCCTTGCGGTAGCGGCCGCCGCAAATGGCATCGAGCAGAAAGTTGTAGGCCTCCTCCTCGGCAGTGAGGGGCTGGCGGTCAACGTAAGCGGGAGCGAATTGCATCGGCAGCACCTTTTGAATTTTTGTATCCAATTATCCACGGATGCAAAAAAGCAGGATGCGTGCCAACGGCTTGGGACAGGAGCCAAGTGATTGATTCAGATCGGATAGAAGGGAAAAAGCTGGGGCTGGCGTTGAAAAGTCGCGTGGGAATTTGCTACCCAATGGCGCAGAAGACGCCCCATTGGTGGGCGGAAGTAACAAGCGGGACGTGGGCGAGATGCTTTTGCTTGAGGCGAATCCAGCCCACCGCTGGCGTTATGGCTCGACCGAATAGATAACGGTTTGCGCGCTGTTTTCGCCGACCGCCCGGCGGGTGAAATAGGTGTCGCCTTCGTCGGTGAGGATCTCGTAGTCGGCCTTGCGGGCCGGACTGGCGTGCTTGATGATTTTCAGCACGCGCTGGAATTTCACGCTTAGCGTGCCGTTGTGGCTGGGCCCGGTGAGCACATTGACGCTTTGAAACCAGCCGGCGTGCCGCTGGTTGCTCACCAACGCGTGGCTCATCGCCTCGAAACGTTCCAACCGCGTGAAGCCCCACAGGGTCTGTTCTTCGACGGTGGCGCCCGGCGTAGCGGCGCCGGTAAACACAAACAGATTGATCGCCGGGCTGTCTTCGCAAAAGAAGTCGTAAGGGACCAGGCCGTCGACCATTTTCCTGCCGGGCACAAAGCCCTTTTTATGCACCTGAAACATCGCCACCTCCACTCAATCAAGGGTGACAAGTCTAATCAGGCGCGACGTACAGGGCGGTCAAGCCAGTGTAATGTCGTGTAAAGATCGCGCGCTGTGCAGGGTGATCTCCACTGTCAGCCCACCGCCTGGCTCGTTGCGCGCGAGGATGTGGCCGCCGTGCATCTGGACGGCCCTCGCAGCAATGGCCAGCCCCAGGCCAAACCCCACGCTGGCATCGCCCACCCCACGCTCGAACGGCTGGAAAATGCTGTTCAACCGGTCATTGTCGACGCCCGGCCCTTGGTCGGTGATCAGCACCGTGAGGCGGTTCGCATCGCGGTTGACCTGCGCCGACACGCACACGGTGGTGTCCGGCCGGGTGTAGCGCACGGCATTGCGGATCACGTTCTCGAAGCAGCGGTACAACAACTCACCGCTGACGCAGGCGATAAACGGCGGGCACGCCTGCAGGTGCACGCGGCAGCCTTTGATGCCGGCTTCGAACTGCGCATCTTCAACGATCATCGCCAGCAATTCGACGATATCCACGGGCTCGCGCTCGATACTTTCCGGACGGCCTTGCAGGCGCGCCAGGGTCAGCAGCGCTTCGATCAGGGTGTCCATGCGCTCGGATTCGCGCTCGATGCGTTCGAGCATTTCCAGGCGGGCGGCGTCCTGGCGCAACAGGCCGATGGCCGCCTGCATGCGCGTCAGCGGGGAGCGCAGTTCATGGGAGATGTCGTGCAGCAGTTGCTGCTGGGCCTCCACCAGCCCCTTCAACTGGTTGGCCATGCGGTCGCAGTCTTCCGCCAGGTCGACGATCTCGTCGCGACGCTTGCCCATGGCCGGCTTGACCCGGGTTTCGAAGCGTCCCTTGGCCGCGTCGCTCATGGCGCGCTTCAGGTAAGCCAGGGGCCAGGCCAGGTAATAGGCCATGTAGCCGCTGAACAGCGCACTCATCAATGTGCCGATGATCAACGGAATCTGGTGCCAGGGCCGGCCGGGCGGGTTACCGGGCGCGTGGGTCGACCTGATCGACAGCGCCAGGCCTTCCTTGCTGACGACCGCTCGCTCATAGGCCGGCTGCGTCACCGGCCCACCTATCAGCAATTGCCCGGCACTGTTGTAGACGCCGATGGCCTCATCCGCCGGGCGCTCCCACACCGCCAGGAGCTGGCCGCCCGCCTCGACACCAAACGTTTGCAGTAGCTTGTCTTCGGCCGCCAGCATGGCTTCCACATGCGGGTCATTCGGCTGGAAACGGCCCAGTTCAAGCACGCCGACGCCCACCAGGAAGGTCAAGGTGGTCGCCAGCCAGAAGGCCAGGAACAGTTTCCAGAACAGCAGGCTGGGCCTGGTCATTCGGCAATCAACAAGTAGCCGAGGCCACGTACGCTCTGGATCCAGGCCTTGGCGTCCGGGCGCGGCCCGAGTTTTTGCCGGATGCTGCTGATATGCACATCGATGCGCCGGTCGTAGCGGGTCAGCGGGCAACCGAGGGCATTGAGTGACAGATCCTTTTTACTCACTACCTGGCCGGCACTGCGGGCCAGCTCTTCCAGCAGGCTGAACTCGGTGCTGGTCACACCCAGCTCGAGGCCGTTCCACAGGGCCTGGCGCCTGCCGGGCCACAACACCAGCGCGCCGGTCTTGATCACTTCGGTGGTCGGCTGGCCCACCGGCTGCACCCTGCGCATGATGGCGCGCAGGCGCGCGACCAGTTCGCCGGGGGAGCTGGGCTTGGGCACGTAATCATCGGCGCCGAGTTCCAGGCCGGTGATGCGGTCGATGTTGTCACCACGGGCGGTGAGCAGCACTACGGGTACCTGGCTGACGACGCGGATGCGCCGGAGCACTTCGATGCCCGAGCGCTGGGGCAGCATCACGTCCAGCACCACAATGCTGTAGCGCCCCGACAGCGCCTCCACCTCGCCCTCCTCCCCCGTGTGCACGGCCGTGGTCTCAAAGCCTTCGCGCGCGAGGTATTGGCTCAGCATGTCAGTCAGTTCCTGGTCGTCGTCGACCAACAATACGCGGATCATCTCGGGCTCGTCGGTGGGGGGTTGCGCATTATCGGCCCGGCATCGGCATCCCAGGCCAAACTTTACCTAACTTGACATTCGGTTAACCGCACCAAACGCCCCTCGCTCGTATGCTGGATGTTCACCAGTCCGGCCGCGCGGCGAGTTGTCCATGCGTGCCGGCGCTGCTTGTCGATGTGTTCTGGAAAAGATCTTGATGAATTTTTCGCGCCTGCTCTGCTCGGTTGCGCTGCTGCTCAATGCCTCACTGGCACTCGCCCAAGGCTTCAAAATCTCGGATATTCGAATCAACGGCCTGCAACGGGTCTCTGCAGGCAGCGTGTTCGGGGCATTACCCCTGAACGTCGGCGACGAAGCAGATGACCGGCGCCTGGTGGACTCGACCCGCGCGCTGTTCAAGACCGGTTACTTCCAGGACATCCAACTGAGCCGCGAAGGCGATGTGTTGATCATCAATGTAGTCGAGCGTCCTTCGGTTGCCAGTATCGAGTTCGAGGGCAACAAGGCGATTGCCACCGATGACCTGATGAAAGGCATGAAGCAATCGGGCCTTGCCGAGGGCGAGATTTTCCAACGCGCCACCCTGGAAGGGATACGCAACGAGTTGCAGCGCCAGTACGTTGCCCAGGGCCGTTACTCGGCGTCGGTCGACGCGCAGGTGGTGGCTCAGCCGCGTAACCGCGTAGGCTTGAAAATCAAGATCGACGAAGGTGAAGTGGCGTCGATCCAGCACATCAACGTGGTAGGCAACACGGTGTTCCCCGACGATGCCCTGATCGACCAGTTCACCCTCAAGACCAGCAACTGGCTGTCGTTTTTCAAGAACGACGACAAATACGCACGGGAGAAGCTGTCGGGCGACCTTGAACGCTTGCGCTCCTATTACCTGGACCGTGGCTATATCAACATGGATATCACCTCGACCCAGGTCTCGATGACCCCGGACAAAAAGCACGTCTACATCACCGTGAACATCCAGGAAGGCCAGAAATACGCGGTGCGCGAGGTGAAGCTCAGTGGTGAGCTGAAAGTCCCGCAGGACCAGGTCCAGTCCTTGCTGCTGGTGCAGAAGGGCCAGGTGTTCTCACGCAAACTGATGACCACCACCTCGGAGCTGATTACCCGTCGCCTGGGCAACGAAGGCTACACCTTCGCCAACGTCAACGGCGTGCCGCAGGCCCACGATGAAGACCACACGGTTGACGTCACGTTCTCCGTCGACCCCGGTAAGCGGGCCTACGTCAACCGTATCAACTTCCGTGGCAATACCAAGACCGACGACAAGGTGCTGCGGCGGGAAATGCGCCAGATGGAAGGTGGCTGGGCGTCAACCTACCTGATCGATCAGTCCAAGGTGCGCCTGGAGCGCCTGGGGTTCTTCAAGGAGGTGAACGTCGAGACGCCTGCGGTGGCCGGCCTCGATGACCAGTTGGATGTGAACTACGCCGTGGAAGAACAGGCGTCCGGTTCGATTACCGCCAGTGTCGGCTTTGCCCAGAGTTCGGGGCTGATCCTCGGCGGCTCGATCACCCAGAACAATTTCCTCGGCACCGGCAACTACGCCAGCCTGGGGCTGACCCGCTCGTCCTACCAGAGCAAGTACAACATCGGTTTCACCGATCCCTACTTCACCACCGACGGGGTGAGCCTGGGTTACAACGCGTTCTACAGCAAGACCGACTACAACAAGTACTACGATGACGGGGTTTCCTATTACGCCATCAATAGTTTTGGCCTGGGCACCACCCTCGGTTACCCGATCAATGAAACCTCGCGCTTGAACTTTGGCCTGACCGTACAACACGACAGCATCGAACCGGGCACCTACAGCGCCGACGAGATCTACGACTTTATCGAGCGCGAAGGCAAGGAATTCACCAACTTCAAGGCCAACCTTGGCTGGTCGGAGTCGACCTTGAACAAAGGCGTGCTGGCGACTCGCGGGCATTCGCAAAACCTCAACCTGATGGTGACGGTGCCCGGCAGCGACCTGAGTTTCTACAAAATCGACTACACGGGGCAGACGTTCCTGCCTGTCAGCAACACCACATCACTGCGCTTTCACACCAAGCTCGGCTACGGCAGCGGCTACGGCTCCACGGACGGGCTGCCCTTCTATGAAACCTACACCGCCGGCGGCGAAGGCACGGTGCGCGGCTTTGAAAGCGGCACCCTCGGCCCGCGCAACACCCCGGCAACCGGTGCCTACGCCAGTGCCGGGCAGGCGTACTACTCGGACCGGGACACCGAGTCGCTGGGCGGCAATATCCTGATAACCGGCGGCGCGGAGTACCTGTTCCCGGTGCCGTTCATCAAAGACAACAAATCCGTGCGAACCTCGTTGTTCTGGGACGTAGGGACGGTGTATTCGGACAAGTGCTACCTCAGCACGACCCAGGGCTGCGGCAGCGTGGACCTAAGCCAGATGGCCAGTTCGGTGGGAGTTGGGGTGACATGGTACAGCCCGCTGGGGCCGCTGAGTGTGAACTTGGCCTACCCGATTCGCACGCCGGAGAACGCGGACAAGCAGGTGTTTCAGTTCTCCATGGGGCAGACGTTTTAAAGGTTGCGGCGTGTTGATGCGTTCCCCCCCTCTCGGAAAGGCCCTACACAAATACCGGACGTCTGGCGAAGCCGCGTTTATGTATTGTTTTTTATAAAGGAACTCCGCTATCGAGCCTTGGTCGGCTGATGTGTGGATTTTCCTTTCACTACGCGGATAGATCGGATGAAACAGATGCCCTTCGTCGAGGCCAAGCCTGTTGCCGACAAAAAGCTGGCTTTGTTTGCACCCGTGCCAGCGCCATGGCGTTCAAGCGCACGCCCGCTGCACCTGCACGATTTTGCTGCCTGTCGGAATGTCGAATCAGGCGCGGTTTTTATTATCGCTTCCGGCCTGTCAGCCAAATCATTCCCCCTCGAAAAGTTCGCGCACGTGCCCATGATCACCATGAATGGCGCCATTTCGATGTTTATGAACACCGACATCAAGCCGAGTTTTTACGCCTGCACGGACAGAAGCTTTTCCAAACAGCAGCCGGATTTATTCAACTACGCCATGGCTGTCAGCCAAAGGGTCGCGCTGTGGGAAGACCATGCGCAATCCTCCCATGCTCGTCCAACCGGGCAGCTCTACCCGCTGTCCAAGGCGCCAAAACCGTCGTGGATCGATGTGGCGCTCGGAAGATCAAAAGAGCTGGTTACTGATCACCCTTTGATCGCCTTTCGGAAACGGTCCATCGGGTTCAGCAAGGACATGAGCCAGGGCTTTTTTGATGCCCGAACCGTGGCCTACCTGGCCATCCAGCTGGCATTCCACGTCGGGTTCTCCAAGGTTTTCCTGGTGGGCGTCGACCTGGACGAAAAGTCGGGGAGGTTTTACGAAACGAAGGACTCCATAAACTCCCCCTGCGGGCTCGACCAGCACTATTACACCCGCATACTGCCGTCGTTCGAGTTGATGTCCAAGAAAGTCATCGGGGATGACTTCATGGTTTACAACTTATCCGATATTTCGAAGATTCCGGCGAGTGTGATTCCGCGTATCAGCGTCGCTCAAGTGGAAGCGATGCTCCACCAGTAGACACACAGTCGGCCTGGAGGCCTTCGCCAACTCCCTGCACTACACACATTGGGTGTCGGCAGCTGAGGGCCCTTCTCAAAAAATCCGAATATCAGCCCGGATACTTCAGTCTTTTTTAGCAGGAGATTGAAGGAGTTATCTGGATTGGGTTCCACGGCCAGCGAGAAGAATGGCGGGGGCCTTCTGTTGCATAGTGAGCACTATGCCCTGGGCCATTTGGGGCTTACGCTGAAGCGTATGCGCTGATCGTACTTCAGATCTGCCTATGCTCAATGAACCTGTGTGGGTTTAAAAAGAATTTTCAGAATCAGCAGACGTAACTCATCCAGGACCTTGATGGCCGGAAGCTTTCAGTGCATTGGCTGGATCCAAGCGTGGGGCGGTGACGATCTTGAGGAGGAAGTTGGGATGATCCCCCGCAAAAGTCCCTATGCGTAAAAAAGCCGAACTGGCTGGAGTTCGGCTAAGTCACTGAAAAATATGGTCGGGACGGAGTGATTCGAACACTCGACCCCTAGCACCCCATCTCCTTTTTCATACTTCTTGAAAGATCTCAAAATTTTACCCTGGATTTTTCTAAGCTAGTATTTACTTGAGCTCCAGCGGTGTTCTGCTCTACGAGAGTCCAGAAACGTCCATCAAGAGCCGACGTTTTTGTGGGGGTAAAAGTAGGGGGAGCCCGTTTCATGGCCAAAATCACCATCAAAGAACTCGAGTCGCTGACTCCCAACGATGCCGGCCGAATCCTCCGAGAGGATGGCAATCTGGCCGGTCGAATCTCAGTCCGCAAGGACGGTGTGTCGGTCAGCTTTTTCTATCGCTATCGGTGGGGCGAGCAGAACAAAGAGTACTCCTGCGGGTCTTGGCCGCGCAAATCCCTGACGGACATCCGCAAGGCCCGCAACCAGGCCCGAGCGCTCATCGATGAGCAAATCAATCCCAACGAGCACAAGAAAACCGCCAAGGCACAGGCTCATGCCGCGACGAACGCAAAAGCCGATCAGGAAAAATCGACGAAGGTCCAAACTCTGACCGTCCAGGATCTGGCCAAGGCCTGGCTGCTGGATGGCGTCGCGCGTAAAGACGGCAATGCCGAGTTGCAACGGCGCTTTAACAAGGACCTTTTGCCAGCACTCGGTAGGACAGCGGTGAACAATGTTTCCGAACACGATGTTCGGGCGCTGATCCGGGCCGTGGTCAACCGCGGCGCTCACCGGCAAGCCATCAGTTTCTTCGCCGACCTCACCCAGATGTTTAGCTGGGCTAGAAAGCGTCAGCCCTGGCGGACCTTATTGATCGAGGGCGATCCGACTGAGTTGGTCGACATCTCCCCTCTGATCCCCGCCGACTACGAGGCGGAAAGAAGCCGTATCCTTTCCCCGGCGGAGCTGTTGGAACTGCACAACCGTTTCCAGCAAATGACCGCCGATTACGACGCCCTCCCCGCGGGCCAAAAATACGACGGCATTCGTCCGCTAAAGAAGGAAACGCAGCTCGCGCTCTGGATTAGCCTGGGCACGCTGTGCCGAATTGGTGAATTGCTGCAGGCCGAATGGAAAAATGTCGATCTGGACCAGCAAACCTGGTTCCTCCCCAGCGAAAACGTCAAAGGCACCCGCGGCAAGAAACAGGACCACCATATCTTCCTCTCCTCCTTCGCCTTGCATTTCTTTCAGGAACTCAAGACCCTGACGGGAGACTCCCTGTGGTGCTTTCCGAACAAGCAGGATGATGGGCATGTGGACGTGAAAGTGGTGAGCAAACAGGTCGGCGATCGCCAGGCCCGGTTCAAAAACCGTAAGGCCCTCTCCAGACGGCGTCACGACGATACCCTGGTCCTTGCCGACGGCCAAAACGGCGACTGGACGCCTCATGACCTGCGCCGCACCGGCGCGACCATGATGCAGGCTTTAGGGGTCAGCCTGGACGTCATCGATCGCTGCCAAAACCATGTGTTGGCCGGTTCTCGGGTGAGGCGCCATTACCTGCATCACGACTATGCCGAAGAGAAGAAACGTGCCTGGAATCTGTTGGGCGATCGACTCAGTGCGGTGCTGTCTTCGACCTACGAGCACACGCCAAACGAGTCGATGTTGTCTTTTCCAGCGTACACGGCGACAGAGACGCTGGCACCCTCATAGGGCTGTTGCACCCTGCGTTCACCGGAGTTTAACGTCCGCGTGTTGTGACCCAAAATTCGCGGTGAGCAAAAGTGACAGACTGCATGTACATATTCGTGAGCTTCACCGTTGCGGAACTGTTCGACAAAGTATGGCAAACGCCCATGGTCAAATTGACCCACGACATTGGTGTTTCCGACGTCGCCGCCACCAAAGCTTGCCGCAAAGCCGGCATCGCTCTCCCTCGCCGTGGCCACTGGTTAAGATCGAAAAAGCAGCGACAACCCAAACCCGAGCCTACTCACGTTCCAAGTTCTCGACCGTTACAACCCGCCCGGCAAGACTGGCACTGATTCGAACTCACCAATAACCCGGCGTACGATTGCCCCCCTTTCAATTGAGCCCGACGCGCTGCAACCACACCAATCTGATAATGACAATCTAGCTCGCTAGGTACGCCACCAGTGGTCGCTCAATGGCGTGACGCAATATGCTGCGAAGCGAGCACACGGGATCTGAAAAGACGTTCTCCGCTCTGCATCCCTTGACCTGCTATGGCGACGGAAAAGTTAGTTGACGGTCGCAGAGGCATATTGATCGAGGAGTCTTTCTAACCTTTTCGATTAAAAAAATAACGGTATGACTCAATCAGATGGCGTTTAGCCAGTTTGGGTTGATAAGATTGCGCTCTGAATACATTCAACCTGTATATCAATACAGTATCGTGGATTTTCCTGGCCAGGATGGCGAAGTTAGCTACTCACTGGCCAATCTTGTTTTCCAAGATTGGAGTTGCTGTGAACGCGAAGCTCGATTTTGACGCATCAAAGCTCTACGAAGCCCTGAAGTACCAAATCCACGTAGCGATCGACTACTGCCATACCCTTGATAAGGACGATGTCCTTTGGATCGAGGTGTTTGGCGATGTCACCGTCGAAGGCCGTGATCAGGTTGAGGTTAAGGAGTACAGCGACAGCCTGACCGACAGCCATGAAAACCTCTGGAACACCCTCAATAACTGGCTAAAGCCTGATTTCAATCATCAGCAATACGCCAACCTGATCCTGCTGACGACTCAGGCCTATGGTGAGCGAGCAGCTATCAAAGATTGGTATCAGTGGAATACTGATCAGCGTCTGGCTGCGCTGGAAAGAATCCTCCAGGATGCGGAGGCTCGCTTCGAAAAGGCCAAGCAGGAGAAAGAGGCAACTGCTGACCAAAGCGAGGAAGGTGGTACAGGAGGAAAAACTCCAGGGCCTTCTAAGGCGCTGACCCTGCAGCGCAAGGTGATGGCAAAAGCCATGCGTGAGTCGCTGATGGAGGCTCTGCCCAAGGTCAAGATCATCACCGAGCAACCTGACCTGCTTGGCTTGATCGCCAGGTACAAGAGGGCCCATCTTAAAAGCATCCATGAGCATCGCATGGACGACTTCTTGAATGACCTCTTTGGCTTCATGACCAGCGCCGTTAAGGTCACAGAAGGATGGCGGTTCACCACCGCGGAATTCGACAGCAAATTCACAGAGCTCACCGCCCGCTACCTGATTGGCTCGGTGAAGTTTCCCCGTGTCAACACTGAGGAGATCGAGCGGGAAGCTGCTGAGATGAATGTGCGTGACCGCATTTACGCCCAAAAGCTAGATGAGATCGGCGGTGAGGAGGAGCTTATTCTTGAGGCAACTGCCGATCTGCTTCATGCCCACGAATACATTGCCGAGCTGATCAAGGACTGCACCACGTCACAGAGCGACGTGGAAAGCTACAGCAAGAACCATATGCGCACTCATAGTGCCAGCAGGGCAAAACTGATGATCGGTTGCGACGAAACCTGGTCGGTTTCGAAACTGAAGCAGGAATCCCTCAAGTTCTACTACGCGCGCTGTGAATTGGATGTCGTGGGCTTTCGAAACTACGAAGACACGCCCGTTGAGTTCCGCAATGGCATCTACCACATGCTCGCAGATTCAGTGCCCGCAAGCTCAGCGAAGGAGTTTCACTGGAGGCTCTGGAAATGAGTGCAAAACCCATTGAACACCTTTTCACGCTTCAGCGTTCCCCCATCGCACTGGCACCGGTGATCCACAACTTCTTCGCCCATTCCGAACCTAGGGAACGAGACCTGCTGTTGAGCTATCTGGTGCTGCCCATGGTGCTGTACCCGGCCATGCAAACGTACCTGCTGGCCGTGAGGAAGACCAGCAACCTGCGCACGCTCTGCAAAGAGCAGTCGCGGCTGGTAGGGCTCACCCACAACACCCAGCAGTTCAAATCCCTCACCAACGCCGCTCTACTTGTCCTTCAAGCAGAGCAAAGCATCGAGATCACCGAAGACCTAACTGTGAAGTCGGTCGGGGACGTCAGGGCCTCCAATGCCAACCCCAAACAACTCGAGGCCGCCCGCCGTCTTTCCATGGTCTGCGCAGAGGCAGACGTCGTTTCCATCTACAGGACGTTAGGATTCAAGTCTCTATGAAATGCTTTCTGCGGTACATCGGCGTAGTCGACACTCAAGAAAAAATTCACAAAGTGCGACTGGAGCCTGGGCTCAACGTCATCACTGGCAAGTCATCCACTGGAAAAAGTGCGATCCTGGAAATATTCGACTATTGCCTCGGCAGCACCGAAGACACAATTCCGGTGGGCACGATCACTGAGCGCGCCGAGACCTTTTTCATTGCGTTGCAATTTCCCAGCTACTTCATCGTGGCCGCACGCAAGAAAAAATCCGACCGCTGCTTTTTGCTTGAGGTACAAGGCTCCGACCCAGATCAATTGCTCCAACTAATCGAGCAACCCAAGGCCTTCTTCGATCCCAAGCACTACATGCCACTGGCAGACTTCAAGAAAAGCCTTGGGCGCTATTTTGCGATCACGCTGGAAAACATCGACGAAGACCCGTACCTGAAAGCGGCCGGCCGCAACAAATCAGCCACTCCATCGGTACGCAGTTTTTCCTCCTTCATGCTCCAGCATCAAAACCTAGTGGCCAACAAGCACGCGATTTTCTACCGCTTCGATGAGAAGGAAAAACGTGACCAGGCGATCAATCACTTCAAGATTCTGATGGGTCTTGTGGACGAAGCTTATTTCGATCTGTACCGGGATCATGAGGTTGCCAAGCACGAACTCAAAAAAATCCAGGCGCAGATTCCCAAGCAAGCTCAGCGCAAAGAAGCTGCGATCGCTCGTTACAACCGTTACCTAATCGAGTTCAAGTCCTTGGCAGGTCTTCCTCTAGTCGATGCCACGGCTGAGGACATCTACAGCAAACCCGCGACGATGCTGAAGATGATTTCCGGGCGTTCCGTCAAAATCGACGTGCTCTCAGATCAGGTTGAAATGCGTCGGGCTGAACTTCACTCTCAACGAATCGCTGCGCTCATCGAAAAGCGCAAGCTGCAGGGACAGATGAGGCTGGTCAATGAGTCTCTGACTTCTGCAACACAATTCAGCTTGAGCATGACCGCTGAGACATTGCCCGATTCCATTGAGCTGTCCGAAGCTCATTGCCCGCTTTGCGAGGCTCACACCAGCACCCCCGCTATGGAAGCCAACAAGCTCGTAGGTGCTATCGAGTGGTTGAATGACGAGCTCAAGCTGTCCGCCTATGCCCGGGAGAGTTTCGCTGCAGAGCGCCGAAACATTCAGGACGCGCTCGATAAGGCTAACGCAGAGCTGCGTCGTATCCAGACCGACATCCAGCCACTCGATGAAGAAATTGCCAAGCTCAAGACATCCAAATCGATCGATGAGCAGGCCACCAAGGCCAAGCTTCGGCTTGAAATCGCCATTCAAGATCAGTTGGACAAACCTGAGTCGGAGCTGGCGACTGAAGAAAAAAATCTGCGCACTGAGGTTGATCGCCTGGCCGGTCTACTTGAGAAATACGACATCAAGGACAGGTTGAAAACGTTAAGCAATGAGATCGACGCCAAGATGTGTGAGCTTGGCAACCACTTCGATTTCGAGGAAACGTACAAGCCTTCGAAGCTGCGCTTTGACGTTGAAACGTTCGACCTTTGGTATCAGCAGAATCAGAACACTCGGGTTTACCTACGCTCGATGGGCAGCGGTGCGAACTGGTTGTACTCTCACCTCGCCTTGTTCATGTCCCTGCACTACCAGTTCGCGGCGCTGTCGAACAAAGGGTGCAAGATCCCACCAATCCTGTTCCTTGATCAGCCCACCCAGGTGTACTTCCCTGCCTCACTGGATGACGCAGAGGATTTCGATGCTCAAGAGCTTTCAAAACAGGCCAAGCGTGAAGACGCAGTCGACGCAGACATGAGTGCTGTGACCAACATGTTCACTCAGTTGGCCAAGTTCTGTGATGAAACTGGCAAGAAGACAGGCGTAACTCCGCAAATCATCGTCTCGGATCATGCAGATAGACTGACCCTAGGCGAAGGTTACAAGTTTCCGGACTATGTCCGGGCTACATGGAGAACGCGGGGCTTCATCGCCGACTAGGAGTCTTCATCCTGAAGGGGGGATTACTCCCCCGTTTCTTGATCAGGCCATAGTGGTTGGTGCATCAATCATTACGCCTGAGACCTGTGGGGACGAAGTCCTTAACAACCCGTCTGTTCTGGCGTGGTGTGGTGTGGTGTGGTGTGGTGTGGTGTGGTGTAGATACGCTATACACTTATGAATGTACGGACATCACAACGCCATGAAAGCCAGGGAAGCTAGACTATGAGCATCGACGTAACTGCACCAGCGCCGAGGGCTTTCTCAGAAAGCGACACGCGCACGATTGAGATGTCACCCTCCGGTTACCTAGAGCAGATACTTGATCGAGAGCTCAAGCTCACGCTCCACGGCATCGAGCTGGGGTCCGAGCGAGATGACTCCATGCGTCAACTCACTGACACCGCAGCAACGCTTTACGATGGCCGCATTCTGCGCGAGCTTATACAGAATGCGTACGACGGCGCTGGTGAAGATGTCGATGCCCATATCCTGGTGAAGCTGGATCTTGCCTCTGCCCCGCACGCGATGCTGGACGTCTGTAACACTGGCAATGGATTCTCCCGGGCCGATGTCGACTCAATCGTGAATCCGGCAAGAAGTAGAAAGCAGCCCGGAAACTCCATTGGCCACAAAGGACTTGGATTTCGCAGTGTTACGTTGATCAGCCATGATCCTCAGATCTACTCATCTCAAGCTGAAAATAAGGCAGCGCAATTCGACGGGTTCTGCTTTCGATTTGCTGATGAGCAGGCCCAACGCGAGCGACTTCTGCATCTAGCTGAACCCGACCTTGCGGAAAGGGCGGTCGGCAAGACTCACAGCTTGCAACTGCCGCTCGTGATAAATAGCTTCCCCGATGACATACAGGGCTATGCATCGCATGGGTTTGCGACAGTGATAAGACTGCCGTTGACCGACCGTATGGCCGCCTCTCGCATGGAAAAGGAATGGCAGTCACTTTTTGATGAGCGTGCCCCGCTTAATCTCTTTCTACCTAAGCTCACCAAGCTCGTATTTGAAAAAATTGACGCGGACGGCACTACTTCGCGTCGTGTGTTAACGCGTCGTCGGTACCCTCCGAATCGCCCTCTGAAAATTGACAATCTTGAGATAGAAGAAATCGTTGTCGACGATCGCTCGTACTTGTTCATCAGCCGCGTCGTTGATCCGCCGCGGTTTTTGAGAGCAGTGGACGCTGCTGTCGAACAACGTCATAAGGTAGAGAGGTGGCGAAATTGGGCAGGCGCGCCCACGGTCAGCATCGCGATCCCCCTAGGGTTCGAGGTTCCGGAAGGTCGCTACTATGCTTTTTTGCCAATGGAAACCCCCTGTCCTTTTAACGGTCATTTGGATGCTCCGTTTTTCCCAGATCCAGATCGCAAGGGCTTAAGTCTGGACAACGCCCTTAATCAAGAATTGGTCAAGGTTGCAGCAGAGATGTGCATTGACCTTATATATGGTGTAGCTGCTGCCAATATCAATCTAGTCTCATACGTGCACGCCGCTGTGGATGCCATCACATGGGGCCCCGCAGACCATGTCTTGGCTGCATTTCGGGCTAAAGGGCTGGCGTACAAAACTCTCCCACTTCCAACGATGAGTCCACCTGGCAGTGATGCAAGATGGGCAACCCTTGACCATGTTTTTGACTGGCAAGACGACCAATACAAATCACTGCGTGCGACTTGGATTGCGAAGGTTACAGGCGCATTTCTGCTGCGACGCAAGCTGGGAGCCAGGCGAGTTATCGCCTTACGCAGCCTTGCTAATGATGTGGGGCTTCCGCTTGAGCCGGAGAACGACCGTCTCGCAAAGTGGGTACCGTTGCTCGCTGCCGACCTTGAACGCCAACGCAAAGCTACAGCCGCGAATTGGGAGGATTTCTATACCGACCTGAGCGTACGCAAGGACATCCTTGAGCAGCTTCGAGGCAAACTCATTTTTAGAAACGAAGCTCGCAAACTCGTGCGAGCCGAAGGCGCTAAATCCGTAGCGGGCGAACCGGTTCAGTTTTTCATCAATGCCGACCCTGGGCGTGTCACCAAGAAGAAAAAACGCCTGGATGACGCCGGTGTTTTTCCTCCAAGCTGCATAACCAAGGGGCTCGAGTTCGCCGACCCGACGCTTGCCTGGTCTGCGGATGTGGTCACGGCGTTTGTTAACGCAGGACTTGCTTCCGAGTTTCGCCTCATCAACTTGGTTTCAAGATTGGGAACACTCCTCGGAACTCGCCCTCGCACACGCGACGCTTTGTCAGTCCTTACCTGGGCCTTCAGAACATGGAAGCAAAATCGCACCCCGGACTTCGACGAGGCCCTTCAGACCGCGGGACTCTGGGTTCCCTTGGCCAGCGGCGGAATTGGCAAAGCGAGCCTTGCTTATTTCTCAGCGGGATGGCGCGACACGCTCGGTAATTTGCTCACTGACCTCTGTAAAGAGGCGAGCCACGACAAGCAGATTGCCGGAATCGCGAAGATGATGCTTCCTGATTGGAACGAATGGAAAACCGGTCCGGGGGAAAGCGCTCAAGACTGGCGGGACTTTCTGAAAATTGCCGGCGTACGGGACGGCCTTCCTTGGAACCGAGGCGCCGTTGTACGCATGTACTCACCAGACTGGCGAAGCTTGAGATATGGGTATTTGCCAACACAGAATTTCGAGCTGGAGCTGGGAATTTGCTGGCGCAAAGCCGTTGGTTTTTCACGCGACCTCGGCTATCAAAGCGGTATCTACGTTCTAAATGGCGTTCCCTACCTATACGGCCAAGCGAGCTACGACACAATGAACGGCGCGGCCCGCTTAGCTTACGGGCGGCTAGTTATCCACGCGCTCACAAAGATTCCCGCCGAAGCTATGGTGACAACACTCTCCCGCAGCGGTGCCCGTTACGACCACATTCACTGGCCTAGCGCCATCGCCGCATTTCTGAAGTCGACTGCTTGGATTCCTGCGTCGGCGGGCGACGATTTCGAAGGGTTAACTTTAGATCAATGCTGGTTAGGCAGCAGGAGTGACATACCTCGTTTCGTACCGCGGCCGGAGCGCATGGTACGAGAGCTGATAGAAAGCAACCGCTACCTTCAAGAGATGTTGTCCGGCAAATTGAATGTACCCGCTTGGTCGGACCCAAAAAGTGCACCCCGACGCATTGCCGCACTTGGCGAGCTACTGGAGCGCGGTATATCAGAGGCCTTTCTTGATGACTTTCGAAAAGCCTATCGCGAAGCATGGACAGAGTACGCTCAGCTCGACTTGCGCCCGGCTCTGCCTCCGACACTCGTAATCCCTAAAGACACTATTGATGGCTTGACGGCCGTGACGCTTCACAAAAGCGCTCCACTCGTTGAAACGATCTACATTGACGATGGTTCGCGGCCCACTTTTCAACAAATTCTGGCTTCTTTTGGTCGCATCACCATTGATGTGGGCGGTACAGCGACTGCAAGCTGTATCAGAGCGCTAGCAACGTATCTGGGTTGTAAGGCCCAGCCAATTCATGAGGACTCGATATCCGTCACCACAGACGGCGTTCCTTTCTTTCCGAGTGCAGCGGATGAGCTGCTCGTAAGCAAAGATTGTGAATGGATCGCTGACCTCGCTGTTCTCGTACTCGAAGTGAGCTCAAATCTAAGCAACCAGAACACCCTTCGCGCGCGGCAGGCGTTGGGAGGCGCTATCCGCCGAGTACGGTTGCGTTTTGTCCGAGAAATCACTGTCTCGATAGATGGGAACTCAAGCCCCCTGCCAGAGGAGCTTGACGGCATACTTCCGGTTGCCAACGAAGAGTATCCGTCGGTCCTGTGCGAGGGGCAGTTTTTGAATTGGTCCACGCTGTCCATGATCGCGTCGGCCGTGCCCGCGGCGATAGGCAGACCGGGATTAACGGACGCTTTTCGCCTAACATTTTCTGCGTTTGGAAACGAGATGTCGCGGGACGGTCATGAGCTGAAAGCACCCACGGATTTGCAACTTGCTCGAGCACTTGGACGACCCGTCTCTCGGATCACCGAGCTGAGGCGATCGCTTCGTGCGACCACGCCGCGTTTATTGGAGTATTTGATCCCGTCCGTCCACGCTATGGGGCATACCTACCTGGCTGCAATATTGATCGAGCGGACCGACGAATTCAGAGACGATTCCGACGTGATGGCGGTTATTTCTGGTTACGGTATACCCTCCGACCAAGCCGAAAGAATCGTCAGCGCCTGCCGAGACGCCGACACACTCAGCGGCCTACGGCATGAGCTAGGCCTTGAGTTCAACGTACTGAACGCGAGCCTCGTTGCGCTGGGACGTTCTCCGTTGGAGTTCAAGAAAAGGTTAACGGAGCGTTTCTCCTCCCGCGTTGAGCATCGACGTGCTGAAGTTGAGCGAGCCGTACGGGATGCGTACACCCAATCCATTGAAGCAGACGGACCCCTTCAGGCCTATCGCGAAGCAGTCGCTTTGAAATGGCTCCACCTGCCAGATGATTGGGTGGAACGATTCGACGATATTGATATACCGCAGGTAGATGAGGAAATCGATAGGCAGGTAACCCTCCGCCTTGGTGCAGGCCCTTTTCCCAATGGCAGTCCCATCGACGGCGTCCGCCAGCACAACCGCCAGCTACTCACGCGGATTGCGGAACATTTGCAACGTTTGGTCAGAGCTTGGGCGAAGCGCAATTCGGCGCCACTTGATGAACTCTGGTTGCAAGGACCTGAACGCCTGATTCGAGCTGCACTGTCATCCGGTACGCTTGACTTCGAGTCCCTCGACGAGAGATCAGTCCCCCCCGCACTTCGCCGAGCGAGCCTCTGGCCAAATCAAATGCCGGAAAGCATGAACACTGTTGCGCTCGGCCTTTCGGACAGTGATCTGGCATTCGAAGCATTAGAGGAGCGTGAACGCGAAACGCGCAGACAGACAGAACGTCGTAGCCTGCAGTTTGGGGAATTAGAAATCGATGGTGGCGCTCAGGGTTGGCATGATGCAGTTGCGAAAGCCATGCAAGAGACACTTGCGAGTGGAGGATTCAAAACGCGGTCCGGTCCTGCTGCATTGCAAGTCTTTGGCCCCCGAACTGCCCCTAGACCGACTAAGCGCGGTACAAGCAATCGAGGTGATGATCCTCAGTATTTGAGTCAAGAACAACGCGACCTCATCGGTTTCGCCGGGGAGCTCGCCGCCTATCAATATTTGCGCAATAAACATCGAAATATGCGGCCCGAATATTGGGTATCTTCGATGGGCCGCAGGTATCTAGGGCTTCCGCCAGAAAGTGATCAAGGATTCGATTTCAAAGTATCGGACGCGAAAGGCTGCATTCATTACGAGGTTAAGGCGCATGTCGCAGATCCAGGACACATCGACTTAGAGCGCTCTCAGGTAACTGCGGCGGTAACGATGCGCCATGACGGAACCAACCGCTGGCGTATTCTCTATGTCGCGTACGTACGAGGTCCTAACGTCGCAGTTTATGAGCTGCCTAATCCATACTCCCTAGGTGCAAGTCGGCTATTCCGAGAAAGTCATCAGCAGGGTGTCCGTTTCACTGTCATGCGTGAATAGCAATTGCCCGTCAGCAGCAGGAATTTCTCACCCAGGGCCCTCTGGATCGAAACCAGCGCCAACGCGGTGTAAGGTGGCATTGAATGCCCCGGTGCAGCCTCCCAATAGCTCACATAACGGACGTCCTCCACCTCGCTGCCGCTCAACCCCAGACCGCCATACCATCGGGCCTCAATAGCCCGGCGTCGACAAGATAGCGTTTGAGTATGAGCAACGACGGCGTGCACTCGGGCTGTGCGAGAAACTCATTGCCCAGCGCGGACGTGTACAGGCGCAGCCAATTGCGGGCGGGCACCCTTGGCAAGAATGCGGCCAAACCAGCGAAATTATCGCTGGAAAACACCAGACGCAGCGTACGCAGGATCGGCTGGTAATCCGGCGCGGAAAGCAGCGCAGCGAGGGTGTCGTCGAGCAGGTGGGTAATCACGACTTTATTCAGCCGCTCCTCGACCTTGGCGTCCGCGAGCGCCACCCGTGGGTCAATTGCCACCGGGTAAATCGACTGAAACGACTTCGCGCCACTGAGCATGGACTCGTAGAGCACCTTGTCCGCCGTCGAACCGGTTACCAATACATCGTCGCCAAAGATCACATGCACCCCACTCCAGCGGTAGAAGTTCTCTGCGGGGATGACATGGTCCTGGACCAGGTTGACGCGTTCACGTTCTTCGGTGCTCAAGCTGGCGTAGTTCTCACAAGGCGGCGCGATCCGTGGAAGCTTGACGTTGATGACCGTGGGCAAATGCATATGAGCCAGTTTGACATTGATCTCGCTGACCACGATCTCATAGAGCACGTTCGCCGTGGACGGCACGTTGCGCCAGCCGGTGGTCATCAACACCACGTTGTCACCACTGGCCTTGGCGCTGCGAAACAGCCGGGCCCAATGGGAGTAGGGGTCGTCCAATTGCGTGCACCAGTAGTCAATGACCAACCAGGCCAGGTGGCGAATATCCTCAATGCTTCCATACTTGGCGCGGCTGTAGATCGCCACCAGCGCCGAGGCATCCGCCCCGGTCGTCATGTCGCGGAACGAGCCCGCGCCATCCTGCGTCAGGCAGTGCAAAGCATGACCGCCAAGTACCGAGACATAGCGGGGCATGCTGATCAGCCCGCGGGCCAGCAGGTCGGCAGCGAAAGCGCGAAAACCCCGTTTCGCATCCTCGAAGCGGGTCGATGCCAGCGCCTGTTCAAACTGATCCAACTGGGTTTCTACGGGAGCGCTGGCGATCTCACGCCAGCAGGTCGGGAGCGGTGCTTCGGTCATCATGTTCACGGTTGAATCAATCCATCGGAAATAGTCACGGTCGCAGTCAAGGTTCCCAGGGGGACATCGACTCGGCGGCGGCTCTCGTAGTAGCAAATGCTCTGTAAGCCAAGCGGTTGCAGGCTCTGGAGTAGTTCACGGATGCCAGCACCGGCATCTCGCGGGTCATGGGTATCAGAGCCGACGGTGAACGCCGCCTGGTGCTCGATCAGGTGAGGCAACAGGGCGCGCGACGGATAGGACCAGCGCCCATGCACCTCACGCCCCGATGCGTTATCCAGGCTCGATTTGCGGATGCCCGAAGCGTTTAGCTCATACGCCACGCCGTTGCGCGCAAACAGCGGCAGTAAAGGCTCGAAATGGCGCAGTACGACCTCTTCGTCGACACCGCGCAACAGGGTGTCCGCATGCCCCACGGCATCAAACAGGCCGCTCCTCAGCAGTGCTTCCAGGTCCGCGAAATAACGATCCAGGAAGTTTTGGGCAGCCAGGCGCGGCAGCTCCCACACCTTTACCATTGGTTCGCCGGGCACTTCGACGTAGTGAATGGAGCCAATCACAAAGTCCAGTTCATGGCGCGCCAGCAAGGCCCGGTTATAGATATCGGAGCCCGGCATATAGTCGAACTCAAGGCCACGCAAGATCTTGATTTCACCCCGGTACGCCGCCTGCGCCCGCTGGATATCGGCAAAGTAACTGTCGAGTTCGGACTCCAGCAGACGGTTATCGGAGTCCACCGGAAAAGGTGCGTGGTCGGTGATGGTCAATACCCTCACACCGGCTTTGATTGAAGCCCGGACAAGTTCGTCGACCGTGCCAATGGCATGTTTGGAATAGAAGGTATGGCTGTGGGAGTCGATCATGGGCACACCATCTGTTCAAGCAGGCCATCATGGTTCGCCAACTCCTTGACCAGCCAGTAAGGGTTGTTCGCTTTCGCCATAATCGCCTGCACCAACTCGCGGTCATCAAACCGTGCCAGCAGGTCGGTCAGCGGCTGGGTATACAGCGCCCGGGCCAAAGGGGTTTCACTGATATGGCTGGCCAGGTGCTCCCAGCGTACGTGATCAAAATGGATGTTGCCCAGACGCTGATTCTCGATACCGTAGAGATATAAATCACCGTTGGGCTTTACCGTCAGGTCCATGCCATTGGCAAGCGGCGGTTTGTTCAGGCTGCCAAAGGTAAAGCGCTTTTTGACCTTGATCTCGATGGCCTGGATGTAGTCGAGCAGATCCAGATAGCCTTCGGGTGTGCCTGGCGCGGGATGGACGAGGTTTTTGTAGTCGATGCCGAATGATTCGCCGTCCACCTTCAACACATCCTCCAGCGCATTGCAGGGTTCAATGGTTGCGTGAATATCCCAGCGCGCCAATTCGGCGACCAGAAAGTCACGGGTGAATGCCCGGTCCGTGTCGATGGAGCGAAACGAAAAGCTCAAGCCCCCCGGACGCCGCGTGCGCAGGTAATCCAGACTCAGCCCATGGGCGCGCCATTTGACTTTCTCGATGTGGTGACTGTCGGCGCTCAAGCGGATGTTGCAGGTGTCGCCGTGGCTCAACACGATCTGGTCGGTGGTGTCATAAAAATCGAGCATTTTGTCATGGGGAAAGAACCCGCTGGTGATGAACTCGAACGCCTTCCCACCATTAGAAAGGTGCAGGATTTCGTGGAATACCTTGATGTTATTGAGCGGCTCGCCTTCCCCGCTGATAGAGATGCGCTTGACCTGCGGGGCATTGATTAGGGCCGCCAGGTTCTCCCGGGCGAGCGTCGAAAGCTCCATGCCGATGCCGATCTTGTGCTTGTCGGCATACATGCAGAATGCACAGCCGATTCCGCATATCTGGGTGATGTCGATGTAAAGGAGATGACCTTGCAGATCCATGCCTGAATTGCCTTATACGTATGAAGAGCAAAATGAAGTCAAGGGCGCCGTGGCCCCTGGATGTGTGTCGCCCGGCGCCCGACCTTGCGGAAATCTATCTCTGCGTTGAGTTTCTGCTCATACACCCACTGGCTTGCCTGGTGGCGCAGGTAGCGCTCGGTTGCACAGTCGCCACAGTTGGCCTTGAAGCCGGCCGGCTGCTGGAATACCAGCCGCACGGACGACCCGCAGACCGGGCAGGCCTGCAGCGCCACGAGTTCCTGCTGACGCAGCCCCAGGGCCTCGGCCTGCTGACCGGCGTTCGCAGCGGTCAGTGCCTGTTGCAACTGGGCCAGGTGTTTTTCCGACAAGACCTCGCGAAGCACCATCTGGGCCGACCCCGTCTCCAGGCTGATGGCGCTCATCTCCCCCCCCGCCCCGCGCATCACGGTGCCCGGCACCTTGGTAATCGGCGTGCCATAGGCCTGCAGCAGCGGCTGCCAGAGAATCGTATCAACCAGATGGCCAAAGCGCTCCACGCCGTAGAGATCAAAGGGCGAAAGCGCTATCCAACCCGCCTCCAGCGCCGCCTCGTTGTTCACCTGCCCCAATGCGGGCCAGGCAATGACCCTCTGGGGCAGGCCAGGAGTATGGTCCGGGCGCTCGGTAAAGCTGAACCAGGGCACCACCGTCAGCAACACCTTGGCGTCCGTACCCAGGATGGAACTCACCAGTTCCCACTCCAGGCCTGAACTGCGAAGGCTCAGGGTTCGTCCCGCCCATTGCGCCTCATCCTTGCCATCCAGGTAAGGGGCCAGGGCGTGGCGCAACATTAGCCCCGCATAGCGTGAGTAAGCACTCGCCAACTGGCGATTTTGCTGAAGGCGCTCCTGGGGGGGCTTGCCTGCACGCCCCTGTTCCTTGCGTAGTTCCTCCCACAAGACCGCCACATGACGATAGTGCGCGTCGTGACTGAGGATATTGGTCAAGTGCAGGCCACCGCTGGCTTGCGCCGACCGAGGCACCAGCGGATACAACCCAGTCTGTTTCAACCCGGCTATCGCCTTGGAGGCCGCCTTCAATTGCCGCAGGGTTTCACCCAGTAAATGTGAAGCTTCGCTGGTCATTTCCTGGTTACTGAAGGTTTGCCCCCAGAGTGCGCAAATGGCATTGGCCAGGCGATGGTCAAGGCCATCGGCCCCATAGAATTCCAGCGCCTTGCTCAGGGTGCCCTGGATCTGCTCCAAGGTCGCGATGCGTCGCCACAGATGCCGCTCGATACGGTCCAGCAGGCGCGCATACACACGGTTTTCGTAAGTGTTGTAGTCGTCCTCGCTGAAACGCGCCAACACTTTCCTTGGGATGACACCGCTCAAGGTCTGCCGCTGCCAGCACTCCGAGTGAGACGCCAGGTGCACCAGCGCGCCTTTGGCCATGCGCTTGGCTCGGGCTACATCCGTGACCTCATCTTCGTAGTGAAGATCCAGGCGCGGGCGCAGTGATACCTGGTGCAAGTGGCCCTTGCTGATCACGTCCAGCAGCGACACCTCGAACGGCAACAGATGGCTTTGCTCATTGATCACCTCGGCCGGCATCAACGGCGACCTCAAGGTTGCCTGCCGCGAAAACTCTGCATCTAGGGACTCAAGCGCACTGGCAAACAGCTCGGCCTGAGGAGACAGCAGGGCGTTCGACGGCACGAACCCATGCAGCGCTTTGTCCAGCAGGCAGCGGTCGCTGCCATCGGGCACCAGGATGTCTTGCCGCAGTAGGGTGTGGCCGTTGATCGTCACGCCGGATTTGCCGGCCCAGCAGAAGCGCCCGGGCTCGACCAGCCCGGGCAGCGTGGCCACGGGCTCGCCCAGCAGTCGGTCAAACCAGTTCAACGATGCCCTTCCCGGCGTTTGATGTCCGCCGTCAGCAGGTCCAGGGATTTGACCGGGTCGCCCTTGAGGTTCGCCTTGATCCAGAAGCTTTCAAGCGCGCTCATCAACTCCGTTACATCTGTGGTGCCAACGTCATAGCGCCCAGTCACCTTGCCCTTGCGCATCACACGGGTGGACAGCAGATGGTCGAGGGCCTGCCCCTCACTCGCTCCGGTCTCCAGCATGACCGGAATAAACCGCAGTGCCTGTTTCTCAAAGCGGTTGCCCCAACCTAGGTCAAAATGGCTGGCCAGTTGCTGGGTAAATTCATCGCGGGTCAGCCTACCGAGCAGGTCCTTTACAGGCATCTCATGGAGCAAGCACGCCCGATTGAAGGCTTTTTGCAACGAAAAGAATGAGTACCGCTTCTTCTCGTAAGGCTGGATGACAAACCCCGCATCCTGCTTGGGCAGGGTCATCACGTGGGCACGGTCGTAGGTCTTGTCGGCCAACTCGCTGGTGGATTCATCATGGTTGGCGGTACCGATAAACCAGACGTTATTCGGCACCAGTATTTCCCGGCCGTTCTTGAGGTTGAGCGGCGCACCCGACAGCGCGACTTCCGACAGACTGATCAGGCGCTCCCTTGGATCATTCTTCTCCAGCGCCGAAAGGAACTCGGAGAAATACTGCTCGGGCCTGGACAGGTTCATCTCGTCCAACAGCACCACGTTGCAGGCGTCGTCCCAGCGAGGGGTCTGCGCCTTGTACAAGGCTTGCAGACAATCCTTCTCATAGAAACGCCGCTCAAAGGCGTTGTAATGGCCCAGCAGGTCATCCCGGTCACGCCAACCCGCTTGTACGGCGATATCCGTGCAGAAGCCGCCCATGGCCTTGGCGAACGCCTTGGCCAAGCTAGTCTTGCCTGTGCCGCTAATGCCCTGGAACACATGAAGCTGGCTCATGGCCAAGCCGCCCAACAACACCCGGATGTCTTCAATGGGATAGAACAGTTTGACCGAGGCTTCTGCAGTGGCGATGCGGTGCTGCAATTCAACCGCGAACGGCCCGAGGTCCTGCACCTCCTCCAACTCAGCGCCAGCACGGTAGTCCTTGTGGGTGTCCATCAAGGACATGGCAGGGAATGGCGTCTGGGTTTTCTGTGCGTTGGTCAGTTGCTCAACGGTGGTGGCCAGGTCATTTATCCTGGCGTCCAGGACGGTTGCATGAGTCTCCAGCACGCGTCTTTTTCGCTCGCTCCATTCAAGGTCAGTGGCCGCGACACGCGTCATGCCAACTTCGCGATTGGCCTTCTCGTATTTGGGCATGATGTCGGCAATCTGCATGCCCAGGTCCGCCACATGCTGGCGAAGTTTATCGTTTTCGCCCTGCAGCTCTGCGGCATCGGATTGTTCCAGCCGGGTAAGCAGCGCCCTGTTGTCTTCACGCAGTGCACTCAGTTCGTCAAGCAGGACCGTCGCCGACTGATCCCCCAACTGAGCTTTCAACAACTGCAACTCGGACAGCTCGTTTGCGCTCTTCTCCACCATTGCCCAGGCCTTGCGCTCGCGCGTTTCCACGCGTTCCACCTCGCGTGCGAAGCCGTTGCGCTCCTGCTCCATCTCGCGCGCAACCTGATCCTGCTGGGTCGCCTTGGCCTCCTTGACGGCGGCCCACTCCCGGTCCAGGCGGCGCGTGCGGTCCTCCACCTGCTGCTCGCGTTGTGCAAGCGCATCTTCACGGGTATCCAACACATCGGCACGGGCAGCCTCGGCTTCAGTGCAACGGAATTTCACATCGGCGAGCTGCCTGGCGAGCTGGCGCAATTCCTGGTCCAGGGCCTGTTTTTCTTCCTGACGCAGCCCAAGCTCGCTGTCATGCTGTTCGCCCAACACGCGCTGGCGCACTTCGAGGACCACCAGCGCCTGGCGGTTCTGCTCGGCAAACCCGGCCTCGGCATTGACCTCACGCAGCTTGACCTCACGCTCGCGCTGCGCCAGTTCGCCATCGGCTTGCGCCTGTCGCTGCTGCACGCGTTCAAACTCAGCCTGGCGAAGGGCCTGGGCCTCACGCTGTACCTCAAGGACCGCCTGGCGTTCATCCAGCTGTTGCATCCGCGCATCACATTCCCGGCCGGCCTGGTTGGTCAGCTCCCAGCGCTCCTCATACTCTTCGAGCAGTGTATCCGCGCGCTTGCCCAGGTCCTTGCAGAACTGGGCGAAGCGCTCGATCCAGGTCGAAAACGCCTTGCTGTCGTCATCACTGATGTGGGCGACCAGCTTGCTCAAGAAGGCTTCATCCACCGAAAAATCAGGGGCCAGGGAGCCACAGGAATACAGCTTGGAGGCATTCCCGAAGGAGGCGCTCCACATTGGCACCTGCTTCTCCAATTGCACGCGATTGGCAGTCTTGGCAGGTGCGGATGCGCCGCCTATCGGGGCGCTGTAAGGGGCGTTACGATTATTTTTGGCCATTACATCCATTCCTTGAAACGTTCGGTAAAGCCCAGGGCGTATTGAATATGTTGCTGCGCCATCGGCACGGTCACGGGGGTGACTTTCTTGCCGGTAAATTTGCTGTGGGCGTGGCTGCCCTGGTTACGCAGGGTGGCCAGCGCCAGGAGCTGTTCCAGTTGCAGCTGCTCTTCGGTCAGCGTCTTGAAGGGATGCCCGGCATGGCTGCTGGCGCCCCAACCGGCGGCAAAGAGCAGTGCCTTTAGGGAGCTGCTGGGGCTGGAGCACGCCGAGATGACCTGATCCAATTTTTGCCGGGCCAATTGCCCAACGACCTCGGCGTTGAACGCGGGCAACCGAAACGACGTCAGGATTTGGCGAGTGACGCGATAGTCAGCACGCTGCTCTCCCCTGGGCATCAGGGCAGGATCGACCGGGAACGTGCCGATCAGCCATTGCATCACCACCTCCAACAGTTTCTGGCACTCGGTCATGGCTGCTTCAAGCTCATTCTCGGCGGTATCGCCCTGGGCCAGTTTTTCCTGGCGGGACAGCAGCGCTGCCAGGTAACGCTTGATATCCGTCTGGCGCTCGACCCAGGGAAACTCGGTTAACACCCGAAGATCCGCCTGCTTTTGCAGATCGGCCAGCCACTGTTCGACGCTCTGCTCGTCGCCGCGAGGTGCCTCCACCAGGCTGGACAGGTACTTGAGCAGCCCCTGGTTTGCCTTCACCAACGGTAACAAGCGGCTGTCCATCCACCAGGCCTGGTCACGCAGGTCGAACGGGTCCCTGATTGCCCACAACTGCCCACCATCCGGGTCTGGCGTAATCCACACCAGTACATGAGCGAGTCGGGCCTGGGCGTCCTGGCGCTCCACCCCTTGCAGCTTGATCTGCTCGGGCAGGTCGGCCTTGCCATACAGCTGCAGCGTTGCCCGGTAGTCCTCGCGATAATCCCGATAGGCTTTCATCAACGCTGGCGTGCTGCAGGCCGGCTGCACACGCTGGTTGGGCAGAAGCAGAAAAGGTGCAGTCGTTTGACCGGTTTTCCTGTTCAGGGCAAAGACCGGGAACTGTCCACGTGTTTCGGTCGGGACGATGTCCTTGAGCTGTGCCTCGAAGCGCGGCCACAGTTCACCGCCGAGCGCGTCCTGGAAGAGGTACCCGGATTTGAGATTGGCACTGGCCTCCTCCTCGTCCAGCAGCATGCGCAAGCCCTTAGGGGTAACGGCATCCGCACGGGTCACCAGCCAGCCATTGCTGACGGCTTGGGCGAGGATCAGCTTGACCAGGTCTTCATGCAGGTTGGTCAGCTCGGCAATCGCCTCTGCCCGCACCACTTGGGCCCTGATCAGGCCCAATACGGCACGTTGGAACACGTTCAACCGTGCACGCGTGACTTCGGGGTACAGCACCCGATGCACCCACACCGGCCACAACACGGCACGAGCGCTGCCGTGGGGCCTTTCGCCGAACTTGAGGTAGGTTCCGGATTCACCGAAGGCTGCCATGCGCACCTCCACAGAGTTGGTGCAGCGCCACCAGGGCAGGCACGGCTTCCTCTGCATCGACATGGGTCGCCAGTGCCGCATCACCGACGCAGATCAGCATCTGGCGCTGGCGACTCATGGCCACGTTCATCCGGTTGGGTAACCGCAGGAAGCCGTATTGCTCATTGAGCAGGGTCTCCCGGGACTTCTCCGGGCTATCTTCGGCACGCCCGGCCGGCCCGCGCCGACCTTGCGGGCCGGTGCGTACACAGGACAACAGCACCACATCAAACTCCTTGCCCTGGAAGGCATCCACCGAACCAACCCGCAGCCGCTCTTCTGAGTACTCAGACCCATCACTGCGGACTTTTTTCGCCCACTTGAATTGCTCATGGGGCTCGATGCCGGTGCTCTTGCGTTCCATCAAGGGCACACCATCGATCTGCACCTGGGTCAGTTTTTCCATGATCAGGTCACGCTGTGCGGCATAAAACGTGATCACCCCCACGGAGAGGGCTTCACCGCCCGCGATCATCAAACGCTTAACCTCTTCCACGACCCGCTCGGCTTCGGTCTCGCGCATGGGGCTAGTCCCTCCCAGACGTTGCGCAAGGCCCGCGCTGGCCGGCACATCGATCCACTGGCAGACCTTGTTTTCGTAATGCCCACCGTCGTTGCCCAAGGCCCGGATAAAGTCCGGCGCAAACGCAAACTCATCATCCTTGCGCGTGGTCTTGACCGCCTCTAACCCGACTTTTTCATAAAACTGTGCACTGACAAAATCCCCCAGCACGCGGTGCATGCGAAACTGTGTGTCGAGCATCACCACGCGGCGAATGCCGTCTTTTTTCTCCAGGTCCTGCAACATCAGGCGCATCCTCTGGAAAAGACTCGAGCGCAAGGCCTCCAGCTGCAACGCTGTGAGTGCATGCTCCTCCTGCAACTGGCTCTCGACTTCTGGCTCCAGCATGTGCGGCAACTGGCGGTCATCGCCGACCAGCACGATGCGCCGCTTGGCCATGGCCATGGGCACGAACAGGTCCAGCGGGTTGGCACGCGCGGCCTCATCAACGATAACGGTGTCGAACTCGATGTCCATGCTGTCCAGGTCTGACACGGCCTTGAGGCTGGCCATCTGGCGTCCGGCCGCCTGCTGGCAGGTGGCGCCCACCACCATGGAGTATTCCTGGGCCGCCGCCACGGCGGCGGCACGGTCCATTTCCAAACTGCCAGCCAGTTGCTCCAGTACCCAGGCCACCCCCAGCTTGCGCTGGGAAATCTTGTCTTGCAGATGCTGTTCCAATTGGTCGATCAAGCTGACGCCCAGGGCATCGAGTTGGTGCTTGAGTTGCGCAGGTCGGTAATCCGGCAGGAAGCGATCCAACAAGCGGTTCTTGCCCTCGGCCAGGCGCTGCAATAAATCCTGCGAGGCCTGCCGGCAATCGGCGGCTTGCTCCAGCAGCTCGCGCATTCCCTCACCGAGCGCTACATCGTGGCGCTTCAACCAACTGAGCAAGTCCCACGCACGGTCGGCACCGTCATCACTGAAGGCGCCAGGCTTAACCCGCAGGGCGCGAATGCGGCGCAGGGTTGCGCTGTCGACTGCGTCGGCGCCGCGTCCGCGAGGCAGAGGGTTGATCTGATCGATATAGTCCTGCAACACCTGTTCCAAGCGCGCCGGCAGGAGCAGGCCGTGTTGCGCCAGTGAACGGGCCGTCGCCAACATGTCCTTGAATGCATCGGCCCGTTCTGCTGGTGAAAGGCTTGAGACACGGGTCATCAACAAGGCCTGTGACAGGCGGCTGACGGGCTCCAATTCCGGATAGCGTTCGTACTCCTGGGCAATTTTGCCCTGGACATGCTCGACTTGGCGTTCAAGCCAGGGATCGATGCGATTGTCTTCTTCAACATCTCGACGCTTGCCGCCGATGCGTGTGGCCGGCAACTTGAACACGTCGCTGCGCTCCAGGGCGTTATCCACGGCATCATGCTGAAAGCTGCTGATCAGAACCTGCCCGGCAATGTTCTGCTCGCGCGTTTCTTCCGCCAGCCTGCGCTGCAAGGCTGCGATCACCTGGGTCTTGCCGGTACCGGGAGGGCCGATGATGATCGCCAGTTCCGGCGTATTGAGTGCCTTGTCCAACGCATCGATCTGTTTGTCTGTGGGTTGGCCACCTTTAAACGACTCCTTGGCGTAGGCTGTCAGGCCCTTGAGCGTGCGGCGCCGCTCCGCCGGTATGGCCAAACCTTCGAGCAACCACCTGAGTGACGGCAAGCGCCTGCCGGAATCAATGGACTGCTTGGCGATAAGGCGTCGCTTGCCAACGGTGCGGTTACCGGCAACGGACAGGTACAGCCAGCCCTCGGGGCTCTTGGGTTTAACGTCGTTATGGGTCGACACCGGCGTGAACACCAGACACTGTGCTTCAAAGCGGATCCGCCCACGGGGTGTCGGGGCAAACGAGTCGGACGGCGCTTCATTGCTCAATTCTTCCGACCAGTCCGGCGGCGCGTCCCCCAGGTCGAACTGGGTATCGCGGGACAAGTCCAGGCCCTTGTGACGCTCGCAGAATAGTTGGTAAGCCTCTGGGGACTTGGGCCACAAGCGCCAGGCGTTTTCTCGCCCGTTCTGGAAACTTTCATAGCGCACAAACCGCAACGCCTTGAGGGTCTGGGCCTGTTGCAGCGCGCGTTGCCACTCCTTGTCGTTGTAAAGGTTCCACAATTCCAGGTAGCCCGCATTGTCGCGCAGCATAGCGTTGAGCAACACTTGCTGGGCGGGGCTATTGAGCTGCGCCGCGACCGACGCGTCCCGAAAGGCAAAGTCACCCACCAGTAACGAAAACGAATCGCTGCGCCGCACATGGCGAGCCACGCGTTTTACCAGCAGCGCACCGTCGGCGGTGCGCTCGATATCGGCGCGCCACCCCATGCCCAACACCTGGAAGCTGCCCTTGGCTGCGGTGTTGTTGAAGCGCGAAAGGGCCAGCCAATCACCTTCGAGCGCACCTTTGACGACAAACTGCTCCTGCATCCACTGGCAGGCCTGTTCGACATCGTTCTGGCCGATTTCCTGATGGGTATACAGGCTGTCGGCAATCAGCCCGTCGACCCTGAACTCCAGGTTCATGGCCGATACATCGGCAGGTGCGCAGTACTGCACCTGCAATTGGTTTTTTTTGCACGCTGCCAGCATCCAGCGCACCTGGTCCCGTGACGCCAAAGGGCCGAACAGGGTGCTTTGCGACGGATTGCAGGTCACCACGATACGTTCGTCGCCCTGCACCACCAGCCAATCATCCTGGTAGCGCTGAACGGTGATCGCTTCGTTCACGCGCAAGGACTGGGTTTCCTCAGTCGTCGAGAGGCTCAACACATCCGCGCAAAACAATGGGAATTCTTGAAGGTTCATCGTTCATCACCACCGGAATTGCCAGACGACATGGGTTTCCCCGGGAGGGCCGATATGCAACTGGTACGGCTGGTCATACTGGCCACGACGTGCCGCCTTGAGCCCCTGGAATTCCCCGAGTTGCTTGGGATCGCCCTCGCCTTGCAGGTACAGCTCGCCGTCTGGCAACTGGTGGATCCCCAGGCCCTTGCCGGTGTATTCGAGGCGTACATGGTCGGTGGGCCAACGGTCATAACTGAACGAGGGCAACAACCGCTTGAGCTCTTGGTTTGCCCCCGGTTGCAGGTACACACGGCGACCGGTGGCGATGCGGTGGTCAGGCAGTTCGGCGTCCCTTTCTTCCGGCGCCAGGCAGATGAACTCCTCGAACACCACCAGGTTGGCGTCGACCGGTGCATCGCAAAAAAAGCAGGCCATGTGCGCAGGGTCAACGCCAGTGCCCGGCATCAACGAGGTGGAGGTGCATTCGGCGCACTCAACCATGCGTTCGTCGATCTCCACCAGGGCTTCCAACCATTCGGCGATACCCGGGCGGGCGATTGCATCTTGCTTGCCCTGCTCGAAGCAGCGACTGAACAGCGCGGGCAAGCGGCTGTGTTCGGCCAATTGCAACGGCAGGTTGGCAAAGCAGGCATTGTCGGGGTCATCCGAATCATTGATCCATGGATGCTCCCCCCGCAGTGCCGCGTCCTCTTCCTCCGGCTCACCCAGTTCGACCAGTTCGCCCTTAAAGGGATGGTTGTGGGTCAACACGCGATAGGCGATGACGGCAAAGCTCCAGCAGTCCGTCAGGCTCGACAGCATGGCCTCGCCGCGCACCACTTCCGGCGCGCCATAGTCGGGGGTGTGAAGGGTCAGGCCGCTGTGGGCCTGCAGGCTGATGTTGTCGCAGTCGATCAGCCAGGTTTCGGCAAACCCGGGATCATCCGACACAAAAATATTGGCCGGGGACAGGTCGCCGTAGAGCATGCCGCGCCCATGCAGCTGGTTCAAGGTCCTGGCCAACTGGCACAGAATACGCACCCGCCGACGCAGGCCGCCCTGGGCCAGGTAATCACTGGCGGCATCGTCCTCGGCGGCGACAAAACTGTCCAACAGGCTTTGCAATGGAACCAGCCCGTCCATCAGCTCCATGACATAGCCAAAGCGCGGCGGCTTGAGCAGTGCCAGCGGTCGCGCCAGTTTCAGGTCGCTGAGGTCCTGGCGGATCAACCATGCCATATGACGATGCCAGCGTTGCTTGGCATCGAGGTCAGTATGGATAAAGCCCTTGACCAGGACAGTGGGCAATTGTGTGCGATACACCACACCTTGCCCGCCACGGCTCATCTCGCTCAACAAGTCGTAGCGAGTGCCCTTTTCATCCAGGACATGTTTGGTACTGCGCTGGGTAGCGGTCATTGTTTGTGATCCGTTCGAAAGATACCGGCGATGCTCTTGTCATCACCGTGAAGTGGCGTGGACCAGGCGTGCATTTCTCGCTCCAGCCAGGTGCGCATGCGGCGTCTGTTGCTGCGGGCAAGGCGGCGGTAAATCACATCGAAAAAGGGTTCCAACTGCTCGGGGATCAGATCGTCACTGATGCCGTCCGTCATCAGCAGCACGCCATCGCCGGGCAGTACCAATTCGAATTCGCAGGTCTGCCACAGCCCCTCGCCTGCCTGGGCCAGGGTGTCGGTCTGGTTGCCGAACCCCTGGCGCGCCGCGCTGATCACCCGGAAGGCACCTCGGCTCTTGAGCAGCAGCAGCCCATCCCCTATCTGCCCGGCCTGCCCGCGGCCGCGGGCATCGACCCGGGCCCACAGGCAGGTGGTTTCGTAATCGCGATAGCGGGTGCCGAAATGCTCAAGCCAGGACAAGCGAATGGCCTGGCCCAGTGTTTGTGCAGACACGGCGAAGGCCTGCCTGGCATGTTGCTTGACCAGGCGTACCGCCTTGCTGGAGCCGATGTGGCTCAGGCGCCGGCTGCCCAGGCCGTCGCAGACCGCGATGCACCACCCCTGACGCACGCCATAGACCCCCATGGCATCCTGGTTGACCACGCCGTCCTGCAGGTGCCCCGGCCCGATGACCTTGGCACCAGACGCTGCCAGGCGCATCAGAATTCCCAGTCTTGATCATCGGCAGACGGCAGCTCCAACGGGAGCGTTTGATTGGGGGTCGACGACTGGCTACGGGCGCTGACGCTCATGGTCACGGCACGGAAGAAGCGATGAATATCCCGTGCCTCAGAGGCTTGAAACAGCGGCGCTTCCTGATCATTGGCGAAGTCGGCCAGCATGCTCACATCTGCATCGGCACCGATGCCCATGGCGAAGCGCGTGGCCTTGGAGGAGCGCTCGCCATTTTGCAATTGCGCAAAAGGCGTCTCCCACTCGTCATTGGGGTAACCATCGGAGACCAACACAATCACCGGTTTGTAGGCGCGGGACGGCACGATGTCTTTGTCTTCGATCAGTTGGCTGGCCAGGCGCAATGCGCCGCCCAAGGGCGTGGCGCCATCCGCCGTGAGCTGGCTGAAACTTTGGATTTGATGGGCCGGGGTCAAGGGCAGGTTCAACTCTGCGCTGCTGCCGCCAAAGGTGATCACGCTCACCTGGATTTCAGCGCGCAGGCGGCTTTCATGGGCAAAGGTGGCGATCATGTCCTGGAGCGCGCTGTTCAACGCCTCGATCTTGCCGCCCTCCGACATGCTGCCACTGGTGTCCGCCAGCACAATCACAGGCAAAGGACGGGCAGCTTGGATCTGGAATTTCTTGAGCTCTGACATTTCAACGGTTCCTTGGTAATCAGTAAGTGACGTCCTGGTTATAGCGAGCTTCGTGCCAGAATAATTTATTTCTTTAAAAACAATAATTTACGAAATACAAGGATCAATAACGCCCGAAAAAAAATAATATTCATTACTTCAAAGTAATTTTTCTTACCCTCGCTTGTTATTCGACACAGTGCTTTTCGATCCACTTGCTCAGGGTCTGCTGGCTCTTGAGCCCCAGGAGCAAGGCGGCTCGGGTTTTGTTCTGGCCCGTTGAGGCCAATGCGCCACGCACGTAGTGGCTCACGACTTTGGAAATGATGTGGTTGATGTCCACCCCTTGGGACACATCCATCGTCATCAGGTCGTTGTCCTGCGCCGGCAGTTTGAACAACGCCTGGTCAATATCGCCCCGGGTAATCAGCGAGTCCTGGCACCAGAGCGCAGCGCGCAGCAAGGTGGCGTGTAACTCCCTAACGTTGCCGCGCCACGGGTGCCGTTGGATGAGTTCCCTGGCCTCCAGCGAAACCTTTTTGTCCTTCAGGCTGGGATCTTGGCTGCCGATACCGGCCAGCAGCGCATCGGTCAAGAGCCGCAGGTCACCCTCGCGCTCGCGCAGCGCCGGCAGATGCAGGACACCTACAGCGATGCGATAAAACAGGTCCTCACGGAAACTGCCCTGTGCGACGTCTGCCATCAGATTGCGGTGAGTGGCGGTGATCAGGCGCACATTCACCTGCACTTCACGACTGGCACCGACCGGCGTGAAGGTGCCCTCTTGCAGTACACGCAATAGCCGCACCTGCACGGCCAAGGTCAGTTCACCGAACTCATCAAGAAATAGCGTCCCGCCATGAGCCTGTTCGAACACCCCAAGCCGATCTGCAATCGCGCCGGTAAACGCACCTTTTTTGTGGCCGAAGAGCACGGAATCAACCAGTTCAGAGGGAATAGCACCGCAGTTGACAGTTACGAACGGCTGGCTAGCGCGCGTTCCTGCGTTGTGGATGGCTCGGGCAAACAACTCTTTGCCGGTACCCGTCTCTCCATAGATAAGGACCGGCACGCCTTTCTCAGCAAGAACCTGGGCCTGTGCCTTGATGGCCAGCATGCGACCACTTTCCGCGACAATGCTGTCAAACGCGGCATCCACCGGCACTTGCTGCTCAGCCAGTTTGGCCAACTGGTTGCCGCTGATTGCGCTGGCCGCTGGAACATACTCGGCAGCGATTTCGAAGGGGATATCAACCTGCTGGACACCTTGTTCCAACGAAGATTGATAGAACACTGCGGGGTAACGGGTCTTGCCCAACAGGATCCACACCGCCTGCATCGCAGGTGTTCCGGGGCTCAGCAAGATGGAAAGATGTACCCCTTCTCCCACCAACCGCTGCAGATGCCGATTGGCCGCGTGATAAATCTCGCCGAAATGCACAGGGGAGGATAACGGCTCGACATAGGCCGTGACGGGAATATCGACTTGCTCGCGGAGCCAGCGAAGATAACGCTCAACCTGCTCCGCAGGGTACGCACACAAGAGTTCGACGCCATCGAAATCGACAGCAGCGAGGGCCGAACGGACAGGCCCCGCCCCCTCGCCGATCACCGCTTTCAAATCGTTAGCGCCGATCCAACTGACCAAAACCTTATGCTTTACCGCAACCATCCCTGAGCTCCAACAAATCCTTTTGCTAACGAAGGCCCTCATCACGATCAAGGACTATCGCTACCAGATATCAAATCAAATGCCTTTATACTTAAAAAGTGGCCATTTAACATCTATCCGTTAGTAGGCACCCACATGATCCTATTTACTTCGATTTAGCATCAGGCTGATGCGGCAGGCTACACGCACTCTCCACCACGATGGAGGCGGCTCCAATCAGTGCTTATGCAATCCGCCAGATTTTGAATCTTGAATGCCTTGGAAGCAGAGCTACGTGCAAGAGTCGATTAACGAAATGACCAATCTTCTCGTTCGAGATGCGAAACTCGCCTATCACAGGTATGACGCTCTGGAAATTTACAAGCTGCAATTCGCCACCAAGGCGGCAAGGTTTTTACTTCTTTGGGCTGGGCTTCTTCTTGGAGCGTGAGGGATTGAACGATGTCGTCCATGCGCGCCATCCTTTGTCGTTATGTCCAATGGAGTGCCGGAATTGGTCAGCCAGGAGGACACTCTTGAGCTGATAGCAGGATGAAAGCTCTTTTCTAGTGAGAGCCGCAATGTCTCTTTGTCGTTACTGATTTCTCCTCCCATCATCGAATGGCCGCTACGTAGACCGAAGCAAGCCGCCTGCTAAAAGTTCCTAGAGCAAAATTCGATATTGGTAACACACGCGAAAAATCCACTCAGAGCTGACCGTTTTGTGGGGGTAAAAACGCGGAAAAATAAAAAAGGGTCGCGAGATAAAATCTCGCAACCCTTTGAATTATATGGTCGGGACGGAGTGATTCGAACACTCGACCCCTAGCACCCCATGCACGCAGTACCTCTGTAAGACCTTGTTAAGTAGCTGTTTTTATTGGCGCTCGCTGCAATCGACTGCCCACAAGAGCTTACAAGTGCGTGAGAGTGTCACGCAAAAGTCACGCACCCTCCCCGGCGTCCTGCCGACGAAAACCACTCCCCAATCCGCACGACCTCGATTACTGTACGAACATACAGTATCGAGTAAGAATCATGGAAATCGACGAAGACACCTGCGAGTGGCTGGGCTGCTCCACACCGCTCGAAATGTACAAGCATCAATGCGCCCTGCTCGAGGACGAGATCAGCGACCTGCAGCGGCAGCTGGCCAAGTCGAGAGCGAACATTGCCGGCCTCGTTCAGATGAACGACCTATTGATCACAGGGAAGGCCGCGGCTGAGGAACAGCTCAGATCCATATCCTCACAACTCAGCCTTGCGAACGTGCACAATTCCGAGCAGAGCAAAGAGATCATGAGCCTCAAAATGATCGCCAGCCAGAACTCACACCTTCGCGTTGAAAACCAGCGGCTTCTCCTGGAACTGACCGTCCTCAGGGGGCCACAGCCCTGACGTAAGCCTGGCAGGCCCGCAGCGCGATCACGGCGTTATCCCCGTCGTCGGTGATGGCGATAATTCGTTGCGCATGCGCTGGGTCAAGTTGGGCTCGACGGGCTGCATGAACCACGCCGGCGGTGCCGGAGGCGGCAGGCACGTTGCAGCAACCGGCTGGATCCTCGGCAAGGAGGACTGACAGCCGGACATCAGCAGTAGCAAGCTGGTCACGCAGGCGAGCCTGATTGCGCTGGGCATCGGATAATTCCTTGGTATGTTGTTGGTCTTGGCTGGCGAGCTTCTGCTCCAAGGCCAGCCTTTTGTCTTGCTCAGCGCGGGCCTGGGCCTCGGCGGCATTGCTGATCGCAGCCAAGTCATCCTTGTGCAGGCCTGCCTGCTCGGCGAGCGCCTTGCCCATGCGCCAGTCTTGGACCTGCCAGGCCAAACCGGCAGCACCGGCCATCAGCCCCAGGGTCAGCGCCACCAGACCGGCCAGCTTCTGCACCGGCGTCATGCCAGCACCTTCAGCGCCGTGTCGTACAGCGCCTGGCGATCGGCTTGGCCGATGAGACCACCATTGATGCGCCGGGTGATCTTCACGAAGTCGCCCTGATCCGCCAGCGTGTTCAAGCCACGGGTTGACCAGAACCATGCCGCCGACATCGCGGCGTACTGCGGCTGCTCCAGGAGCGTGGGTTGATTGATCAGATCCAAGCCCAGCGCTTCCCCACACGCCGCATGGTTCGCCCGGCCGGTGATCTGGATAAGGCCGCGCCCGCGATACTTGGAGCCGTCGCCCGGCACGGTGTTGCCCAGGTCGGCACGACCCTCGTAGCCGGCCTGCTGCGCCGTGGGGCCCCATATCTCGCGCACGTAGCGAAGTTGGCCCGACTCGTGCCCGACCTGGGCAATGAACGCGGCGGCGCGCTGCGTGCCAACGATGCTGTAACGGTTCATTGCCGTGTTCAGGGCAGGAACAAAAACGCCGGCTTGGCGGCCGGCGTTCGGGAGGATCTGCAGCAACTGCTGCTCAGTGATGGGCATGACTTTCTCCAAGCGAAAAAATACCCGCTCATGGCGGGAGATTGTGTAGTTGCTGTTACCATGCATGCGCCCAAGCAGGGCGCTGCCATAAAACGGATTTAAAGCGAAGAATGACAAACTTATCTGAAGCTTCATCCGCCGCAATTCAGTGCGGCACCGCACACCAAAAGTATCGCCCTGACATAGACGGCCTTAGAACAATTGCTGTCATGGGAGTTGTAATTTTTCATGCCTTCCCGGGCCTTCTCAGGGGCGGCTTTGTCGGCGTAGACATTTTCTTCGTGATATCTGGATATCTGATAACAACGATCATCAATAACTCAATAAAAGATCGGAGCTTTTCCGTAATCGAGTTTTACTCGAGACGGATTAATCGGATATTCCCGGCTCTGATCCTGATGCTGGTCACAGTGATGTTGTTTTCTTGGTTTGTGCTTCTACCGAGCGATCTGGAGGCATTAGGAAAGCATGTGGCTGGAGGAATGGGATTTTCGCAGAACTTAGTTTTGTATAAAGAGGCTGGCTACTTTGATGCCTCGGCCATTTCTAAGCCACTACTGCATCTCTGGTCTCTCGGCGTAGAAGAGCAGTTTTACCTGACGCTTCCGATACTAGCCTTGGCCTTTTCCTCAAAACCAAGTTACTTCCCTTTCGCAATTGTGATTATTGCATTAGCGTCTTTCGGGATAAGCCTACATAACTCCTACGCAAACCCGGAAGCCGCCTTCTACCTTCCGGCCTCTCGCGCTTGGGAGCTTTTGATCGGCGGCCTCATAGCCACATTTTATGTTCGCACAACCTTATCGACGAATCTATGTAATGCTTTTTCTATAGTTGGTGCACTCTTGATATGCGCTTCGATGATTATTATCGAAGAGGGAATGCGATTCCCTGGGTGGGCAGCTTTGGCGCCAACCATGGGGGCGGCTCTTATCATCAGCGCCGGCCCGACTGCAATCGTTAACCGGCTAGTGCTACGCAGCAGGCCATTCGTACTCATCGGGCTTATCAGTTTTCCTCTGTACCTTTGGCATTGGCCACTGCTATCTATTGCGTGGCTTGTAGACGCGCCTGGTAGGCTTGAGCGGCTAGCACTGGTGGCGATCGCGATCATTCTTTCCATTGCCACGTACAGGCTGGTAGAGCTGCCAGCCAAAAGATGCAGGCATAAGGGGCGGCTATCGATTGCTCTATTGATCGTCGGAATAGCTCTTCTTGGCGCAGGGATCACGATCTACAAGGCGGGCGGATTTCCTGACCGAGAAAGCATCAAAAAATACAGTGAGATCGACAAGTCACTTGCTTGGATCTACTCGAAGAATGAGCTTTGCAAAGAAACCTTCGGCAAGCCTGACTACCTGGATGAATGGACGTTCTGTTACACCAACAGCAAAACGCCAGATGTCATCATCATCGGGAACAGTTTTGCGAACCACCTTTACCCGGGCCTAGCGAACAATACGGATATGGCTGGAAAGGGCGTTCTATCAATTGGCATCTGCGACCCGGCCGCACACACTGATTGGGGAAATCCTGAAAATCCAAAAAGCCCGTGCGCATCACGAAAGGCAGACCTGGAGCGAACATTTATTGACGAAATCATAAAAAATACCGCATCAATCAAGACGGTTATAATAAATGCTTGGTGGCCAGCATTCGACGCTAGCGGAAACTATGTGAACGCAGGCGGCAATTATGGAGAAAAGAAAGTAAAGCTGTTTGACAGGCCGGAAATGGACGATAACTCTTCTTTTGAAAATTACTTCTACGGTTTAGAGGATCGTGTTTCGTTTTTAGAGCGAGCCGGCAAAGCAGTTGTAATCTTTGGACCGAAGCCTGAACTGAGAAAGGATATAAAAAGCTGCATTGGAAGGCCTCTAGGGAAAACAGAAGCCGGATGCAGTTCGGACACCAGTACAGAGTTGAACAAGGTTCTAAAATTTAGAGAGGGCGTCTACGCTCTTATGGTGAAGCACCCGAACCTGAAATATTTCGACCAGTTCGACCTGTTTTGTGATTCTCATGTATGCATTTATTTCCGCGATGGGAAGCCGCTTTTGCGTGACGATGCTCACCTATCGGTATATGGAAGCTCATACGTCATGGATAGTTTTGTTGCATGGAGTAAGGAGCACATGCCGGAGCTATTGAAATAGCCCCGGGCTATAGTGCCGATGGCGCCTAAACAGGAGGCTATGGCGTTGGATTTTCAAGCGCCATAAGTCGAGCAGAAATGTCGCCAGGAAGCATTTCGATGGAAATTTCTTCCATCGTATCAGCGTTCTTCAACTTTCCTTCGTGGTAGACGACATTGAACGGTGGGTCAGGGAATACATTCCACGCGTAAGCACCTTCCGGAGTTGCGAACCAGTCTCCAAATCGTGTTGGTCGATTAGTTGGTGGCATGCCAATCATCGCTACGGTTCCTTCCGGCGGAGGAAAGTCATCTTCGTAATATGCGCACAGAATCTCATTCGTCCCCGGCTTTCCGTGACATCTATATGATCCGCTCATGATGCATCACCTCCAGCTGGAAGTTCCGGCCAAATGATTTTGTTCGGGAACTCTTTGCTTTCTGGAACAGCGTTGAGGGCAACCCGGTATTCCTTCCACGCCCTCAACAGTTCAACGCCATAAGATTTTGCAGTGCCAAGGTCTACAGCGTCTTGCAAGGGAGCAATACGAATTGCTGCCATTGCAAGAAGTCGATCGCATTCGTGCATTGCATTAGCCGCCAACTCTTCTGTGGTTGGCAGTGGAGCAGGAGGTGGGCCATCCTCAAAGCCCATGAAGTATTCCGTATCCGGGTCCATGTAGACTTTTTCAGGGCTTTCTGGGTCCGGCGTAGCGCCATCGACGATACGCCAGAACGTCAGATCTTTCTTTACTGCATAACCCGGAGTGTTCATAGATTGTCTTCCCATCCCATACATTGAAGTACTGCGGTTGATGCGGTTGATGCGTACATAACTGACTGGGTTCGCAGGTTTATTTCGCCAGAAGTAGTGGGTACGGGGCCGGAAGCGTTCCAGCCACCGGCGAATGGAAAACCATTCGCTTGGGCTGTACTCAGGTAATTAGAGCCAGGCGTTGAAACAAAGCCCCCGAGGGGGGCGAACGCAACAAACCCAGAGTTAGTGCCGGCGACTAACATTGCCTTACTAGCGGTAATAGGAACTACCCCAGTAAGCGCAATAGTCATTGCTGTCGTAGCCGATCCACTCGTTACACCTGGGAAAGATGGCACGTTTGCACCGACATCATATCTTGCTGTCCGGCCAAATTGGTTAAATCGCAGGGGGAAAAGACTTGCATCGGTTCTTGCCCAGCTAACACGAGCTTTGAAGGTGTAGCCAGACGGCATGGTTGGGGACGTGGCACTCAGCGAAAGCAAGCATGACGTTGTGGTGCCATTACTGATGACCCAAACGCTATACCACGTAGCCGGTGTTGCGGCCGCCGCTAAATCTCTTCCGTTGACTCCGACTACTATCGTGCTTGCCCCGACATTTACCGATTGAGCCAGCAGGTTCTTTCCAGTCGTATCTGCCAAGATAATCTGGTCAGCCGAAACGGATACAAAATTGCTCGACCCACTAGCGGACACCTGCAGGTTTTTAAATGCGCCCTGGATTGCTACGGCGTTATTAGAGGGTAGCTGATCGAGCAGCACAGCATCTGTGCCGTCGTACTCAATATCTGCCAGCTGGTCTATTGCAAATACCGCCGAAACCTTCGCACCTGCCGAGTCGTACTGCTTCAGGGGTTTCGGGCCAAGACCTGAGATATTAACGGTGTCCGTGCCAGTGCTGGCCCGGTTGAACTTGACGCGGAATCGTTGGCCGGCAGCATATGCAGCGATCGCCGGCGACGGAGTCAACACCAGTGCAGCCGACGGGCCTGTCGTGGGGAATGCCGTCCCAGACTGAGTCTGTTTAAGCCTCTGGAGGGCGTCGAAAAGCTGGGAGGCCCCGACTTTGTCTACGGAACCGTTGGCTTCAAGGCCTGCCGCCGAAAGAAGCGATTGGAAAAAACCCTCCTTGTCGTTTGCCCAATCTTGTTCGAGGTACGATCCGTCTTTAGCGCTAGGTGCCGTTCTGTTTTTAAACGACCCTTGCGGATAGTCGGCGGAAGGGTTATTGAAGCGTCCAGGGTAGCGCTCGTTAAGCTTCAGTGACATGTTAAGCCCCTATGTATCCTGCAAATTCTGCGTCTTCGTCACCAAATTCAGCGTCAATATCGCCGAACTCGACCATGTCGAACCCCTCAAGGAATCCGTTAAATTTGACTGCTTGCGGCTTCGGCACCAGGCCAGCATTGAGAAGGGCGAACCGTTCAAGGTTGGTGATTTGCCCGTAGAACTCGATACTGAACGACATGTCCTCGCCGTCAGTAACACGCAGAACTTCCGCGTTCGGCAGAAGGAAGTTCATGCCGGCGAGTATGTTTTCTATCGTGGCGTCGCCGTTGTTCTTGACGATCTTGGCCTTGATGACCAGACGGTACAGTTCGTCGGAGAGCTGTCCGTCTTGGTCTATGGTCAGGGCGCTGAACATGGCTTCGTCGTCACCGAACTCATCACCGTCGGTTAGATCGAACAGACCGGGGTTCATCGGGGTAGAGCCAACAAAGCTGCGTGGTGCGACGACGATCCGGCCGATAACGTTCAACTGCTCGCCAAGGACGTTGTCGATGTCATAGCTCTTGCGAATGGCCTCGGCGGCGTCCTCAAGGCTTCCGCCCAGCTTCCTGGCTATGGCGTACCAATCCACGGCCTTTGGCTTGTTGCGGTACTGCGCGTAGATGCGGTCTGGAATATTCATCACGTTATCACTACGGTGATGTTGCTCTCCGTCCACCGGGACATCTGGTTGTAAGCAATGACAACGTTGGTCTGTCCTCCGTTGAGGCTGGATGAGGGTAGGTCTACGTAGCTGTCACCGTACGAGCCGATGACCTTATTGACCGGCGTGAAGATCGTGCTGAATGGCACCGTCTCGCCAATGTCGAAGCCGTCGATCTTGAATCCGACATCCGCCGGGATCAGGTCTCCGGCGGCGTATTCCATCATCGCCTCCTTAATAAGCTGGTCGGCGTTTGGCGGAAGTGATCCGTCATTGACGACATGAATAATGGGAAGCATGTCCACGTAGATCGGCCGGCTGGCGCGAATCAGCTTCTGGTTCGTTGGGTACTTTGGCGACGTAACCAGAACCTCAAACGGCGTGCCAGCCTGATACAGCGTCGCACCAGGGTTCTTCTTGAGGTAGATCGCCATGGCTACATCATCGTCGGTGCCGCCGTCGATGATTGGAGCAATGGAGTGCCGTGGGAGCCCGTACGGGTTGTCTGCCGAGACCGCGCTCAGGTTAGTGTCGTTCTCGTACACCTTCACCCTACGCACGCCGTCCACACCGAACAGTTCGCCGATCATGGAGTCGATCTGATTGTTGCCTGGCTTTCCCACTGCTGTAGCGCGCGTGACGCGTAGCTGCTCGTCGCGCTGTCCGTCTGTACCTGGAGTTGCTGGCGCTGCGTTTGTCACGCTGGCCAGGCCCGCCACCACGTCCACGATGCGCGTGATAGTGCCGGCGTCTGCCTGGGTAGGCCCGACGACTGTGCATGTCGCGTTCACTGTTGCGGAGCCGAGCGAGTCAGCGGTCACTGCCTGGTCGGTAGTCCAGCGGCTGCCGGTGGTGACCGACTCGAAACGGTTGCCACCAGGTATAGGCGTTCCTGGAGTGGCTGTGATCGTCAGCTGAACACTCGAGCGAGACCCGCCGGAACGGATGGTGCCGGTCAGCGAGCAAATGATGTCGAGATCGTTGCCCTTGGCCTTGTTCGGATCTTTCGAGTTATAGGCCTGCTGCAGCGTCTCATCGAGCGCGTAGAAGATCTCGGAGTCGTGCGCCATCTTCAAGCCGTCAGGCGTCGAAGGATCCAGGTTCCACAGCGGATCAATATCCAGGTAGAACTGGCGCTCCTGGGCGAACCAGTCGTTTTGCGTCTGTAGCACGTAGCCGGTCGAAGTCAGGCTAGCCATTCAGTGTTACCTCTTCCAGGCCGAACTCGGTGAGAATCCCAGCGGTTACGCTGTATTTGCGGTTTTCGATGTTGAAGTCAGCAGAGAAGCTGGTGAGCCGGATCACGCCTGGCGTGTTGGCGATTCGCGCCCTGAGCGCGGCCTCAGCGGTGGAGAGGCTTGTGAACTTTCCCAGGATTTGCTCGTACCAAGGCGTTCCGTCGGTGATGTCCCGGAAGTACTCGCCCAGGAACAGGCGCAACCGGGTAAGCACCGTCTGAGCGACCTCGGATTGCCCGGTGATGAACTGCTGCCCGCGCGTCACGATGTCACCTGTTTCTTCGTCCAGTCTGCGTACGGTCATATAACTGGCGCTCCACTTGTTCCAGACCCAGGCGTAACACCGGACGTTCTGTGGTTTTTGAGAGATATGCCGGTAGCTGTGATCACATCACCGTCAGCCGTGATCTTCAGCCCGTTAATCAGGAACGAACCGTCTGCCAGCAACTGGAAGCTGCCGGCGCCGTTCTGCATCAGGGTTGTGCCATCGGCTAGAACGTTGAACCTGGCGACCCCGTTGTCCATGGAGATGCTGTTGTCGTTCTTCAGCCAAACGAACTGCGTGCCTGCCCGGTTGCGCATACGCACGCCGTTGTTCTGGAATCCCGGCAATACGTTTGGCTGCGACCTGAATCCCGGCAAGAACATGGCGTCCTGCATGTTGTGGAAGCGCCCGATCGGGTTGGCCGCCACCCCGCCGCTCTGCACCCAGCCATCAATGCAGCGTTGGGAGAACAGGATGTCGCCCTCACAACCAGCATCGACCTGGTACTCGATGCAGTAGTCACCGCCAGGGAAGTAAACCGGCACCTCGATGATCGGGGGGATGGTGAACTCAGCTCCGTTGATGTCGACGCGAGCTATGCCGGGCTGCACCTGGGCGAGTTGCTTTACCGGGTCGAACGTCAAGATGTGGCCCGGCAGCGATGTGCAGACCCCCTTCAGGATCTCCCGGAAAGAGTCGCGGATCAGCTTCGCCTGCTTTGCGCGGCCTTCTGACTCAAGCATGCCTACCTCGGATTCGGTGAACCCGTGGGGCGGGCCTGGTTAAGTGGTCATCGCACGAACTGCTGCCCGCGCATGTAGGAGGTGTTAACGGATGCGACGGCCTCGCCGCGGGTAATAACCCCGTTGCGGTTTACGTCCAGGCCAGAGTTGGCCGCGTACTCGCGCTGGTATGGGCCGCTATCCCGCTCCCACATCACGTACGAATCCGGGCGCCCCACTGCCGCCGGCCAAAGCACTGCCAGGTAAGCGTCACCGAGGTTCCGGATACGCCCTGAGTAAGGCTTGTAGTACGCCTCCACGTAGTCGAGCTGGCGAACTGCCGTCATCCGTGCAAGCTGGGCAGTGGATGTGCCGACGGCGCGCGCGGAGGCCTCCAGAAACTGGATGAGTCCAGTAGCGGTGCTGCCTGGGTTTCTTGCGGCAGGGCTAAACGTGTAGCCCGTCTCGAACCCCATAACGGCCATGAGCCAGTTCGGGTCGAAGGACAGTCGGTCGCATATCTCGCGAACCTTGACGCGGAACGCCTGATCAACCCTTGCGCCCCAGATCAACTTGCCGTTTTGCGGGGTTGCGGTCTCATTCGCCGCAGGAGTGGTGCCAGCGCGCAGGCCGTCGATTTCGGTTTTCCAATGTCCCTCCGGCCCAGAATCGCCAGAGTGCTTCATGGCGAAAATGTTGTACTCGCCGTTGGCGCTGGCGTCACCGCTCAGTTCGGACACGAAGAGGTTGCCGGTGTTGAATGTCGCGAACTCGCTCTCTACGTTGATCTTGCCGTTGATGCGCAGCGCCGGATTGAGCTGAACCGCCACGAACACGCCGAGGCCGTCAGGCCCGCGTGAGACCTCCGGGATGCCGATCATTCCGCTGAACTGGTCCACTTTCACCATAGTCGTGGTGCGCGGCATGTTCGGCTTCGTGACGACAATACGCCCGCGGTCCTGCATCCATTCGAATTTGTAGGCGTATGCCAGGTCGGTCATGGCTTGTGGGATATCCCCGTCCACCACCAGCCCAGATGATAGCGGCTTAGCGTCGGCGAACTGAGCGTTGTCGATATCGATCGGAAGCGGCCATGCGGCTGCCAGGGCGCGGATCACTTCCTCAACCCTGGTGCCGATGCCGAATGACAGCTGGGCAGATGCTCGGTCAACCGCCGGCTGCCCTGATCGGCAGATCAGCCTGGTAATGATCTCCGGCGCGCCTGGCTCCCGCTCCCGCAAAGTATTTGTCACAAAGCCAGTGAAGATCGCGTCGACGTTGTCGTTGTAGCCAGCACGCAGCACGATACTTGACCGTTGCGCGATCGCAGATCCCTTGTTCATGTTGTAGAGGCGGATGTCAGCGAACGACAGCGCGTCACCAGGGGATATATCGATGTTGAACTGGATGCGGAACTGCCGGCGACCAGACTGGAGACCAATGTAGGGCTGGCCATTCACGTCAATCGACCAAACACGCTCTCTCATGTTTCCACCAGTGGGGGTATCCAAACGAGGAAGTTATCGATGCCCAGGTTGTCGAGGGTCACGTCTTTGCCGGTGAACACCATCTGCCCAATACCAGATCGGTAGCTCTGGATGATGTCGCTGCCAGGCTCAAGCATTGCACCGGCCACGATGCGGCTGCCGTCACGTAGCAGGTTCATGGACCAGGCCGGCACATCCAGGTAGGAGATAAAGTCAATTTCAAAGTCGATCAGGTTGTCACCGAGCTGTACGCCAAAACGCTGGTGAGCGTTGGCGGCACCGGCGCGCAGCGGGATGGTGTACATCAGACGACTCCGTCGAGGATTCCATTTACCGACTTCGAAACGCTGTCGGATGCTTCTTTGGCAATTGCCTGGCCGCGATTGATGGCGCGGGTCAGCGCCGACTTTGACGGGTCCCCGTCGCGCAGTTGATCCGGCGTGCACTGGTAGTCCCGCTGTATGCGGTCTAGTTCAATGACTTCCTGCATCTCCACGATGAACTCCAGGCCGCCCTCGTTACGTGGCTCCTTGGTCCTGGACAGGCGCGTGATAGCCATGTTCTTCAGCAGGATGTCGCCGGCGTCGATGTCGAACGGGTCGTACGACTTCATCAGCCAGATCAGGAAGTCGAGCGTGGTACTGGCGCGCGTCTCGTCGCTCCCGGCCAGCCAGCCAGCAGATAAACCGGCCACCGTGGAAACGATGGGGTTGTCGGTAAGGTTGGAAAGCGCGCCGCCGAGGAAGTCCGTCAGCTGAACCTTGACCGGGTTATTGCTGATTGCGCCGGTCATGGTCCACTTGAATGGGTTGAGGATTCGGTGATCCGCGATCCTTACGCCTGACTCAATGGGGAATGAGGTGATCGTCACCGTCGCCTCGAACGTGTCTTCCAGCACCGCGTCGAACGAGTACCCGGCAATTGTCGGGGCTTTGCGCGTGAAGATGTTGATGATGCTCACGGCTATCGCTCCGTTGTGGTCTTCAGGTCACCCAGCGTTTCGTAGTTTTGGCGCTCGTTGACCTGGTTAATCTTGGTTTCCAGGGCCTGGCCGTCGAGCTCAAGCGTGATGCCTAGCTGGTTTTTCACGTTGATCGGCGTGCGGGCCAATACGCCAGCAAGCGCTTCGGCTGATGCTTGGCGATCTTCGTCCGGTGTGGTTCCACTGGTAGGCGGCATGCTGTCGGATGCAGACCTGTCCCGGTGATCCAGGTAGTCGATATCCTCCTGAGATCGTTGAATTTTCCCGGAATAGACCTCCGGAGCTGCCCGATCAACGCCGAAGAGCTTGTCGAACATCGGGTCAATGTAGGGCGTCATGAGGTCGGCAAGGCTGATTGCCATGCCGATCTGTCCGGCACCTTTCAGCGCCCCACCGATGCCGCTCAAGCCGATCTTGGAAAGCCCAGCCCCGGCGACCACTGAGGCAGCTCCAATCCCTACGCCTGCCGTGGCCTGTGGGTTTTCTGCCAGAGCGTCGATGCCCTTGCTGATCTCAGGCCGGTACTGCTTGAGGAAGTTGTTCAGCCCTTCGGTAGCGCCCACCAGACTGGGAAGGAATTTCTCTGCCAGTTCGTTCTTGACACCTTCGATTATCAGTCCGAGCTGGGCCGTGTTGTCTGCAAGCTTGCGACTGTTATCGACAAGCTGATCAACGCTGCCAGTCAGCGCGCTGGCCCGCTTCATAGTTGCGTCGAGCTGATCCACTCCGCCGGCGAGCGAGCGGAAAACACCGTCCGACAGGCCGAGTGAGTTTTGAACTACGGACCGCTGCCCCTCATTCAGCTTTGGAATCATGCCCGACAGCGCGCGCATGAATTCCTCGCCGGTGTTCGTTTCGTATAGAGAACTTACATCGATGCCAGCCATTGCCAAATCGTTGATCGGGCCAGCTTCGCCCTTGAGTCGCAGGTTGTTCTGGATCTCCTCGAATCCTTTTATGGTATCCAGAGCCTCTGATGCTTCGCCGCCCATCAGTTTTACAGCGCTACCGAAGCTGTACACCGCATTCATTGAGGTGCGCAGGTTCTGCGTGGACATGGCTAACTTGTCGACGCGATCTGATACGCCGATGATCGCGCTTGCAGAAAAGCCAAAAGCACCAACCAATGCGGCAGAAATACTGAGCGCCCCAGACTTTATGTTGCCAATGCTGGTGTTGATCTTCTTGTCGCCCGCCTCCAGGGCTTTGGTGTCCCAACCTATGCCGATCAGGAATGACTTTAGAACCTTACTGGCCATTCGTGATTGCCTCTTTTTGTTCCCACAGTTCGTCCATGGCTTGGTTAAAGCGCTCGACGCTGGCTAGGGAGTGGGTTCCGTCTTCAAGTTGCGCCCAGGTGCACAGCGGCGGGCACACGCCAACAATCCCGACACAGGGGCGCATCAGGAACCAATTTACTGCGCTGCGCTTTCCGCGCCCGGCTGCCCTGGGCTTTTTGCGCCGCTTGGCAGCCAGTCGAAAAAATCGGAGAGGTTCCAGCGCAGCAGCTCGGCCAGCAGTTGGTTGTACTGCACCATCTTGCCGCCGAAGTCGGCCACGGTGACCGCGCGCTCGGTGCCGTTGATGAACACCCGGGTCATGAGGATCTGCACGACCTGAGCCTTCACGTCCTGGCGCATCGACATGAACATCGAACAGAGCACCTGGTCATCGACCTCAATACCCGCCTGCGCGGCCGTGGCGAACCGCTCCAACACGGCGCCGGACAATAGGGACATCAGGCGGTCCTGATCGACAGCGCTGGCCATGGCGGCGTTGTACTGCACGCCGCCAATGGTGAATGGTTTCACGCTCATCTATCAGCCCCTTGTTGCTTCCCAGATGTTGAATTGCATCGTGAACTGGTCGTCCGTGATGGTTGAGCCGGCCCGACCGCGCTGGCCGTCGTTCACGATCACGCCTTCCGAACCCAGTGCCGTTTCCAGCGTGCCGATCTGGGTGAAGGTCAGCGTGATGTTCGCGTTCGAGTTCAGCAGGCCTTGCACGTATGCCGAGTCGGACGAGCCCGGGTTGAGGTAGACGTTCACCTCGCGGCCAGGGTTTTGACGATCGAGGCGGACGGCGTTACCGCCCTGCCCCCGGCGCAACTGGCTGCGAGGGTCGATCGGCGCATCCGTGTACGGGGTAGCGGTGTCGCCCCAGTCCTGGATCTGCCGGCCATTGATGGTGACGACGGTCAGGTCGTTCGAGAAATTACTCAGGCTCATGGGTCACCTATCAATAAACGTCGAGGTCGACATCAACGATGTGGATTGCGCCGGCGCGGAACAGGCGAATGCGGAGTGGTGCGGATTTGCGGGCGTTACGGTCGGCATCCGACAAATCGAGGATGTCCTCTGGCTTGGTCAGGATCTCGAAACCGATGGTGTACTTCTCAAGGCCGTCGTCCGGATCGATGTAATTACGCGGGCCCAGGTAGCCGTTGTTGATGAACTGCTGCATGGTTGCCCGTGCGGCGCCGATCAGCACGGCCTGGCCGACTGGGGTCTGGGCAAGCTTGGTGGTTTGGTTCGCAACCGCGTTGTAGAGCGACGTGGTTAGGAAATTCACGCACGCGTCGAGGTTGATCACATCATCGATGAATTCGCCGTAGGTGCTGTGCGTAATCGTGTTCAGCCAACGGCCCGAATCCGTCGAACCCTGGTTGTCTACAACGGTGTAGAAGACCGCCTTTTTCTTGTCGCTCTGCATGGCGGTGTAGGCCGTGCCGGACAGAGACTCAGCGATAACGCCAGGGGATTTCTTGAATTCGCCGGTGATGGTCGAGCGGTCGGCGCTGTAATTCACCGCGGCGAAGTGCTTGGCCAGCGCAGAACCAGAGTACGGGTCGGTGGCGTGTGCAGCGGTGTATACGTGCCGGAAGCCGGCAGAGGTCAGCTGGGTAGCAATGTCGTCAACATCCACTGGGTCGCGTATCTCGGTAGCCGAGGCGCCAGTCTGGCTGTCGATAAACATGCTGGTGTTGTCTTCGCACCACTGGGCGATAGCCAGCACGTCAGCTTTGACGGCCAGGATAGGCGCCGTCCACATGGTCCAGTACCACCAGAGCAGGTTACGCGCCTTGTTCAGGGTCGCCGCACGGGTCGCATCGGCGGTGGCCACGCCATACACCTTCAGTTCGCGAGTAGCGGGCGTGCCGCCAAGCCAACGCTGGGCCGCCTTGTAGGTCTCAGTAGTGTCGGCGAAGTCTTCAGACAGCGCGACCAGCGTGAAATACGTCCGGTACGTATCAGGCGCGAAGCCCACCGGCAGCTCAAGCTGCGGAGCGAACAGCATGGCGCTGGCAAAGTTCGCATTGCCCAGGCCTGCCGGGCTGATCCGGGCATTAATCCGGATGATGTTGGTAGCTGGATAGCTCACTGTGCTAGCTCCAATGGGTTATGTGGGGTCGAATTCCACGGTGAAGGTGTCAAGCACCCTGGCCTTCTCGTTCTGAAGCGCCACTTCGACGCTCAGGATGTTGTTCACCACCGGCAAGCTGCTGGTTTCGTACATCAGGCGGATGGTGATCTGCGCCCGCTGCTCAAAGTTGGCAGACTGCAGGCTTGTGAGGTTGTTGACTGCGTCGGTGCTGTTCCAGCCGATCTTGGCCTTGAAGAGCATCATGCTCACGTCGGGTCGCTTGTTGGCTTCAATCAGCCGCTCAGCGAACATCAGGGCTTCCCCTCGGTAGAAGTTGACGCTGCACGAACACATGATCTGCGCCCGAACATCGACCTCCACCTGGTTGCCTGGGATGTCACGAGACACGATGTTGGCCTGGCCGCGACGCGTTGGTGACTGCCTTGGCGTGATCGTCGCATAGGCACCTTTCGGTGCTGGCATGCTGCTTGGGCCTGCCTGGTCCGCAAGGATGCACTCAGGCACCCCAGTCGCCAGCATCACAATCGGGCGCAGCTTTGCGAATAGCTCTTGGTTGGTCATGCTGGGCCACCTGACTGATCGTCAATGCGCATGACAATGACCTTGCAGTAGTTCCGCCAGTAGCGGTTGTCGACCTTGACGGCCTTCCATTGCTGGCCCATGAATGTCCAGGTTCCGGTCTGGTCGATCAGTTGCATCTCGCCCTGGTTGATGTAGATCCGGCGCGCATCGGTGATCCGCTCGCCGCCCTGTCGCAGGAAATCGACTTCCCTATCGCTGGCGGGCTGGATGTTCACGATGTAAGGCGTGGTGCTCGGCGTGCCCGGCGTCCATATGCCGTCTACCCATGCGCCGCCAGTATCAACCGTGCGGGATGCCTCGACGCTTTCAAATACGCCATCGATCTGGCCCTCCATATTCAGGCTCATTCGAGACCCTCCGATGCGGGACCAATGGAAACTTGGTGGGTGACCGACTGGCGCATGGCGCCGGTATCGATCAGCGGATTGCTGCTGCCCTTCTTGCGAATGGTCGACGCTGCGTTGGGTGGCGTCTTCAGATCGGTCATGTACACCTTCACCTTGCCCGCGGCCACCACACCGACTGCCTCGAGGATCTGGTCCATCGACTTGCCTGCCTCCATACCATCCTGGATGGTCAGCAGCACTTCTGGCGTCGCGCTCGCAACCCCCGGCTCAAGCCATGGCCTGGCCGGGATGTTGATGGTGTGCGCCTGGGTCACGCCCAGTTCCATGTATCCCTTGCCAGTCTTGAGGAAGCGAACCTCATCGCGGTCGGCAGCAGCTTTGCTGGCGTAGCCGTACGATGTTCCGCCCGGGTGCTTGATATCGGCGCCGAACTCGTTGATAGCGCCAAGACTGGCCATGGTCAGGTCGCCCGACTCAACGTCGCCGGCTTCCTCATGGATGCCTACGGTGACGACCTTGTTCGACTTGAGCGCATTCAGCTCCTTCGCCAGCTCGTCCTGCAACTCCTGGAAGCCCTGGATATCGAGTTCGATCATTCAAACCGCCTTGGCACCCATCCCGGCGCGCTTCTTGAGCCTGTAGAACTGCTGGCCGTAGTTGGTGTAGGTCAGCCAGTCGGTGCCCGCGTCCATCATCTGGGGCACGCGGTAGGCGATCGATTCGTCACCGACCGACTTCTGGGCCACGTTGAGGCGGGCCTCAGAGTTGGGCGTGCCGCCGGCGCCGAGCGTGGCAAAGTTGGTTGCCAGCCAGTGGGCGGCGAAGTACTGCATGCCACGCCATTTGAAGTTGTCGCAGGTCAGTTCGAGGGCGCCCCACCGGCTTGAGCCGGTCTCGGTACCGGCCTCGCAAAGGGCCTCAACGATGTATTCGTCTGGCCACTTCACCGGGTCAGCAAACGCTTTGAACACAGGATTGCTGCGGAAAGCCGCAATCATCTCGGGGGTGATTAGCATGGGCTCTCCGGTATGAATGAGTGGGCGCCAGGCGCCCGGGTGTTACTGTGCTGCCTGAGCCTTAGCGATTTCTTCGCGCAGGCGCGTTTCGCCCCAAGTCTTGTTGACCTTGATGCCAAGCGCTTCGGCCTGGGCGTTCAGGTCGTCTTCTTCACCATCGTCGGCTTCCAACTCATCAGCACCAACGCGGCGCAGGTCGCCGTTCTTCAGCAGAGCCTTGACGAAATCGATCTTTGCCACCGCGTCCGGAACTTCGACCGCCGGGTTTTCGCCAGGCAGGATCGGGTAGCTGGTTTCTTTGTCGTCCACCAGGTGGTTGATGGTGATCAGTCGTGCTGCTTCGTTCTTCAGGAACATGTCGAATCCTCGCCCGGAGTCATTGGCCGCCGCCCCGGGCATAGCGGAGGCGGCCCTGGAACGGCTGGTTAGAACTGGTCGCGGTAAGCGCCAGAGAACGGGTAGCGGAATTCCACGCCAGACAACTTGTATTCGCACGGCACGCTGACCGTGAGGTTGTGGAACTGCGGAGCCAGGGAGCGCCACGGGATCGGCACCTGCATACCCAGGTTCTCGTCGTTCAGCTCGTAAGCGACGATGCGGTCCTTGTTGCCGTTTGACACGCCAGCGGCGGCCAGCTGGGCAGCGGACAGTTGCAGGCGGCTGAAGATGTTGATCGGGCGACCGGTCAGCGCAGTGAACTGGTTGTTGGTGCGGAAGTACTCAAGGATCGTCTTGTCGGTGATGGTGCCCATCCGCTTGTTCGAGATGAACGCGAAACGGGCAGCATCAAGGATCACGGTATCGAACAGGTGAACGGTCGCCGAGTTGATGTAGCCATCAACCAGGATCTTGTTCAGGTCCGCGACGATCTGGTCACCGGTGGTGGCAGCGTTGTACCAGTCCAGCGTCGAGTTCGAGAGCGCCAGGTTCGGGTTGTTGAACAGGCCAGTCATGCCGCGAGCCGCATCGCCGAAGTACGCCACGCGCTGGGTGTGCTCTTGGGCACCACGGAAGGCCAGGCGCGCCTTGGTGGTGTCCAGAGGAATGCGCAGTTGTTGCGATTTGCGCAGTTCGTCCAGGCTGTAGCTGTACTTGTTACCAGCGTAGCCGATTGGCACGCTGGATTTGTTCGCGTTGATGGTTACATCAGGCAGGTCGTCAGCGCTGGCGCCGATGAATTTTCCGATGGTCACGCCGTCGTAGCTGATGTAATTCCACTCGTCTACCCATTCAGGAAGCGAGGTGTCAACAGGGATCAACTCCATGTAGTTGATCGCGGCATACTTGGCCTCGTAGATACGAGATTCCAGGTTTGCTAACTGGCTGATATAGAACGCCAGGCCATCGTCGAGAGTCGGAAGACCGTCAATAAAGGTTACTTGGTGAGCGTCACGGCCGATCTGTTGCGCGATTGCAGCATCGATGGCTACGACGATTTTCTTAAGCTGAGTCATGTCGATTAGCCCCCGACCTTCAGAGAAATTTTAGCCAGTGCGCCGGCGCCGGCGGTGCTGACCCATTTGGCGTTCGGGATCAGGACTGCCAGAGTGGCGGCGGCGCCGACCACGTTGGAGAACTGGCCCTGGTTGGTACCGGTGCCGTCGCCGACTACCAGGTAGACCGGGTCATCCTTGGCGACCGCCACGCGGGCGGTTACCCAGATAGGCGCCATGGTCTCGACGGTCATGTCGCGCTTGGCGACAGCGCCGAATACATCGGTCGAGGTGTAGGCGCGGTTCAGCTCACGCTTCACGACACCGATGAACTGGGCCGCGGTCGATGCGGCTACCGGCAGCTTGGCGCCGTCGTCACCGTCAGTGACCACGCCCAGGCCGTAGGCGATGTTGACGGTGCCCTTGTTGACCTTGGAGACGCCGTTGGACACTTCGCCATCAGCGACCATGCCCGCGTACGCGACGCCGTGGTTGATTGCGTTACCACCTTGAACTGGCATGGTTAGGCTCCTTTCTGTTTGTGGGCGCCGGACAAGCTTTGCTTGTGGGCCTGGTATGGGGTCGGCGCGGCGTCCGTGGTCGCAGGGGTGCTTGCACCGTCCTTGGCCAGCTGCATGAACTGAGCGAAGAGCGCAGCGGTGTCACCGGTTGGCATTTTCGGCTTCTTGCCACCCTTGCCGTCGTCCTCCTCTTCTTCCTCGTCCTTATCGGACTCGGCGTCGAAGGAGGCCTCAACGTAGCCGGCGGACTTGTCCGACCAGTCACGCTTCGGCAGGGCAACGGCCAGGGCGGCACGCTTGATCTCGATTACGTCGAGGCTGTCACAGGTGAAACCGTCGCCGGCGACCTTGCGCGCCAGGGCCTGGGTGGCGCTGATTGCCTTGACGCGCTCGCCAATTGCGACATCGCTCGAAGCCTTGCGGGCCTCGGCCAAGTCTTCGGCAGCCTTGTCCGCGGTAGCCTGGGCCTTATCAGCCTTGGTTTCCGCATCGGTGGCACGCTTCAGCAATCGGTCGAACGAGTCGGCGACCACTTGGGCGTTCGCAGGATCAGCAACATCAACGCTGCGCCCGCTATCGGTGGTGATAAGTACAGGCATTGTGTTGCCTCCTGGGTTGTGGTCAAAAACGCGGGCATTGGCGCCCGCCCTTGCTCGGTCAACGATCGCAACGTGGTTTATTCGGATTTCACGCTGGATGTATTCGTACGCCTTGCCGTCTTCGGTAACGCCTGGCGCGTGGTCGTAAATTGCGGTGTATCCGGCGGAGACCTCGCACTTACCGGCATTGATGTCGGTGATGGTCTTCTGATCCTTGACGATCAGGTCGGCGGCCACAAAGTCGCCATCTGGCCGCCCAGGGCCTCGCACCACGCCCACCGCCACGCCCTTGTAGGTCAGCGCAGTGACAAGCTCTTTCGGGTGATCGTTGGTGATGTCGCTGGAGTCGTAGGTGCCCAGCGAATCAGGCGAGAAAACCTCTTCCGGCGGCCGATACACGCGAACAATGCGATTCGGGTCACCGTCGAGCCCAAGCTCGCGGGCCAGGTACTCCTGAATCCCGGTGCGGGCCACCCTGGCCGGCACCTTGAGGAACCCCTCGTCGGTGTACTCTCGCTGGGTGATGCGATACCCAGCCCGGTCGAAAACCGTGCACTTCATGTTGCGGCCTCGCGGATTGGATGAATTAGCGGTAGACGCCCGGCGCTGTGCGGCCTGCGTCTTGGTTGGCCTTGACCTCGCGAGCGCTTACAGGGCGTGCGATGCATCGGCACTGATAGTCGGAGCCCGGCTTGATCGGGACGCCCTTGTCGCTCAACGGGAGGTTGTCCCAGCGGTAGATGCCCTTCCCGTATGCGGTGACCTTCTCGTCGATGGCGCGGTGCCTGGTGCGGACACGCTCATCATCGGCGTCAACCCACTGGAAGTACTCGAAGCCGGCGGTCGTCTGCTGCTTCTCTGCCAGCTCGCCTTGGATCTTTGAGGTTTGGTCGCGGGCGATCATCTTGGCTCGGCGCTGCGTCACGCCGTACTGCTCTTGCAACGCCTTCTCGATGTAGCTGGGCCGCATGCCCGCGCGCATGTTCGCCATCACCTGCGTCTGCACCTCTTCCAGGTACTTGCCAGGGATGGACTTGATCAGCTGGACGTTCTGTTGCGCCGAGGCCTTGAGATAGTCCTGAAGCACTTTATTGCCACTGAATACGTCGATGCCGACCGAGCGCTTCATGTCCCGCTCGGACTTCTTCAGGGCGGCCTGCACGAAGTCTGCGGCGATGCGCCCGGCGCCCGAGCCGAAATGCTCCGACTGCCACCTTTGGACGAGGCGGCCCATCGTATTTAGGATCAGGTCAGACCAGGCGTCAGTCGTTACCACCGCGTCCTGGGTGTACTCCGGCGCCAACTGGCGAACGAGCGGTATGAGCTCCTTGCTGATCGACGCCTTGACCTGCTTCACCAGCCGCTGCAGCTTGGCGTTGTACTGGATGCCGATCATGTCCATGGTCATTCAACCTTGTCGTCGTCATCCACCGGGTCGGTGAACATGGTCAGGTCCTCGTCCTCTTCCAGCGCGGCGATCTTCTCGTCGTCGAACTGGTAGAGCTCTTCGGCCTGCAGGCGTCGCTGGATCTGGCTGGTGGTGACGATGCCGCCATCCTTGTAGAGCAGGTCGGTCTCCGCCTTGGCCTTGTTCGCCGTGGCGATCTGCACCGCGTCAGGCTGCTGGAATGGGTTCCAGACGTAGTTGAAGTCGTCAAGCCACTGGCCGGTTGCCGAACGGACCAGCACCTCGTCCAGCTGACGAAGGCCTGGGTCAATCTGGGTCAGGCGCTTCGATGACAGCGAGTTGAAGTAGTTGTCCATGTCCCCTTCGCCGGTGGCGTTGAGGCCCTTGGCGGACGTGCCGAACAGCCGAGTGAGCGGTATATCCGCCGCACCACTGATCCAGGTCATGAGCGTGTCGAGCACCGGCGCAACCCCGGAAAGGTCCAGGGTCTTGCGGTCGTAGGTCTCTTCGCCATCCAGCAGCGCCAGGTTGATCGAGGACTTCATCATGCTGAACAGGGCGTAACGCGCCGTGATGGCGTCGTCCTGATCGCTTGCCAGCTCATCCGAGAGGCCTTCACGCTTGATGATGTCGACGTTCGCTTCCTGCATCAGCTCGGCGATGCCGTCCTTGCTGGCTACGATGTCCATCACGTCGTCGAGGCACTTACGCAGCTCTGAGTCGCCCCAGCCCTGCGTCTGTGCTCGCTGGCGGCGCGGCAGCTTGGCACCGGCGAACCGGGCGAAGTGCGTCCAGTGGATCTGCTGGGCGCCGGCTGAAATGGTGTAGAACTCCGGCTGCAAGTAGTTGGCGGCCAGGATATTGGTTTGGTTCAGGTCCATCGCCGTCATGTCGAAGCGGTCGATCACCAGCAGGCGGTACAGATCGCCCTTCTTGATCTTCTCCGGCTTGAGCGGCTTGGTCAGGTCCTGGTTGGTCAGCATGAGGATGCCGGCGCCCCCGTACAGGCGCGCCCAGCTGGTTGCCTCGCTGACCATGGCCGGCAGCTGCAGGCGGTCTTCCTCGGCCCGGATCACGTCCGCGTCGTCGCACTTGAGGGTGCGCCACTCGCGGGTCATGTCCTCGGCCGGGTAGTCCACGATCGCCCGGGCAAGCCAGCTGGTTTGATAAGCCGCGTCCAGCTGCTGAAAATCGTTCAGGAACCCGTATTGGAACTGGTTGTGGGACCGCTTGGCCTTCTGGGTGCCAAGGCCGGACACGACGTTCACCAGGCCGTCACTGGACGACTTGATGGACGCCTCGTACTTCTGAGCGGCCCGCACAAGGGCTTTGCCCAGCTTTTTGTCTGCTGGCACTAAGCCCTTCTTGCTCATGGGGTCACCGATTTGGTTATAGGAGATCGCGGATTGAGCGCTTGCCTTTGATGTAAACCTCGGACAGAGCGTCGATCATCACGTCGGTCTGGTCGTCGTACTTGTGGCTGTCGTCGGCAGTGAACGAGGCGACTTCGCACACGAACTCATAGTTCTGGCTGTCGTCGTAGGGCAAGCACACCAGCTTTGCAGCATGGAAGCCTTGAACGTCGAGCGCCCTGGTCAGCTTGTCGCGGTCCCGAGGGACTGGCGTCACCTTGAGCGGTAGTCGCTTCTCCATCTCCTGGATCAGGCCGGTGCCGCTTGATTTGTCCTCGACGTAGACACGGCGCAGGACGCCATTGGTCTTGCCGTTTTTGGCCCAGGCACCCTTGACGAACGCCTCGAACTCCCGCCGCAGGGTCTTGGCATCCATCCGGCCGCGCTTCATGCCAACCCGGTAGATTCGTCCCTCGGCCACTCCCCACTCCCCGAACACGGTCCAGTCGTTCCAGGTGTTGGTTTTCTGCGCGGTGTCGGCAGTGATGAAGCGGTAGTCGAATTTCTCCGGCAGAGGCAGATCAGCACCAGCATCCACGTCGCCGTAGTACTGGAAGTCGTCAGCCGAGAAGATCCCGCCGTCGAGCGTGTCGGGGTCCTGCATGTACTGGCTGCTGAAGGTGTACGGGTGAGCCGTGCGGAGCGCGATCAGGTCGTGAACGCTTTCCTTGGCCGGCCAGTACGACCAATAGCCGTCTACCTGCTCGGACCCGCACACGCTCTTGATGCAGCGCTCGCGGATGCCGTCAGGCAGTGAGTCGATGTATTCCTGATTGACCAGGGCCGGGATCTTGATGTGCAGATCGATCTTCAGGCCCATGCCGCCCGACAACAGGAACGCAGTCGAGTCGTCGATGTGGCCGCGCTGCTGGATGGCAACGAATGGTGTGCCGCTGTGTGCCTTCCGGCTGCGCAAGGTGTTCACCAGGCGCGTGTGTGACTTGCGGCGCTTTGCCTCGCTGAACAGATCGTCGATCTTGTCCCAGTCATCCGCCTGGATGTGGCCGCTGTACTCGTCGCCCATGTAGCCGCCACGGACACCGGTGATCTGCCCACCGCTTGAACGGCTGAACAGTTGGTGTACGCGCTTCCCATCCTTGGCGAGTGTCCAGTCGTCTACCTTGTCCTTCTCGATATCGAAGGGGTAGAACTCGCGGAACTCAGCAGACTTGACCAGGGCGCGGCTGCGCTCGCTGTTCTCATCTACCAGGCTCTTGGAATAGCTGGTGTTGAGGATTCGCACCCGGCGGTGCTTGACCATCGTGTAGACAGGCAGGTGAACAGACCAGAACTCGGTCTTGGTGCCGCCTGGCGGGATGTTCACGACGATGTTCTGCGCGTCACCGGCAAGCATCTTGCGGGCGGCATAGTCGAAGTAGTGGTGGTGCCAGTTCGTCCTGAAGCTGTCGCCCTGGGTAATGTTGAACCACAGGCTGGTGAAGGCCAAAGGGCTATGCTCGCCAGCCGCGACCAAGGCGGAGCGCTCAGCGTGGCTCAGCGCGTCCCACTCGATCGGTTTGATAGCCATCAGTCCACCAGCTTGTCTACCAGGGCGGCGATGAGCGACGAATCGACAGCGGTCCGACCAGTGTCACCACCAGGCGGCCTATCTCCTTCAGCCTCATCAAGATTAAATGCTTGCCGCTCAAGGGAAACGAGCGTCTTCAGGGTGTCGGCCAATTCCTTCATGGTCTTGGTTCGATTCGGGAGAGCGCTCATCTTGCTGGCAAGCTTCAGGACATCAGACATCGCGTCGCCGTCTTCGTGGTCGCCATCCTTGAGCTGATCAATCAACTCCCTGATGGTGCCCTGCTCATCCGTCAGCGCCTCAAGCTCATCCAGCAGCTTGTTGGTGAGTCGACGCGACCGACCAATGTCAGCGCGGTGTGCGATCCGGACATCAGCAATGATCTGGGCATTTGCATCAACAATGCCTTTCTCGGTTAACGCTCGTTCCTTGTTAACCTCGCTGTTAACCACCTGGTTGTTAACCAGCGCATCAGCCTTGGCTTTGATCTTCCCTGCAAGGTCGCGCGTCCATCCGTCACGCTTGGCGCGCTTGTGGATGGAGACATGGGACACGGTGCAGGTTGTTGCGATCTCTCGCACTGACAGCACGCCAGCCCTGTAGAGCTGCTCGATGCGCTCCCAGTCGGTGGGTTGCTTGTCGGTCATGTGAATCCCTTCGCGCCACGATTTGGCGCATTCGAAAACGTGGCGCGGATTAACTGGCCGGGTCATCCGGCTTGTCGTCTGTTCGCAGAGCTGGCTGCTGAATCACCCTGACGACTGCAACCCCGATACCGAGGACCATGTTCACCGAGGCGAAGATCAGCGGGTCTACCGCGCCCTGGAAGGCGGACCAGCCAGCGGCGGCCGCATTGAGGGCAACACCGATGATTGCCAGTTGCACACTGGTCATGCGCCAGAACTTTCGCCATTCAGGGATTAGATTCATGGGGTGTCTTCGCTGCCGGTAGTTTCTCCAGCCTTTCGGCGTAGAGCTTCCATTCATCGCGACTCTTCCGGGCCTCTCGCAGTTGTCGAGCCAGTCGCTCAGACGGTGCGCAGTTCGAGGCGGTGAGGCCGGATACCGTGTAGGTGATCTGGGGTGGCGGAACATGCTTGGTCGTGCACCCGGCAATCAGGAACATCACGATCAGCAAAATTCTCATTTTGGGCGTCCGTTCTTCACCAGGTCGCGCAGGCTGTCAACTACTTGATTGATCTGGAACTCTTGGCGCTGGGTTGTGATCCGGAGGGAATCGACGAACTTGTCGGTCGACTCCCTCGATCGCTCCAACGATTCCACCCTCTGGCCGATCAGGGCCTGATTGGTTTGGTAGGCGGCCAGCTGCACCTGGAGCGAACCAAGCGAGCTGACCACATACGCAAAGGCGCCTATAGCGGCAGCCGACAGAACCGTCTGCAGTATCGGCACGGCAACCTTGAACGCCGTGCTATCTGCAATGCGCGACACTTCTGTCATAGGGGGCACCAGGGAATTAAAAGGGCCTCATTAGGGTGAGGCCAAGATGCAGCAAGGAGCACCTGGAATTCAGGCAACAAAAAACCCGGCGCGGCGGCCGGGTTTCGTTAGTCAGTCCTACACACGCAGGAATGACAGGATGTGCTTAATTTACGACATGGCGACATGATATTGCAAGCCCTTTTGAGGGACTATTTTCAAGCCGCCTCCCCAGACAGCACGCCTACCTCTTCAAGCATGTGCTGGGCATCTACAAGCGCTTCGTTCACAAGGCCTTCCAAAGCACCCTTGATCGACTTATTCCATCGCTGATAGGTCCGCTCCGTCAGGCCTTGGGTGTCCCAGTTCGTCATGTCGTAGTTCGACTCGGCAAGGACGATCATCTCCCCCGGCTTCGACTCGGCGACCGACCTGGCGTGCTTGTTGGCGCGGGCCACATCCGCATCAGCTGCCTTGTTGCGCCAATCCCACTGGCCATCTTCCTTGTTTTCCCGATGCTTTGGCGCCTTCACCTCGACCATGGCGCGCTGGATGCCCTTCGACTGCTGCGGGACCGCCCAGACCAGCACGGCCTGTTGGGTGAATCGCAGCGGCGCGGGTGTAGGCACAACCGCGACCAGGCGACCGATTGAATCGATCTTGCGCCCGCGGTGGGTGCTGTACTTGGCCACCAATGCATTCCAATGGCGCGGGGCGAGCTGGGCGTGCAGCAGCTTGTGAACGATGCAGTCGGCGAGCAGTGCCGCATCTTTGCCAGTGATCTCGCCTTTGAGCTTGCTGGTCTGTACCCTGGGCTCGACATTGCATCCGCCGGCGCTGTTGATGGTTTCCGCTGCCAGAGCGCGGACGACTGCCGAAATGACGTTTTGATAGTTCATGCTGCCGCCCTCTTGAGTTCTCTGGTCATTGCCCGGTACTTGGCCTTGATGGCCTTGATCTCTTCGACGGTGTACTTGCACGGCGCGTGCAGCCCCTCAAGCCAGGACACCTTCTCAGCGCCGATGCGCTGCACCAGGCGGATGCGGTACTCCACAGCGTTGCCGGAAAGGTTGCGGTTGCACTTCACGCACTGTCGGTGGATGTTCATCGGCTCGAAGCGCAGCTCCGGGCAGGCGCCGACAGAACGGTAATGCCCAGCGTCCCAGCGGCTGCCGGTCATGAGATCGTTGTCGTTCGGCGATGAGTCGCAGCTGATACACGGAAGGTGCGCGTCACGCAGACGCACGTACTCGTTCACCGCGGCCTGGGCTTCGCGCAGATGATCCGCGCGGGTCTTCAACTTCTCCTTGCGGACCTTGATGTCCTTGCGCTCGATGTCGGCCAGGGCCTTGCGCGCCTTCGGCTCATGCCTGGGCGCGTCGATCATTGCGCAGGCCGGACTGCACACCGCCTGGCCCAGGCGCGCAGGGACGAATGAGGCCCTGCAGGTAGCAACGCGGCATTTCTTCGGTTTGGCCTGCTTACGTTCGATGGTCATACAGCCTCCTTGGCTTTCTGCTGCTCGGGCGCGAAATCGCCGCGTAGGGGCATGAGCCATGACTGCGGTGCTGCTCCAACAGTGGAATTGATCTCGCCACGCAGAGTGCTATGAGCTACGAGGTTCCCCCGAATCACCCAGCACGCAATGTGTTTGGGATTGGGGGCGAAACTTCGAGGGGTATCTTCAGGGAGCGCGATTTTCTCGCTCCTGTCGAAGCGAATAAGCTCTACTACTTTTCCAATGTTTTCGGCATGTGTAGCGCGGATAATCAGCGCCAGGTCACCCGGCTTGAACTGGCTCATGCGGCCTCCTGGCTAAGCAGGTCAGAGAAGTACACGCCCTGCGGAGCAAAGCGCGCGACGATGCGGTCGGTGTAGGCGATGCCCTGGGCGCGATTGAACAGGCTGGTCACCGGGAAGCCGTCAGGCCCGAACAGGTGGCACTCGCCCATCATGTCCAGCTTGGTTTCGTATGGCAGGTGACGCATCACCCGGTACCACTCGGCCTGGAACCCGGCGTCCTCGTTCAGCAGGATCTGCACGCCGATGTGCAGCTTGCAGTACTTGCGGGCGTCAGCAGCGTCACCGATCTGGGTCATCTCGGCGACGCGCTTGTACATCGCGAACCACAAACGGTTCTGGTCCAGGGTACGGTCCTTGCCCGGGCGAAGACTCACCACTACGAAGTGCTTGTCCTCGAACATCTTGGACATGCGGGTGATGGCCTCTGTGAGCATGGAGCGGCAATTGACGCTGATCTTGTCGGTCATGGCCGTTCATCCTTGCCCATGGCAGACAGGATGTCGTGCAAATACCCTGTCGCCACACTTGGCTGATTGCCTGCGGCATCACGCAGCTTCTGGACGAAATCAATAGCGCTCTGCAGGCGCTTGGCATCCTTGCGCAGCGCCTCGACCTGGTCCATCGCGAAAGGGATGCACTGCCCGTGAACTGGGCACTCGAACATATTCAGCAGCCGATCACGGTCAGCAATGAGCTTGTCGTCCAGCGCGACTTCTTCACGCAGCGTATCGTTCTCGGCCTTGAGCTGGTCGCGCTCGGCGTGAATAGCCTTGATTGCCGAATCTGGAACGATGGTGTGCGCTTCGAGTTCGCCACTCACCAGCGCCAACAGCGACTGGGCTTCGGTGAAGTACATGTGCCGCTCAGCCTGGTTCTCGTCCTGGTCGTGCTCTCCATCCACGAAGCGCTGGAGCATGCCGGCCATGGCTTCGTTCTCGGCGATCAGGGCCAGAATGGCGGCAGGATTGGCGGCGAGCACCAGATCCGCATAATCCTTGTTCTGCGCCATGACGCCAGGGAATGAGCGGTTCTGATGCACATCGAAGACGATGCCCTTGTCGTTGCGGATGTACAGCGCACCGTGGCTGCGCATGAAACGAAGCGGCTGATGCTGCTCGCACGCCTCGGCAATCGCTTTCAAATCGCGGAAATCGTTCATTCGGCGAACTCCTTGAGCAACTGGCGAGCCCCCATGACTGCACCCTTGTCGCCGGATGTACGGCTTATGTCCTTGAGCCATTCCAGCATTCGCGTGTTCTGCGCTTTCAGGTCGATAACCATGCCGAGCAGCTCATCGCCATCGGCGTCCATGTCGGACTTGAGTGCTTCGCCAATCGCGCCAAGGTCGCAAACTGCCGCCAGGAGCATGCGCTTGTGGCTCTCAAGGTCCTTGATCAAGGCGAGGACTGCCTCAGCACTGGCCACGCATCGGAATGAGGCCTGAGCAGGCAGGGCCTCCCATCCGCACCCAGACGCGCAGAGTTTGATTACTCTCGCCTCCTCGGTTTTTGCAGCCTCAGCCAGCCGCTTAAGCTCGGTGTAGTCGGTCATGTCAAAAGCCCTCCTTGCCGCGTTGCGATTCCCACTCGAACGGGATAACGATCACCCCACCCTCCCGAAGCCTGTCTGCGCAACGCTCGCCGATAGCCGTAGCCAAAGCCTTCGCGTCGAGGTTGGAAACGATGACGGTAGGTCGCAGCTCTTCGTAGCGGCCGTTGATGATGGCGAACAGGGTGGTCAGCTCGAAGTCGCTGGGCTTCTCCTTGCTGACGCCGATCTCGTCCAGGATCAGCAGCGAAGGGCTGATGAGGCTCGACAGGATCTGGCTTTCGCTCTGGTCGCTGGCGTGGTCGTAGGTGGCGCGGATGGCCTGGAGTACCGACCCGATCGTGCGGTACACAGCGGTGTCGCTCGACTTGGCCATGATCTCGTTGGCGATGGCTACCGACAGGTGCGTCTTGCCGGTACCGGGCTTGCCCAGCAGCAACAGGCAGCGGCCGGCGGCGGCTATCTGCTTGAACTCGGCGGCGTACCGGATGCAGGTCTTCAGCGCCTTCTGCTGTTCGGGGGTGTCGGCGATGTACCCGGCGAACGTCTTGCCCGCGAAACGCTTGGGAATCAGCGCCGAGCCCAGCTTTTCCGCCATGCGCATACGCAGCAGTTGGGCTTCCTGGGCCTCTTTGCGCGCGGCTTCATCCTCGTTGCGGATGCGGCTGCACTCTGGGCACCCGGTCTTGAACTCCCGGCCGAAGATCACATTCACCTGCTGCGGGAACTGGCCGTGGTCCTCGCACACGCCGGTGGACTGCTGCGGCGCCGGAGTAGTGGCGGGCATGGAAACGATCTTGTCAGAACGCATAGGTGCCATCCTCCCGAGCGATCAGTCCGGTGGTGTAGTCGCGTTCAGCGAAGCCGGCGTGGCGCGATTGCGGGAACTGGTGGACGTTACCGGAAAGCTTCACCTCGTCTTCCCAACGCTTGCCGTTGAGCCAGCTCGCCGGATGCGGGATGAACTGGCCTCCGTCTTTGGTCCATGCCGGGCAAGCAACCTGCTTAGCCAGGCCTTCGGCAATCAGGGCGAATAGTTCGTCAGTGACCTTGAGTTTCCTCCAAGCCTTTTCCGCAGCAGCCTTGCCCTTCTTGTTCGGGTAGAGCTTCCAGAACTTCGGGAAAAGATCTGCACTCGGCGAAGTCGGCAATGCCGGAGGCGTTGACGGGGTGAGGGAATCAGGAATCAGGGATCCGGAATCAGGAATCAGAGAATCAGCCGGAGCGCTTCCGAGAATGGCAGAAGTACTTCCGCCAAAATCGGTAGTGATACAACCTTCTGATACAGAAGGAATAACTGACTCTGGTTCGTTACGATGCGGGTTCTGATGTTTGTCGAAATTGTCGACTTGGATATAACGCTTAGCTGCGACGGAGTAGCGAACGATGAAGCCCTCGACCGCAAGGAACCTCAAAAGCCCCTCGATATCCAGGCCGTCGCGGTATGGAAAAAGCTCGCCCTTGATGCGCAGAGGGCGATCCTCAAGACGGCCAGCTTTATCTGCAAGTAGCCAAAGACCTTCGAACAGCAAGGTAGCCATAGGGTCGGCCACCCCAAGGATTTCATTTTTGAACAGTGCGGGCTTTATGTTGCGAGCGCGGGCCATTACACAGCCTCCCGTGTCTTTGCAAAAGAACTGATGAGGCCGTCTACATCCTCAAACCATTCACCATGACGACGGAGTGCGGCGAAGCGCTTGTGAAGCTCTTGCTCAATATCCGCAGGGATTACTGCCAGGGTCGCGAGAATAGCTCCGGCCCCAGTTTGCAAAGACTTGATTCGTCCTTGAACGTCGCTAGTGCGGCCGATCTTGATCATTCCCGTAATTGGATGGCGAACGATATAGGTCTTGGTAGACGAGGCTTTGTGGTCGAGGAAAGACTTGTTGCACTGGATGTAGAACGGGATGAGGGTTGCCTCGGCGTAAAACAGCGCGCTGCAATGAAACCGCATGGTCTCCGCGATATATGGGTATTTTTCAAAGAGTGGAGCGATGCCTCTCAAGTGCTCTCGGCCAGTTTCTATTTCGTCGAGCGCAGCCCTAGCCTGCTCTCTATCCATATGATCCAAGTCGCCCAAATTAATTGATCCGACCTTCTGACTCGCGAGGGACATGAACTTAAACGCCCACTCATAAGCTACAGCCATGGTGGCCGTACCGGCTTGTATCGAGAGAATCTCTTCCGAGATCACCTCTTTCCGCGACACGTTTTCAGCAATCGAAAAACGTGGCGCGGGATTATTCAGGGCCTGTACATCGTTGTTAGAGGTATGCATAATCGGCCTCACAGATTGTTTTGCTGTATGCAGTTAAAGAAGCCGGGATTGCACCCCGGCTTTTTTGTGCCTGCGATTTGGGTTTATGGTTTGAGGTCTTCATCAGTCCCTCCTTTTTCAGGCCCTAATACGGCCTTCGGCGGGTCACGCCTTGTTGTTGGTAGATGCCGGATCTTCCCGGCGCCCCTTGGCCTGGTTTTCTCGAAAAAACGCTCCGCTCCAAGCTCTGCGGCGTATTCGTCAGGCGTCTTGCCTGCTGCCTTCGCCAGTCGTTCAAGCTTTTCGTAGAGGCGCCCGTCGATCCCGTGGCAGATCGTGGTTTCAGGCACATAGCCTCCTTCAGGGCCTTCAGGCCTGCATGTGTTTACCGGTAGCATTCGGTTCAACGATGCTTTCCAACTTCTCCTCGACGCACATGCGCACGAACACGGCCAGCTGCAGCTTGTGCAGGCGGGCCACGGCCTTTAACGCTTCGTAGGTTTCATCGTCATAACGGGACTTGATCTCCCGGTCTTTCAGGTGGCGTGTGTCGTCATATGCCATTGGTGAGGCTCCTTTGTTGAATGCATGCAAGGTGGTTAAGCGGCTGTTTTTTGAGACGGGAACGGACGCTGCTCTTGAGCCGACAAACTGCCGTCATCTTCGAGGGTCACGAAAACATCTCGGCCCACACGGATCGCTTTACTAAGTGCGCCCTGGGTGCAACCGAGCATCTGGGCGGCCTTGGTATGTCCGTGCTCTTTGGCAAATTCGGTGAGTGTGATTCGGCGCATTGCGGCGTCCTCTACGTAGATTTCACCACAAGTATGACCGCCGGTATTGTTCGCAGTCAATACCGGCGATATTGGTTAAGCAAATACCGTGGGTAATACCATCAGCGAATGAAAAAAGACTCCCGACGGCTTCCGTTATCCGAATGGCAGCTGCAAGACAGCGCCCGACTGAAATCCCTGTTCCAGGCCAAGCGCGGGGAGCTCAAGCTCACCCAGGAAAAACTTGCTTCAGAGTTGGGTGACGGTGTCACCCAGGGCGCTGTCAGCCACTTCATGAACGGCCGAACCGCGTTGAGCGTGAATGCGGCGGTTGTATTTGCGAAAGCGCTCGGCGTGCCAGTTTCGGAGATAAGCCCAACGCTGGCGACCCAGATCGAAAAAATGTCTCAGGCGCTTCCTGGGAAATTCGCACAGCAGCCAACTGACGGCCGCACTCCTCCGCGCAGCTTCGATCTGAAGGATGAGCCTGGGTACACTGGGGTCCTACAGTTGACAGCGCGCGGCTCGACGGGAGGCGGAGATGACAATCCGCACGTAGAGATACGCGGCGTCATGGCCTTTAAGTCGGCGTGGCTCCGCGCCAACAACCTCAACCAAAAACACCTGGATGTAATCTACGCCAGCGGTAACAGCATGGAGCCGACGATCAATGATGGCGACGTGCTGCTGGTGGATGAGTCGAGGGTGGATCCGAAGGACGGTCAGATCTTCGCGATGCAGAGCGAATCGAAAGGCACGATCGTGAAGCGCCTGGTGAGGTCTGACTTCGACGGATGGATCATCCGAAGCGACAACCCTGACAAGGCGCGCTATGGCGATGAGACGCTGCGCGACGGGGAGATAAACGAGATCCGCATTATAGGGCGCGTCGTTTGGCGTGGCGGGATGCTATAGAAACAGAAAGGCCCGGACATGCACCGGGCTTCTTATTTGCGGCCTATTCCACTCGCCGAATATCAACACCAGACACATAGTCTGCCGCGCGATGCTTGGCCGCTTCCTCGCAGTTGATAACCCCACCAAGCCCACGAGCTACTTCCCACCCATCTATGTACAGCCTGTTGACCGCGATACTTTTGATTCCTAAAAAAGTCTTTACCGCTTCACCCGGTCTCATCCATCCACGAAAGTCGCCAGCGTTCATGCCGGACTTGAAATCCGTGCATCCTGATGACCATATAAAAGCGGCATCATCGTTGGCGTCCTGCTGCGTGTAGCCGAATGCTAACCCGGGCGCGCCAAGCATCGATAACACACCCACCATCGCAATCCGATTCATTGCTACCTCCACTCGCTGATTGGTCCGATTGTAGCAGCACTTCCCTCTCCATCCAGGCCGCTATTGAGCGGCCTTTTTTACCCCCAATGAAAAATACATGACCGGCGGTATTGACCCCATACAATACCGGAGGTATTGTTCACCCATCGCAGCGACTTACCAGGGACTGCGAAGGGCCTCACAGCCCGCCGCTCTTTAACAGCACGGGAACCTCGCAGATCGATCCCCAGCAATGGGCACAGCGCGAGCAATAAATTCGATCTCCACGCCAGCTCTGGAACTGGCCGTGCTCACCAGATGTGAGTACGCGAAACCACGCAAGCCAGCCAGGAAGAACACCGGACACGAAATGTGTGACCTGGCCAGAGATATGAATCGGGCGATGCGCGTGGTGGAGAGGAAGCACCCACAGATTTACTGATGCCGCTTCTATGAGGCGGCATTGGAAATCAACGGAGGGAACAGAAATGGCTCAATTCAACATTGATAACAACAGAACCCTCAACAAGCGCGTTGAGTGGCTGGCGATCCCGGAAGACGGCGAACTGGCACACGACGTCATGAGCATGGTGAGGCAGGCAGCCATCGACAAGTTCGGCGCCGGAGTTTTCTTCAACCACTGGGAGCATGTGGTGGCAAGCAACGGCCACATCACTGTTCGGATGTATGCGTGACAGGCAGCATCACTTCTGCACCTTCGCGACAGGGTGCAGCGGGATGGCGAAGGCCTACGGAAATGGGCGAACTACACGTATGAACCCCATACAAAAGTAATGGTGACGTGGAAGTCCGGTGCAAGCCCGGGCCCGAGCACCTGGTACTCCCCAGCACCAGGCCGCATCGGAATGTGATTTGTTTGCCCCGCAATGGGTGGGCCCAGAAATGGGAAGCCGGAGCGGAGGAATATGGGAGGCGAAAGCCAGCAAGCCGGGCAGCCCAGACCGGACGACAGATCACACCCCGATGCGGACGAAACTGCGGCCTATAACCGCCCACCTGCATCACCGCAACAAGCAGATGAATGCCCGGGCTGACGGGCAAGTGTAAGACCTGAGGGATCGCGGGAATCGTGGCCGGTAGAGTGAGTAAGCGCCCAGATGGCCACGGCGAGTCCAAGAATAAGCGGCTGAAACCTTCGCCCCGGTGAAACTCCGGTGTCACTAAGGCCGCTAATAGTCGTGCCGGGATCAGCTCCGGTCATCTGCATCACCGGCGAATAGCTCAACCCGCATTGCGCAGGGTCAGCGCCAACCTGGTATTGGCGAGCTACCTTGATCTGGCACAAGCGCCGTGACAGCCGGGAAAGACCGGCGCCCAATCTCATAGGTGGCCACTGCCTTCCCAGTGAGCGAACAACGGAGGGTAACCATCATGGACTAGCCAACCAGCTGCCCGACGCCTCATGCGCCCGGCAGGCTTGTACGTAAAGAGGAAAAAGCCCGGTTTCGACTGGGCTTTTTTACGCCTCGCCTCTACCCGTCAGCACTCCCCGGCGCCCATCGGCAAACAGCCGTGCGTGAGTGTTGACGAATACAGGTGAACCAACGAATGGAGAGAGTCATGAACGAGTCAAGCAAGTCGCAAGCTACCGAGTCGAACTACAACGACCCAAAGCCGACCTACGCCTAACCCCAAACACTGGAGGTCGCCATGAGCGAAAAGAAATGCGAAGCCGATCATAGCTGGCGTCGTGTAAGCCAATGGCGCAGCGATCCGGGCGCCGTCAGTGGAACGGTTCACTACAGCTACCTGGAATGTCGGGTGTGTGGTGAAGAAGACCACAGCCATCCGAATCCAGAATCCTACGAATGTGCACCTGAAGATTAAAACCCGCCACCCTGGAGGCGACCATGAACGCAGCATTGAAGATATGCCAAGAGCGTTACGACGCTCAGTTGCCTCCAGAGATCAGCGAGGCGAACCCAGAACAGGAATGGCTGGAACACGCAGCTGAACAGTTGGTGTGCGGTATGGACATCAAATGGAAGCGCCGCTACGGCCAGCCGCAGGTGGTGACGTTCGACCGGTTCTGCACTTACCTGCAGGGCCACCTGAACCAACGCCAGATCGATGGCTTGGACGAGCGAGATTCGTTCGCCCGCCTCTTCCTGTCGGCGATCATCGGCGGCCAGGCAGATTCACGCGGACACGCTGCCGACTTGATCGGGCAGCCCCGCCCCATCGAAGCCGCAGAGCGCATCGCTATGGACCTGCTCAGGCCCTATGCCGCCGACGCAGTAGCATCGGAGCGGGAAGCGGCAGAAGACGACGTGGATGCCGACCTATGAGCCCTCACATCCTCATTGATGAAGCGCTCGAGGCTCTGGAGCACCCCGCCAGCGAGCCCGGCGCCCAGCGCATCGTCCTGAACATGATCACCAACATGCTCACCGGCAACGCCATCACCAACGAAGAGTTCGCCCACTACTGCCAGCGCCTGCTGAAAATCACCAGGCACCGCAAGGAGGCTGCATGATCGCAATCATCGCCCGAAACCACAAAGCACTATCACAAGCCCTGCACCGTCAGGGCTTTTCTTTGGTCGCGGATCTTCCTACGCGGGTTCGCATCACTCAGCGGCGCGGCATGCTGATTGCGAGGGTGTCATGAGCCGAAAGAATCGCCATTACTACTACGCGGATGCCCGATATCAGAAATCCGGAACAATGCAGTGCTGTGCGTGTGGAAAGAAAATCACCGAAGGCCCTTACCGTTATCACGAAACGACAGATGCCTACGTTTCGTGTCACCGATCCTGCTGCCCTGAAGATCCGAAGTGGTTAGCGCTCGATCAGGAAGAGCAGGCATCGATTGAGCGACGGCGACTGTTTGAAGCGGATGTGCTCGCCTTTTACGATAAGTGGGGGGCGCCCGATGAAGAGGATTTCATGTGCATCGTAAGCTGCAGGCCGCACCAGTCATGACCACCCGCCAGCGGCACCGGCGCCGCGCCATCCGCGCTCTGTCGGCCATCGTTGGTCTGACCTTCCTCACCATCGTATTCCTGGGCCCCGCCATCGGTGGCCTGATCACCCAATAACCAACACCTTCAATCGCTGCGAGCATCGCGGCAGGGAGTCACCGTGTCCGCAGAAACTCAACTGGCCGTCGTGCCGCCGAAAGAAACCGCTCTGGCCGTGTTCAGCACCGTTAAAGGCCTGGATCCTTGGCTTGAACAGGTGCGTGCCAAGGTCGACGAATTCAAAAAAGTGCTTCCTGATCTCAAGACCCGCAAAGGCCGGGAGGCTTATGCCTCGATGGCGCACCAGATCGCCAAATCGAAAACGGCACTCGAAGCGGTAGGCAAGGAAATCTCAGCAAAACAAAAGGAGATCCCGAAGCTGATCGACGCCGAACGTAAGCGCGTATGGGACACCCTGGAGTCATGGCAGAAGGAAGTCCGGCAGCCGCTGGATGATTGGCAGGCGGCCGAAGATGCTCGCGTTGCCAAGCACGAGGAAGGAATCCAGCAGATCAAGGACATGGCTCTGTTCGGGGAAACACCTCCGGCGTCCGTAGTTGCCCTTGTGATCGACGACCTCGAAGCTGTCGAAATCAACGATGCCTGGGAGGAGTTCGTGGCTGAAGCCGCCCAGGCGAAGGACCAGACCCTGGCGAAGTTGCACGCCCTGCACGCCGAGCGCACCCAGTACGAGGCCGAACAAGCCGAACTGACTCGCCTGCGCCTGGAGAAGGAAGCCCGCGACAAGAAGGACAACGAGGATCGCATCGCCCGCGAAGCAGCCGAGGAAGCAACACGCAAGGCCGAGGCAAAGGCCCAGCAGGACCGCGAAGCCGAAGCACAGCGCGTCCGTGATGAACAGGCGGCCGCCGAAAAGCGGGAGAACGACCTGAAATTGCAGGCAGCCGAGTCTGATCGCCGCGCCGAGCAGGCAAAGCGTGAGCAGATCGAGGCTGAGCAGCGTGCCGAGCGCGAGCAAGCTGCCGCCGTCGAACGCCAAGCGGCAGCAGTTGAGCAGGCCCGCCAAGACGAGATCGCCCGCGCCAACGCGGCAGCAGACGAGATCCTGCGTCAGCAGCAGGCACGCCAGGCTGACGTAGCGCACAAGTCGAAAATCCTGGGCGAAGCCAAGCAGGCTTTAATCGGAATGAACATCAGCGAAGAGCTGGCAAAGGCCATCGTCCTGAAGATCGCACGTGGCGAAGTTCCCCACATCACTATCCAATTTTGAGGCTATAGCCATGTCGCAAGAAATCATCATGCCGCTTGAACGGGATCGCCAAATGGCCGCCCAGCCAGCGCAGGAAATCAGCATGTTGTCGACCATCAGCCGGCTTGCCCTTGATCCTCGCTGCGACATGGACAAGCTGGAGCGCCTGATCAAGCTTCAGGATCGAATGGAGGCGAAGAGCGCGCTGGAGGCATTCAACGCTGCGTTCGCTGAAATGCAGTGCGAAATGCCTTCTGTGGAAAAGCGCACCGAGAACACGCACACCAAGAAGATGTACGCCGACCTCGACGACATCAACTACGCGGTGCGCCAAGTCATGGCCAAGTTTGGCTTTGGCGTGTCGTTCAAGATCGTCAACCAAGCCGCTGGCGTGAGCATCACCGGCATTCTGATGCACAAGGCCGGGCACCGCGAAGAAACAACCATGGTCCTGCCGCTTGATATTGGCGCCGGGCGAAGCGCTGTGCAGTCGGTGGGATCGACCACCACCTACGGCAAGCGCTATGTCATGTGCGCCCTACTCAACATCACCAGCGGCGACGACAACGACAATGATGGCTATGTAGAGCCGTCTGATCAGCTCGTAACCCCCGCCCAAGCAAGGCAGGTTCAGGCTCTTCTGGATAAATGCAGCGAGGCTGTTCACGCCAACTTTGAAAAGATGTACGGCGACCCAGGCCAGATTGCAAAGTCAGCGTTTGACGGCGTGGTGGCAGGGCTAAACAACTCAATCTCGAAAGCGGCCAAGGCCGCGCAGCAAGCGGGGTAATTGACCATGCAGATCATCACAGAAGTTGAGCAAAGCTCGCCTGAGTGGCTGGCTCTGCGCCTGGGTATCGTCACTTGCTCTGAGCTGGAGTGCTTGCTTACAAATGGCAAGGGGGAGGCTGGCTTCGGTGTCGGCGCATTCAGCTACATGAACACGCTGATCGGCGAGCGCATCACCGGCGAGGCTGCTGACCCATTCATGGGAAACCGGCACACCGAGCGCGGCCACGAACTGGAAGGTGTCGCCCGCAAGCTATACGAGCAGCGTGAGGAAGTCGAAACCAAACAAGTGGCGATCATCCTCAACCACGGCGCCGGCTATTCGCCTGACTCGCTCGTCGGTCCTGCGGGCCTGACGGAAATCAAAACCAAACTTCCGAAATTCCAGGTCGAAGTGATCCTGTCGGGCGAGATCCCCAAAGAACACGTCGCCCAGTGCCAGGGCGGACTATGGGTATCGGAACGCGAGTGGATCGACTTCGTTTGCTACTGGCCAGGTATGCCGATGTTCGTCAAGCGCGCCTACCGGGATGAAGCAATGATCCGCAAGATCACCGAACGGGTTAAGACCTTCTACGAAATCCTTGAAGATCGCATGAACCAAGTACTGGGGATCGCAGCATGATCAGCATCCTACAGAACGAAGTAGAGCGCCTTCGTCCAGCATCCGACGAACTAGCCGCCCAGGTCGCTGAGTTTGTGGCGGCCGGTGGCGAGATTGAAGAAGCCGCGCCGTACAACTACAAGCCCAAGCCGATCACCTACAGCACCCAGATGCCGCCGGCGCCCAAGCCGTTTGTACGGCGCCGGGTTGAGGCAGCTCCCCTACCCTACGCCCCGATCAACGCACGCGCCGACAAGCGCACAAAGATGATTGAGAAAGTGGCCGAGCTGGCAGCCAACCATACCCAGAAACAGGTCTCCGAAATTCTCAAGGTTAGCCGCCGAACCCTCTGCGGAATTACTCAAGAGTTCGGCATCAAGTTCAAAAAAGCGGTACGCGGTGGCAATCAGGACACTGAGCGTCAAAAGCAGATGGAAGAGCGAGATGCGCAGTTCGCTGAACGCATCAGGGCATTCATGGAGTTGGGCATCACTCGTCGCCAGTGCTGCGGGAAGCTGGCAATCGGCAACAAGGCCTTCGAGCGCATCATCGCCGCCCACGGCATCGCCTATCCCAAAGCGCGGCGTGGCAGCACCTCATGCGCCGCATAGCCCGCATCCAGCAACGCAAACGTCAAACCTGGCTCGCACTGCCGGCCAGCGGAATAGAAGAGGTAGGCCATGGCTGCCGCGCAGAAAGAACGATCAGCAAAGACTGCGGCGAGGCGAAAGACTCGCGGCGAGGAAGAGTTGCGACTCCACACCATGGCCGGCACTCGCCAGGCCTTGGCTGACCTGATGGCCTGGAATGGCATCGAGGAACAGGGCGAGGCTATGACCTTGATGATTCACCACCTGCACGGCCTGGGCCCAGCAGGATCGGCCCAGTTCCTCGCGCCGCCGCGACACAGTTATGAAATACCCGAAAACGTGTCGGCAAAACTGCAACTCGCCTACAACCGCGAATCCCTTCGCATCTGCCACGACGAATAACCAACCCTACTCGCTGCATCCGTTAACCGGAGGGCGGCGCCTATCTGAGGTAACCGCATGAAAACCGAAATGATCACCCTGAAGCACGGCGACGTGTCTATCAAGATGCCATCCAGTGCTCTGGCAAAACTGGCGATCGCCAGCGTGTTCGCCCAGGTGCTTCCTCCGGCGGCGAATGTGCAGCCAGTAGCGCCTTCCACTATCCCGGAGATCGGCCAACCGTGGCCGGGCCAGGGTGGGCTCAATGGCGGTTTGGTTCACGCTCGCGGTGACGTGCCAGCGCACTACCTGATCATCGCTGCAACGGACGTTGGTAGTCTTGAGTGGGGCGGCCGCGGAGTCGAAGTGAAGGGCCTCAGCAAGACCGACGGCTACACCAACACCCAGGTGCTGATCGGTAACGATGACGAGCGCGAGTATCCAGCAGCCAACGCCTGCGCTGAGTATCAGGCCGATGGTCACCATGACTTCTATCTGCCGGCCGCTGCAGAGCTGTACCACAGCTGGGTGAACTGCCCCGAGGTGTTCGCCAAGGACTGCTATTACTGGTCATCTTCGCAGCGCTCAGCCTACTACGCATTCAGCATGGGCTTCGATGATGGCTATCAGAACGACCTCGGCAAGGACTACGAGCTCCGTGTCCGCCCCGTCCGCAGATTCTTTATTTAATCCTTCATTCATTCGTTCTTGATCCGGCACACCAGGGCGCACAGCGCCTTTTTTGTTGCCTTAGAAAAGAGGAATCATCATGTCCGCAGTTGAGAAATCAGCACTAGCAGTAACCACCCCGGCTATCGGCCAGGCTTACGGCGGCGGTTTCGTCACCGGCATTACCCGCGACCCGGCCACCGGCAAGCGCTCCCTGCATATCACTGCCGGTGCTGAGCACGAGCTGGTCGGTGAATGGGGTAAGTATGGCGAGAAGATCGAAGGTGCTGACAGCTTCACCGATAGCCTGGCGAACACCCAGGCTATGGCGGCGGCAGGCAGCGAGCTGGCAGCCAAAGTACTGGCCCTGGACATCGGGGGTTTCACTGATTGGGCGATCCCGGCGCGCGACGTGCAAGAGCTGCAATATCGACACTTCAAGCCGACCACCGAAGAGAACTGGGCGAACTCACGCAACGGTGACAACCCGCACAGTGAACCTGTAGGCCAGCTGTACAGCGAGGAAGACCCACTGCAAACCGTGCACGAAGCCTTCCAAGAAGGCGGCGCCGAAGAGTTTCGCGACACATGGTACTGGTCGAGTTCGCAGCGCTCAGCCGACAGCGCATTCATCATGGGCTTCGATGATGGCGGTCAGCTCAGCTACGGCAAGAGCTACGAGCTCCGTGTCCGCCCCGTCCGCAGCGAACTTATTGATTAATTCGCTTATTTAATCCGGCCGCTTGCGGCCGGTTGCTCTTGGAGAGCGAGCCACATGGCAATGCATACGGAACTTGCGATCTACAAGGCTTCGATGGGGCTGCTGCATATGGCTACAACGATGACCCGGAACATCCCCCGCGACCTCAAACAGTCACTCGGCAAGCGAATGATCGACGAATGCATCGAAGTGCTGATGCTGATTGCACGTGCTAACGCAACCCAGGATAAACGGCCACACCTGACCCTGCTGGTCGAGAAGGTGCAGGTCGTCGAGTTCCTGATGCGGCTCTTCAAAGACAACCGCTTTATCAGCATCCCGCAACACGCCCAGGCAATTGAGGTAACGGCTTCAATCGGCAAGCAAGCAAACGCCTGGAAACGCTCAACCCCAACCGCGCCCGCCACCTGAAGGTTACGGCTTTCTGGTCTGTGCGAATTGAATCTGGTCGTGCCGCTGACCTGATAGGTCACCGCCATGCGCATCAGAGATACCGCCGGTCTAAAGCGTCCGGGCAGGTCTCGCGCAGTTTCCTTGCTGATCGGCTATGCCTTCGGCTCGGCGACGTAGATAGCACGATAGGTCGCAGCGCTCAGCCAACAACGCATTCAACATGAACTTCGATGATGGCAATCAGAACAACAACGACAAGAACAACGAGCTCCGTGTCCGCCCCGTCCGCAGATTCGACTTTGGGTCCGTACCCGTTTCAGGATCTGGTCCAGGCCTATTACGACTGCCGGCGCACCAAGCGCAACAGCGACAGCGCGCTGGCTTTCGAAATCGACCTGGAGCGGAACCTGATCCAGCTACACGACGACCTGGTTGCCGGCACCTACCGGCCAGGCCGATCTATATGCTTCGTGGTCACCCGGCCGAAAGCCCGCGAGGTGTGGGCAGCAGCCTTTCGGGACCGCGTCGTCCACCACCTCATTTACAACCATGTGGCACCGCGCTTCTACGCCAGCTTCATAGCGGACAGTTGCGCATGCATTCCGGGGCGCGGCACGCTTTACGCCGCTACCCGGCTTGAGTCGAAGATACGGAGCGCCAGCGAGAATTGGTCGAAGCCACTTTTCTACCTGAAGTGCGACCTAGCCAACTTCTTCGTCGCCATCGATAAGGCTGTGCTGCGCAAGCAGCTGGAAGCCAGGATAACCGAACCTTGGTGGTTGGCCCTGGCCACGCAGATCCTCATGCACGACCCGCGCGAGGATTACGAGACCCGCAGCCCGGCGCACCTTTTCAACCGGGTGCCGCAGCATAAGCGCCTGGTGGCTCAGCCCGCGCGCCTCGGCCTACCGATCGGCAACCTGTCGTCTCAGTTCTTCGCCAACATCTACCTCGACGCCCTGGACCAGTTCGCAAAGCACACGCTGCGCGCCAAGCACTACATCCGGTACGTAGATGACTTCGTGTTCCTGCATGAGTCGCCGCAGCAGCTCAACGAGTGGCTGGCCCAGGTCGAAGCGTTCCTTCCCCGGCTGGGCGCGAAGCTGAACCCCACAAAGACGATCCTGCAGCCGGTGGATCGCGGCGTCGACTTCGTTGGCCACGTCATCAAGCCCTGGCGGCGAACCACTCGCAAGCGATCCCTGGCCCAGGCGCTGAAGCGAACCGCCGCGGCGCCGGCCGAGGATCTGCGCGAGACCGCCAACAGCTATTTCGGCCTGCTCAGCCAGGCCAGCCACAGCGAGAAAGACCGAGCCGCCCTGGCTCGCGTCGTGTTGAAGCGCGGCAACAGCGTCAATGCGGCGCTGACCAAGACCTTTCAGAAGAAATAACTCACCTCTTTTTACCAACTCACGCCACTGGCGAGGATCCCGCATGCAAACAGCAATCGACTTATTTTCAGGATTCGGCGGATGGACGCGCGGCGGGAAAGAAGCAGGGCTCAACGTCCTATGGGCTGCCAACCACTGGCCAGCCGCCGTGGAGTGGCACACCAGGAACAACCCGGACACGCACCACGTCTGCCAGGACCTGCATCAGGCTGACTGGTCACAGGTGCCAAAGCACGACGTGATGCTGGCCTCCCCTTGCTGCCAGGGCCACGCTAAAGCCCGCGGCAAAGCCGCCGGTAATCCCCAGCACGACAACTCACGATCCACTGCCTGGGCGCCGGTGGCAAACGCAGAGGTCAACCGCCCCGACTTCGCCGTCATCGAAAATGTGCCGGAGTTCATGGACTGGATCTTGTACCCGGCTTGGGCAGATGCGATGCAGCGCCTTGGCTATTCGCTGGCCCCGCATATCGTGGACTGCGCCGACCTCGGCGTGCCTCAGCATAGGGTTCGCCTGTTCATGGTCTGCTCCCGCAGCAAGGCTCCGCTTCACCTACAGCTCCAGCAACACCAGCATGTACCGGCCAGCGAGATTATCGACTTCAATGCAGGCAAGTGGTCGCCGATCGTGAAGCCCGGACGTGCCGAATCAACGCTGGCTCGCGTGAAGAATGGTCGGGATCGGTTCGGCGAACGGTTCGTGATGCCCTACTACGGCTCTGGTTCTGGGCTCACCGGGCGCAGCCTGGACCGCCCGATCGGCACCATCACCACGCTGGACCGATGGGCAGTTGTCGATGGTGAACGGATGCGCATGATCACCGCCGACGAGGCCATGGCCGCGCAGTCCTTCCCGAAAGACACGCTGCGCCCGGACAACCACCGACTGACCATGCACATGACTGGCAACGCGGTGCCGCCGCTGGCGGGCCAACGCATCATTCAAGCATTGATGGAGGCAGCATGAAGCGCATCTACCTGAGCGGCCCCATGACCGGCCTGCCTGACCTCAACTTCCCGGCATTCGCCGCAATGACCGATAACCTCCGCGCCGGCGGCCACACCGTCACCAACCCGGCCGAACTCAACCCGGACGGCGGCTCCTGGAACGACTGCATGCGCCGCGACATTGTCGCCCTGATGGAATGCGACACCGTGGCCACCCTGCCCGGCTGGGAGCATTCAAAGGGTGCCCGCCTGGAAGTCCTGATCGCCGAACGCCTCGGCATGACGGTTGTGAATGCCCATGATCTGGTAACGAGGGAGGCTTTATGAGCACTCGAAGAGAAGGCGGCCATTGCGCCACTCACAAGAGAAACCATTGGGATGGATGCCTGGATTGTTCCCTTGCCCGCGAAGATGCCCTGCAACAGCGCCTGACCGCAGCGGATGAGCGGGCGGATGTGCTGGAGGGGTTGTTGCGGCGCGTTGTCGAGTCTTCCGTGCTGAGTTTTGAGCAGGACGCGCCCGAAAGCCTGGAGTCCCTTGAGGCGGACATCTGCGCCGCACTCAAGCCGGCGACCGCCGGGGATTGCCATCACGGCTACACAAGCATTCTTGAGTGCCCGGAATGCGGAGAGCCATACCAATGAAAGCCCAACTCCCCGCCTACTGCTGGTGCCTGCTGGCACTGGCACAACTGATTTGCTGAAACCTCTGTAACCCCTCCCCCTTCAAAGTCAGCCGCTATAGCGGCAAGGACGAAGTCATGCCCGAAGAAAGTGTAGCGGCCTGGTCTGGCGAAGGACCGCCGCCGGCCGGAACCGTTTGTGAGGTCGATGGTTCGGCCGGCGAAACTGGATTCGCCACGTGCACCGTCCATTACTCATCCAGCGACGTGATTGTCTGGCAGCACCTCGGCTCTGACGTCGAGCACTGCGCCTATGTTGGCGAGCGCGAGTTCCGCCCGAACGGCGCAACTGCTGAGCAGCAGCGGCAGAACCTGGCGCGCGAGCTGTTCGAAACCATGATCCCCAGTGAGCTCCGTTGCTTACCTTGGGAAGGTATCCATGAGAATGCCCGGCTCGACTTCCTCCGGGCAATCGACGCTGGGTACCGCAAGCAGGTGACGCCATGACCCTCCGCCAGCGGATCATCATCTACATGAGTGGCCCGGACGGTAGCCGGGATAACTGGTTCTGCACCTGGTGGTTCCGGTTCCATATCGAGCCGTTCACCACCAAACAGATCCGCCGCGAGTTGGAACTGATGAAGCGCGAAGGCCTGGTCGAGTCGGATCACAGCCAGACGAACAACACCAAATGGAAACTGGTCGAGGTGACGCCATGATCGCCACCCTCTGGTTCGCCTACGTCTTCATCTACAAGGGGCCAAGGCCATGAGAGTTGTTCGCCGTTTCGTAGAGGATCCTGCCGCCCAGTATGGGTTCCGTTCTGTATCGGCGACCTATGAGGAGGCAGAAAAGATCACAGGCTTTCGCCTCGACCGCCGCGTCAACTACTCGATCAACCAGGAAGGCGAGGTAGAGCAGGAAAGCTGGTGCACTTTGGATTGCTCCGGGTGTAGCTGCGGTTGCGAGGGCGGTTGCAGCTGTGGCCCGTCCACGGGTTGCAGCGAATGCGGCTACACCGGAAAGCGCCGGCACTACTTTGGATTTCCGCCCTCCCCGCCAGAACGCAAGAACCCCTAACCCCAATCCCCCTACATGCCTGCCGGTGAGCGGCGGGCGAGGTATTCCTATGTCCGAAGAAAAGAATGCGTTCCGCGAAGCCGCTATCGAGGCGATCTCGGATATGGCGCAACACCTGCCGCTTGACTGCGAACTGCTGGTGGTGGCCTGCCGCCCAGGCGAGAAAGACTTTGACCTGGTGCTGCCTTCGCCTGAGTCGAACTTGAACAACACCCTCGACGCGCTTCGCCGTAACGGCCTGAGCATCGACGGCGACAACGCCTACAAGCGCGATTTACTCGATTGCGCGGTCGGCGCCATGGCCTTCGGTTCGCAGGGCAACAATCAGCCACCCGCTGGTCATTGGGGTCAGCGCTTCTGGGATATCGGCCGAGGTGAAGCCGAGGCTCGGGAAGAGTTGATAGCCGCGCTGAAGCTGAACCGCGAGAACCTGCGCGCCTGCCAGGCAACCATCCATCTGTGCGGCGGTTTTGACCCTGCCTATGTGAACGATGCCCAGGCCGCGATGAAGGTAGCAGACGAAGCCTTGGCCAAGTTTTCCATATAACCCACCTTCTGCCGCCCAGCGCGGCAAGGACACCCCATGACCATCACCAAAATAATCAAAGGCCCACACCGTTTTGGCGGTTATTGGTGGGTTATCGCGGACTGCAGCGGCACCAAGCAGCACATGTCTTTCCGCACAGAACATCAGGCACGCCAGATCGCCGTAGGGCACGACAGCGTGACCATCCACTGAACATTCTGCCGCCGCACGCAGAGTAAATCTTCACCATGAACATCATTAAGACGCTGCCCAGCATGGGCGGCAGGAGGAAGGTATGGGCGCTCAACAGCTGATCCCGCGCTTCATTCGAGCCAAAGAGGCTCCGGGTTATCTGGGCATGTGCCGGGCAATCTTCGACGAGACCGTCAGACCCTTCGTCAGCGAGTTCCCAATCGGCGGGCGTGGCGTCGGGTTCGATCGGCAAGAACTGGACGACTGGGCCACGGCATACGTCGAGGCCAAGGCGATTGATAAAAAAGGCGCAACGGAGCAACAATCGCCCCGCAGCGAGCGCCAGAAAGGAGATAAATCATGGCGCGAAAATCGATCACAGGCCTCTCCCAAAGGAAAGGTATCTGGCATATCGACAAGAAAATCAACGGAGAACGACTTTACGAAAGCACTGGAACTGGTGACCGGGAAGAAGCGGAGCGCTACCTGATCTACAGGTTGGAGCAGATCCGGCAGCAGAAGGTGTACGGAGTGAAGAAGGTCAGGACCTGGCGGGAGGCGGCAACTCGCTTCCTGCTGGAGTTCAAAGACCAGCCGTCCATAAAGCTGTCGGCGCACCACCTTTCGCAGCTCGACCCATTCATTGGCGACATGCCGCTGACCCACATCGATGACCAGGCCCTGGTGCCGTTCATCAAAGACAGGCTGGCGACAAAGAAGCTGGAATGCGGGAAGGTAAAGAAAGGCGTCAGCAACAGAACGGTGAACATTTCGATAGAGCGCGTGGTTCGGGTTTTATCGTTGTGTGCCAGGAAATGGCGAGACGATGAGCGCAGGCCTTGGCTGGATAGCGTGCCGATGCTCACGAAGCTGGAAGAGAAGAAGTCGAGCCGCAAGCCGTACCCGATGTCATGGCCGGAGCAGTCGATTCTTTTCGGGGAGTTGCCGGCCCACCTGCAAACGATGGCGTTGTTCAAGGTGAACACCGGCACACGTGAGCAGGAGGTTTGCAAGCTGAGGTGGGATTGGGAGATCACGGTACCGGAACTTGGCACCAGCGTATTTCTGATACCGGCCGACTTTGGAGGGCGGCATGAGCGCTCAGGTGTTAAGAACGGTGACGAGCGGCTGGTGGTGCTGAACAACGTGGCCAGGTCGATCATCGAGAAGCAGCGTGGCATCAGCAAGGAATGGGTTTTCCCTTACAACGGCACCGCGATGCACCGCATGAACGACTCAGCCTGGAAGAAGGCGCGGGTGAGAGCAGCGAAACTCTGGCAGGAGGAAAACCTTCGCCACGCTCACCCAGGTTATGCATCCATCAGGATCCATGACCTCAAGCACACGTTTGGCCGCCGGTTGCGTGCAGCAGGCGTAACCGAGGAAGACCGCAAGGCCCTGCTTGGGCACAAGAACGGCAGCATCACCAGTCACTACTCGGGCGCTGAACTCGGGCATCTGATCGAAGCTGCGAACATGGTATCAGCAACCGATTCTCGCGGACCGGTCCTGACAATTTTGAAGAGGAAGCAGGCGTGAAAAATAGAGAAGTCACGCAAAAGTCACGCACATGAAAAAGGCCAATGCTGTGAACATTGGCCTAACTCACTGAAAAATATGGTCGGGACGGAGTGATTCGAACACTCGACCCCTAGCACCCCATGCTAGTGCGCTACCGGACTGCGCTACGCCCCGACTAGGCGTGTTACTGGGTTCGCTTCGCAACGAAGCGATCAGGAATATACCGCAAGCTTTTGAAATGTGGAAGTATTTTAAAAGCCTGAATCATTTCTTCAAAACCACCAGCACATCTTCCAGTTCGGAGATCATCTGGCGGATCAGTTGCTTGTACTGGGTGGTGTCGTCTTTGGCTTCATCACCGGACATACGCTGGCGCGCGCCGCTGATGGTGAACCCCTGATCGTAAAGCAACGCACGGATCTGTCGGATCATCAGCACATCCTGGCGCTGATAATACCGACGGTTCCCGGTGCGTTTGACGGGGTTGAGTTGAGGAAACTCCTGCTCCCAATAGCGCAGCACGTGCGGTTTTACCGCACAAAGCTCGCTGACTTCACCAATGGTGAAGTAGCGTTTGCCTGGGATGACGGGTAGCTCGTCGTTATGACTTGGTTCCAGCATAAGCCTCAACTCGGGCCTTCAACTTCTGCCCTGGACGAAAGGTGACCACACGGCGAGCCGTGATCGGGATTTCTTCTCCCGTTTTTGGATTGCGGCCAGGCCGCTGGCGTTTGTCCCGCAGATCAAAATTGCCGAAACCGGACAATTTGACCTGTTCGTTGTCTTCCAGAGCGTGTCTAATCTCTTCAAAAAACAGCTCGACCAATTCCTTGGCCTCGCGCTTGTTCAGACCCAACTCTTCGTACAGACGTTCCGCCATCTCAGCTTTCGTCAAAGCCCCCATACGTCACTTCCTTAACGTGGCGTTCAACCTTTGTTCGAGCGAGGTGAGGATATTTTGTGTCGTGGCATTCACCTCATCGTCATTAAGAGTGCGCGATGGATGCTGCCAGGTCAAGCCAACTGCAAGGCTTTTTCTATGCGGATCAATGCCTTTACCCTGATAGACGTCAAATAGCCTGAGGTCTGTCAGCCATTCCCCTGCATTTTCACGGATTACATCCAGAACAGCAGTAGCGGCGACTTCACGATCGGCGATCAGGGCCAGGTCACGACGCACTTCAGGGAAGCGCGACAACTCGCTGAATTTAGGCATCTTGCCCGAGGCCACCTCGGCCAGCACCAGTTCGAAGACGAAGACCGGGCGGTCGAGACCAAGGGTTTTCGACAGTTCCGGGTGGATGGCGCCGACGAAGCCCACCAGACGACCCTCGCGTTCGATACGCGCAGTCTGACCTGGGTGCAGCGCCGGGTGGTTGCCTGGCACAAATGTGAAGTCGTCCAGTGCACCGGCAAAACCCAGTACCGCTTCCACGTCCGCTTTAACGTCGAAGAAGTCCACGGCATCCCGGCCTTGCGCCCAGCCTTCCGGCAAGCGGCTGCCGCAAACAACACCGGCCAGCATCGGCTCTTGCTTCAGGCCGTCGAGTTGACCGACAAACCGCAGGCCGCTTTCGAACATGCGCACGCGGTCTTGCTGACGGTTCAGGTTATGGGAAAGGGCTTTCACCAGGCCTGGCCACAGGGATGAACGCATGGCGGCCATGTCGTTGGAGATCGGGTTGGCCAGCAGCAGCGGCTCGACGCCCGGATTGAACAGCTCGAACTGCTTGGGATCGATGAAGCTGTAGGTCACCGCTTCCTGATAGCCACGGGCGACCAGCAGACGACGCAGCTCAGGCAGGTGCGCACGCGCTTCTGCCTTGGGTTGCGGCGCCAGGCGCGCTTGCGGGTAACGAACCGGCAGGCGGTTGTAACCGTACAGGCGAGCCAACTCTTCGATCAGATCGACTTCCAGGCTGATATCGAAGCGATGGCTTGGCACTTCAACATGCCACTGCCCTTCCCCACCCGCAGAAATGTTCAACCCGAGGGCCGACAGCAGTTGTTCGATTTCAGCCGGGGCGATGACCAGGCCAAGCATTTGCTCAACGCTTTTGGCGCGCAGGGTGATCGGCGCAACGGACGGCAGATGCTGTTCGCTGACAATCTCAGTGATCGGGCCGGCTTCGCCACCGGTGATTTCCAGCAGCAGGCCAGTGGCGCGCTCCATGGCTTCACGGGCGAGCTTCCAGTCCACACCGCGCTCATAGCGATGTGACGCATCGGTGTGCAGGCCGTAGGAGCGGGCCTTGCCAGCGATAGCAATCTGGTCGAAGAACGCACTTTCAAGGAATACGTCGCGCGTGGTCGCGGACACACCGCTGTGCTCGCCCCCCATCACACCGGCAATCGCCAGGGCGCGGGAATGGTCAGCGATCACCAGGGTGTCGGCGCGCAGGCTGACTTCCTGGCCGTCGAGCAGAACCAGCTTCTCGCCTTCTTCGGCCATGCGCACGCGAATGCCGCCATTGATTTCAGCGAGATCGAAAGCGTGCAGCGGCTGGCCCAGTTCAAGCATCACGTAGTTGGTGATATCGACGGCCGCGTCGATGCTGCGCACGTCGGCGCGACGCAGGCGCTCAACCATCCACAGCGGGGTTGGCCTGGACAGGTCGACGTTGCGGATCACACGCCCCAGGTAACGCGGGCAGGCGTTTGGTGCCAGTACTTCGATCGGTCGCACTTCATCGTGCACCGCAGCCACTGCGGCCACCACTGGACGAGTGACTGGCGCGTTGTACAGCGCGCCCACTTCACGTGCCAGGCCAGCCAGGGACAGGCAGTCGCCACGGTTCGGAGTCAGGTCGACCTCGATGCTGGCGTCTTCCAGCTCCAGGTAGACGCGAATGTCCTGGCCCACTGGCGCATCGCCCGGCAGTTCCATCAGGCCGTCGTTGCCCTCGCCTACTTGCAGCTCCGCCTGGGAGCACAGCATGCCGTTGGACTCGACGCCACGCAGCTTGGCTTTCTTGATCTTGAAGTCGCCCGGCAGTTCGGCACCGATCATGGCGAACGGGATCTTCAGGCCCGGGCGCACGTTAGGCGCTCCGCACACGACCTGGAACGTTTGTGCGCCATTGCTGACCTGGCACACACGCAATTTGTCAGCATCGGGGTGTTGCTCGGTGCTCAGCACCTCGCCCACCACCACACCACTGAAAACACCGGCGGCCGGCGTAACGCTATCGACCTCAAGACCGGCCATCGACAGACGCGCAACCAGCGCATCGCGATCTACCTGCGGGCTTACCCAGCCGCGCAGCCATTGTTCACTGAATTTCATCCTGCTCTCCTAAAGATTCGTTACGACTAGCGAAATTGCGCGAGGAACCGCAAGTCGTTGTCGAAGAACAGACGCAAGTCGTTCACGCCGTAACGCAGCATGGCCAGACGCTCAACGCCCATGCCGAAGGCAAAGCCCGAGAACTCTTCCGGATCGATCCCGGACATGCGCAGCACGTTGGGGTGAACCATGCCGCAGCCCATCACTTCCAGCCAGCCAGTCTGCTTGCAGACGCGGCAGCCTTTACCGCTGCACATCACGCATTCCATGTCGACTTCTGCGGATGGCTCGGTGAACGGGAAGAATGATGGACGGAAACGCACCGCCAGCTCTTTCTCGAAGAACACTCGCAGGAACTCTTCGATGGTGCCCTTGAGGTCGGCGAAGTTGATGTCGCGATCAACCAGCAGGCCTTCGACCTGGTGGAACATCGGCGAGTGGGTGATATCTGAGTCGCTACGGTACACACGGCCTGGGCAGACAATGCGGATCGGCGGCTTGTTCGCTTCCATGGTGCGGACCTGTACCGGCGAGGTATGGGTGCGCAACAGCATGTTTGCATTGAAATAGAAGGTGTCGTGCATCGACCGGGCCGGGTGATGGCCTGGGATGTTGAGCGCCTCGAAGTTGTGATAGTCGTCTTCGACCTCAGGGCCTTCGGCAATGCCGTAGCCGATGTGGGTGAAGAACTGCTCGATGCGTTCCAGAGTCCGGGTGATCGGATGCAGACCGCCCGAGGCCTGGCCGCGACCAGGCAGGGTTACATCAATGGACTCGGCGGCGAGTTTGGCCGCGAGATCGGCCTCCTCCATGGTCGCCTTGCGCGCATTGAGCACCTCTGTGACACGCTCCTTGGCAACGTTGATCAGCGCGCCGACTTGCGGGCGCTCTTCAGCCGGCAAATTTCCCAGGGTCTTCATCACCTGAGTCAATTCACCCTTTTTGCCAAGGTAGTGAACCCGGATTTGCTCCAGGGCATTGATATCTTCAGCGCTTTGCACAGCCTCAAGAGCTTGAGCGACGAGCGCGTCCAGGTTTTCCATGTACAGACTCCAGATACAAAATAGGGGAAGAGCTTGAAGGCTCTTCCCCTATTTATGACGTTTACCACCTTGGGCTACAGGCGCAGCCCAGGGTGACTGTCGGGGGTACTTAAGCCAAGGTGGCTTTAGCTTTCTCGACAATCGCAGCAAACACCGCTTTTTCGTTCACGGCCAGTTCAGCCAGAACCTTACGGTCGATTTCGATGGACGCTTTTTTCAGGCCAGCGATGAAACGGCTGTAGGACAGACCGTTAACACGTGCACCAGCATTGATACGAGCGATCCACAGAGCGCGGAACTGACGTTTTTTCTGACGACGGTCGCGGTAGGCGTATTGGCCTGCCTTGATTACCGCTTGCTTGGCAACACGGAATACGCGTGAGCGTGCGCCGTAGTAGCCTTTAGCGAGTTTCAGAATTTTTTTGTGACGTTTACGGGCAATGACGCCACGCTTTACACGAGCCATGAGTTACTTCCTCTATTCTTGATCCAAAAATTAACGAAGGCGCAGCATGCGCTCGACTTTTGCCACGTCAGACGGATGCAGCAAGCTGCTACCGCGCAGTTGACGCTTACGCTTGGTCGACATTTTGGTCAGGATGTGGCTCTTGAAAGCGTGCTTGTGCTTGATACCGTTAGCAGTTTTCAGAAACCGCTTAGCAGCACCACTTTTAGTCTTCATCTTTGGCATGTTCGGATACTCCGCATTCAGTTGATAAACATAATCAGAAGGCCTGCCGTGCCCTGTTGATTACTTCTTCTTTTTCGGGGCGATGACCATGATCAGCTGGCGTCCTTCCATCTTAGGATGCTGTTCGACCGAACCGTACTCGAGCAGGTCAGCTTCAACCCGCTTGAGGAGTTCCATCCCCAGCTCCTGGTGGGCCATCTCACGGCCGCGGAATCGCAAGGATACCTTGGCCCTGTCCCCATCACTCAGGAAACGTACCAGGTTGCGCAGTTTTACCTGGTAATCCCCTTCCTCCGTCCCTGGACGAAACTTGATTTCTTTTACTTGAATCTGCTTCTGGTTCTTCTTCGCCGCGGCAACCTGCTTCTTCTTTTCGAAGATCGACTTGCCGTAGTCCATCACCCGGCAAACGGGTGGGATTGCATCGGCGGAGATTTCCACCAGGTCCAACTTGGACTCTTCTGCAATACGAAGCGCTTCATCAATCGAGACGATGCCAATCTGCTCGCCGTCAGCGCCAATTAACCGAACCTCGCGTGCCGAGATATTCTCGTTGATCGGGGCTTTCGGTGCAGCTCGTTTATCTTGTCTCATTTCACGCTTAATAATAATTACTCCGAATCTGGGCGACCACGCCGGGAAACCGCTTGCGCGAGGAACTCAGCGAACTGGGCGACGGGCATCGAGCCCAGGTCAGCACCTTCACGAGTACGCACAGCGACAGTCTGCATCTCGACTTCCCGATCTCCGATAACCAAAAGATAGGGAACCTTGAGCAAAGTATGCTCGCGGATTTTAAAGCCGATCTTTTCATTTCTCAAGTCGGACTTGGCACGAAATCCGCTTTCGTTGAGAGTTTTTTCAACTTCAGCAGCAAAATCCGCCTGTTTATCAGTGATATTCATGATCACTGCCTGAGTCGGAGCCAGCCACGCAGGGAACGCACCCTCGTAGTGCTCGATCAGGATACCGACGAACCGTTCGAACGAGCCGAGGATCGCCCGGTGCAGCATAACCGGGTGTTTACGACTGTTATCTTCGGAGACGTATTCGGCTCCCAAACGGATCGGCAGGTTAAAATCGAGCTGCAAGGTACCACATTGCCAGACACGGCCAAGGCAATCTTTCAACGAGAACTCGATCTTCGGCCCGTAGAAGGCCCCCTCACCCGGCTGCAGATCGTACGCAAGGCCCGCACTGTCTAGCGCTGCGGCCAGGGCCGCTTCGGCGCGATCCCACAGCTCGTCGGAACCGACGCGCTTTTCCGGACGAGTGGACAGCTTCATCTCGACTTCGGTAAAGCCGAAATCACGATAAACGTCCATGGTCAGCTTGATGAACGCGGCGGATTCGGCCTGCATCTGCTCTTCTGTACAGAAGATGTGGGCGTCGTCCTGGGTGAAGCCGCGCACACGCATGATGCCGTGCAGCGCACCCGATGGCTCGTTACGGTGGCAGGCACCGAACTCGGCCAGGCGCATCGGCAACTCGCGATAGCTCTTCAGGCCTTGATTGAACACCTGCACGTGGCATGGGCAGTTCATCGGCTTGATGGCGTAGTCGCGGTTTTCCGACTGGGTGGTGAACATATTGTCGGCGTAGTTGGCCCAGTGCCCGGATTTCTCCCACAGGCTGCGATCAACGACCTGCGGGGTCTTGATCTCCAGGTAACCGTTGTCGCGCTGAACCTTGCGCATGTACTGCTCGAGCACCTGGTACAGGGTCCAGCCGTTCGGGTGCCAGAACACCATGCCCGGCGCTTCTTCCTGGAGGTGGAACAGGTTCAGGCGCTTGCCGATCTTGCGGTGGTCGCGTTTTTCGGCCTCCTCGATGCGCTGGATATAAGCGGCCAGCTGCTTCTTGTCAGCCCAGGCAGTGCCGTAGATGCGTTGCAGTTGCTCGTTCTTCGCGTCGCCGCGCCAGTAGGCACCGGACAGCTTGGTCAGCTTGAACGACTTGAGGAAGCGCGTGTTCGGCACGTGGGGACCACGGCACATGTCGACGTATTCTTCGTGGTAGTACAGGCCCATGGCCTGCTCGCCCGGCATGTCTTCCACCAGGCGCAGCTTGTAGTCTTCGCCACGCGCAGTGAACACGTCGATCACTTCGGCGCGCGGGGTGACTTTCTTGATGACGTCGTAATCTTTTTCGATCAGGGCGTGCATGCGCTGTTCGATAGCGGCCAGATCGTCCGGGGTGAAAGGACGCTCGTAGGCGATGTCGTAATAAAAGCCTTCGTCGATGACCGGGCCGATCACCATCTTCGCAGTCGGATACAGCTGCTTGACCGCATGGCCAATCAAGTGCGCGCAGGAGTGGCGAATGATCTCCAACCCCTCTTGATCCTTGGGCGTGATGATTTGCAGGCTGGCATCGGAGGTGATCAGGTCGCTGGCGTCAACCAGCTTGCCATCGACCTTGCCGGCCACGGTGGCCTTGGCCAGGCCAGCACCAATGGATGCGGCGACCTCGGCTACGGAAACCGAATGATCGAATGAACGTTGACTGCCGTCGGGAAGAGTAATAGTTGGCATGGCGCCTCCTCTCCTAGTGGTGACCCCTACCAAAGGTCACGTGGGTTGGGATGAGCCAGTACAAGATCCAACACCAGGCCGTTCAGTGATGAACGCCTGCCTTACAGCGGCAGGAGCCTTTCGGCCAACCGATAATCGAACCACAGTGACTGGAGTGAGCTGAAAATAAACATGGCAAGGCGGCAAATGGCGCGCCCGGAATTAGCCAGGCCGAAGATGCTAGCACAGATGAACGGTCATCGCGCCGGCAGTATCCGCTGCAAAGACAAATTCCAGCCTTTATAGCTGCAAAAGTGAACTTGAGCTGTACGCCACACCTCAAACCCACTGAGAATCGCCGTTCGTCCTCGAATCAAAGGAGCATCCCATGATGCGTTTTACCTCGACCCTCGCTTTCGCCGCTACCCTGAGCCTCCTTTCCCTCGGCGCGCAGGCTGCCGCTCCATCCAATTGGCCAGCCGGTGCCCGTGACAGTTTCGTCAGCGACTGCAGCGCGGCCGCCAGCCAGAACGTAGACGTCAAGACTGCCAAGGCCCACTGCGAATGTGGCGCCGACAAGATCAACGCCGAATTGAGCACTGCGGAAATCAAGGAGCTCATGACTAACCAGAACGCCAGCCCGGAGCTTAAAAACAAAGCAGTCGCGGCTATTTCGTCCTGCAAAGTCGTGAAGAAAAAGTAAGACCGGCCTGGGATCAGACGACCGTTTTGCCAGGAAAACAGCCCGAAAACTGCCATTTCGCACAAATTACGCAGCTTTTACGGCTTTTTTTACCAGCTGATATTTCACGCCGAAGCCCCGTAGATCGGGGCTTTCAGCCGACACAAGTAGCAAACGCAACGCTATTGATTAGCAAACAATGCCTTGGGGGGGCTCCCAAGCCGAACATTTCGACTATGATAGCCCGGTGTGCCCAGTTGGCCTGAGCAGCACAGCACTACTGAAAATATATGTTTCTTGGAGATACACCATGTCTAATCGCCAAACCGGCACCGTTAAATGGTTCAACGATGAAAAAGGCTTCGGCTTCATCACTCCTCAAGGTGGCGGTGACGACCTGTTCGTACACTTCAAAGCTATCGAAAGCGACGGTTTCAAAAGCCTGAAAGAAGGCCAAACCGTTTCCTTCGTGGCTGAGAAAGGCCAAAAGGGTATGCAAGCTGCACAGGTTCGCGGCGAGTAATTCTCCGCTGAGCTAAAAAAACCCCGTCCATGTGACGGGGTTTTTTATGGGCGTTGCAAAAGCCTGGAAACGATCAGCCGCAATTAACGCGCGTGATCACCAGGTTGTCATCGGTGTTCAGGTTCAGGCGGTCGGAGCGGTATTCCAGCGTGATCATATCGTTGGGCTTGAGGATCCGCGCGTTCTGTGCGCCAGCACGGGTACGGGCCTGCTCCAGCAGCTGCGGCGAGGCTTTCTGGCCAATGCTGAATTCGGCGGCCTTCGACTCACAGCGGCTATGACCGGCATCGGTCACGGCGGCGTCTTTGGCTGGCTCAGAGGCACCCGGGGTGCTGCAACCCGCCAACGCGAGTGCTGCCAACAAAGTACCTAATGATGCGAGCTTCCAAGGCATGAAGCCTCCTATTGAAAAATGAACAGAGATCGTGCGACAGCGGTCTGGCTGATAGGTTTCAAAACGTAAACCGCCGATAGGTAAGTCTGCCCGACTATCAGCAGGCATTCGCCCGATCAATCGTGACCAAATATGAGCGTAATCAGTAGATGTCGATGTAATCGAACGGCGGCTTCGGCCAGTTCTGCTTCAGCGCATTGAAAATCTGTGTAACCCAGACCTCGTCGCTGGCCGCGACGTTGCCGACGTAACCGGAACCCTTGGCCCAGGTCTCCAGGCGGAACAGCAGGCCATCGATGTCAGTGCCTCCCACCACCCCAGAAGATATGTAGGCAATTCCGGCCCTGGTCACACGCAACTGGGTATGCTCGTCATCACTGGCACTGGCGATCAGTTGACGCACGGCGGCCAGTGTCAGGTTCTCGGGGTTATTCAAATCGATCTGCACGCGGGGTCCCCCGGCAATTAAACAGGGAGACAGTGTCGCACAGCACCTGCTTCATGCCTAAGTAGCAGTGCCAAGCGCCGCGCAAAATGATTAACTGCGCCGGTTAGAGCCGCGTTCCAGCGCATTGCCCAGCATTTCAACCCGTGAGACTTCCATGACCACCGTAACGCTCCAAGCCGACATCAAAGCCAAATGGCCCCAAGGACAAAGCTCCTACAGCCCAGGAAGCCCGGAAGAACTGGCAATCATCGGTATCGACCTGCTGGTCAAGGAACTCGGCACCCAGGCGGCACAGGCATTCATCGGCCAGGTATTCGAAAAATACCCGGCCGATCACATGGGGGCACCAGACCCCGAGCGTGAATAAGAACCGGCTGGCGAACGTCGACCGGGTTACTTCAGGCGTGCCAGGCGCTCGGTGAGCAGATCGAAGAAGCCCTGGGCGTCGCCGTTCTCAACCCAGAACACATTTTTTGTCTGCTTCAGGCCGTCGTACCAATCAACGATGGTCTGGCCGAAGGTCGGGCCTTCGCGGCTGTCCACCACCATATTGGCCTGACGCCCTGTGAACAAGGACGGCTTGAGCAGGTAGGCGATGACAGTGGCGTCATGTACCGGGCCGCCCGGGATGCCGTAGTGTTCCATATCGCCCTTGACGTATTCATTGAGAATATCGCCGACGACCTTGCTCGCGTTGTTATTGATGTCGGCGATCTTCTTCAGGCGCGCCTCGCTGGTCAGCACCTTGTGGGTCACGTCCAGCGGCAGGTAGGTCAGCTTGACGCCACTCTTGAGCACAATCTCGGCTGCAATCGGATCGGCGAACAGGTTGAACTCGGCAACCGGGGTGATATTGCCGCCGTTGAAGTGCGCGCCACCCATCACCACCACTTCCTTGATGCCTTGGGTGATTTCCGGGTCCTGGGTCAAGGCCAGCGCCAGGTTGGTCTGCGGACCGAGCATGGCAATGGTGATGCTGTGAGGCTTGGCCGCACGCAGGGTCTTGATCAGGTAATCAACGGCGTTGCCTTCAGCCAAGCCCTTTTTAGGCTCATGGACGGTGACGCCGGAAATACCTTCTTTGCCATGGATGTTCTCGGCATAGATCGGTGTGCGCAACAGCGGCTTGGGTGCTCCGGCGTACACCGGGATTTCTTCACGCCCGGCCCACTCGCGGGCCAGGCGCGCGTTACGCGAGGTCTTGTCCAGGCGTACGTTGCCGGCGACGGTGGTCAGCGCACGAATGTTCAATTCGTCCGGGGAAGCCATGGCGAAGAGCAAGGCTACCACATCGTCGGCACCTGGGTCGGTGTCGATGATCAAGTCGATTTTTTCCGCCGCATGGGCGCTGGCAGCAGTGAGTGCGGACAAAAGCAGGACACTCCGAAACAGGTTTTTCAGGGTTGGCAGACCACGTTGCATAAAACACTCCTTGTCGTTGGGAAACTCTAGAAGGTTACGCCGGAGACCAGCGCGATATTGCAGTAAGGCTGGCACTCGCCGGTACGCACGACAGCGCGCGCGCTACGGCTCAGTTGCTTGAATTGTTCATGGCTGAGCAGACGTCGCTCGCCGAGGGCGGCCTGTTCAGCCAAAGCATCCAGCTCCGTCAGCGCGGGTGGCTGCTTGAGCAGGATTTCTTCCGCCAGCACGTGGCTTTCCACCTGCATTTCACTGAGCACGATACGCAAGGTGCTGATGAAGTCGGGAATGCCCTGGGTCAGCGCCAGGTCGATCAACTCGACCCCGGGCGGCACTGGCAGGCCGGCGTCGCCGATCACCAGGATGTCACCATGGCCCAGGGATGCGATCAAACGCGACAAGGCGATATTGAGCAGAGGGGTCTTTTTCATAAAAGCACAAAACCTTGAACGTCATGCAGCGTAGGAATGGAGGGTTGCGCACCAGCACGGGTGACTGACAAGGCTGCCGCGACCTGGCCGAAACGGATGGCCTCGGCTTCGCTTTTGCCACTGGCCAGTGCTGCGGCAAAACCACCGACAAAGGTATCGCCGGCAGCGGTGGTATCCACCGCCTTGACCTTGGGCGCCACCAGGTGCTCAAAGCCCTGGCCATCGGCAAACAACGCCCCCTGGGCGCCCAGGGTGATGATGACTTTGCCCGCCCCCGCCTTGATCAGGTGGGTCGCCGCGACCTTGGCACTGTCGAGGGAGTCGACTGTCACGCCGCTCAGTGCGCTGGCTTCGCTTTCGTTGGGAATCAGGTAGTCGACCGAGGCGTACCAGTCGGCAGGCAACGGGCCGCTGGCCGGCGCCGGGTTGAGGATCACGGTCTTGCCCAGTTCACGACCGCGCTTGAGGGTATAGCCCACGGTATCCATCGGCACTTCCAGCTGGCAGATAATCACATCGGCGGCCTGCAGCACCGCATCGGACGCCTGCAGTGAGGCGGGTGTCAGCTCGCCGTTGCTGCCGGCAACGATCACGATCGCGTTCTGGCTGCTGTCGTCCACCACAATCAAGGCCACGCCACTGGAACCGTCCACGGTGCTCACCGCCTGGCAATCGATACCCTCCACCAGCAAGGCGCCACGCAGTTCAGTGCCATAGGCATCACTACCGACACAGCCGATCATTGCCACATCCGCACCCAGTCGCGCCGAGGCCACGGCCTGGTTGGCGCCCTTGCCGCCAGGCACCGTGGAAAACGTCTGGCCGACCAGGGTCTCACCGGCACGGGGCAGCCGACTCGCGCGGGTGACCAAGTCCATGTTCAAGCTGCCTATTACCACTACTTTTGCTGGCATACATCAGTACTCATCAATTCGGTTCAGCGGTATTGGGCGAACACACCGGCGACGGGCGCCGTCGATTCACGCAACACGATGCTCGGCGTCACGATGCGTTGATCGATCGGCAGTTGGGGGGTTGCAATTCGTCGCAGTAAAAGCTCGGCCGCGGTCTCGCCCAGTTGCAGGATCGACTGCCCGACCGTGGTCAGCGCCGGGTACACGTAGCGGCCCATTTGAATGTCATCGAAACCGATCACCGACAGTTCACCGGGCACGCGGATATTGCGCTCCGCCGCCGCGCGCAACACGCCGAAGCCGATCATGTCGTTGCTGGCAAAAATCGCGCTGGGCGGGTTCTGCGCCAGCAATTGCACGGCAGCAGCATAACCGCCGGTGCTGGTGAAGTCGCTTTCCTGGATGCGATTGGCCACCACCGCCACACCGGCTTCATGGAGCGCACGCTGGTAACCCGCCAGGCGCATTTGCGCGACGCGGGTGTGGCCCGGGCCGCCGATGCAGGCGATGTCCCGATGCCCCAGCTCAAGCAAGTGCCGGGTCGCCAGGTAGGCGCCTTCCTCGTGGTCGATGCGTACCAGGTCGACATCGATGCCATCCAGCGCCCGGTCGACAATCACCATGGGCGTGCGCACGGCGCTCAAGCCTGCGGCGAGGCCGCTGTCATCACCGCCTACCGAAGTCACGATCAAGCCATCAACACGCTTCTCCAGCAACACCCGCAAATAGCTGCGTTGTTTTTCCGCGTTGTCGTCGGAGTTGCAGAGAATCACGCAGTAGCCGTTACGCTCACAATAATCCTCGATGCCCCGGGCCAGCTCGGCAAAATACGGGTTGAGGCTGTTGGGCACCAGCAATCCGATGGTGGCCGTGGTCTTGGCCTTGAGCGAACGCGCGACGGCACTGGGCACGTAGTCGAGTTGCTTGATCGCCGCTTCAACCTTGATCCGTACCGGCTCGCTCACCGGGCGCGTCTTGTTCACCACATGGGACACGGTGGTGTAGGAAATACCTGCAATCGCGGCCACATCCTTGATCGTTGCCATGGTTCAGCCTCGCCGACTGGCACGACGGCTGCGATAAGTATCCAGAACCACGGCAATCACGATCACGGCACCGGTGATGATGCGCTTGGTGGGCTCCGTGGCACCGATCTGCGCCAGGCCGGCGGCCAATACCGAAATAATCAACACACCGAAGAAGGTACTGATCACCGAACCACGCCCGCCCATCAGGCTGGTGCCGCCGATCACCACTGCGGCGATCACTTGCAGCTCGAGGCCGGCACCGGCATTCGGGTCTGCCGCTTCCAGGCGCGAAATCTGGAACAACGCCGCCACACCGGCCAGCAGGCCCATGAGACTGAACACCAGGATCTTGTACGGCTTGGGATTGATCCCGGCCAGGCGCACGGCTTCTTCGTTGGTGCCGATACCGATCAGGTAACGACCGAATACGGTGCGGGTTAATACCAGTTGGGCGGCAATGATCACCAGCAAAGCGATGATAAACGACGGCGAAATGCCGAAGGCGATCGGGTTGGACAGCCACGCAAACGAATCGCCGATATAGGCCGTGCGCGAGCCGGTCATCTGGTACGCGACGCCCCGGGCCATTTCCAACACGCCGAGGGACACGATAAACGAGGGAATGCGCCAGGCCACCGTGATCGAGCCGGTGATAGTGCCGGCCAACGCGGCGCACCCCATGCCGAGCAAGGCCGCCGGCAAGACACTCCAGCCCCACCCGAGAATCGCCACGCTGACCGCCGATGCCGCCAACGCCAGTACCGAGCCCACCGACAGGTCGATACCGCCGATGATCAGGATGAAGGTCATGCCCACCGCCAGCACCATCAGGTCAGGAATCTGGTTGGCCAGGGTGCTGAACGTGTCATAGGACAGGAAGTGATCACTGAGCACCGAAAACAGCGCGATCATCGCCAGCAATGCACCGGCCAGCCCCAGGTAGGTGCCAAGGCCGTAGAAGTTGCCGCCGGTTTTACCGGGGAAAGTTGTTAGTTTCATGGGGTATCCCTAAGCACTGCGTCGTTGAGCAGCGCATCACGTTTCTGATAGCCGGCAAAGGCGGCGGCAAGCAATTCGTCCTGGGTCCAGCTGTCGCGCTCGAAGGTTTCGATCAAGCGCCCGGCGGACAGCACGCCGATGCGGTCGCAGATCAGCATGAGTTCACGCAGGTCGCTGGACACCACCACCAGCGCCTTGCCCTGGCGAGTCAATTCACCCAGCAAGGCATAAATGTCGAACTTGGCACCGACATCGATGCCGCGGGTGGGCTCGTCGAACAGCATCACCGAGCAGTCGCGCTCCAGCCAGCGGCCGATCACCACTTTCTGCTGGTTGCCACCGGACAGTTCGGACACCAATTGCGCCGGGCTGGAACTGCGGATCCGCATGGCATCGATCTGGCGCTTGGCCAAGGCAGTTTCATCGCGGCTATTAACCAGGCCGCCAGCGGAAATTTCCGGCATGTTGCCCAATGCGATATTCGCACTGATCGACTGGGTCAGCAGCAGCCCTTCGCCCTTGCGGTCTTCGGTGATCAGGGCAATGCCATGACCCACGGCATCCACTGGCGAGCGAATACTCACCACCCGGGCCGGCGAACCCAAAGCCACAGTGCCGCTGTCGGCCAGGTCGGCACCGAAGATAAGACGCAGTAGCTCTGTACGACCGGCGCCGATCAGGCCGGAGATGCCATAGATCTCACCGGCACGCACTTCAAAGGATACGTCGCGGACCTTGTCCGAGCGGGTCAGGCCCTTCACGGTCAGGGCCGGGCCGCCGAGGCTGCGCGCCCCCAGGTCGATGTGTTCACCCAACTCCCGGCCCACCATCAAGGTGACCAGTTGTTCGCTGTTGTAATTGGCCATCGGCTCGACGCAGACCAGCTTGCCGTCGCGCAGTACCGCAATGCGCTGGGCGACACGGGCCAGTTCTTCGAGCCGGTGCGAAATATAAATGATCGCCACGCCCCGGGCCTGCAGGCGGGTGATTTGCTCAAACAGCATCTCTACTTCGCGGGCCGTGAGCATCGCGGTGGGCTCGTCGAGGATCAGTACATGGCAGTCGCCGATCAGGTTGCGGGCGATCTCGACCATCTGTTGATGGCCGATGCCGAGGCTACCGACCAGAGTGTCCGGGTCGATGGCGTCCAGGCCGACTTGAGCCATGGCCTCGATCGCAGCCTTGCGCAATTGCTTGCGGCTGATCCAGCCACAGTGGCTGGGCAGGTTATCCAGAAACAGGTTTTCAGCGACGGTCAGCGTCGGCAGCAGATTGAGTTCCTGCATGACCATGCGCACGCCCAACGCTTCAGCCTGGGTACGGCTGGCCGGACGGTAATCCTGCCCCTGGAATTGCATGTGCCCGGTGGTCGGGGTGACCAGCCCACCGACGATCTTCGACAAGGTACTCTTGCCCGCGCCGTTTTCACCGGTCAGCGCCAGTACTTCACCCCGGTTAAGCGTGAGGGTAATGTCGGCCAGAACCGGTTGGGCATAGGTCTTACCGATACCGCTGACCGAGAGGACAGCGTTCGGGGCGGAAGATGACATAGGAAAATCTCCAGGCGTCCGCCCAGGACGGGCGGACGCTGTTGGGTGCTGCCAGGATTACTTCTTGAGGACGAGTTCGACCGGGGTTTCGATCATGCCGTCCTTGGCATCGACTTTCTCACCCTTGACCAGCTTGAGGGCGTTCTGGATACCGAACACCGCTTGCTGCGCAGCCGCCTGGTCGGCGGTCGCCAGCACACGACCGTCCTGCAGCATCGGCTTGATGGCGTCGATGTTGTCATAACCCACCACCAGCACCTTACCGGCCTTGCCTGCCGCACGTACGGCGGAGACGGCGCCCAGGGCCATGTTGTCGTTACCGGCCAGCAGCGCCTTGAGGTCCGGGTGTTCGCTGAGCATGGCCGAGGCCACTTTCTGGCCCTGGTCAATTTCCCAGTTGCCGGACTGGGTGGAAACGATCTTCATACCGGCAGCGTCCATCGCATCCTTGAAGCCCGCGGTGCGCTGCTGGGCGTTGGTGGTGGTCGGTACGCCTTCGATAATGCCGACCTTGTCGCCGGCAGCCAGTTGCTTGGCCAGGTAGTCGCCCACCAGTTTGGCGCCTTTGCGGTTGTCGGGGCCGACGAAGGGAATATCGAGGTTTTTGCTTTTCAGCACGTCCGGGTCCAGGCGGTTATCGATGTTGACGATCTTGATCCCGGCTTTAGAGGCATCCTCAAGCACTTTTACCAGGGCCTTGGAATCAGCAGGCGCGATAACGATGGCATTGACCTTGGCCAGGATCATCTGCTTGACGATACCGATTTGCGCACTGGTATCGGTTTCGTCCTTGATGCCGTTGGTGATCATGTCGAAATCGGCGGCGTGGTCTTTCTGATACGCCTTGGCACCGTCCTGCATGGTCACGAAAAATTCGTTGGCGAGGGACTTCATCACCAGGCCGACCTTGGGTTTGGCGGCAGCGTCATCAGCGAATGCAGAGGAGAAAGGTAAGGCGGCGGATGCGGCAGCAAGCACAGCGACAGCAAGAAGACGTCCGGCGAATGGCAGCTTCATGGGTTCACTCCGATCTTATGATTATTGTGAGCAACGCGTGCACCGAAGTGTGCTTCGGCGGCCCTCCCACCCGGGTGGCTGATACGAGCTGGCAGGAGACTCTAATGAGGGTCTCGTGAAACATCTCGCAAACGTTTGCGTTAGCCAAACTATGAGAACCTTGTCGAGATTTGTCAACGGTAGAACATGGCCTTTCATGCAAGACCTACAGCCCCGGCTCTCCCGTCCTGCGAAGGCCGCTCCTAAACATCTGCCACGTTCGGTCGTTCTCTGAAACGACAGGTTTGGCGCGGCACTCAGGATTCTTTCGTCATAACTTTCGGACAACCGAACGCCACACCCCAGGTTGTTCGGAAAGCCGGACACCCAGCAAGCAAAACCTCATCGCTCAATCAGTAAAAATTTATATATATCAACAAGTTAATTTATATGCTCGAACATATTCGGCATGGTACAGATCCTGCTCCTACACAGCGCCTGGAGGCATTCAGCAATGCCCAGGTGTTCTAGATGAACCTGCTACAGCACTCATCAAAAACCAGAGAGAAAAATAATGAAATCTGCATTGAAGAACTTTGTTCCGGGGGCGTTGGCCCTTCTGCTGCTGTTCCCCGTTGCCGCCCAGGCAAAGGAGGTTGAATCCAAGACCAAACTGTCCAACGTGGTGATCCTCGCCACCGGCGGCACCATTGCCGGCGCGGGCGCCAGCGCCGCCAACAGTGCGACGTACCAGGCTGCCAAAGTCGGTATCGAGCAATTGATCGCCGGAGTTCCTGAGCTTAGCCAGATCGCCAATGTGCGTGGCGAGCAAGTGATGCAAATTGCGTCCGAAAGCATCAACAACGAGAACCTGCTGCAACTGGGTCGCCGCGTCGCCGAACTGGCCGACAGCAAGGACGTGGACGGCATCGTGATCACCCACGGTACCGACACCCTGGAAGAGACCGCCTACTTCCTGAACCTGGTGGAAAAAACCGACAAGCCTATCGTGGTGGTCGGCTCCATGCGCCCAGGCACCGCCATGTCGGCCGACGGCATGCTCAACCTGTACAACGCCGTCGCCGTGGCCGGCAGCAAGGATGCACGCGGAAAAGGCGTACTGGTGACCATGAACGACGAGATCCAATCGGGTCGCGACGTCAGCAAGATGATCAATATCAAGACCGAAGCCTTCAAGAGCCCATGGGGCCCGCTGGGCATGGTCGTTGAAGGCAAGTCCTACTGGTTCCGCCTGCCGGCCAAGCGTCACACCATGGACTCGGAATTCGACATCAAGAACATCAAGAGCCTGCCCGATGTTGAAATCGCCTACGGCTACGGTAACGTGAGCGACACCGCCTACAAGGCACTGGCCCAGGCTGGCGCCAAAGCCATCATCCACGCCGGCACCGGCAATGGTTCGGTGTCGTCCAAAGTGGTTCCTGCGCTGGTGGAATTGCGCAAGCAAGGTGTGCAGATCATCCGTTCTTCCCACGTGAATGCCGGGGGCATGGTGCTGCGTAATGCCGAACAGCCGGACGACAAGTACGACTGGGTCGCCGCCCTCGACCTGAACCCGCAGAAAGCGCGGATTCTGGCGATGGTCGCCCTGACCAAGACCCAGGACAGCAAAGAACTGCAACGGATGTTCTGGGAATATTGATTCCTGCTGGCATCTCTGTAGAGGCGGGTTTACCCGCCTCTACTTCATGTGTAAATCCCGCAACCAACACCTCCCCGCCTTACACCAACTCGCCTAAACCGCCGTCAGACGAACTTATTGAATTTTAAGCAGTTGCGAAATTGCCTACAGTTAAATACTGTATGCACGTACAGCTTATTAAGGAGCACTCCGTGGCAAAGTCCTCTTCCGTAGCCCTAACCCCACCTGATGCCTACGAACGCCTGGCCATTCGTGTGCAAAAGATCATCAACTCCACCAACGCTCAAAAAGCCAAGGCAGCCTTGATCTTCCGCTTGCCGGACGAGCCAGAAGACGAGTGGCAGCGCTTGCTGGAGGAAATCGCGGAGAACGACAACGTCACCCTCGCCTATCGGGATGACGGCGGCGTGCAGATTTTCTGGGTTGTGCCGAAGGAAGATTGATTCAATGAGTGCCCGTTTTATTGCTGTGTGCTGCCTGCTTTTTGCTGTCACTGCCCATGCCCAGGCGCCCCGAACCTTCAGCGAAGCCAAAAAGGTTGCCTGGAAGTTGTACGCGCCACAATCCACCGAGTTCTATTGCGGCTGCAAATACACCGGCAACCGCGTTGACCTGAAAGCCTGCGGCTACATCCCACGCAAAAACGCCAACCGTGCCGCGCGCATCGAGTGGGAGCACATTGTTCCAGCCTGGCAGATCGGCCATCAGCGCCAGTGCTGGCAAGACGGTGGACGCAAGAACTGCACCCGCCATGACGACGTATTCAAGCGTGCCGAAGCGGATCTGCACAACCTGGTGCCGAGCATCGGCGAGGTCAATGGAGATCGAAGTAACTTCAGTTTTGGCTGGCTGCCGGTGCAAAGCGGGCAATACGGTTCGTGCCTGACCCAGGTGGATTTCAAGGCCAAGAAGGTCATGCCGCGCCCGTCCATTCGCGGGATGATCGCACGCACGTATTTCTACATGAGCAAGCAGTACGGCTTGCGCCTGTCGAAACAGGATCGCCAGTTGTACGAAGCCTGGAACAAGACCTATCCGGTACAAGCCTGGGAGCGCCAGCGGAACCAGACGGTGGCGTGCGTGATGGGGCGCGGCAATGAGTTTGTCGGCCCGGTTAACCTGAAAGCCTGCGGTTGAACAGGGGCGGCACTGCCGCCCAATCAGCGGTTACTGCGCGGTCTTGTGCTCGATGATCTCGGACACCGTGTCGGTTTTCTTGGCCCGCGCCATCTTCTCGTTGAGCAGCGTCTGCTTGGCTTCGGCCTCGGCCCTGGTTGCAAATGGCCCCAGCAGCACTTCGTCCTTGCCGTCGACCTTCACGATGTAAAAACTGAACCCGTGTTCGAGCAACCAGGCGGTCAGGTCGGTGATTGCCTGCAGCTTATGGTCCGGCGGGCCTACTCGCAGGTCCCATTCCTGGGCAGCAATCGCGCCGGTTTGTGGCTGGCTTTCGGTTACGGCAGGCTTGGCCTTGGCGGCATCGACGCTTTTGCCTTCACCGCAACCGGCCAATGCCAACACCGCAATTGCCATCGCTACTTTACGCACTGCCCTGCTCCTTCAACGGATAAAGAGGCGACTTTATCATTCACTGTCTATTCTGGCCGTCATAAACATTGGCTTAAACAATGCGAATGATGTATCCCAGACCTGTATGATGCCGCCATGGGAATTAATGTCGCCTCTATGCGTCCTAAAAGAGGCAGTCACAGGGACGCGCTTAGCAGTAAGCTACACACATACGACACCTGCCCTGTCTGAAACATGTGTCCTTAAAAGTAATCAAGGAGAAGTCCATGCTTATACTCACCCGCAAAGTCGGTGAAAGCATAAACATCGGTGATGACATTACGATCACCATCCTGGGCGTCAGCGGCCAGCAAGTACGAATCGGCATCAACGCACCCAAGGATGTTGCCGTGCATCGCGAGGAGATTTACCAGCGCATCCAGGCCGGCCTGTCCGCTCCGGACAAAAACCAGACGCCTTGAAGCGCCCTCAGTAGCCAGCCCTTTCGTTCACTGTAACGGCTGGCGAAAACCTCATCGGTCTGCTTTTGTCTGTGTCGCGCGAAGCGCTTTTTGCCGCATGCCCATCCATGCATCAAGATGAAACTATCTTCACGCCTGGAACTTATTACACCCTTTGCAACCGAATCCTCTGACTGATACCCCGCCATCCGTGTGCACTTAGGAGCACGTCGATGCTGCCAGGCAATGCCCAGCCATTTTTCTCCAGATCCTGGATGATCGCCCTGCTGACGGGGCTGGTCTTTGTCGGCTTGGAATATGGCCTGAAGCTTGAAATAGAGGGCGCCGAAGCGCCCCGTTCGCGGCTGGACCTGGTACTCCTGCTGTGTGGCTACCTGTTCATGTTCTGCCTCAAGCCCATCCAGATAGCCGTGCAGCGCAAGTTGTGCCAACGCATCGTGCGCAAAACCGTACGCTGACGCCCACCCCCGATTCGCTTTCAGATCGCTGGTATTTACAGCCTCGCAGCAGGACCTATCCTTGGGTGTGTTTGCACAGTCAGTAGAAGGTGCCGGTACAGATGGACACGCTCACTAAAACCCAAATCGAATCTGAATTGGCAGCCCGCCTGCCCAGCTACACGGTCACCTGTACGCTGCACGCCGACGGCACCCTCTCGGCCGTGCTCAGCGGTCCGGAAACCGATCACTTTGCAATCACCGGAATCGTGCGCGCGCATTATCGCGGTGCCGAAGCGATTGCCCGGCTCGCCAACGAGATTCTCAGGGAGATGGTGCTGTCACGCCAAGGCATGCGCAGTGATCGAATGCAGGCGTCGCCTGATCCAGCCACCCGCGAAACAGGCCGAGTCCGGTAGCCGGCTCGGCCTTGCTGCGTCAGCCCGTCGCGCGCGCCAAGTACAGCAAGCCATCAGCGCTGCGTTGCACCTGCAGCTGTTCATACCCATCGATCGAAGGATGCTCCGTCGCCATGGGCTTGAGGTGCGTCGAGGTCACGACCATCACATCCGCTCCAGCCGCCTCCCCTGCACGGATGCCCACCGCCGCATCCTCAAACACCAGGCAATCCTGCGTCGACACCCCCAGGCGCTGCGCACCGAGCACATAACACGCAGGGTTCGGCTTGCCGATAGCCACGTCTTCAGCCGTGACCAGCACCGCTGGCGGCGTAATACCCGCCGCTTGCAGTCGACGCAACGCCAGTTCCCTGGGTGCAGAGGTGACCAGCGCCCACTGATCGCCGGGCAAGCGGTTCAGAAACTCGACGGCCCCGGCAATCGCAACGACACCTTGCACATCATTGATTTCAGCCTCGGTAATCCACTGCGCTTCAACCTCCGGGTCGACGCCGGGCAAGGCCTGGCGCGTGATGGTGTCGATCGCCCGGGCGCCATGGATGGTGGCCAGGAACGTCGCCACCTCCAGCCCATGGCGTTCAGCCCAGATACTCCATACCCGCTCGGCGGCGGCAATCGAATTGAGCAGAGTCCCATCCATATCGAACAGAAAGGCGCGGTAAGGGCGGGCAAATACGGCTGAACCTCGGATGGACACTGCGGGGTTTCCTCGTGAGCTGAAACGAATAATCGACGCAATGCAATCTACGGATCACCCGGCGGCTTGTAAACGCCAACGACGCCGGCAATAACACGGCAGGTCGAGCGCCATGCGGTCGACACCGCCAGCTCAATCGAGGGCGCCATTGAGGACTTCGTAGATGATGCCCGTCGCGATGGCCACCAGTATCAAGTCGGTGCCCGCCTGCTGCCACTCGTATCCCTCGTAATGGGGCAAGCGGCCCAACAAACGCCCGTCCAGCTTCTTGGCAATGCCCGGCGGCAGCGGCTTGCCGCGGGCCAGGTTCTTCTGGATGCCTGGCGGCAAGGCGGGCCCAGGGCTCCAGTAGTCGCGATAACCGCCCAACACATTCAGCACGCTGCCACGGTCGACGCTGGGGCCATGACTGCCTGCTGCACCTTTGCCCTTGGGCTTGTCATGCCCCTGCCCGCCGTGACCATTGCCTTTATCGTTGCCTTGCCCCTTGCCATTGCCTGGGTCAGCCAGGGCCATACCGCCAGCGGCAAACAACACAAGCGAAAGCGCAACAGATACGAATTTCGGGCACTTGATCATGGCGATAATCCAACACAGGAATGTAGCTGAACTGTAGTCGAGGTTATCGCACCCCGGGGGACGTCAACTCACCTGACCACCCACTTCCAGCACATCCACCGGGGTATTCCACGCCGCCGACACCGCGATGCGCAGCCCATCGACAAGGCCCGCGCCAAGATCCCTCGACACGTGGATAAAACCACTGCGTACACCGGTGCCCGCGAGTTCGTGCTGCAAGCGGTAGAACACCTGGTTGCACACGAATGTACCCGCCGTCTGCGATACCGACACCGCAATCCCTGCTTCGCGCACCGCCCTGGCCATGGCCTTGATCGGCAGCGTCGAAAAGTACGCCGCCGGGCCGCCGACCACCACCGCCGTGTCGATGGGTTGCTCCCCCAGATTATCGGGGATGCGTGCATCGTTGACGTTGATCGCCACCCGCTCGATAGATATTTCGCTGCGCCCGGGGGCCAACCCAGTGGCGATAACCATCGCCGGACGCAGTTCACTGATCAGTTGGAGCAGGCACTCACCCGCCGTGGCAAACGCACAGGGCAATCGGCGCGCAACAATCCGCACATCATCGTCGAGTTGCACGCCATCCAACTGGCGCACCGCTTCCCAGGAAGGATTCACCAGGTCTTGATCAAAGGGCTCGAACCCCGTCAGCAATACAGTTCGCATCGTCGCCTCACATCAACACATAAAGCAGGACAATATTGACCACCAGCATCATCAACGCGGTCGGTAGTTGCGCCTTGATCACCGCGTTCTTGTCCGGCAACTCCAGCAACGCCGCCGGCACGATATTGAAGTTGGCCGCCATCGGCGTCATCAGCGTACCGCAGTAGCCGGAGAACATACCGATGGCGGCCATCACCGCCGGGTTACCGCCGTAGATACCCACCAGCACCGGCACGCCGACGCCCCCGGTCATCACCGGGAACGCCGCGAAGCCATTGCCCATGATCACCGTAAACAGCGCCATGCCCAGCACGTACACCATGACCGCCACCAACTTGAAATCCAGGTTGATGTAGGTGGTGGTGACATGGGCGACAGCCGTGCCGACACCGGCTTCATTGAACAGCAGGCCAAGCATCGCCAGCATCTGCGGCAGCACCATGGCCCAGCCCAGGGCCTCGGTGAGTCGCCGGGATTCGCGCAAGGCTTGCACCGGGGTATCACGGGTCAGCCAGCACGCCAGGCCGAGGGCGATCAGGCAGCCGATGCCGAGGGACACGAAGGTGGTGTTTTTCGGATCCAGCAGCGGTACCCCGCCAATCTCGGTGTGCTTGAGCAAGACCGAACCGATCACGGTGGTCAGGGGGATCGCCAGCGCCGGGATAAACAGCTTGTGCCCGAGGCGGCCGGCACTGGCGCGCGAAGCCTTGTCATGCAACTCAGCATGGGTGCCACGGCCGACGCCGCCCAGGCCGGCGATCAGCGCCATCACCACCACTCCCGCACCGACCACCACCGAGGGCAGGCGCTCCCCCACCAGGAACGGGATGGCAAACAGCAGCCAGAACAGTGCGCTGGACCAGCGCTTGGGATGGCTTCGATCCAACAGGATCATGCCGGCGGTGATCAGCAGCAGGATCCCGGCGAGCCAGTACAGGTATTGGATAGAGATGATCATTGCGCGGCCTCCACAGGGTTCGCGGCGGTCGTCATCTCGCGGGTCAGTCTTCGGTCAAACCGATGAAGTCGGAGCGCGTGAATGATAAAGGCGCAAATCGCCGTAGGAATGCCCCACACCGCAATGTGCAGCGGCTCCACATCAATCCCCGAACCGAGCAGGAAGGTATGCATCAAGGCAATCGCACCAAAGGCGACGAAGATGTCCTCACCAAAAAACAGGCCGACGTTATCGGTGGCCGCACACATGGCCAACACCTTGTGACGCAGTTTGTCCGGCAGTTTGCCGTAGCGCTTTTCCGCCGCGCCTTCGGCCATCGGTGCCAGCAGTGGGCGCACCATCTGCGGGTGCCCGCCGAGGCTGGTCAAGCCCATGGCTGCGGTGGATTCGCGCACAAACAGATAGATGATCAGCAGGCGTCCGACCGTGGCGCGCTCAAACCGCGCAATCCAGTTCTGCGCGTGCAGGCGCAAGCCGTGGCGCTCCAGCAGACCGATGACGGCGAGGGGCAACAACAGGATCAATTGCAGGGCGCGAGTCTGTAGGAAACCATCCCCCATAGTGGCGAGGATTTTCTCCAGCGGGAAGTGGGCAGCGAGCCCGGTGGCGATAGCTGCGGCGGTGACCACCAACAGCGGGTTGAAACGCAAAACAAAGCCAACCACGATCACAAGTACGCCGATCAACGGCCATAAGTTCACAACAGTTTGCATGGCGGAGAGGTCCTTAAGTGCGCGCTGCGGCGCCATTACAGCAGGATGTGAACAAAGGGTTCACAGCAGGAAGTGGCGTGCAGTCGGCTCGGTTTTTTATTGTTGGCCCGTCAGGGCGAGCGTCAGTGGCGGCAACTGTGCTGCCTGGGAGCGGGAGGTGTCCAACAAGAAAAATTGTTGCTGCAAACCAATAAATTTTGTGGGTAATTGAGGGGGGTGCAGGTAACAAGTTGTAGACAGGCTGCAAGGGATTCGCGCATCTTGGCACCGCCTATTTACAAGGCGCCCTCATCACTGTTGTGGATATGGACATTCAATGAAAACCCAAAAAATCCTGATCGCCCTCTCCTGCGCCGTCGCCTTGTCCATGCTGGGCGGTTGTGCCGCCAAGGTAAAAAGTGGCGGCAGCGGTGAACTGGCGATCCCGGAATCCGCCAAGCAAAACCTGGTGGTCAGCATCAAAGGCGAAGGCCAGCTTGAACAGAACCCCGACTGGAACCTGCTCAAGCGCGACTGGAATAATGCACTCCAAGTGGAAGCCCGCCAGGCCGGCTTCAATGTCACGGAAACGCCCTCGGTGACCAAGAGTGACCAGGACGGTGTCGGCATCGCCATCAGCGTGAGCAAGTTCCGCTACATCGAGCCAGGTTCACGCTATGTCGCCGGCGCGCTGGTGGGTAACGCCTGGGTGTTCTCCCGCGCCGACTTCTCCGACCTGAAATCCGGCGCGCCGATCGGCTCGCGCACCTATGACACCTCCTCGTCGGCCTGGGAAGGGATCGCCTCAGCCATGACGCAGAAGCAGGTTCAGGCGATTGCCAAGCAGTTGATCAGTGACATCAAGAGCGCCAAGGCCAAGTAAGGCGCCCCGCCTTGGATGACGCCCAACATGTCATCCAAGGCGCTTCTGGAAAAAGCAGCGCTGATGACCTGGCGGGTAATCGGCCATATGGCCAAACTCACTGAAGCCTAACTTGCGATAAAACCCAGGCGCCTGGAAGCTGAACGTGTCCAGCCACATACCCACGCACCCCTTAAGCAGGGCCGCCTCTTCAGCAGCCAGCATCAAGCGGGTGCCCATGCCTTGGGCGCGCATCGAATCCGGGATACTCAAGAGTTCTATGAACATCCATCCATAGGAAACTTTACCGTAGAGACCGCCGACCACTTCTTGAGTCACGGGGTCGCGCAGCAAGATTCCGATCGTTTCGAAGGCCATTTCACCGGTATGTCTCAGGTTGTAGCTCCTCAATGGTTTGAGAATTGCCTGGCGATCCTGCTCAGACACGTTGTAAGAAACTTCCATTGCAATCTCCCTTGCAGCGCTCTGTGCTGGATTGAAAAACCGCTCACTATTGGTTGATAAAAAAGGGGCAGCCCATTGGTTGCCCCCAAGTATTCACTCACGCCAGATCGGTTAGCGTCAAAGCTGCTTGAATGTCTCCCGTGACACCTCCAGCAGACCTGCCTCGGTAATTTTCTTCCAATCGCTCTCCGTCACGGCCTGCATGCTCTCGCTTTGACGGGTGACTATATTCATTACCTTTGCGCCTGGAGTTTCAATGCGCAGAAGGGACTTGCTAGTGACGTCAACGGAGAAAAAGCCGGGAGTGAACCAGGACCAGAACTCTACGATATGAACCTTCACCGTCGCCGCATCAGCAGCGCCTGGCTCGCTTACGACGTCATAACCGGCCTGCTTATAGGCCGAGGCTACCGATTCATTGATCAATTGAGAAAGTGTACGGCCTGACGGGAGCAGCACATCGCCAAGCGCCATGCCATACCCGTTACGCTTACGGGCGATGGCGCGCTCAGTGATGGCTCTGTCCGTAACTTCGTTATTCTTCAACGAAGGAATATCCGGACTACGAGGGTCGATTTGAAAGATGCGCTCGTCCACCGTACTGATCAGCACTTTTTTGCCATTGCTGGCAGAGGCTTGCACGTTACTCAACGGCGCAACATTGACATCAATCTCGGACCGACTAGTGGCGCATCCCGCCAGCACCATCAACGCCGCCATTCCCACAGCTAAACGAACACTCATACCTACCACTCCCTCTCGCCGTCATTGGCTTGATCGCAAATCGATCAAAAGCGATTGTACATTCATGATGGCACTTAGACATCTGTCGACCACTTCGGGAAAACCTAACTATCGTCACGTGTGCGCTCAAGCCAGAGCCGGTATCGTTAACCCGAGCGACCATCATCCACCCAGGGGAGCAACGGTGACATCATCCACTCCAGGCACCGCCCTCAGCACGCGAACTCACCTGATCGCCCTGGTGGTCGCCGTAACCTTCTTCATGGAGAACCTCGACGCCACGGTTATCGCCACCGCGCTGCCAACCATGGCCTCGGCCTTTGGCGTGACACCGGTCGACATGAACATCGGCATCACCGCCTATATCCTCGCCGTGGCGATCTTCATACCGCTGTCCAGCTGGGTCGCCGACCGCTTTGGTGCGCGCCGGGTATTCGCTGGCGCAATCATCCTGTTCACCCTCGCCTCGCTGCTCTGCGGGCTCAGCCAAAGTATCGAGATGTTCGTGTTCGCCCGCGTCCTGCAGGGCATGGGCGGCGCATTGATGGTGCCCGTGGGGCGCCTGGCCGTGCTGCGTAATACGGATAAGAAAGACTTGGTGAACATGATCGCGATCATTACCTGGCCCGGCCTGGTCGCGCCGATTCTGGGGCCGCTGGTCGGCGGCTTGATCGTGACGCATGCATCGTGGCCATGGATCTTCTACGTGAATCTGCCGCTGGGTGCGCTGGCATTGGCCGCCGCACTGTGGCTGGTACCGGAAGACCGTGAAGCCAGCGTGCGCCAGTTCGATGCCAAGGGGTTTGTACTGCTGGCAGGCGCCTGTGTGGCCCTGCTGGGCGGGCTGGAATGGCTGGGTAACGAGACCGGTGAACGCCTTATTCCAGGCGCCGTGCTGGTCGCGGCAGGCATCGCGCTGGCAGTGTGGGCCGTGCACCATTGCCGCCATGCCAGCGACCCGTTATTGCCGCTCGAGACCCTGTCCATCGATACATTTCGTGTGAGCATCTATGGCGGCTCGCTGTTTCGCCTGGCCATCAGCGCCCTGCCGTTCCTGCTGCCGCTGCTGTTTCAAGTCGCCTTTGGCTTGTCCCCGGTGGACGCAGGCTTGCTGGTGCTGGCGGTATTCGCTGGCAATCTGGCGATGAAGCCGTTCACCACGGCCATCATGCGCCGCTATGGGTTTCGCCGGGTCTTGCTGGTGAACGGGATAATCGGCGTGGTGTCGATAGCCGCTTGCGCGCTTTTCACGGTGCAGACCCCATTTGTGCTGATCGCGGCCGTGTTGTTTGCGGGAGGGTTGTCCCGCTCGATGCAGTTCACCTGCTACAACTCGATCGGCTTCGCGGATGTGCCCAAACCGCGCATGAGTGAGGCCTCGGCGCTGTTCAGCATGTCATTCCAGCTGGCCATGGGGATGGGCGTAACGGTGGCGGCGCTGCTGCTACGGGCATCCATGACCCTGCAGGGGCATGAGATGCAGGCACAGGTCGGGGATTTTCGCGTGGCGTTCGTCGGCGTGGCGCTGCTGGGAGCGTGGGCGCTGGTGGATGTATATCGCTTGACGGTGGGAGCGGGAGAAAGTGTGTTGAATCGACAGTGAAGGCTGCGACTCAACACACTGTTGCCAGTATCAGGCGGTGGTACTGACCATCGAACCCGACGTGCTGTTGCCCTCATCGGTGACTGCCTGCAACAGTGCGGAAGTCACTGTCTGCAACGCTGCCGCAGTGCCGGCGATCTGCATCTGCGCCGCCGCTACTGCCGCCGCTTTGGCTTCTGCACTCTGGTTGCTGGACTGAGCTTTCTGCAAGGCTTGCTGCTGCGCTTGAAGCTGCTTTTGCAACTGCTCGATCTGCTTCTTCAATTCTTTGACGGTATCGGACTCCTTCGAGAGCGAGGAGGCTTGGCCACCGCCACCGCCACTTACACCTGCCGCACCATTGGAATCAGCGTGCATGTTGACGGTCGTGCCGCCTGCGCTGCTTGTACTTTCCTCGGTCGCGGCAGCCGTCGAGCTGACAGTGCTTGGGGTGCTTGCTACGGAGGCGGTAGTGCTGATGTTGATAAGCATGCCAAGTGTCCGAGAGTAAGAGATTTGCGATCTCTATCGGCCTGGGGGTCGATTACTTTAGGCGGGGGTAGGAAGATTTTCGGGTAGTAATAAATCGCACGAACAAAAAAGGGCCCACCTTTCGGTGAACCCTTCCAGACCGCCCAGCAGAGCGGATTTTGTTTGGTAGGCGCGATTGGACTCGAACCAACGACCCCCACCATGTCAAGGTGGTGCTCTAACCAACTGAGCTACGTGCCTGCTGTGAGGCGGCATTCTACGGAATTCCGGAGGGGTGTCAACATCTTTTTTGCAGCTAACCCTATGAATATGCGAATTATTTATTTGCAGCCGGCGCACCGTACTTTTTGGGGTGGCTGGCAGGCAATTTTCAACTCAGGTAGGATCAGGGCACTCGTAAAAAATATAAAACAGAGGTTCCAGGATGGCGAACACCCCCTACCCCCAGTCGTATTACGCCGCTTCCGCCAATGCCGTTCCGCCGCGCCCAATGTTGCAAGGCGACGTCGAAACCGATGTGTGCGTGATCGGTGCCGGCTATACCGGCCTGTCCAGCGCGCTGTTCCTGCTGGAGAACGGTTTTCGCGTAACGGCGCTGGAAGCCGCCAAGGTGGGTTTTGGCGCGTCAGGCCGCAATGGCGGGCAGATCGTCAACAGCTACAGCCGTGACATTGATGTGATCGAGCGCAGCGTCGGCCCGCAACAGGCGCAGTTGCTGGGGCAGATGGCGTTCGAGGGCGGCAGGATCATTCGCGAGCGGGTCGCCAAGTACCAGATCCAGTGCGACCTGAAGGACGGCGGCGTGTTCGCGGCACTCAACAGCAAGCACATGGACCATCTGGAGTCGCAGAAACGCTTGTGGGAGCGCTACGGCCATACACAGCTGGAGTTGCTGGACGAGCGTCGCATTCGCGAGGTCGTGGCCTGTGACAACTATGTCGGCGGGCTGCTGGACATGAGTGGCGGCCATATCCACCCACTCAACCTGGCACTCGGTGAAGCCGCCGCCGTGGAGTCCCTGGGCGGGACGATCTACGAACAATCGGCGGCGGTGCGCATCGAGCGTGGCGCCAACCCGGTGGTCCATACGGCAGAAGGCAAGGTCAGGGCCAAGTTCATCATCGTCGCGGGCAATGCCTACCTGGGCAACCTGGTGCCGGAGCTGGCGGCCAAGTCGATGCCCTGTGGCACCCAGGTGATCACGACGGCGCCACTCGGGGATGAGCTGGCCAGGACACTCCTGCCGCAGGATTACTGCGTAGAGGACTGCAACTACCTGCTCGACTACTATCGCCTCACCAGTGACAAGCGCCTGATCTTCGGCGGCGGCGTGGTGTATGGCGCGCGCGACCCGGCGAACATCGAAGCAATCATCCGCCCGAAGATGCTCAAGGCCTTCCCGCAACTCAAGGATGTGAAGATCGACTACGCCTGGACCGGCAACTTCCTGCTGACCCTGTCGCGCTTGCCGCAGGTCGGTCGCCTGGGCGACAACATCTACTACTCACAGGGCTGCAGCGGCCATGGGGTGACGTACACCCACCTGGCGGGCAAGGTACTGGCGGAAGCGCTGAGAGGCCAGGCAGAGCGCTTTGATGCGTTTGCCGACCTGCCGCACTACCCATTCCCGGGCGGGCAACTGTTGCGCACACCGTTTGCGGCACTGGGGGCCTGGTATTACGGGCTGCGGGATAAGCTGGGCTTCTGACAAATCAATGGGAGCCGGTTCGCCGGCTCCCGCAAAAAATTACCAAATTGCAGACACAAAAAACCCCGGTCTTTCGACCAGGGTCTTTGCTATCGGATCAAAGTAGCCAGTGGCTTTCTTTGTGCTTCAAGGCGTTCAGTGGGCCTTGAGGTAGATATGGCGCAGCGGACGGGACTCGAACCCGCGACCCCCGGCGTGACAGGCCGGTATTCTAACCGACTGAACTACCGCTGCGTATCGCTTGACCGGCCGAGCAAACCGCCTCAACCGTCCTTGAACATCTGATCGATCAGCTTGGCTGTTCAATCTCAAGCCCGATAAATCGAACCTGGAAAATATGGCGCAGCGGACGGGACTCGAACCCGCGACCCCCGGCGTGACAGGCCGGTATTCTAACCGACTGAACTACCGCTGCGCGTCGGTGCAACCTTTAACGTTGCGTCCTGCCCGAAGGCAAAACTCTCAAGAAGTGGTGGGTGATGACGGGATCGAACCGCCGACCCTCTGCTTGTAAGGCAGATGCTCTCCCAGCTGAGCTAATCACCCTTTGCTTCGTTGAGGCCGCGAAATTTACGCAGGTAGCGGACCTAAGTCAATAGCCTGCTTGAAGTTTTTCTGAAAAAGACAAAATAGCTTCAAGACGGCGACCTGCCCTACTCGCTGTAAATCATCTTCTTGCTCATGCCACCGTCCACCACAAACTCTTGCCCGGTGACAAACCCGGCCTGGCGCGACAGCAACCACGCCACCATCGCTGCCACGTCCTCTACCGTACCCACCCTGCCCGCCGGATGCTGGGCATGATCGGCATCGGTCAAAGGCTCGGCACGCCGCGCAGCTGGATCACGGGCATCGATCCAGCCAGGGCTGACCGCATTCACCCGCACTTCCGGCCCGAGACTGATCGCCAAGGCGTGAGTAAGGGCCAACAGCCCCCCTTTACTCGCCGCGTAGGCTTCGGTATCCGGCTCCGACTGACGAGCCCGGGTCGACGCCAGGTTGACGATGGCCCCGCCGTGGGCACGCAGGTAGGGCGCACAATGCTTGGCCAGCAACATCGGCCCACTGAGGTTAACGGCCAGCACGCGGTTCCAGTAGGCCAGGTCGAGGCTCTCCAGGGTGATATTGTGCGGGTCGGCCACCGCAGCGTTACAGACCAACGCGTCCAGGCGACCGAACTGCCCCAGGACTTCGGCGACCCCCTGGGCCACCTGTTTCTCGTCAGCCACGTCCATGGTGATAAACCAGGCGTTTTCGCCCAGCACCTTGGACACCTTGGAACCGCGCTCGCGGTCGAGGTCGGTCAAGACCACCTGCCAGCCTTCGCTGATCAGCCACGCCGCAATCCCGAGGCCAATACCCCGCGCCGCGCCCGTCACCAGGGCGACGCGCCCATTACTGGCCGCCGCGGCCTCCAGGGACCACTCGATCACAAGGCAGCCAGCCCGCGAGCCAGGTCAGCCTGCAGATCCGCGACATCTTCCAGGCCGACCGCGATGCGGATCAGGCTGTCCCGGATACCGGCCGCCTCACGCTCCTGCGGCGCCAGGCGTCCGTGGGACGTGGTGCTCGGATGGGTAATGGTGGTCTTGCTGTCGCCCAGGTTGGCCGTGATGGAGATCAGGCGCGTCGCATCGATAAAGCGCCAGGCGCCCTCTTTGCCGCCCTTCACTTCAAAACTCACCACGGCGCCGAAACCACGTTGCTGGCGCTGGGCCAATGCGTGCTGCGGGTGGCTCTTGAGGCCGGCGTAATGCACTTTTTCGATACCGTCCTGCTGCTCCAGCCACTCGGCCAGGGCCTGGGCGTTGGCGCAATGGGCCTTCATCCGCAGGCTGAGGGTTTCCAGGCCCTTGAGGAAGATCCAGGCATTGAACGGGCTCAGGGTCGGGCCGGCGGTGCGCAGGAAGCCCACCACTTCCTTCATCTGCTCGCTGCGACCGGCAACCACGCCGCCCATGCAACGGCCCTGGCCATCGATAAACTTGGTGGCCGAGTGCACCACAATGTCCGCGCCCAGCTTCAGCGGCTGCTGCAAGGCAGGCGTGCAGAAACAGTTGTCGACCACCAGCATTGCGCCTTTGGCGTGAGCCACTTCTGACAACGCGGCGATATCCACCAACTCGGCCAACGGATTGGACGGCGACTCGACGAACAGCAGCTTGGTGTTGGACTTGATCGCCGCATCCCAGCCGGACAGATCCGCCAGGGGCACGTAGTCCACTTCGATACCGAAGCGCTTGAAATACTTCTCGAACAGGCTGATGGTCGAACCAAACACGCTGCGCGACACCAGCACGTGGTCACCGGCACTGCACAGGCTCATCACCACCGCCAGGATCGCCGCCATGCCGGTGGCCGTCGCCACCGCCTGCTCTGAGCCTTCCAGGGCCGCGATACGTTCTTCGAAAGCGCGCACAGTCGGGTTGGTGTAGCGGGAATAAACGTTACCCGGCACTTCGCCAGCAAAGCGCGCCGCGGCGTCGGCCGCCGTGCGGAACACGTAGCTGGAGGTGAAGAACATCGGGTCACCGTGCTCACCTTCCGGGGTACGGTGCTGGCCGGCGCGCACAGCCAGGGTATCGAAAGCTACGCCATCGAGGTCGCTGTCCAACCGACCGGCATCCCATTCCTGACTCATGCTGCGACTCCTTACTCAATTCTTTATTTAAGATACAAAACCGGCCCCTCAGGGCCGGTGTCTACTCAGTTGTTGTACAGATCGATGATCGCGCTGACCGCCTGGGTCTTGATCTTCGACGAGTCGTTACGCGCCTGCTCGATCTTGTTCAGGTAGGCCTCGTCGACGTCACCGGTCACATACTTGCCGTCGAACACGGCGCAGTCAAACTGCTCGATCTTGATCTTGCCACCGCCGACCGCCTCGATCAGGTCCGGCAGGTCCTGGTAGATCAGCCAATCGGCGCCGATCAGGTCGGCCACGTCCTGGGTCGTGCGGTTGTGTGCGATCAGTTCGTGGGCGCTCGGCATGTCGATACCGTACACGTTCGGGTAACGCACGGCAGGCGCTGCGGAACAGAAGTACACGTTCTTCGCACCGGCTTCACGGGCCATCTGGATGATTTGCTTGCAGGTGGTGCCGCGTACGATGGAGTCGTCCACCAGCATCACGTTCTTGCCGCGGAATTCCAGCTCGATGGCGTTGAGCTTCTGACGCACCGACTTCTTACGCGCAGCCTGGCCCGGCATGATGAAGGTACGACCGATGTAACGGTTTTTCACGAAGCCTTCGCGGAACTTGACGCCCAGGTGGTTGGCCAACTCCAGCGCAGCAGTGCGGCTGGTGTCCGGGATCGGGATCACCACGTCGATGTCGTGCTCGGGACGCTCGCGCAGGATCTTGTCGGCCAGCTTCTCGCCCATGCGCAGGCGTGCCTTGTACACCGACACACCATCGATGATCGAATCCGGACGCGCCAGGTAGACGTGCTCGAAGATGCACGGGGTGAGTTTCGGCGCGACAGCGCACTGACGAGTGTGCAGCTTGCCGTCTTCGGTGATGTACACCGCTTCGCCCGGCGCGAGGTCGCGGATCAGGGTGAAGCCCAGCACGTCCAGGGACACGCTTTCGGACGCGATCATGTACTCGACGCCTTCGTCGGTGTGACGCTGGCCGAACACGATCGGGCGAATACCGTGGGGGTCACGGAAGCCGACGATGCCGTAGCCGGTGATCATCGCCACAACGGCATAACCGCCGACGCAACGGTTGTGCACGTCGATCACGGCGGCGAACACGTCTTCTTCGGTCGGCTGCAGCTTGCCGCGCTGGGCCAGCTCGTGGGCGAACACGTTGAGCAGCACTTCCGAGTCGGAGCTGGTGTTGACGTGGCGCAGGTCAGATTCGTAAATCTCCTTGGCCAGTTGCTCAACGTTGGTCAGGTTACCGTTATGCGCCAGGGTAATGCCGTAAGGCGAGTTGACGTAGAACGGCTGAGCTTCGGCCGACGTCGAGCTACCGGCGGTCGGGTAACGCACATGGCCAATGCCCATGTGCCCGACGAGGCGCTGCATGTGACGCTGATGGAACACGTCACGTACCAGGCCATTGTCCTTGCGCAGGAATAACCGGCCGTCGTGGCTGGTCACAATACCGGCAGCGTCCTGGCCGCGGTGCTGGAGGACGGTTAGCGCGTCATACAGCGCCTGATTGACGTTCGACTTACCGACGATACCGACGATGCCACACATGCGACGCAACCCCTACTTAATGAATCTTGACTGAACACAACTTACTGCGGCGTTTTGGCCGGCAAGAGGTGTTCCTTGAACGGAAGATCAGCGGGTACGCTGATTCCGCTGGCCAGCCACTGACTGCTCCACCCCAATATGAGGTTCTTGGACCAATCTGCAACCAATAGAAATTTTGGCACGAGTACCGACTCCTGCCACCACGAATCCTGCTGTACCGGCCCCAGGCTCAACAGCCCGACCGCCACGACCACCAGCAACGCACCACGCGCGGCACCGAAGGCCATGCCGAGAAATCGATCGGTCCCGGAGAGGCCGGTGACACGTATCAACTCGCCAATAAGATAATTGACCATTGCCCCCACCAGCAGCGTGGCGATGAACATGATGGCGCAGCCCGCGATGACGCGAGCCGAAGGTGTCTCGATGTATCCGGCCAGGTAGACCGACAACGAACCGCCGAACATCCAGGCTACGACTCCTGCGATGATCCAGGTCAGCAACGACAATGCTTCTTTTACGAAGCCGCGGCTTAGACTGATCAAAGCGGAGATGGCGACGATTGCAACGATCGCCCAGTCAACCCAGGTAAATGGCACGTTTGAGCCTACGGACGGATAAGGCGGCGCATTTTAGCAGAGCGTCGGGCTGTCGGTAAGCTGTGATTGCGGCTGCTTTGCAAATCAATAGTTTGTGGCGAGCCAGCCGGATTTCAACCCCACTGCAAAACCAATGTGGGAGAGGCTTGCCCCCTCCCACCTTGGATTGCATTCCACGGACTCAGCCGCGCTCAGGCTGGAAGCGGGTCACGAAGCCCTTCAGGTTTTGCTGACGGTCCAGCAAATCCCGCAGCCGATCCGCCTCGGCGCGCTCGATCAGCGGCCCGATAAACACCCGGTTCTTGCCGTCGGCGCTACGGATATAGGCATTGTAGCCCTGGGCACGCAGCTTCTTCTGCAAGGCGTCGGCGCCTTCACGGTTGCCCAGGCTGGCCACCTGGATCGACCAACTGATCGGCAGACCATTCGGGTCGATACGGCTTTGCCCAACATCCGGCTTGCCCGGCGCAGCAGGCTGTGGCGCTACAGGCTTGGGCGCAGGCGCAGGTGTCGCCGGCTTGGCGGCGACCGCCGGAGCAGGTGTCGGTTTGACCACCGGCACGCTTGGCTGCACCGGCATCGACGGCGCCTGCTGCGCGGCCACCTCATCATCGGTCGGCACCGGCTCTTCTTCCGGCAACGCCTGCGGCTCAGGCACCACCACCGGCTCCACCTGCACTTGGGGCACTGCCGGTGCCTGGGGCGCAGCCGGAGCCTCGACAACCACCTGGCGCTGCTCGTCCTGGCGGGAAAACAGCATCGGCAGGAAAATCACCGCCAATGCCACCAGCACCAGGGCTCCAACCATTCGCTGCTTGTATGCGCTATCCAGTAATGCCATGTGCAGCTTCCTCCGTGGAGCGCCGGGCCAACCACTCAAGCGCCTCGGCAACACAATAAAATGATCCGAACAACAGAATCTCGTCCTCGGCCGTCGCTACCGCGCACTGCGCCTCCAGGGCAGCAGTCACGCTTGCATACGACGCCACCGGCGCACCAAGGTTCTGTAACACGATCTCAAGTTCATGGGCCGGACGGCTGCGGGGCGTATCCAGCGGCGCTACCGCCCAAGCCTGGACGCTGTCCAGCAACGGCGCAACCACGCCCTCCAGGTCCTTATCGGCGAGCAAACCGAATACAGCCAGGCGACGCCCTACCGGCGGCGTGCGTGCCAGGCGCTTGGCCAGGTATTGCGCTGCATGGGGGTTATGCCCCACATCCAGCAGCAGGTTCAGGCGCTTGCCGTGCCAGTCGAACGCCCGGCGATCCAGGCGTCCCACCACGCGAGTCGCCAGCAACGTCGCAGCAATCTGCTCAGCCTGCCAAGGCAGGTCCAGCAACAGATAGGCTTGCAGCGCGAGTGCGGCGTTCTCCATCGGCAGGTTCAGCAAGGGCAGATCACGCAGTTCCACAGCCTGCCCATGGGCATCCCGGCCGCACCACTGCCAGTGCCGGTCACCGATTTCAAGATTGAATTCGCGGCCACGCAGGAAGAATGGGCAGCCCAGCTCACGCACCTTGTCCAGCAAAGGCTGCGGAGGATCCAGGTCACCGCACAGCGCAGGCTTGCCCGGGCGGAAAATCCCGGCCTTTTCATAGGCCACGGACTCGCGGGTATCCCCCAGGTAGTCGGCATGGTCCACGCCAATACTGGTGACCAGCGCCAGGTCGGCATCCACCACGTTGACAGTGTCCAGGCGCCCGCCCAGGCCCACTTCCAATACGACCACATCCAGCTGCGCACGCTCGAACAGCCAGAACGCCGCCAGGGTGCCCATTTCGAAGTAAGTCAGGGAAATCTCACCGCGCCCGGCATCAAGTGCGGCGAAGGCTTCGCAGAGTTGCTCATCGCTGGCTTCGACACCATTGAGTTGCACCCGCTCGTTGTAACGCAGCAAGTGCGGCGAGCTGTACACGCCGACTTTCAGCCCCTGGGCCTGCAGCAGCGCGGCAACAAAGGCACAGGTAGAGCCCTTGCCGTTGGTGCCGGTCACCGTGATCACACGCGGCGCCGGCCGGCCCAACCCAAGGCGGGCCGCTACCTGTTGCGAGCGCTCCAGGCCCATGTCGATGGCGGACGGATGCAACTGCTCGAGGTAGGCGAGCCATTCGCCCAGGGTACGTTGGGTCATAGGTTCGCAGGCACCGGCGGCACAACGATCGGCTCGACTTTAGGCGCGACGTAAACAGGTGTCGGCAGGCCCATCATCTGCGCCAGCAGGCTACCCAGGCGTGGACGCAGCTCACCGCGCGGAATGATCAGGTCGATTGCGCCGTGCTCCAGCAGGAACTCGCTGCGCTGGAAGCCTTCCGGCAGTTTTTCGCGCACGGTCTGCTCGATCACGCGCGGGCCGGCAAAGCCGATCAACGCTTTCGGCTCACCGACGATCACGTCGCCGAGCATCGCCAGGCTGGCGGAAACGCCGCCGTAGACCGGGTCGGTCAGCACGGAGATGAACGGAATGCCTTCTTCGCGCAGACGCGCCAGCACCGCAGAGGTCTTGGCCATTTGCATCAGGGAGATCAACGCTTCCTGCATCCGCGCACCACCGGAGGCGGCGAAGCAGATCATCGGGCAACGGTTTTCCAGGGCGTAGTTGGCGGCGCGCACGAAGCGCTCGCCGACGATGGCACCCATGGAGCCGCCCATGAAGGAGAACTCGAACGCCGACACTACCACCGGCATGCCCAGCAGCTTGCCGCTGACGGAAATCAACGCGTCCTTCTCACCGGTCTGCTTTTGCGCAGCGGTCAGGCGGTCCTTGTACTTCTTGCCGTCGCGGAACTTGAGACGGTCGACCGGCTCCAGGTCGGCGCCCAGCTCGTTACGGCCGTCGGCGTCGAGGAAGATGTCGATGCGGGCGCGGGCGCCGATACGCATGTGGTGGTTGCACTTGGGGCAAACATCCAGGGTCTTTTCCAGCTCGGGGCGGTACAGCACCGCGTCGCAGGATGGGCACTTGTGCCACAGACCTTCAGGAACCGAGCTTTTCTTCACCTCGGAACGCATGATCGAAGGGATCAGTTTGTCTACTAACCAGTTGCTCATGCTTTCTTTCTCCAGTACCGGTGGCTTGAACACAGCCCCGCGTATGCCCTTGAGCTAAATTCATATGTGGCGATGACGCAGGCTGGACGGGGTCAGACGTTCGACCTGCCATTTCCAGCCTGCATCCTCAGCCTTCCAGACAACCTGCCAGTGCAGGTTGCCACTTCATTATTTCCGGGCCGCCCTCAGGCGACGCCGCGCTGTTTTACACAGCGGTAGTTATGGACGGCGGCAGACTGCCAGCCGTCACATCCCGTCACTGCTGTTGCGCACCGCGTGCATGAATGCGCGAATCCTGTCGTGATCCTTGATGCCCTTGCCTTGCTCTACCCCACCGCTGACATCCACGGCATACGGCCGGACCTGTTGAATCGCCGCACCGACATTGCCAGGGTTGAGCCCCCCGGCCAGGATGATCGGCTTGCTCAATCCTTCGGGGATCAGCGACCAATCGAACGCTTCGCCGGTACCACCGGGTACGCCTTCGACATACGTGTCCAGCAGAATGCCACGCGCGCCGGAATAGGCAGCGCAGGCCCTCGCGATATCGTCACCCGCCTTGACCCGCAACGCCTTGATATACGGGCGTTGGTAGCTTTCACATTGATCCGGGGTTTCGTCGCCGTGAAATTGCAGCATATCCAGCTGCACGGCATCCAGGGTTTCATTGAGTTCGCAGCGGCTGGCGTTGACGAACAAGCCCACGGTGGTCACGAACGGCGGCAGCGCCGCAATGATCGCCCGCGCCTGCAACACATTCACCGCCCGCGGGCTCCCGGCATAAAACACCAGGCCAATGGCATCCGCCCCCGCCTCGACTGCCGCCAGCGCGTCTTCTATGCGGGTAATCCCGCAAATCTTGCTGCGAACGGCAGGCATGTCGTAGAAACCTCAGGGGTTGGACCGATAAAGTCCCGGATGGTAACAAAAGCTTTTCCGGGCGTCAGCCGCCAAGTTCACTGAACCCTGTGAGGAAGTGTGGCCCGATGAAACGCTGCGGCAGTTCGAACTCGTCGCGGTACTCCACATCCACCAGGTACAGGCCAAACGGATGCGCCGTGACGCCGCCCGTGCGGCGGATGCGGCTTTCCAGCACTTCCCTGGCCCATTCCACCGGGCGCTCGCCGGTGCCGATGGTCATCAATACGCCCGCAATGTTGCGCACCATATGGTGCAGGAAGGCGCCGGCGCGGATGTCCAGCACAATCATCTTGCCGTGGCGAGTCACCCGCAGGTGGTGGACTTCCTTGATCGGCGACTTGGCCTGGCACTGGCCGGCACGAAACGCACTGAAATCATGCACCCCTACCAGATGCTGCGCAGCCTCGGCCATGCGCTCGGCATCCAGCGGACGGTGGTTCCAGGTGATTTCTTCGTTGAGGTGCGCGGGACGGATCTGGTCGTTGTAGATCACATAGCGATAACGCCGGGCAATCGCCTTGAAGCGCGCATGAAAGTGCGCAGGCATGACCTTGGCCCAACTGACGCTGACGTCATGGGGCAAATTGATATTGGCACCCATCACCCAGGCCTTCATCGTGCGTTCGGCCTGGGTATCGAAGTGCACCACCTGACCGCAGGCATGCACACCTGCATCGGTACGCCCGGCGCACATCAACGACACCGGGGAGTCAGCCACTTTCGACAGCGCCTTCTCCAGGGTTTCCTGCACCGTCAGCACGCCTGACGCCTGGCGCTGCCAGCCGCGATAGCGCGAGCCTTTGTATTCCACGCCGAGGGCGATGCGGTAAAAGCCAGCGGCCGCCATTTCGGCGGCCGGGTTATCTATATTTGCCAAGAACTGAGAGCCTGATGAGTTGCGCGAAGGCGGCCATTATAAATGCGCCAGCTGCGTGGCGTGCGCTTTTGTTGGGGATTGACCTTCCCACACCGCACCGGCATCGACCTTCAGATTTTGCCGAGCATTTCCTTGGCCTCGCCGCGCTGCGCCTCATCACCTTCGGTGAGCACTTCGGAGAGGATGTCCCGCGCGCCGTCGGCATCCCCCATGTCGATATAGGCCTGGGCGAGATCGAGCTTGGTGGCCACTTCATTCGTACCGGACAGGAAATCGAACTCCGGCTCATCATCGCCCAGCGCCGCGTCCTCGGCGGTAAAGGAGGGTTCGATGGGCGGACTTTCCAGGCTCTGGGACAGGCGATCCAGCTCGGCGTTGACATCGTCCAGCTCCGAAGCGAAGGCATCCGGCTTGGCGGCTGCTTCTGGCTCATCCGCCAGGGACAGGTCGAAATCCTCCGGCAAATCGAAGTCATCCAGCGCCGATGGGGTCAGCGTCGGCGGCTCCACGGCAGACACATCCTTCATCTGGTCCTCAAGACCGGAAAGGAAGTCGTCGTCGGACTGCTCGGACGCCGGGTCATTCAGTTGCAGGTCCAGGTCGAAGTCCGACAGGTTTTCCTCGCCGGCCTTGGGCGCCGATTGCTGTTCCAGGAGCGCTGCAAACGTCTGTTCGTCGTCCAGGCTGGCTGGCGAAGCCGCCTCCAACTCATCCAGGCTCAGGTCGAAATCGGTGTCGAGTGCATCGGGCTCGGTGGCCGGGACGGCCGGTTTGTCTTCCAGCAGGTCCTTGACGTACTGCGCGTCGAGGGCCGCGGCGGCAACCGCGGCACTGACGCCCGCCGCCAATACCGCCATCGCAGGAAAGCGCGACTTGAGCTGCTCGACCTGGGCATGGTTTTCACCATTGGCCACCAGTTGACGCTCCTGGGTCACGAAACCGTCCTTGTCGCTTTGCAGGCCGTAGACTTCCATCAGCTTCAACCGCAGGTCGCTGCGCTTGGGCTCGTGCTTGATCGCTTGCTCCAGCACATCGGCGGCCTGGTTCAGATGACCACGGTCGATATGGGACTGGGCTTGCGCCAGGGCATCGTTGGCGTTTTGCGGGGCCACGGCAGCGGCCAGCGGCGCGAGCACGGAGGCAACCGTCGGAACCGCTACCGCCGGCGCAACCACTGGAGCAGGTGCCGGAGCGGCTGCCAGCTTGACGTTCGGCGGCGGCACTTCGAGGCCTTCGAAACTGTCCGACGGCAGGTCCTGTTCGATGTTCGAGGTAAATTCCGGCTCTTCAGCCAGCGCCCGCGCCATGCGCAAGTGCTTCTCCTCTTCACGACGGGCGTTGCGATGGCGCGCCCACAGCAGCAGGAGCAGCAACACCACCAGGCCAGCCGCGCCGCCGATCACACCGAGGACAACCGGGTTGGTCAGCAGATCATTGAACTTGCCTTCGGTGGTGTCAGGTGCGGCGGCCGGTTTAGCCGCCTCAGGTGCCGGCGCCGCCGGGGTTGGGGTTGGCGCGGCGGGCTGTGCAGCGGGTGCTGCCGGCGTGGCGGCCGGGTCGCTTGCCAGCTGTGCGGGCATCGCTGCCGTCGCCGCTACGGCCGGGTCGCCTTTTTCTGCCTGCAAACGGGCCAGTTGATCGTTTTTCAGTTGAATCAACTTTTGCAGTTTATCCAACTGGCTTTGCAGATCTGCGGCACGGCTCTTGAGCTCTTCGTTATCGCGGCGAGTGGTGTCCAGTTGCTCCTGGGTCATCGCCAGCTTGTCGCTCAGGACCTGGCTGTCGCCGGCCTTGCCCTTGCCGCCTTTCCTGGCTGCTTCAGCCGAGACCAGGCTCAGGTTGTCCTGGGCATTGGTGGTCGACGGCGCGTTGCCGGCCTGGGCACGCTTGGTGGCGTCCAGTTGCTGCTTGCCGGCCGCCTGATTGGTAGCCCCGCGTCGACCCTGGCGCCAGGCGGCATTTTGTACCCTCACTTCGGCGATTGCCTGAGGTTGCGGCAACGCCGTGCTTTGTACGGTGTCCGGCAGGCGCAGCACCTGGCCGGTTTTCAGGCGGTTGATATTGCCGTCGACAAAGGCGTCGGGGTTGAGGGCCTGAATGGCCAGCATGGTCTGCTGCACCGAGCCGCCATTGCGGTGCTTCTGCGCAATTTCCCACAGGGTGTCGCGGGACGTGGTGGTGTGCTGGGCCGGCTTGCTCACAGCGGGCGCAGTGCGGGCGGGCGCTCCCACGCGTGGTGCAGGTGCTGCGGGGGTCGAAGTCGACTGGTCGAACTTGGCAGGGTCGAGCAACACGCTGTAGTCGCGCATCAGGCGGCCATTGGGCCATTGCACCTGCAGCAGGAAACGTACGTAGGAATCCGGCAGCGGCTTGCTGGAGGTGACGCGCACCACGCTGCGACCACTGGGATTGATGACCGGGGTAAACGTCAGGTCATCGAGAAACGCCTGGCGATCGACGCCCGCGTCCACGAACGCCTGGGATGAGGCCAGGCTCGGGGTGATCTCGGACGCCGTGAGGCCACCGACATCGAGCAATTCGATTTCCACCGACAACGGCTGGTTCAACTTCGATTTAAGGGTCATTTCCCCCAGCTGCAGCGCCTGCGCCATACCGGAGGACAGCGCCGAGGCGGCCGCTATTGCTAACACCAGTTTGCGAACTTGAACCATAGCCTCATCCTTTGTTTGAACACTCCCCGGCCTGCGAGAAGGTTGGTAACCGCTTGCCATAAGGCATGGCGAGCCGATAGGTCACCGACGCGCAATTGTTCCTGCTTGGGGCCAAGCATAGCGCCTGGTTAGAATCAATCTACAAATTGCCGCCAAGTATCTTTTACGCAAGGCGTTTTATCAACAACTGCGCCAGTTGCACGGCGTTAAGGGCGGCGCCCTTGCGTACGTTATCTGACGTCAGCCACAGATTTAGTTCAGCCGCGTCATCCACTCCTGCGCGCACCCGGCCTACATAGACCACATCCTGGCCGACTGCGTCGCCCACGGCTGTAGGGTAATCCCCCTCTTCTACCAGCTCGATACCGGGCGCGGCCTCCAATGCGCGGTTGACGGCGGTAAGATCGACCGCCGCGCCCAATTGCAACGACACAGTCAGGCTATCGCCAAAAAACACCGGGGCTTGAACGCAAGTTGCGGAAATCTTTAGCAAAGGTAATTCCAGGACTGCGCGCAGCTCGTGAACCAGGCGCTTTTCCAAGGCGGTATGCCCTTGGGCGTCTGGCGTGCCGACTTGTGCCAACAAGTTGAAGGCCATTTGCCGGTCAAAGAACTTAGGTTCCAGAGGGCGCACGTTCAGGAGCTCGGCGGTCTGACGGGCCAATTCGCTGACGGCTTCGCGGCCCTGGGCAGACACTGCCAGGCTGGCAGTGACGGCGACACGCTGGATGTCCAGCAAGCCGCGCAACGGCGCCAGCACCACCGCCAGGTTGGTGGCGGACGGGCTCGGGCTGCCGAGCTGGAACGGTTTTTCCAGGCCGTCGAGGACATGGGCATTGGCTTCCGGCACCACCTGGGGCGCCTGCTCGGCGGGCAAGGCTCCCGACAAGTCGATCACCGAGCAACCCGCCGCCGTGGCTCGCGGCGCGAAGCTCAGGGTGACTGCCGGGCCTGCGGCGAAGAAGGCCAGTTGCGCCTTGCTGAAATCGAATTCGTCGACCTCCTTGACCCGTACGTTCTTGCCGCGAAACGGTACCGAGGCGCCAGCAGAGTTACTGCCCGCCAGCAGGTACAGGGTGCCCACCGGGAATGCCAGCTCTTCGAGAATCTGCACCAGGGTTTCGCCGACCGTACCGGTGGCACCGATCACGGCAATTTCAAAGGTCTGGGTCATGGGGGCTGCCTCGGGCATTGCGGGGGGAGCGGCACTTTACCGGGTGGCCGGGAGTGAGGCAATTAACCTGGGGCTGGTGGAGTGGCTGATGGCGCTATCGGGGTGTAGAACCGTAGACATCGTTTACATCTGAAACCGGGGACATCGTTTACACATTTGAGGCCTGGACGCGGGTCATACCTCGTCCAAGCCTC